>NZ_JBJDPC010000006.1:0-2848 GCF_044901345.1 Qipengyuania sp. NPDC077563 | reverse complement strand
ATGGGACCGATCTCGACCGGCCTGGGCGAAGTGCTCATGTATACGATCGAATACGAGTATCCGGGAGGTCGCGATGCGCCCAAGGGTGGTCGAACAGGGTGGCAGCCGGACGGGAGCTTCATCACCGAACGCGGCGATCGCCTCGACACCGAAGTCGCCAAGGCAGCCTATCTTCGCACGGTGCAGGACTGGGTCGTTGCTCCGCTCATGCGCTCCATCGACGGGGTGGCGGGCGTGGACTCGATCGGCGGCTATGAGAAGCAGTTTCTCGTCCAGCCCGATCCTGCTCGTCTCACCGGCTACGGCCTGTCGTTCGACTCCCTGATCGAGGCCCTGGAAGCGGCGAACCTCGCCGAAGGTGCCAACTTCGTCGATCGTGCCGGGGAGGCTCTGCTCGTCCGCGTCGATGCGCGGCTTGGGGGCACACAGGACATCGAACAGGCGGTGGTCGCGACCCGCGAGGGCGTGCCGATCCGGATCGGGGATGTCGCCTCGGTGCGCATCGGCGGCGATCTGCGAACCGGTGCTGCCTCGCTCAATGGCGAGGAGGCGGTCGTTGGCACGGTCCTGATGCGCAGTGGCGAGAACAGCCGCACAGTGGCTGCCGCCTCGGCCGAGCGACTGGAAGAAGTCCGCGCCTCGCTCCCTGCCGGAGTGGTCGCCGAGATCGTCTACAACCGCTCGTCGCTGGTCGATGCGACCATCGCGACGGTGGAGAAGAACCTCGTCGAGGGCGCGCTTCTGGTGATCGCAGTCCTGTTCCTGATGCTCGGCAATATCCGTGCTGCGATCATCGCCGCATTGGTCATTCCGATATCCATGCTGATGGCCGCCGTGGGAATGAACAGGCTTGGAGTCTCCGGCAACCTGATGAGCCTCGGGGCACTGGACTTCGGGCTTATCGTCGATGGCGCCGTTATCATCGTCGAGAACAGCGTCGCGCGGCTCGCCGCCAGGCAGCACCGTGAAGATAGATTGCTCAGCCTCGGCGAACGGCTGACGGAGACACGGCTGGCTGCACAGGAGATGATCAAGCCGACCGTCTACGGTCAGGCGATCATCCTCTTGGTCTATGCGCCGCTTCTCACCTTCACGGGGGTCGAGGGCAAGACGTTCTCGCCAATGGCCATCACGGTCATGCTGGCACTCGCCTCCGCCTTCGTGCTGTCCCTGACCTTCGTGCCGGCGATGATCGCGGTGCTCCTCAATCGCAAGCTGACCGAGAAGGAGGTCAAGCCCGTTCGGATGGCGAAGGAACGCTATGGCCCGGCAGTGCGCCGCGCCATCGCACGTCCCTGGCCGGTGATCGGTGCGGGCGCCGGACTCTTCGCCGTAGCGGCTTTCGTGTTCACCCTTCTCGGCAGTGAGTTCACACCGCAGCTGGATGAGCGCGACATCGCGGTTCAGTCGCTGCGGATACCGTCGACTTCGCTCGAGCGCTCGCTCGCCATGCAGAGACAGGTGGAGGACAGGCTCGAGACCTTCCCGCAGGTGGAGCTGGTCTTCTCGCGCACCGGCACGGCCGAGGTCGCGAGTGATCCGATGCCGCCGAACGCGTCCGACGCCTACGTGATCCTGAAGCCACGCGAAGAGTGGCCCGATCCCGACCTGTCGAAGGACGAACTCGTTGCACAGATGGAGGAGTCGCTCGGCGGTCTGGTGGGCAACCTCTACGAGTTCAGCCAACCCATCGAACTGCGCTTCAACGAGCTGATCGCGGGTGTTCGCGGCGACGTGGCGGTCAAGCTCTACGGAGACGACCTGACCGCGCTGACCCGGTCAGCCGGAGAAGTGGCCGAGGTGCTGCGCGGCGTCGAGGGTGCTGCAGACGTCAAGGTCCAGCAGGTCACTGGCTTTCCCACGCTCGACATTGCCTTCGATCGTCCGACGATCGCCCGATACGGTCTGACCGTGGAGGAGGTCGCGCAATCCGTTGCCATCGCGCTGGGTGGTCGGCCAGCGGGGCTGGTATTCGAGGGTGACCGCCGGTTCGATGTCGTCGTGCGGCTCGAGGATGCGACCCGGGACGATTTCGATCAGCTCGGAGCTCTTCCCATAGTCCTCGAAAGCGGGGTCACGGTTCCGCTTCGCACATTGGCGGATTTCCAGGTGGTCGATGGTCTCGCGGAGGTTCGCCGGGAGCAGGGTCGCCGACTGGTGATCGTGTCGGCGAACGTGCGCGAGCGCGATCTCGGCTCGTTTGTCGAGGAGGCCCGGGCAGGCGTCTCCGAGAACGTCGGATTGCCGGCCGCCTCCTTCATCGAATGGGGCGGACAATACCAGAACCTCCAGGCCGCGCAGGCAAGGCTCGCCCTCGTCGTTCCGGTCTGCTTCGCGCTGGTGCTGCTGCTCCTGTTCATGGCGCTCGGCGGATGGGTGCCAGCGCTGGCGGTGTTCAGCGCGATCCCGATGGCGCTGGCAGGCGGGGTCTTCGCGCTTGCCCTACGGGGGATGCCGTTCTCGGTGTCGGCCGCAGTGGGGTTCATCGCCCTATCGGGCGTCGCGGTATTGAACGGGCTCGTGATGATGACCGCGATACGCCAGCGCCTCGACAAGGGAATGCCTCTCGATGAGGCGATCTCCGATGGCGCACTGGCGAGGCTGCGACCGGTGCTGATGACAGCCTTGGTGGCCTCGCTCGGCTTCGTGCCGATGGCCCTTGCGACCGGCACGGGCGCGGAAGTCCAGCGTCCGCTCGCCACTGTCGTGATCGGCGGATTGATTACCGCGACCGCGCTCACGCTCTTCGTCCTGCCCGCGATCGCGCGGCTCGTGCTCAATCGATCGGACGATGAGCGCAGCTGGCGCGAGAAGTGGTGGGATCGCCTGCGTCGAAACGTGACCAGCG
>NZ_JBJDPC010000005.1:2500-5572 GCF_044901345.1 Qipengyuania sp. NPDC077563 | reverse complement strand
TTGGTTGCGGGGGTTGGATTTGAACCAACGACCTTCAGGTTATGAGCCTGACGAGCTACCGGACTGCTCCACCCCGCGGTACCGTTGTCTTTGGACGTTTGGTCCAGAGACGAAAAAGCCGCCGCTCGGGGATGCCCCGGCAGCGGCGTTTTTTGAAACTGTGAATGGGTTTATGTCCCGATGCCCGCCGGCTTTAATGCCTGGCGACGACCTACTCTTCCAGTGCTTGAGCACTAGTACCATCGGCGCTGTCCGGTTTCACGGCCGAGTTCGAGATGGGATCGGGTGGGTCACGGACGCTAAGGTCACCAAGCAATAGAGCTGGCGGACATGGGTTTAAATCGATGCGATACTGGGCGTTTATCCGGCCAGAGTTTCCTCCACCTTCAACTAGGCCACAGGGCTGTCGTTGATGGTATGGATCCTACAAGCGCGAAAAGAACTATTAGGACCGGTTAGCTACACGCATTACTGCGCTTCCACACCCGGCCTATCAACGTCGTGGTCTACGACGGTTCGAAGATACCTTATCTTAAGGGAGGCTTCCCGCTTAGATGCTTTCAGCGGTTATCCCGTCCGTACATAGCTACCCTGCGGCACCCTTGGCAGGATGACAGGTACACCAGAGGTACGTTCACCCCGGTCCTCTCGTACTAGGGGCAACTCCTTTCAAGTATCGACGCCCACGGCAGATAGGGACCAAACTGTCTCGCGACGTTCTGAACCCAGCTCACGTACCACTTTAATTGGCGAACAGCCAAACCCTTGGGACCTGCTCCAGCCCCAGGATGTGATGAGCCGACATCGAGGTGCCAAACGATTCCGTCGATATGAGCTCTTGGGAATCATCAGCCTGTTATCCCCGGCGTACCTTTTATCCGTTGAGCGATGGCCCTTCCACGAGGGACCACCGGATCACTATGACCGACTTTCGTCTCTGCTCGACTCGTCAGTCTCGCAGTCAGGCAGGCTTATGCCATTGCACTCTTGCAGACGGTTTCCAACCGTCCTGAGCCTACCATCGCGCGCCTCCGTTACTCTTTAGGAGGCGACCGCCCCAGTCAAACTACCCGCCACAGAGGGTCCCACTACCGGATAACGGTAGCTGGTTAGACATCAGAAAACAGCAGGGTGGTATTTCACCTATGGCTCCACGAGAACTGGCGCTCTCGCTTCAAAGCCTCCCACCTATGCTACACAACTCTTTCCTAATGCCACTCTGAAGCTGCAGTAAAGGTGCACGGGGTCTTTCCGTCTAACCGCGGGTACTCCGCATCTTCACGGAGAATTCAATTTCGCTGAGCATATCCTGGAGACAGTGGGGAAGTCGTTACGCCATTCGTGCAGGTCGGAACTTACCCGACAAGGAATTTCGCTACCTTAGGACCGTTATAGTTACGGCCGCCGTTTACTGGGGCTTCAATTCGGAGCTTGCACTCCTCCTCTTAACCTTCCAGCACCGGGCAGGCGTCACACCCTATACGTCGTCTTGAAGCCGACTTAGCAGAGTGCTGTGTTTTTGCTAAACAGTCGCTACCCCCTGGCCTGTGCCCCCTGAAAAGACTTGCGTCGATCCAGGGCCTCCTTCTTCCGAAGGTACGGAGGCAATTTGCCGAGTTCCTTCAGGATACTTCTCTCAAGCGCCTTGGTATACTCTACCTGACCACCTGTGTCGGTTTCGGGTACGGTCTATAGTGAAGAGGCTATTTCCTGGAACAACTTGGCTGCCCTCTCAATCCAATAAGAGAGAACAACTTCCGCCATCCGTCACACATCTTCAGGCCCACGAATATTTACGTGGTTCCCATCGACTACCCCCTTCGGGCTCGTCTTAGGGGCCGGCTAACCCTGCGCCGATTAGCGTTGCGCAGGAACCCTTGGTCTTTCGGCGACAGGGCATCTCACCCTGTTTGTCGCTACTCATGTCAGCATTCGCACTTCCGATACGTCCAGAGTCGGTTACCCTTCTCCTTCGCTCGCTTACGGAACGCTCCGCTACCGCTCAGAATGAATTCTGAACCCTAAGCTTCGGTGCATATCTTTAGCCCCGTTACATCTTCGCCGCAGGAACCCTTGTTTAGACCAGTGAGCTGTTACGCTTTCTTTAAAGGATGGCTGCTTCTAAGCCAACCTCCTGGTTGTTTTGGGATTCCCACATGCTTTCCCACTTAGATATGACTTGGGGACCTTAGCTGTAGGTTAGGGCTGTTTCCCTTTTGACGACGGACCTTAGCACCCGCCGTCTGTCTGCCGGATAAGACTCGATGGTATTCGGAGTTTGGTTAGGTTTGGTACCGCTCGCGCAGCCCTAGCCCATCCAGTGCTCTACCCCCATCGGCATACATCCGACGCTCTACCTCAATAGATTTCGCGGAGAACCAGCTATTTCCCGGCTTGATTGGCCTTTCACCCCTAAACACAGCTCATCCGAGAATTTTTCAACATTCACCGGTTCGGTCCTCCAGTGCGTGTTACCGCACCTTCAACCTGGCCATGCCTAGATCGCCGGGGTTCGGGTCTAATCCATCATACTCAGTCGCCCTATTCAGACTCGCTTTCGCTGCGCCTACACCTAACGGCTTAAGCTTGCATGGTAGATTAAGTCACTGACCCATTATGCAAGAGGTACGCTGTCACCCCCTATGGGGCTCCAACTGCTTGTAAGCATCCGGTTTCAGGTACTGTTTCACTCCCCTAATCGGGGTGCTTTTCACCTTTCCCTCACGGTACTGTGTTCGCTATCGGTCATGTGCGAGTATTTAGGCTTGGAGGGTGGTCCCCCCATGTTCAGACAGGATTTCACGTGTCCCGCCCTACTCGAATCTTCTTCGCTCACTTTCGCATACGGGGCTGTCACCCACTATGGCCACTCTTTCCAAAGTGTTTTGCTAATTAACGAAGAAGCATTGGCCTGGTCCCGGTTCGCTCGCCACTACTACGGGAATCTCTGTTGATGTCTTTTCCTCCAGGTACTGAGATGTTTCAGTTCCCCGGGTTCGCTTCACCAAACCTATGTATTCAGTCTGGTGATACCCTATCCACCTCTTTCCGATCGTCCGAAAACAATCGAAA
>NZ_JBJDPC010000004.1:0-216863 GCF_044901345.1 Qipengyuania sp. NPDC077563 | reverse complement strand
ACCGGCTATCCGTCTATGTTGGCGACCAACCCAGCGTCCGGTAGAAACCGTCAGCGCCGCGTCGGTGAGGGCCATCTAGGCCCCACCCAGGATTCGGTCAATGGGTTTTTTGCAGGAATATTTCAAAAGCTGGAAATATCCCGGAATTCCGCCATTCCGGATCAGCCGCTGGATGCTCTCACCCGGGAGCCAGTCAGAGCGCCCTTCGTAAAAAGCCTCCTTTAGCTCCCGGTTGCTGTCGAACAGAGGCGATTCCCATACCGGATTCGTCCCGCAGCGATTCCCTCAGAAGGAATCGATTCCCCTTGTCAGTGATTCTCGGACACCTTCTGCGCCTTGCGCATTATGGTTTCAAAGGAGGCGTCTTTGTCCGACACCATATCAATCAATGGAACCGCCCACCCGATCCCCGATGATCCGAGAATATCGCTGCTGGACTTCCTGCGGCAGGATCTCGGACTGACCGGCACCAAGAAGGGCTGCGACCATGGTCAGTGCGGCGCCTGCACCGTTATGGTCAACGGCGTCAGGATTAACAGCTGCCTGACGCTGGCCGCCATGCATGACGGTGACGAGGTCACCACGATCGAAGGACTGGGTACGCCCGAAGCTCCTTCCCCGCTGCAAAAGGCGTTCCTCGAACATGACGGCTATCAGTGCGGCTATTGCACGCCCGGGCAGATCTGTTCGGCGACAGCCATGCTCAAGGAACTGGCAGCCGACTGGCCGAGCGATGCCAGCGAGAGCCTGGAAGGCAAGATCGCGCTGTCGGGCGAGGAAATTCGTGAACGCATGAGCGGCAATCTGTGCCGCTGCGGCGCTTATGCGAATATCGTCGCGGCCATTCGCGAAGTTGCGGAGCAAGGCACATGAAGCCCTTTCAATACGCCCGCGCCCGAACACTCGTTGATGCAGCGCAGATCACGGCAAAAGATGACGCCATTCCAATCGCCGGCGGGACCAACCTGCTCGACCTCATGAAGCTTCAGGTCGAGACGCCCGATGAACTGGCCGACATCAACCGTATCGGCTTCGGCGAAATCGAGGACAGTGACGATGGCGGCCTTTCGATCGGTGCGCTGGCGACGAACACTGCAACCGCCGTTCATCTGCGCGTGCGGTCCGATTATCCCGTGCTGGCCCGCGCCATCCTTGCCGGGGCGACCCAGCAATTGCGCAACAAGGCCACCACCGGCGGCAATCTGTGCCAGCGCACGCGGTGCTATTACTTCACCAATATCGACCAGCCCTGCAACAAGCGCGAGCCGGGCAGCGGATGCGGAGCCATCGACGGCATTGCGAAGCTGCACGCCGTGCTTGGAACGAGCAGCCAGTGTATCGCCACCTATCCCGGTGACATGGCAGTGGCGCTGAGCGCGCTCGATGCGCAGGTCAAGATAGCCACACCTCAAGGCGGCGAGCGAACGGTCCCGGTGCGGGACTTCCATTGCCTCCCCGGCGACACGCCCTGGCGCGAGAATGTATTGGAAACCGGTGAGATCATCACAGCAGTCACCCTACCCCCTCCTGTCAGCGGCACACAGATCTATCGCAAGGTTCGCGAACGGTCGTCCTATGCCTTTGCGCTGGTATCGGTGGCGGCGATCATCGAACTGAAGGACGGCAAGTTTTCGCGCGCCGATCTGGCGTTCGGCGGGCTGGCTCACAAACCCTGGCATGACCCCCGGATTACCGAAGCGCTGGTTGGGCAGGTCCCTTCGTCCGAACTCTTCGACCGCGCTGCAGATATCCTGCTGGAAGACGCCCGCGGGTTCGGCGAGAACGATTTCAAGATTCCCCTGGCCCGGCGTACGCTTCACGCCGTCCTCGAACAAGCAACGGAGGACGCGGCATGACCGTCCATTTCAAACAGGACAAGCCAGACAAGGCCAACCGCCTCGACGATATGAAACAGGGCGTGCTGGGCAAGGCGCTGCCCCGTGTCGAGGGACTGGCCAAAGTGACCGGCACCGCGCCCTATGCGGCGGAATATACGATCGCCGATTGCGCGGAAGGCGTGCTGATTACCTCGACTATCACGCGCGGCGAAGTGACATCGATCGACAAGGATGCCGCGCTCGCGATGCCCGGCGTCATTGCCGTCATCGACGATCCACTTCTCACCACGCGCGCGGCTCAGGGAACGGCCGATGAAGCTCCGCAGCAGGAGCCGGCCACAGTGTGCTATTGGGGCCAGCCAATCGCTCTCGTGGTGGCCGAGACCTTCGAGCAGGCGCGCCACGCGGCCAAGCATCTCAAGATCGAGTACCGCGAGGAAGAAGGCGCCCCGCTCGACCCGCAGGCCGTAGAGCCCGAGGAACAGGAAGACGAGACGGTGCGCCAGGGCGATCTCGCGCATGCCATGGCGGAGGCCGCCCATGCAGTCGATGTAACCTATACAACAAAGGGCCACGCTTCGGCGGCGATGGAACCCCATGCCGCCATTGCCGAATGGGACGGCAAGACGCTTACGGTCCACGCATCGCTCCAGATGCTGAATTACAATATCAGCGAATTGGCCGATTCCCTGGATATGGATGAAGAAAACATCCGTTTGATCTCGCGCTTCGTTGGCGGCGGTTTCGGATCGAAGCTCGGCGTGAGCGAGGAAACCGTCGCGGCATCGATCGCGGCCAAGCAACTAGGGCGGCCGGTGCGCGTCGTCATGTCGCGTCAGCAGGTGTTCCAGTGCATCATGCGCCGTTCGGAAACCACCCAGCGGCTTCGCCTGTGCGTGGATAGCGATGGCAAGCTTACCGGCTTCGGTCACCAGGCGCTCGTTTCCAACCTTCCGGGTGAAACCTTTGCGGAACCCGTGCTGCAATCATCCCACTTCCTCTATGGCGGCGAAAACCGCGAACTGCTGTTGGAGGTGGCCCGCATTCATCAGATGACGGCCGGATCGGTGCGCGCGCCGGGTGAAGCGGTAGGCATGCCAGCGCTCGAAGGGGCGATGGATGTCTTGGCGGAAAAAGCAGGCATCGACCCGGTCGAACTGCGCCTGAAGAATATTCCGGACAAGGATCCCGAAGAAGGTCTGCCCTTCTCGTCGCACAAGCTGGCCGAATGTCTCAAGCAGGGGGCGGAAGCCTTTGGCTGGGACCATGGGCCGCGCAAGCCGCGACACACGCAGGAGGGCGAATGGTGGGTCGGCACCGGCATGGCAAGCGCGGCGCGGGTGCACAACATCGCCGAGGCAAAGGCACGCGTCACCCTGAAAGCCGATGGCAGTGCGCTGGTCGAAACGGATATGACCGATATCGGGACCGGCACCTACACCGTCGTGGCGCAGCTGGCTGGCGAAATGCTCGGCCTTCCGCCCGAAAAGGTGCTCGTCGACCTCGGCGATACACGTCATCCCCGCGGCCCGGGATCGGGCGGCAGTTGGGGTGCATCGTCAATCGGCTCTGCGGTTTATGTCGCCTGCATCGCCTTGCGCGAAGAGTTGGCGGACCGGATCGGCATCAAGGAAAGCGAGCTGGAGCTGTCGGACGGCAAGGCATCTTCGGGCGAAAGCCTGACCGCTCTCCTCGATGGCAAGGATCTTGCCCGCGAAGGCCATTACGAACCCGGCGATATCGAGGATGATTTCACCGCATCAGGTTTCGGCGCCTTTTTCGCGCAAGTCCGGGTCAACCGCTTCACCGGCGAAACGCGGGTCGACCGGATGCTGGGCGCATTCGGCTTTGGCCGGGTGCTGAACCACAAGACTGCCCGCTCGCAATGTCTTGGTGGCATTACCTGGAGCATCGGCGTAGCGCTTACCGAAGCGCTCGAATTTGATCCTACCGACGGGCATCTGGTGAATTGCGACCTTGCGGAATATCACGTGCCTGTTCACCGCGACGTGCCCGATCTCGACGTGATCATGGTGGAAGAACGCGATCCCGCAGCAAGCCCGATCCAGGCCAAGGGCATCGGCGAATTGGGTATGTGCGGAGGAGCAGCGGCGATTGCCAATGCGATCTACAATGCCTGCGGCGCGCGCATCTTCGATTATCCCATGACGCCCGATCGCGTGCTGTCGGCCATGCCGGACTGATGCTGAAGGAGCGTACCAAGGCCCTATCCCTGAGCGATGATCACGCCGCGCTGGCCGCGGCATGCAATCAGGGCGTGGGGCTGTGCACGATTGTCGGGATCGACGGCAGTTTCTCGCGCCGTCTCGGCGCCCAGCTTGCCGTCATGCCTGATGGAAGCACGCTGGGTAGTCTGGCGGACGGCTGCCTCGAAGCGCAGCTGGCCGCCGACATGCGCGCTCTGCAGCAGCCGGTGGTCACGCGCTATGGCCGCGGGTCGGATGTCATCGATTTCCGCCTGCCCTGTGGCAGCGGGCTCGATATCCTGCTCAACCCGGCACCGGATCGGGGCGCCTGCCAGCGGGCCATCGAACGTCTCGCCGGACGCCAGTCTGCCAGCCTGAAGCTTCCCGGCATCTCCCCGCTTAAGGAAAGATGCTATATTCCCGCGCTGCGGATTGCGGCTTTCGGAGAGGGGCCGGAACTAGCCAAGCTGGGAGAACTGGCACAGGCGCTCGATATCGATCTCGATTGCCGTGATAAAAGCCGGCTCTCGCTCGGACAGAAGGCCTCCGGCTGCGAATTCGATCGCTGGACGGCCGCGCTACTGCTGTTTCACGATCACGAATGGGAACTTCCCTTGCTGGAGCAGTCGCTCGGCAGCGACGCCTTCTATGTCGGCGCGCAAGGGGGCGAAAATGCGCGCATAGCCCGGACCATGGCGCTGACGAAGCGCGGGGTTGCGGAAGAACGGATCGCGCGCATCCACAGCCCGATCGGACTGATCCCCTCCTGCAAGACCCCTGCCTCGCTCGCCCTGTCCGCTCTGGCAGAGATCGTGGCGGAATATGAACGGCTCCATGCCGCCGCCTGACCGGGATACAGCGCTTATACTCCTCGCTGCTGGTCGCAGCGAACGGTTCGGAGGCGACAAACTCTCGGCACACTTTCGCGGCAAGCCCTTGTGGGAATGGGCCGCATGCTGCGCGGAAGAGGCCGGGTTTGCGCATCTTTATCTGGTTGTCGGCGACCATTCCAAGATCCGCAGCCGCCGGAACTGGCACACAATCGTCAATCCGGATGCTGCCCGCGGGATGGGGACTTCGATCGCGGCGGGGGTCGCAGCCGCGGCCGAGCATCGCCGGATCGTTATCGCGCTGGCGGACATGCCGATGGTCGATCCCGATCATCTTCGTCTGCTTGCAGCCGGAGAAGGCACTGTCTTTACGCGCCAGACAGACGGTTCGGCGGGTTGCCCGGCCGCCTTCGACCGGGCCAGCTTCGGCGCCCTCCGCACTCTCGATGGCGATCGCGGAGCGCGGAGCCTGTCACTGCCGGATGCGCGCATCATCGATCCTGGCGAACATGCGCTGGTAATCGATATCGACACCCCGTCCGAACTAGCCCGCTACCAGGACTAGGTGCGCACAGCATAATCGAGGTTTCCGCGATGAACCGTTTGGTCACCGCTGGTTTCGGGCATGTTTCACTACGGGACATCCCCCACACGCGCCCCCTGCGACTCACTTAATCGCGTATTTTCTAATCAAGAGAAAATGAAATCACCCCCGAACTTCGAGTTTCGGGTCGCGCAGGATCAAACGATGCAAGAACAATCGATCACGACTACGCAAGAGTCGGATAACCACGCATATCGCTATGCGAACACCAAACCGCTTACCGTCTTCGCTCTGGCCGCAGTAGCCGCGGTCGGCGCTCTGGGTATGGTCTGGGGCGCTCAGTCCGCGCTGGCCAATGCGACGGACGAAGCGGCCATCGCCAGTCCGCCGGATCTCAAGGCGTTCATCGGTGCCATCGAAGATCGCGGCGAAGCGATCATCAATCTCACGGCTCTGGATACGTCAGAGACCGACGAAGGTAAGCGCCGCTTTTCCGGCGAAAATACCGATCACGATCAGCCCATCGACCAATCTGTCTAAAATACTGTCCTGCACCGCTACGCTCCTGCTTCGCGAAGCTGCAGGCGGTCGCAGAATATATTGAAGGCACCATTTCGTAACAGGGTTACCGGGGGGTTAACCTTTTGCGCGAACTGATGGCGGCAGGCGGCTCATGTGCACGGCCATGATGCCAGCCGCGATTTACAAGCAATCAAGGTTCACCCCAATTGAATTACTTTGAGCCCATCGGGAGCGCACGGTCCCCCGAAAGTCAGGAATTCTGGAACAGGCACCGCAACAAGGTGCGCAGGCGGTATCTCGTCGCCTTGGCGTTCGCGCTGGGGTGGGTGCTGCTGAGCATCTGGATGTCGCTTCCCTGGCTGTCGGACCTCGGCAATCTCGCCACTCCTCTCATCGCGCTCTTTGTGCTGACCTTCATCGCCTATGTACCAGGCTTCATGAATGCCTTTCTCCTCGTCAGCCTGGTGCTGCGGCCCCAGTCACGACGAGAAACCCCGGCCAGTTGGCCGGGTATCACCATTTTGGTCGCCGCCTATCAGGAAGAAGAGCTGATCGGTGCCACCCTGCAAAGCATCGCCCAGCTTGAATATCCGGGCGAGCTGGAAATCCTCGTCATGGACGATGGATCGACCGACCGCACATCCGATCGCGTGATCGAAAACAAGGCGCTGTTCGACGGTCTCCCCAACATGGACCTGCGGCTGGTCCGCGAAGTGCAGAACCGCGGCAAGGCGCGCGTGCTCAATCACGGCCTCGAACTTGCCAGCCACGAACTCATCGTGACGATCGATGCCGACACGCTGCTGGAAAAAGGCTGCATCGTCAGCCTGATCGAACATCTGGTCGCCAGCCCGCCCGAAACCGCGGCTATCGCGGGGACCGTCTTCGTCGCCAATCACGACGACAGCTGGATCACGCGCGCGCAGCAGTGGGACTATTTCCACGGCATCGCCGCGGTCAAACGCATGCAGGGCATGTATTACGGAACGCTGGTCGCGCAGGGCGCCTTCTCGATCTATCGCAAGCAGGCGGTGATGGATGTCGGCGGCTGGCCCGATACGGTCGGAGAGGACATCGTCCTGACGTGGTCGCTGCTGCGGCGGGGGCTGGTCGTGCGCCATGCCGAAGACGCGATCGCGTGGACCAATGCGCCCAAGACATTTGGCGAACTGGCCAAGCAGCGCAAGCGCTGGGCCCGCGGCATGATCGAAGCCCTGTCGATCCACAAGGCGCTCCTGGCCAAGCGCAACCTGCGCACGATGCTGATCTGGTGGAACCTGCTGTTCGTCAGCATCGATCTCGTATTCACACTCGCTTTCCTGCCTGGATTGGTCCTCGCAGTACTGGGAATTTACTGGCTCGCCGGCCCGATCACCCTTCTGGTGCTCCCGCTGGCGGCGCTCTGGAACGTGGTGATCTTCCGCATCCAGACCCGGATGCTCAAGCGGATGGATGTGAAGATGGAAAAGAGCTTCATCGGCTTCATCCTCTACGCTTTCATCTACCCGCTACTGATGCAGCCCGTGTCCGTCTGGGGCTACTTTGCCGAACTCTTCGGAGGCAAGAAACAATGGAACTGAAATTCGCCCTGCGCGCAGCAGCGGCGCTGTCCGCGCTGTGCCTGTCGCCCGCGCATCTCTCCGCCCAGGATCTGGAATCTGCCCCGGCGGCAGGCGCCGAGGTCTTTTACTCCAGCGACAGCGATGACACCGAAATCGTCCGCACGGCGATCGATCTCGATATCGCGAACCGCGGCGAGGATAGCCGCTATGGTATCAGGCTGGAAAAGGCCTGGTACGATCCGTCCGGCACGGGGACGCGCGAAAAGGAACGCGTGTTTCTGCGCGCGGCCGACGTATCGGGCGACTGGACCTGGTCGGCGCTGGTAGGCACCGATGGCGATACGGTCATCGGCTCCGTTTCTGTTCACGATGAAGCCCCATGGCGCAAGGAAGCCTTCATCGAGCGCGATATCGTGGCCACTCCGCGCGGGCTGGACGAAGGCATCTATTCGACGTTCGGCGGCGCCGCGATCGACATTCCGGTGGACGATAGGAACATTTTCACCGTTCTCGGCGGCGTCCAGGAATTTACCGGCGATAACGTCAGGCTGCATGCGCGGGCCAATTATGTCCATGTGCTCGATCCGGAACTGGGCCTGAGCGCTCAGCTGCGGACACGCTATTTCCATTCGAGCGAACCGAACGAATTCGATTACTATTCCCCGCGCTATTACGTTCAGGTGCTGCCGGTCGCCCAGCTGCGGCGCTTCGTTTCGCGCTGGGAACTGGTCGGCGCGGTCGGTGTGGGCGTGCAGAAAGATGCCGCGTCCGACTGGCGCAGATCGGACTTTCTCAACCTGCGGGTTCGCAGCCCCAGAAACGATCGCAACTGGCAGGTGCAGGCGGATCTCATCTATACCAGCCAGCCCGGCGACAACGCGGTATCGGGTGGAGACTATAGCTATCTGCAGACCCGAATCGGGGTGCTGCGCCGCTTCTGACAGGCTGAAAATCCGGCTGGATTGTGCGGTCTAGCTGTCAATGATCCGGCCAATTTGCAGCGGGCGGAACGGATCAAATCCGGACTGCAAGCTGCCGTCTCATACGTGTTCCATTCTGGGGCATGAGAGACGTCGCCCTAGTCGAAGGTTCGCTTTTGATTACCCCTATTGGCTATCGAACAACGAGTCGAAAACCTGGCAGATACGTAACTGCAAAGTTAGTTCGCATCACGAATACTATGCCTGCCGGGGCAATAAGAAAGGGAAGCACAACTTAGCCAATTGGGGGGCTCACACCATGCTAACGGCATCTACACGTGTTTCACTAATCTGTTCCAGTTCCATCCTTAGCGAAGGGCTGAAGTCCATTCTCCTCGACGAGGATTTCACCGTCGTCGGCCAGCACAAAAGCTGTGCGGCACTGATCAGCGCAGTCCAGCGGGACGCGGCAGAAGTCGGTATGGTCGTCGTGGATTCCGACGCGATGCGCAATGTCGCAAAGGAAATCGTCGCCATCCGGGAAGCGCTGCCCCGGGCACGCATCGTGGTCCTGCACGAGGATCTGACCGTCGCTTCGCTGATCGAAGCGTTCGATTCCGGCGCAGACGGGTACATTCTGAAGGAAACCTGCTGCGAATCCCTGGTTAACTGCCTGCAACTCGCCGCGCGCGGGGAAAAGGTCGTTCCCGGGGAACTGGTGCACCAGCTCCCGCAGCTCGCCGGCGCCACTGCCGATCAGGCACGGGCCGAAGGCGAACTTTCGGACCTCCTCTCCGAACGCGAGATCGCGACCCTGCGGTGTCTGGTAATGGGCCACCCGAACAAGGTCATCGCCCGCCGGCTCGATATTGGCGAAGCCACGGTCAAGGTGCATGTGAAGGCCATCCTGCGGAAATTGAACGTGCAGAACCGCACGCAGGCAGCGATCTGCGCGGTCAATCATGGTGTGCAGGCAACCTTGCCCGCACCCAGCCAGCCTGTCGCTGCGAAAAATGCCGACAGCGCCCGTGAACTCGAACAGGTCTGCGAGAGCAATCTCGCCAAGCCATTCATGCTCGCGGACAAGCGCAGCCAGCTTCACGCGCTGAGCGCATAGGCCCGGCGCCGCCGGATCGACCGCGGATAGTTTTTAGGGGGCCGGCAAAGCCGCAGACTTTTTTCGACCCCGGTCGGGGACGAAGGGTCTGCGGCCTTACCCGTCCAGACGAGGCTCCCGACGCGAAGACCGCCGATCCACTCTTCCGGTTAAATTTGGGTCAGCGACACACGGGCCAGCGCCCGTTCTCCACTCCCATTCCAGCAAGTTGGAAATGCAATGAAGATCACGATGATCGGTGCCGGCTATGTCGGCCTGGTGTCAGGGGCATGCTTTGCCGATTTCGGGCACGAGGTCGTCTGCGTCGATCTCCATCAGGGCAAGGTCGAGGCGCTGCAGAACGGCCAGATCCCGATATTCGAACCGGGCCTCGAGCAATTGATCCGCCGCAACGCCGCGGCAGGGCGGATTTCCTTTACCACCGATCTTGCGCCAGCGGTGGCCCGCGCGGACCTGGTCTTCATCGCGGTCGGCACGCCTTCGCGGCGCGGAGATGGACACGCGGACCTCAGCTTCGTGCATGCGGCCGCCGCGGATATCGCCCGCGCGATCGAAGGCTTCACCGTGGTGGTCACGAAGTCGACCGTGCCCGTGGGCACGGGTGACGAGGTTGAGCGCATCATCGCGGACACGCGCCCGGATGCGGATTTCGCCGTCGTGTCCAATCCCGAATTTCTGCGCGAAGGCGCCGCGATCGAGGATTTCAAACGCCCGGACCGGATCGTGGTGGGCTCCGAAGACCCGCGCGCACTGGAGGTCATGCGGGAAGCCTACCGCCCGCTGAGCCTGAACAAATCCCCGATCCTGGAGATGAACCGGCGCTCGGCCGAACTCACCAAATATGCCGGCAATGCCTTCCTCGCCACCAAGATCACTTTCATCAACGAGATCGCCGATCTGTGCGAAAAGACCGGGGCGGATGTCCAGCAGGTGGCGCGCGGCATCGGTCTCGATAACCGGATCGGGGGCAAGTTCCTTCACGCAGGCCCCGGTTATGGTGGCAGCTGCTTTCCCAAGGACACGCTCGCCCTGCTCAAGACCGCGCAGGATTTCGAAGCGCCGCAAGCCATCGTGGAAGCGGTGGTGCAGGTCAACGACAAGCGCAAGCGGGCAATGGGGCGCAAGGTTCTCAATGCAATCGGTGACGATGTGCGCGGCAAGGTCGTCACCGTGCTGGGCCTGACATTCAAACCGAACACCGATGATATGCGCGACAGCCCCGCCATCGCGATCGTCCAGACCCTGCAGGATGCCGGCGCCGTGGTGCACGCCTATGATCCCGAAGGCATGGCCAATGCCAGCGAAGTCCTGTCGGACATCCATTATTTCGACGATCCCTACGATGCGATGGAAGGCGCCGAAGCCCTCGCCATCGTGACCGAATGGGACGAATTCCGTGCCCTCGATCTCGCCCGGGTGCAGGCGAGGCTCAAGGGGCTGGTGCTGGTCGACCTGCGGAACATCTACGATCGCGGCGAAGTCGAAATGCTCGGTATCAAATATGTCGGCATAGGCCGCTGACCACGGCGGGCATGGATGGGGCCGCGGCTGTATCCTGCGCATCTCCAGCGGATGGCCCGCGCAGGCGTGACCCATCCGGATAGCAGCCTGTTCAATCGTGGTATCTCGCATGCCTAGGCGCTGGGGCCGCCTCCGCTGGTGTACCCTTGGCTGAGCGATTCTTACGGGCGCCGGGCGCCGTGGACACGACAGGGTGCGCAATGCCGAAAGCCATGTTTGTCATTTCGGGCCTTGGCGCGGGCGGCGCGGAGAGGGTGGTCTCGCAGATCGCCTCGCACTGGCAGGCGCGCGGGGTGGAAGTCGCCATCGTCAGCTTCGACCGGGCAGAGGACGCCGAATTCCACCATTTCGATCCCGCCATTACCCGCCACCGGCTGGGGCGAACCGGCGGGAACCGGGTCTCCGGCAAGCTGGCCAAGCTGCACAATCTGGTCGATCTGCGCCGCTTGCTTCGGGAGGACACCCCCGATGTGATCATCCCCTTCCTCACCAAGAACAATCTCATCGCTCTGCTGGCCTCGCGCAGAATGGCGATCCCGGTCATCTGCTGCGAGCGCAACAATCCCGCGCAGCAGCAGAAGCACCCGGCCTGGAACGCCCTGCTCGCCCGGGCCTATCGCCATGCGCGGCTCATCATCTGCCAGACAGAGGCGGTGAAGCGGTGCTTCCCCAGAGAGGTGGGCGACCGCCTGCGGGTCATCCCCAACCCCATCAGCGCGTGGCCCACCGCGCGCCCGGTCACTCTGCCCCGGACCATCGTGGCGGTCGGGCGGCTGACCGAGCAGAAGGGCTTCGACGTCCTGATCAACGCCTTCGCCAGCCTTGCCGCGGTTACCGACTGGCAGCTGCAGATCTTCGGCGAGGGGCCGCTGCGCGGTGCACTCGAGGCGCAGATCGCCCGGCTGGGGCTGTCGGGCAAGGCGGGGCTGATGGGCACCAGCGCGGCCCCGGGCGAATGGGTCGGCAACGCCGGGCTTTTCGTGCTGTCCTCGCGCTATGAAGGCTTTCCCAACGTGCTGGGCGAGGCGATGGCGGCGGGCCTGCCGGTGATCGCCACCGACTGCGATTTCGGCCCGGCCGAACTGGTCGCGCATGGCCGCACCGGCCTGCTGGTGCCGACCGGCGATACGGATGCCTTGGCGCGGGCCATGGCGGATTGCATCGCCAGCGAGGATCTGCGCCGCCAGCTGGGTGCCAATGCGGCCAAGGCCATCCGCAAATTCGCGCCGGAATGGGTGATGCAGCAATGGGACGCAGCCCTTGCCGAAGCGCTGTCGACGCACACCCCGCCTTCCCCGGCGGCCTACGCCAATTCAAGGGAGCCTGCCGAATGACCGAGCCGTTCCGGATGCTGCTGACCTCCGCCGGGCGGCGGGCGGGTCTGCTCGACTGCTTCCGTTCTTCCGCCGCCCGCATCGAGACCGCGTTGGAAATCCACACCTGCGATCTCCATCCCGAACTCAGCGCGGCCTGCGCGCTGGCGGATGCGCGCTTCGCCGCCCCGCCCTGCACCCATCCCGACTACATTCCCATGCTGCTGGATTATGCGCGCGATCACGGCATTTCGCTGATCGTGCCGACGATCGACACCGAATTGCAGCCGCTTGCCGAGGCGCGCGAGGAATTTGCCGCCATCGGCACCTATGTCCACGTCTCTTCCCCGGAGACGATCGCGATCGTGCGCGACAAGAAGCGTACCATGGAAGTGCTGGCCGCGGCGGGCGTGCCAGTGCCGCGCACCGCGACGCTGCAGCAGTTCCGGCTTAACGGCGATGGGTGGGATTGGCCGGTATTCGTCAAACCCGTCTCGGGCAGCGCCAGCCGGGGGATCGCGTGCATCCACTCCAAGTCCGAATTGCAGGATAGCTATCCCGAACCGATGCTGGTGCAGCAGGCGCTCAAGGGGGACGAATACACGGTCAACCTGTTCGTCTGCGATGGCGGCTTCATGCATCCTGCCGTGCCGCATCTGAGAATGTCCATCCGCGCCGGCGAGGTCGAGAAGGGCCGCACCGTGCGCCGGGCCGAATTCGAGACCATCGCGCGCAATCTGGCGCGGGCGCTGCCCGGCGCGCGGGGCGTGATGTGCTTCCAGCTGTTCGACGACCCCCGACTCGGCCCCCGCGTGATCGAGATCAACGCCCGCTTCGGCGGCGGTTACCCGCTGGCCGACCGCGCCGGTGCGCGCTTTGCCGAAAACGTCCTGCGTAGCGCCATGAAGCTGCCGCTGACCACGCGCAATTGCTGGCAGGATGGGGTGACGATGCTGCGGTACGACCATGCCATCTTCGTCTGAGGCTGGGCAGCCGGGCGTCCTCGTCTTTGATCTCGACGACACGCTCTATTGCGAACGCGATTTCGCCTTCAGCGGGTTTGCCGCCGTCGAAGCGCATCTCGCCCGCCTGCACGGAGATGCCGTGGTCCCGGGCACCTGCCGCGCCCTGTTCGAAAGCGGGATACGCCGCGCCATCTTCGATTGCGCGCTGGAGCGGTTCGGCATCGCCGGCGGCCCGGACAGGATCGCAGAGCTCGTCACGCTCTACCGCCATCACCGCCCGCAGATCGCGCCGTGTCCCGACACTTCCCGCTTTCTGGAGACGGACCCGCGCCCCCGGGCGATCATCACCGACGGCCCCGCCGCGATGCAGCGCTCCAAGATCGCCGCGCTCGGCATCGGCCCCCTCTTCGGCCTGATCATCCCCACCGGCGACTTGCCGCCGGGCATGGGCAAACCCCACCCCCGCGCCTTCGAACAGGTCATGGCATGGTCGGGCAAACCGGGGCCGGACCATGTCTATGTCGCGGACAATCCGGCCAAGGATTTCATCGCGCCGAAGAGGCTGGGCTGGCGCACCGTCCAGATCGACCGTGCGGGCAGAGTGCATGCCCCCGAACCGCCTTCCCCCGATCATGCGGCAGAGATACGGATCGCCTCGCTCGACGATCTCGCCGATAAGCTTCGCCTGAAAGCCCGGGCCGGATTCGCCTAACGCCTGCCGAACCCGGGAACGGCAAAAGCGCGGCGTTCGCCCCCAACCATCACCAGCACGGTGCGCAGGATGATCTGGCTGTCGAGCCACAGGCTGCGATGGTCGATATACCACAGGTCGAGCGCGACCTTTTCGTCCAGCGTGAGCAGCGTGTTGCCGCTGACCTGCGAAAGGCCGGTGAGGCCCGGCCGCACCGCGCCGCGCAGCCTGCCCTCCTCGCCCATGGCGGCAAGCGTCTTGGGCAGCAGCGGGCGCGGCCCGATGAAGGCCAGATCGCCGGAGACGACATTGACCAGGCTGGGCAATTCGTCGAGCCGCGTGCGCCGCAGGAAATTGCCCAGCCGCGTGGTGCGCAGGGGATCGGGCAACAGCGCGCCGTCCACACCGCGCAAATCCTTCATGGTGCGGAACTTGACCAGCGTGAATCCCACCCCGCCGCGGCCCGAGCGCACTTGCCGGAAGAGCACCGGCGATCCGAGCGAGAGCCACACCAGCACGCCCAGCAATGCGAGCACTGGCAGCGCCAGCACCAGCAGGCCGAGGGCAAGGACACGCGCAACCACCGGCCCGCTCACCGCCTAATAGGAATAGCCATCGCGCGCCGCCTGCTTGCCGCGGAACAGCCGCATGACCCGCTCGCGCAGCGTGGGCGAAGCCTCGTAATTGTCCGAATAATAATCGGATGCCGCGACATAGAACTGGATCGCATCGCCATATTGGCGCCGCGCATGTTCGGCGTAATCGACATGATCGAACACCACCCCGTCGGCCCGGCCTGACAGCGTTTCCAGCGTCGCGCTCATCTGTTCGATCGTGGTGCGGCCCCAGCGCGACACGACCAGCGTGTGGTCGGTGAAATCGCACATGGCGCGGGCATCGCGCACGGCCAGCGCGGCAGGCGCGTTGATGATCAGGAGGTCGAAATGCTGCTTGAGCGCGGCGAGCAGGTGCCGCAGCCTTTGCGCGGTCAGGATGGCGGCGGGATTTTCCACCGGCCGCTTGGCGCTCAGGATCACAATGCGGCCGGTATCCTGGGCAAAGGCATTGTCGATATCCTCCGGGCTGAGGCCGTCCGGCGTATCGAGCATGGGCTTGGCCTCCGGGTCCTGGAGCAGATCGTCGAGGCTGGCACGGCCCGACAGCACGTCCACGATATCCGGCGTGTCGAGATTGGCCTGCACATCCTTCAGCAGGCCCTTCATCCTGAGGTCGAGATCGACCAGCACCACGCTCTGCCCCATCACCTTGGCCGCGGCGGCCAGCGTCAGCGACACGGTGGATTTGCCATCATTGGGCAGCGGGCTGGTGATCAGCACCGATTGCGATCCGGCATGCGTGCGCAGCCCGCGCATTTCGGAATAGATCGATCGCGCGGCCTCCGCGAACAGCGAGTGCGGGTCCTGGATCACCGGGCTTTCGGCGATCTTTTCGGACAGGCCCGCCTCGATGCGCGGCAGCATGCCCAGCGTGGGCAGGCCGAAATGGCGCGATACATGCGCCGAGGTCCGCAGCCTGCCATCGGCCAGTTCGATCCCCAGCGCCATCATGATCCCCAGCACCGCCGAACCGAGCATGGCCATCACCGTCATCTTTGCAGGAGCGGGGGAAATGCGGTCGTAATCGGCCACCGCGGGGGACACCACGGTGGTGTTCACGCCTTCGAGCTGCATCTGCGCGCGGATCTGTTCGATCCGCTCCACGATCGAGGAGAAGGCCGAATTGGCCAGCGCATCATCACGCTCCAGCTCCGCGAGGCGGACCGAGTTGGAATTGTTCTCGAAAGCCTTGGACTGGACCGATGCCAGTGCGCCCTGCAGACGGCCGGCGCGCGCGGCATCCTGTGCCGCCTGGCTGCGGGCCATTTCGCGCATCTGCGCCGCTTCCGCATTGGCCACGGCCTGCGCCGCCGCCCGGGCATCGGCCCGCTGGCTGGCCAGCGCCGATTCCACCGAAGACAATTCGCTGGTGACGCGCGCCATATCCGGATGGCCCGAACCGAAGGTCGCGCCCAGCCGGGCCTTTTCAGCCAGCAGAGTGGCCTGCTGCTTTTCAAGCTGCTGAACCGCGGCGGAAGTGGCCTGCGCGGTGCTGCGTAGCCCCGCGGCACCGGCGATGACCGCGCTGCGCGAAGAGGAACCCGCGCTATTGGCACTGGCCGATGCCGCCTCGGCGGCGATCTGGTTCATGTAGGACAGGTTTTCATTCGTCCCGAGGCCGAACGGCATGCCCGCATCGCGGCGAAATTCGGCCAGCGCGCTCGATGCGCTGCGCGCCGCTTCCTCGCGCTCGTCCCGTTCGGTCAGCAGCGATTGCAGCAATTGCTCGCGCTGCTCCGTCCCCCGGCGGGTGCGCACCTTGGACACCGACAGCGGATACTGGTTGGCGATGCGCGCGGACAGTTCGGGCGATCCCGATGTGATGGTGACCTGGATCAGGTCGGAGGCAGGTTCGCTGGTGACGCTCAGCATGCCCAGCAGCGTGTTGATCGCGCGGTGCATCTTCACGCTGCCATCGGCGGGCGCGCCCATTTCCTTGAGGAAATCCGGATCGTCGAGCAGGTCGAGATCGTTCACCACCGCTTCGGCCGAGGACCGTGATCGATGCAGACGCACGGCATTGGACACGCGCACTTCGTTGCGGTTGCTGATGTCAGCCTGGTTGGTGCCGACCTCGTCGATCAGCTGGACCTGTACCTGCGAGGTGGAACTGTAGCGATTGGGCGACAGCAGCTGGTAAGCCAGCACCGGCAGGGTAATCAGCGCGATGACGATCAGGATCATGCGCTTGTGCCGTTCGACAAGCCGCACGAAGTCGCGCATCGACAGCGTGTGATGCGCCACCGTTTCGGGACGATAGTTCCACTCGAGCCGCCGTTCCGCTGACAGAGCGCCGGCCGTGTCGTTGACTTCCACCAGATTTGCCATGCGATTTTCCAGCCCCATTGCGCTTCTGCCGAAGCCTGCACGCGGTGATCTATCCTGCCGGTGACAATGCGCTGTTCGCGGGGTTTTTTCGCCCTATCATCGGTATCGGCGGCGGCTTTTACTGGGTAGCCATTTTGATATGTCGGCGGCCCTTGTTGGGCGGCCTTTACGAGCGGGGCGGCGCGGTGGGATTGCGCCCGCGGTCCGGCGCCGGCGTCAGAACCGCAGCCTGACGCCCACCCCGGCCCTGAAACGGCTGTATTCATCGAGCGGGTCGTCGCTGCTGCGCGATCCATAGGCCGCCTCGCCCACGATCGACATGCGGCGATTGGCCAGATATTCGATCTCGGCTGCGGCCTGCCAGCGCTCTTGGACGGGGGATTGGATGGGCGCCGGGCCGCCGCCGGCGAATTTGTAGCGTTCCCATTTCACCCGCGCCGAGCCGAGCAGATTGTGGCGGATCTCCTGATCCACGCCGAGGCCGATATTGGTCTCGATCCGGGTCGATGCCCCGGTGCGGAAGGAAGTGACATCGCCGTTGAAGAGATCGAGATTGATCGCGGTGCGCGGGCGCGGGCGATAGGTCAGTCGCCCCTGCAGCGAAAAGCCGGTGCGGTTGTCGCGCGCCGGATCGTCGGCTTCGACATGGAAGACGCCCGCCCCCACCCTGCCCTCGATCAGGCCGCCATCGGCAAAGCGGATGCCCAGCAGCGCCCCGGTGGTCGCCACGTCGCGGTCGGCATTGGTGACGGGATCGAGCAGGCGAAAATGGCGCCGCGTGTAATAGCCGGTGCCGGTGAAGAACAGCGGGCCGCCCGGCCGATAGCCCAGCGTCACACGGCCCGAATACAGATCGTGATCGCGGTCGGCATCGCGCAGCGCAAGCGCGTCGACATTCTGGGCATCGCCCACCACTTCGAGCAGGAAGCGCGAACCGCTGCGGGTGTAGCCCACCGATCCTCCCGCGATGCGGTAAAGGCGCGGGCCGATGCCCTGGATGCGGCGGGATTCGGGATCGCCGCGCACTTCGATCACGCGGTCGACATGGCCGCTGGCATAAAGCGTTTCCCCGCCGCGCGGGCTCCACTCGCTCGCCAGACGCACGCTGGCGGCATCGGCGTCCTCGCTCTCGAATTCGGCATGGCGGCGCAGATCCAGCCGGGTGGACAGCACCGTAGTCAGCGCACCGGCCCGGTGCCGGATATTGGCATAGGAGCGGATGATAGCGATCGCATCGCTCGCACCGTCTTCCGGCTCGGCGAAAAGGTTGCTGTCATAAAGCAGCCGGGCTTCGCCGCCCACGTCCAGGGTGATCGGGCCGATCACCGTCCGATCAAGTGGGTGTTCGGTGCCTAATCCGGACACTCCCGGGGCGGTCGAACCGATCTCCTGCGCCGATCCGGAGCCCGGAAAACCGGCCAGCGCACAGCCCGCCGCCGTCGCCAGCAAGCCGCGCCGCAGCGTCATCAGAACCACCTCTCATAGACCCGGATCCGGTCCCCCGGCAGGATTGGTGTATCCTCCCCGGCCCGCATCCTGACCTGCTGACCTTCGACGGAACGGACGATCTCGACCTCGCCTTCCTTGGCGCGGTAGGTATAGCCTCCGGCGGCGGAAATAGCTGAAAGTACAGTCATTCCCTGGCGATAGGTAAACTCGCCCGCCCCCTTCACCTCGCCGATGACATAAAAGGGACGAAGCGCTCCGGGTTGGACCGAAATGATCGGATCGGTGAGGACATTGCGCGCCCGGTACCCGTCGGCGATCTTCCGCTCGATCTCGCGCAGACCCAGCCCCGCCACCGCGACTTCCTGCAGCAGCGGGAGCGAGATCATCCCCCCACTATCAATGACATAGGAACGATCATTCTGCTCGACATCCTGAATGGTAACCAGCAGCTCGTCCCCCGGCTGCATCCGGTAATCACCTATCTCCGCGCTGGAGACGGGCGGCAGGTCGGAGAGCGAACCGGTGCATGCAGCAAGGAATGTCAATCCGGCGAGGCAAAGCAAAGCTCGCATCAGGGTCTTGATATTGTTCATGTCTTTGCCTTTCCTAATCGTTGCATCCGCGCCCGTTCATCGAGCGCACTCCCACAAGGCATCCGCCATCACCGCCATGTCGCTTTTGTCGAGAGTGTGATCGACGAGCAGCATGATCGTCCGCTCGCCCAGCGCATGGGCATTGGGCAGACTGGCATCACGCCGGCAATCGAGGTTCTTGAGGGCAAGCTCGAGGCTCATGTCGGGACAGGAGCCGGTGCCGCACGGAATACCCCTCTGAACCAACCGTTCGATCAGGGCCGCGCGCCGTCCCTTCGGGTCTTTCACACAAGGGCGCAGAAGGAGGTAGAACTTGTACCACGCATGGGTGATGCCTTCCGGAGGCACGGGCACTGTCAGCAGAGGATGTTCCGCCAGTGCCTGAGCGAGATATTTCGCATTGGCCGTACGCGCAGCGAGCCAGGACGGCAGCTTGCGTAATTGCGCCCGGCCGATGGCCGCCTGCATCTCCGTCATCCGTGCGTTGCTGCCCAAGCTGTCGTGAATGTAGCGGAATTGTCCGACCGCGGATTTGCCATCGGCAAGCTTGCGCGGATTCTTACCATGATCTTTCAGTGACCACGCCCGCTCGTGGGCCGTCTCATCGCGCATCACCAGCAATCCGCCTTCTCCGCCGGTCGACATGATCTTATCGGTGCAGAAGGAGAAGGAGGCTGCATCGCCGAAGGTGCCGACCTTGCGCCCGCCGATCGCGGCACCGTGAGCCTGCGCGCAATCTTCGACCACAAGCACGCCGTGCCGGTCGCAAATCTCGCCTAGCGCAGCCATGTCACAGGGCCATCCTGCCAGATGCACGCAGATCACGGCCCTGGTCTTGTGAGTGATAAGCCGTTCCACCGACGCCGGATCGATATTCTGCGATGGGGAAAGCACGTCGGCAAAAACCGGCCTGGCCCCTATGGCGGCCACACAGCTGGCGGTAGCGAAGAAACTGCGCGCCGGTACGATCACTTCATCACCCGCACCAATGCCAAGCGCCCGCAAGGCAATCTCCAAGGTCACCGTGCCATTGGCCATACAGATCGCCTGGCGCGCACCGAGAAACTGGGCGAATTCGCTGGCGAAGCCCGCGCATTCTTCGCCGTGGATCAAGGCATTGACCTTACCGCAGGATAGGACGGCGTCCACCGCCGCGCGTTCATCGGCGTCGAACCTCGGCCAAGCGGAACACACCCCGCGGTGCGATGTTGTCAGAGTTGCTGCATCAGCGGTCATTGATCGCCTCCGCCCGATAAGCCCGTTCGAACAATTGCGAGAGATCCGCTGCGGAAGAGTAAGACAGAAGGTCTTCCTCCTTCCCGCTCGCCGGATAGCGGGCAAGGCCGTGAACTAGCCGCACGATGCCTTCATCATCACCCGATTGGGCGCGCTCGGCGATGAGATTGATGGCCATGGTAATGAAGGGGAGCGCTATGGGGCGGGAGCGCGCTTCGAAAATGCCTTCGATCCCCGATTCCACCTGCTCCTCGCAGATGTCGAACAGTTCTTCGTAGAGCTTTTCACCAGGTCTCAGACCAACGAACTCGATTGGCACGTCTTCCTCGGGCTCCAGCCCATATAGGTTGATCATGCGCCGGGCGAGGTCGACGATGCGGACCGGCTTGCCCATATCCAGAACGAAGATGGAGCCTCTCTGCATCCTCGATTCCAGCGCGCTTGAACTGCTCAGGAGGATCAGCTGCACCGCCTCCCTGACAGTCATGAAGAACCGTTCGATATCGGGATGCGTGACCGTCAGCGGCCTTCCTTCGCGCAGCTGACGCTCGAACAGGGGAACGATCGATCCGCTCGACCCCAGCACATTGCCGAAACGCACCGTCATGAAGCGCGGCGCGCCCTGGTCGTCGACCCCGCACATGTCCAGCGCCTGGCAATACAGTTCGCCGACCCGCTTGGTCGCTCCCATGACCCCGATCGGATTGACCGCCTTGTCGGTCGAAACCTGGACCATGGCTTTGGCGCCGTAGAGGCACACCGCATTCGAAACGATCCGCGTACCGATGATGTTCGTCATCGCGCCGGCTGATGGATTGGCTTCGACGATTGGGACATGCTTCAGCGCGGCGGCGTGAAAGACGATCAGCGGCTGGTTGCTCTCGAACACGCGGTTGACCGCCGCGGGATCGCAAATGCTGCCAATCTCGGCGACCACCTCGAGATCGGGATGCAACTCCCGCAGGCTCATCTCGATATTATAGAGATTGAATTCGCTGGCATCGAACAGAACCAGCCTTGATGGCTCGATCTGGGCAATTTGTCGGCACAGCTCCGATCCGATCGTCCCTCCTGCGCCCGTTACGAGGATGCT
Organism: Qipengyuania sp. NPDC077563; assembly: GCF_044901345.1. Classification (NCBI taxonomy): domain Bacteria; kingdom Pseudomonadati; phylum Pseudomonadota; class Alphaproteobacteria; order Sphingomonadales; family Erythrobacteraceae; genus Qipengyuania; species Qipengyuania sp. NPDC077563. The sequence goes on along the minus strand of NZ_JBJDPC010000004.1, from coordinate 195,517 downwards.
GCGACCGGCAATCTGACGCACGACACTTTTGGCATCCAGTTTGTACTCGCTACGACCCAGCAATTCCTCGATCGGCAGACCTGCGTTGGTGGGATCGGATGAATGCTGGAGCAGCTGCGCCCAAGGGTCGCGCACCCTGCACACTTCCACCTGCCGCTCGCGACAGGTGTGGATGATCCGCGCGACATCGCGATTGCTGAGAAAAGTGCCGTCATCGCAGACAATGACATGATCTGGCAGATTGTCCTCGAACTCGAGCCGCCGAAGAACTGCGCCCAGTTCGTATTGCCCCCCAAGCACCGGGATATCGTCAACCCGTTTCAGGGAATCTTCCTGACGGGGAAGCAGAACTCCTTGTATCTCGACCGACGAGCCCTGATCACCCTGCGCAAAGTCGATCGAAACCCGCGCCCATTGCCAGGATCCGATCAGTATTGCTTTCTTGCGCACCTTGGCCTTCGGCCTTGCGCGATGCGCCGTCCGCCGCCTTTCCGTATACTGCCTCTCGACCCGTCGCATCATCCGTACACTCAGCATCCCCAGCGTGGCAAAGGCCCACTGGATCAGTCCTACCGGAAGCAGAGACAAAGCCTCGGCACGCGTTTCGCGGAATGAAAAAACAATGATCCAGGCTAGGAACAAGCCGCCCAGGATGACCAGGCCGAGGAAGCTCGAATGGGTGAAATCCATGAACCGCCAGCTGCGCTTGTAAAGGCCGGCGATGGCAAAGGATGCGGTCGCGATAGACCCAAACACCAGGCTGAAAATGCCGAAGCTCCCCCACGGACCGAATGGCTGGACCGGCAGGAGGTTGAGCGCTGCGTAAAGGGTCAGGAACAGGATCGTAAAATCGATGGAAATGACCACGAGATCCCGCATCAGTCGGCGCAGCTTGCGCCGCCGCATCGGCATCAGCCATCGGGCCTGTTCGGCCTCGAGATATGCATCCCTGCTCTGAATCCTGTTATCAGGCTTGTTCATAAGCTTTGGCTCGTTGCTCTGCTGCCCGCACCTGCCAATTGGTAAGGTGCGGCAGCTCTTCGATGCATCCGAGACTAGAGCAGCCGGCCCAAGTGGGAGCCTGTGCAAGCAGGCAATATCCGGATTAGTCGCAGTCCGTCCTTGAGCACCCGGCAAGGATATGATGCGATCATTCGGCTAGGTCTTTCTCTCCTTTCAGGAGGCCAAGGTCCCTAAAAATCCCGTTTCACATATCGAAAGGATGATAGCCGTCTGCCGCTGTTGTCGAAGCACGTATATTGCTCACATATCCGGACGATGATTTGCGGACATACCCCAGCATCACGGGTCAGCGGCCCTCCGCGCCAGCTTTTTGTCGTGACTCTTTTAGAAGCGCCGAGGTGGCGGGCGCGATGAAGGTGCTGGTGTTCTCCAGCCTCGCTTACTCCCTCGTCAATTTTCGCGGCGACCTGCTGAAAGCGATGATCGACAACGGTCACGACGTGATCGCCTGCGCGCCAGACCGCGATGTTGCGACCGAACGCAAATTGGCCGAAATGGGTGTCGAGTTTCACCTGACGCCCATGCAGCGCACCGGGACAAGCGTGCTGTCCGATCTACGGCTTCTTTTCAGCTACGTTCTGGCGATCTGGCGACACAAGCCCGACATCGTCCTCGCATACACTCAGAAACCAATAATATATGGAGGCACAGCGGCAAGATTCGCCGCGGCGGGCGGAAGCAAACCTCGCTTCTACGCGCTGATGTCAGGTCTGGGCCAGGTATTCAGCACGGACGCTGATTACCCAGGATGGCTGCGGGCTGCGGTAGTCAGGCTCTATCGGACAGCGCTTGCACATGCCCGGACAACCTTCGTTTTTAATGCCGATGATCGCGATGACATGATGGCACTGGGGATCATCAATCGCCAGCAGAGGGTAGTCAAAGTGCCAGGTTCCGGCGTCTCGCTCGAACGTTTCCCGCCCTCCCCTCCCGTGACGCAGCCGATCCGCTTCCTGCTGATTGCAAGGCTGATGCGCAACAAGGGCATCTTGGAGTTTCTGGAAGCCTCACGGGTGGTTCGGCAAACCTATCCCGGCTGTCAGTTTCAGGTAGTCGGTCGCTGCGAGGATGAAAATCCTTCTGGTATCTCTCATGAAGAGAGCCACCAGCTGGCAGCGCAGTACGGAGTGGAGCTGGTGCCCGGAACCGACGACGTGAGGCCTTACCTTGCGGCATGCTCGGTCTTCGTGCTTCCATCGTATTACCGGGAGGGTCTGCCGCGCACCATACTCGAGGCGCTGGCCAGCGGTCGGCCGATAATCACGACAGATCTACCAGGTTGCCGTGATGCCATTCGACCAGGCCACAACGGCATGCTGGTTCTTCCGCGCAGCGCGGAAAGTCTGGCGGAGGCGATGAAGAAATTTGCGGCAGATCCATCTCTTGTCGAGCGAATGGGCTCGGCCTCTCTCGAAATCGCTCGTGAAATTTACGACGTGCGCAAGGTCAACCACCAGCTCCTCGGCGAAATAGATCTGCTACGATCCTCAAATACGCAAACGCTACAAGATGTCGCGCACTCGGACCGTCATTCGCAAAAGCAGCTTCGCGTGAGAGCGGAGGGCTGAAAGCCATGCCGAAGGCCGCACTCGTTGGATGCGTAGGCAGCACAGAACTTGCTGCTCGAATGTTGGCCCACGCTCCTGACTGGTCGCTCGATCTGATCGTGACGCTTGAGCTGGCGGCGGCTTCGCGTCATTCGGACTTCGTCGACCTGGCGGATGCTGCGTCGCAATCTTGTGCGGAACTTTTTCGGACACTCAATTCGAACAGCCCGGAAACGCTTCAGGCGATTGCCAGCGCGAATGTTGATTTCATCTTCGTGATAGGCTGGTCGCAGATCTGCCGTGAACAATTCATGTCGCTCAAGCCCGACAGGATCATCGGCTATCACCCGGCCGCCTTGCCGCGTTTGCGTGGGCGAGCGGCCCTGCCCTGGACCATCTTGCTGCAAGAGCCCATTACGGCCGGGTCGCTGATGTGGCTGGGACAGGGGGTGGACGACGGCGACCTGCTCGACCAGGAATTCTTCCATGTCGCTCAGGACGAAACGGCTGAAACGCTGTATGAAAAGCATCAGGGCGCGTTGGCACAGATGCTTGAAAGATCGCTGGCCAAGATTGCCATAGGTGACATCGCTCGTCAGCCGCAGGATCCGCGCTACGCCACCTATGCAGCCAAGCGGACACGCGAAGATGGGTTGATCGACTGGAATGACAGCGCAAACGCCATTGACCGTCTGATACGTGCCGTGGGCAAACCGTATCCCGGCGCCTTCACGTTCAATAAGGATGACCGCTTCACGATCTGGCGCAGCAGCGTCCTTCCCAGCGATCGAGTCCACCATGCGATTGCAGGGCAGGTGGTAGAACGAAGCGAAGACCATTTCAGTGTGATGACCGGGGGCGGATTGTTGAGAGTTCACGATTGGGAAACGGCATCTGGCAAAGCGCCGAAACAGCACGCCGTACTCGGAGGAACCGGCTTTTGAAACTGTCAGAGCAGTTCGGCCGCGTGCTTGCCATCGCACCGCATCCTGACGACGAGATACTTGGGTGTGGAGGCACGCTTGCACGGCTCGTTGCGGAAGGCGGCGAAGTCACGATCGCGATTGCCACCACCGGCAAGCAGCCGACCTTCCCACCCGATCAGGTGGAGCAGGTGCAGGAAGAGATGCGGCGCGCCCATGCCATAATCGGCGTCGGCGACACCCGCCTTCTCGATCTTCCGGCCGCTGCGCTCGACACGATACCAGCCAGCGACTGCAACGCGCCCTTCGCCAATCTCGTCGAAGAGATCAGGCCGGATACCTTGCTGCTACCATTCGTGGGCGATATTCATCTGGATCATCAATTGACTTTCCTCGCATCCATGGTCGCCGCCCGCCCGCGGCACGACCGGGCGCCCCGTCAGATCCTGTGCTACGAAACGGTCAGCGAAACGAACTGGTACGCCGCTCCAACGACCCCTGCTTTCGTACCCAATGTGTTCATCGACATCACCGACACGATTGAGCTCAAACTCGAGGCATTCTCGGCGTTCAAGAGCCAGGTCCGCCGCTTCCCCGACGAACGCAGTCCGGAAGCGCTTCGAGCGCTGGCGGCAGTCCGCGGCTCTACGGTCCATTTACGGGCAGCGGAGGCTTTCATGCATGTCCGCTCGATCCACAGGCTCTAAATTCAGGCGCTATCTTGAATTCGCCATTCAGCGATTATCTTTCCGAAAGCTTTGCCCAAACTCGCACTTCGGGAATATAATTGCGCATTTCACCCTCTTTTCTGCACGTGTCGCCAAATTGGCCAATGAAAAGATTCAGCGGCATTTGGTGGATTGCGAAAAGCTCCATATCGGCAGTCGGCGTCATTGGACTTCTTAAGGGTGTCGTTCGTCACAGGCGGATTGAAGATGCAGCACATTTCTCGGAAGGATGGGCCAGGTAAAATAAGACCGGAGCGATCCGCTCTTGCTCTATCCACGTTGTTACTCCTTGCAGCTTGTGGTTCAGGCGGGGATTCCCAGCCACCTCCCACACCGAGCCCGTCTCCTACGCCTGCTCCCGCTTCACCTCCATCTCCGCCAGATACCGGTGCCGGATCCGCGTTCTCCAACCCCGACGATGGCGAGATACCAGAGGCTGGCCGTCACCCTCTGGCGTTTCCCACCGCAATAGGGTTCGGAGCGCAGGCAAGCGCACGCTCGACCAATGCCGTTGTCTATCGGATCAACAGTCTGGCGGACACAGCGGACCCGAATGATGGACTGATCACATTGCGTGAATGCGCGCTCGCACTTCAGGTGACTTCTCCTTATGCAATTCCTTCCGGTCGCCCCCGATATTGCGTCTTTGATGTGAGCGGCCAGATAGTCATCCAATCCGAAATGCGTATCACAGTCGGCGGGCTCTACATCGCCGGCCAGACATCGCCCCAGGGCATCGAGGTCGTGCGCGGCACCGGACTGGTCGATGCGCCGCTTTTCTATACTCGGCAGCAAAACGACGCCATCGTGCGGCACATCCGATTTCGATATGGAAATCACCTCGATGCGCCCAGCAGCAACGGGGATTCCGTTCGCATCGGGGACAGCAGCCGCCAGATCCTCGATCACGTGACTGCCATGTTCGGAACCGACGAGAGCCTCGATGCTGTGTGCACCGATTGCACCGTCCAATTCTCGATGATCGGCCCCAATCTTTGCCGCAACGCCGGACATGATCCGGGCAGCTATCACTGCAAGACCTTTTTCATGAAACCTGTCAATCGCGTGACAGTGGCCTACAATCTGTCACAGCACGGCGACGAACGCGGAGCCAATATCGCGGGGGGCGTCCAGAGACCCACTTCCAACAGCACAGGCCAGATCGATTACATCGGCAACACCGTCTATAACTTCATCAGTGAGCCGGGGCTGATTTCCAATCAGTTCGGCAGCGTTTACCTCAACTGGGTCAACAACACCCATCTGGAGGGTGTGCTCTCGCAGGACCGGCCCGACTCCTTCTTCCCGGCCCTATTCGACCGGGCAACCAATGCTGCCTTCGGATTTTCAATCTACCGCGCAGGAAATGTCACCCGCCGTGGCTTCGGCCCCTATCCCGGCTCTACCATCGGAGCAGGCGTATACCAGACCGACTGGACTTACGCTCCCGGCATAAGCGAAAATTACCTTCTCCCGTGGATGTTGGCAGACGCAGCTACCTCTCAAAGGACCGTGTTCGATCAGGCAGGCGCAATTCTCTGCCGGGAGGGCTCTTGCCGCGACAATGTCGACGCCCTCTACATCGAAGACGTTCGCACCTGCGACCGTCCGCCCTATCTATTCCAAGGCGGGTTCACGAGTGGAAATCCTGCGGACTACGGCGGGTTTGCTAAAATTACCGCTGGCTTTGCCCCGCTGCCGGACAGCGACAACGACGGCATGCCCGACGCTTGGGAAAACCGCTTTGCCAATACCGATGCGGCACGCTGGGATGCCAATGACGACGCCGACGGTGACGGTTATCCCAATATCGAGGAATATCTGAGCATGCTTGCCGCGGATGACAAACGCTATGGTGCCGGCCTCCTCAGTTCGTCGGGGCCATTGCCAGCAAGCAATTGCGGACGGTGAAAGCGATAACGCACAGCATTCGATCCTTCGGCCAGTTCCGCGGACTTTCGCGCATGCCCATCTTTCCGGCCCCACCTATACCAAAGATAGGTTGAGCCTCCCCCCCACCTGACCGATCTTCGCTGTTCGACGAAACCCGGTCCAACAGGATCGCAGGAACGATGGGCTATTTGAATGAGCGCAGAGCGAAAGATCACGATCTGCTTCGCTTTCGCGGGCGACAGGCTGGGCGGAAGCCATATCTCCCTGAAAGGGCTGCTCGATGAGCTTCCTCAGAGCCTTTACCGGATTTTGCTGGTCCTCGAGGTTCCGGATGGGAGGATTGCCGAATATTTCAGAGCTTATGAGCAGATTGAAGATCCTTGCGCGCTGCGAAAACCTTTCAAGGTCGGTCGCAGCTTCGGCATCGGCAACGCGCTAAGCACGCTTCCCCGAGCAATCGGTCGGGCAAAGCTGCTGAAAGACCTCGAAGTGGATATCGTTCACACCAATGACGGGCGCACCCATGCCAGTTGGGCGCTCGCCGCAAAGCTCGCGGGAGCACGCATGGTCTGGCATCATCGCGGCGATCCCGATGCCCGCGGCACAGGAATGGTCGCGCCTTTGCTTGCCGACCAGATTGTGTCCGTATCCGATTATGCCCTGCCTACGAACCGCTGGGGTAAATTGAGACAGGCAAAAGTAATTCATAGCCCGTTCGATGTTGAGATATCGGTGGACCGCGACGACATGCGCCAACGATTGGTGGCCGAACTCGGCTGCCCCGAAGATGCGATCATCTGCGGCTATTTCGGTCAGTACATTGTTCGCAAGCGTCCTGTAGCATTCATCGATGCCGTAGATGAATTGCGCAAGATGTCGAAGCGCCCCGTCGTCGGTGTGATGTTTGGCGAGGCAAAAGACCGCTCGTTGTCCGAGAGGATGCAAGACCGGCTTAGCTGCCAAACCTCCCCACCCCCGGTAACGCTCATGGGCTACCGCGAGCCGGGCCACCACTGGATTGCGGCATGCGATGCCTTGTTGGTCACTGCCCTGAATGAGCCACTCGGTCGCACATTGGTCGAAGCTATGCTGGTGCGTACCCCAGTGGTCGCCACTAGATCGGGTGGCAATGCCGAGGCGCTGGCGGATTGCGGAATTCTCGTCCCCCCCGATGATCCGCCAGCGATGGCCGAGGCGGCACTCCGTCTGCTCGGCAATCCCCAATGCATTCGGGAGGTTACTGACCGGGCGCGGAAAATGGCAGAGAGGCGATTTACGAAAGATCGCCACATGCGGCAGATGGAGCAGGTCTACGCCGATCTCGTCGACAGACAGCTGCGAGCGGCCCCTGATCGCGAAAATTTGGCGATCGAGACCAATCTGCCGCCTGTGCAGCATCCCCTTCACCACCAATTCGAGGGAAAACGCTGATGATCGCCAGGATCGAGCAACTCGACGGCGCCCTGCGATGCCCGAAAACCTATCGACCTATCCGTTTCGACCGGAAAAGTGGCAGGCTTGCCATGGCCGATACCGGGAAGGACTGCGACTTTCCGCTCGCCGGAGACCTGCCGGTTCTCATCGATTTCGAGCGATCTGTGATCCAGCGCGACGATGTGATCACGACTAGCGCGGCGAGTGTGATTTCACGGCCCCATCATTCCTCCTTGGCTAAATTGATCAAGGCAGTTCTCTCTCCTGAAAAGAAGGCCACAAAGCGGAACGTTGCGACTTTCATTGAAAAGATCAAATGTGCGTCAACCGCCCCCCGCATACTGGTTATAGGAGGCGGAAGCGTCGGTCAGGGCATGGATGCAATCTATGACGATCCCGCCATCACGGTCAGCTCATTTGATATCTATGCGACCCTGCTGGTTCAGTTCGTCGCGGACGCGCACGACATCCCGATTATCGATGACTATTACGATGGAGTGGTCATCCAGGCAGTGCTCGAACACGTGCTCGAGCCGCAACGTGTCGTCGACGAAATCTGGCGAGTGCTGAAGCCCGGCGGCCTCGTCTATGCGGAGACCCCCTTCATGCAACAAGTTCATGAAGCTGCGTATGATTTCACGCGTTTCAGCGAACGGGGCCATCGTTACCTATTTCGCAAATTCGCTTTGATCGATTCAGGCGCTTCTGCAGGACCCGGGCGCACATTGATGTGGGCCGTGGATTATTTCGCCCGCAGCGTCTTCCGCTCTCGCACAGCCGGAAAACTCGCTAAGCTCGCATTCTTCTGGGCGCAGTACTTCGACAGTTTTATACCGGAAAGCTTTGCCGTCGATGGTGCAAGCGGGGTCTATTTCTTGGGCACGAAGTCGGACGAAGTCCTCAGCCCGAAAACTCTTATCGAAAATTACTCAGGCGCCCAGTAACCGGCCCGGTCCGCTTGCTCCGCTGCCAATCCTCAAGGCAGGCCGCATGCAGCGTGTTATAATGGGCCGCGACGCTCCCGATGGCGTAGTCGGAAACGATCCGTTTGCGACCTGCCCGCCCCATGGCGGCACGTTCGCATGCAGGCAGCGCGGCCATGGCAAGCAAGGCCTGAGTGAGGGCTCCGGTATCTTTCCGCGGAACCACCAAACCATGATGACCGACGATACGTGCGCTGTCACCGACATCTGTGGCTACCACTGGCACCCCGCAAGCCAACGCTTCGCCGAGGACATTCGGGAAACCCTCACCCCAAGCAGAAGGAAGTACCAGCAGATCTATTCCCGGCAGCCAGTCCGCCACATCGGAGCGAGCTCCGCACATTAATACGCTGTCTGGTGACATATGATCGGCGATTGGCGCTGCAATCTCAGGCGGAGGGTTTTCGAATCCGTGGCCGACCAGCAGAAGCTGAATGTCGGCGCCTTTTGCTCGCGCGTCCGAAACCGCAGACAACAACCGCATCTGGTCCTTCATCGGGTGAAATCGTGCGACGCAAGCTATGCGGAACGTTCTGTCGGAAAACCCGAAGAGAGCTTCAGCCAATTTGCGAGCGTCAGGATCGGGCGCAAAGCGCTCGGTGTCGAAGCCGTTGGGCAACACTAATCCGTCGCGGGAAGAGTAGCCGAGGGCTTCGTGCTGTTCGCGCGAGGCATACGCGTTGTAGATAATGGCCTGGGGACCATTCGAGATCCACGCGCTGACTTTTAGCAATTGACGCGTCTGCCAGCTCTCCATCGCAAGATCCGGAATTGAGTGACGGATGTTCCAGACTAAAGGCAAGGAACGAGTGCAAAACCTGCGGGCGAAGCTGGCCGCAAGATTTCCGTGATACATCCATCCATGGATCAAATCGGGCGCTATATCCTCGACAAGCTGGCGCAATCGCAAAATAGACCAAGGACCCGCCATACCGCGTCGCATGCCCAGCGAATGAACCCTGATGCCGCACGCAGCAATCCTTGAAGCGGCCGGACCGGGAGGCAGCAGCGAGAGGACCTCATGGTCATCGGCACCGCCCTGCTCCATCAGCTTGGCGAGCATGTTCTCGGCACCTCCGAAATTGAGGGCTGTGATAATGTGAAGGATTTTCATGCCGATCCCATTGTCTACCCTTGCCCAGCGCTAGGCACCGGCCTGCGAGTTCGCAGCACGGGTTAGCTGGCGATGCCGCTCGTCAAGCCAGTCATCAAGGTTAGCGATGCCATCGCCGTCTGCATCCTCCCAGGCATCGGGAAAGTCCGCATTCGAACCATTGTCCCTTTCCCACCCATCCGGCATGCCGTCGCGATCGGTGTCGGCTGCCGCGCGGGCCGCTGAGAAAAATGGGATGGCGCCAGGCCTTTTCGCAATCGCACCAGCGCGCCTGCGCACATCGTCCACCACCCGGCGATCAAGCGGGTCGCGAGGGAAGGCCCCCGCATTATTCAGAACGCGGTCGTAAGCCTGCGCCGCCGAGCTGGGCAAAATCGTCAGTGTGCATGCCGGTTGCGCCACTTCGATTTCACTGAGATCTTCGTCACGTTGCCGGAAATTGCCGATGAACTGATTGCCGGTGGCATAAACCTTTGCAGAGCCTTTGCTTGCGATGCGCTGGCGTTTGATACCAACCGCGTTATCCAGCGTGTCCGGACCGGCGACGAAAGTGTTTCCGATGATCGCCACCGGTGTTCCACCATAGCTTTCCCAAACCTCGGCGAACTCGGATCGTGCGTTGTAGAACACATTGTTCACCACCTCGACACAGGACCCGGGCGGGAAATTGATGTCCGGGTTTCGGTCACCGCTATGCGCGCACAGGTTGCCCACGAAACTGAAATGCTGGGGCATGTGGGGATCGGAAGCCAGCAACGCGCACTTGTCATGATCAGGAATACCCCACGAAAAGACGGAATTGCTGATGGTTATGAAGTTGTTGCGGTCGTAGCCGTTCACCAGCTCGTCGCGCGCCCAGCTGGCGCTTACGTGGTCGATGATGACATGCGAGCTCTTCTCTACGGTAATGGAATCCTCGCTGCCCCTCCTATTACCGATACGGTCGTTACGCACACGGATGTGACGCACAACAACATCGTGAGTATCCTTGATCACCAAAGGCGTCCGTCCAACTTCTCCACCCCCATGGGCCAAAGTAATACCCTCGCCGGGAGCCGACTGCCCCGCAATGGTGATGAAAGGGTGCCGGATACGCGGCGGCGGACCGGTAAACCGGATCAGTCCTGACACACGGAAAACGCATACCCGGGGTCCCATAGCCTCGATACATTCGCGCAAGGTTCCGGGGCCGGAATCCGCAAGAGAAACGACCTGCATGATCCTGCCTCCCCGGCCGCCCTTGCTTCGCGATCCGTAGCCTTCAGCCCCAGGGAAGGCCGGAATGTGCGGAGCTCTCCAAGCCGCTGTCGCCTCGTCTGCCTGCGTGCCGCTCTCTGCAGGCCGGGAACAGGCGACCAACACCAACGCCAATGCTAGCCACAGCGTGAAAGGCAAAGGGGTCCGTTTGTTTCTCATAGGCAGCATTATTTTCCGGAGACCTGGTCGCATAGGACCGTGGCGGATTATGCCAGAAAACTGCATTTCCTGAGATGTCTTGTATACGGCTCAGCCGGGTATTGCTCGTGACCCACTTTCGACGCGTGGAATAGGTATCCCTCCGAAAGGCGTAGTTTCGGCCTCATAATTGCCGCGCGCGGCCCGCCATCAGGGGCAGGCGATAGCCAAACCCGCCTTTGGTCGGGCAGCGCAGATACTTTACCAGTTCGGTGCGATGGGCACCCTGGAAAACCATTACGGATTTGATCCGCGCACCCCCCGGCATGACGCATGGAGCGAAATGCCATCCTCCAAAGCGAACATGTCGCTCGACAAGGTGCTAACTGTATTTCTGCTGATCGGGGTCTTTTCGGTTTCCTGGCATATCGTCAGGCCCGGCAATCTCAACTTCACCATTTCGGATGCTGCGTTTCTCATGGTTGTGCTGGGATTAGTCGGCACGGCGAGACTGAACCTCGCACCCTTCGCGGGCCTGTCTGCAGCCTGGCTGTTCTCTCTCATCCTGATGCTGGGCAGCTTGTTTGTCAGCACGCTGGTGAACGGGGAGATCACCCGCTGGCTCATCGTCGCCCTGCAATACAGCTTTGCCTATTTGCTGCTGCCGATGATGTTCGCCAGCTTCGGTCACAGGACACTGCAGCGCTGCGTGGTATTCTACGTGCTTGGGGTCACATTTTCACAGGCTGTCGGGAATATCGCCAATATCTTTTTTGACTACGCAGACACTGCGCCATACCTAGGCAACAACTTCATAACCGGCATGGGCAGGCTCGGCGCGTTCTCTGGAAACGCTAACAACAACAGCGCCATGGCGGGCTTCGCTCTGGTCCTCCTCTTTTACGTCGTCGACCGCAGACTGATGAACCCACTGCTCAGCGTCATTTGCGCTTTGCTTCTTCTTTGGGGGCTTCTTTCGTCAGCCAGCTTCGGCGGCTTTGTCATTTGCCTGTCAGCGAGTGCCCTCGTGATGCTAGTCCGCTGGCCGCACCGGGCCGTCGTCGCCTTTCTCGCCATTCTGGCCATTGGCGCTGCCTACATGTCGAGCGGCCTCCCACTGCCGGCCCCCTTTGAACAGCGGGTTCTCGGCGCTCTTTCGGGTGGGGGACTCGAAGAAGCAGGAACGTTCACCGGGCGGATGGAACTGGCTGAAGAGGCGTGGCGGATGGCGGGGGACACCTTGGTGGTCGGTCTGGGCGCGGATGGATTCCGGGTTGTCAGCATGCATCAGGCGCCGGTCCATGTTTTCCCCCTGCTCCTCCTTACTGAAGCAGGTCTGCTAGGCCTGATCGGTTTTATCGCTCTTCTAGGCCTCATGTGGTTCCGCGGCCTTTCAGGAATTTCCGATAATCCGCAGCGCGGTATCATCTGCATCGGGGTGCTGCTGATTTTCAGCCTCTTCACGCTTACGGTGCCACATATGTATGCGCGGCTCTGGCTTGCACCGATTTTCCTAGCGCTGCTTACCTGCCTGCAAAAGGAGCCCATTCAGGTGAGATCGCGGTCATCATGCGAGATCGAGAAAAAGCGCGGAGCTGACGTACCCAAGTCCGACCAGCTTGGCATCTTCCAATGAAAAGCACAGCGAAAACCTTGCTGCGCTCACGCATCGTAAGCGTGCTGCACCTGATGACCGGAAGTGTCGGCAATGCCATTGTCATGATCGGCAGCCTAGCACTCGCCACCAGAGCACTCGGTCCTGAGGCATTCGGCGTAATGGCCATGACCTTGGCGGTAGGCCGCGTTTGCGAACGCATCGTCCGCTTCGAGTCCTGGCAACCGCTGGTACGCTATGCTGCGACAGAGGAAGCCGCTGCGGACCCTCAGCGCATGTCGCGGCTATACCTCTTCGGTCTCATCCTAGACGTCGTGGGCGCGATCGTCGCCGCGCTTCTTTCGATAATGGTAGGGTTTGTACTTACCCGCTTCTTCGCTTTCCCGCCCGATATGTTCTCACTTGTCGCGATCTATTCCGTCGCGATTGCCCTTAACCTCCGCGGCATGTCGTCGGCAGTGATGCGAATGGCAGGCATGTTCCGCACGATGGCCTATATCGTTTTTCTCGCGGGCTTCCTGCGCCTGTTCCTCGCCGCCATTTTCTACTGGGCCGGAAGCGGCCTCATCACTTTCGTTTGGGTGTGGACCATATCGCAGGTGATCGATGCCCTGTTTTACAACTTCATCGCTTTCCGGCAGCTGAGCCGCCAGCGCACTCCCTCTCCGCTACGCGCTCGCATTGGCAATCTTTTACAGGACTTTCCCGGTTTCTTGAGTTTCGCCTTTACGACCAACGCTTCCAGCGCACTGCGTACCATCACTCATGAAGCCGACACTTTGATTGTAGGCGCATTGACTGACAGCACGGAAGCTGCCGGCTTTTACCATCTGGCAAAGCGGATGGCGAAGGTAGCCATGGCCTGCGGCGAGATGATCCAGATGGTGGTTTACCCCGATCTGGCAAGGATTTGGGCAAGTAGGGTAAGGAGCAAGTTCCGCCAGATCATCCTCGGCGTGCAAGGCCTGCTGGCGGTCATAATGGGCGGCATTATTCTGGCTGCTTTTCTGATGGGGAAGACGCTGGTTCCGCTCGCTTTCGGAACAGGCTTTGCCCCTGCATATCCGATCCTGATGGCTCAATTGACCGCGGTCTTCCTGATCATGCATTCCGCCCCTTCACGTTCGGCGCTGCTTGCCATGAACCGCCCACTGTATGTCCTCGCAACAGCGGTCTTTTCGACTGCTGTGTTTCTCGGTATCGCGCTCCAAGCCATTCCAATCTACGGAGCGATAGGGGCAAGCTACGCGCATATCGGATTCGGGCTGGTCACGGCCGTTCTGCTCGACGTTTGGATGTGGAAGAATTTTCACCGTCGGACGGCGTCGCCTGACGCGATAGAGGCATCCTAGGGTTTACGCTGCGCGCACCTCGTCTGCCAACGGATCTTCCATCCAACGGCGATGCCACATGCTGAAGCAGATGCATGTCCATAGATGGAAGCCCCAGTTCCTGCGTCCGGATAAATGTTCTTGCCAACGACGAGCGACTGCCTCGCTGTCGAAGTGCCCTAGCTTTTTTATTCGAGCCGCGCTCAAGTGCTCTTCCGCGAGTTCGCGTAACGGACCGCGCAACCAATGATTAAGGGGCACGCCAAACCCGCGCTTTGGGCGATCGATCATGTGGTCGGGCACCCGTCGTGCGAGCAACCTCCGAAGGGCGACCTTGCCAGCCGTACCCGCCGGCATACGCAAGCTGTCGGGCATGCGCCACGCCGTCTCAATCACCTTATGGTCGAGCAGCGGCGAACGTACTTCCAGACTTGCCGCCATTGACGTCCGGTCGACCTTCACTAGCACGTCATCGGGTAGGTAGCTCATGGCATCGACGAACATCATTTGTTCGAGCTTGCTGAGCCCCTGTGGAATCTCTGCCGACACGATGGGACTCGGCCGCGCTCCGTCAACACCGATCCATTGGGATAGGAAATGTTCGTACCGATGTCGAAAATCGGGTTCGGCGATAATGCCGAGCAGTTTTTCCGCCCTGTCTCCTCCAAGTGTCCCGGCAACACTTCCGGGCCTTAGAAGCGCATTCGCCTTGGTGGCGGCATCGAGAAGCCAGACCGGTGTCCCAGTGGCCAGGCGCCGCAGACCGGCGGGTATCTGCTGCGCCAAATGCTCCATAGCGAGCATGCGCGGGTAACGCATGTATCCGCCAAAAAATTCGTCCCCCCCATCACCGGAGATGGCAACTGTGACCTCCGACCGGATCAGGCGGGAAATCAGCAGCGAGGGCAGTTGAGAAGGATCGGCGAATGGCTCATCGAAAACCTCTTGCATCTCCTCCACGGCGGAAAGTGCCGAATGGGGGGCCAGCATCAATTCGGTGTGCTGTGATCCGATATGATGGGCGAGCTCGGCCGCGTGGGCCGTCTCGTCGACCTCCGGTTCCGCAAAACCAACCGTGTAAGTTTTGGCTGCACCGGGAAGCCGCTCCTGCATCAGCGCACAAACAAGGCTAGAATCCACGCCACCCGAGAGGAAGGCACCTACCGGCACATCTGCGATAAGTCGCTGTTCGATTGCCTGGCCGAGGCTATGCTCCAGCGCATCGAGCGCCTCGCCTTCGTCATCAAAGCGTGTCGCGCAACCATTGCTGGCCGCCGAATACATGCTCCAATAGCTGCGCGTAAGATTTAGCAGCGTCGCGAGGTCGGGGGGATGATCGTCGACTGCGATGGTAACATAGCTCGCAGGAGCGAGCTTGCCGATGTTGCGATAGATCGACAATGGGGCGGGGATATAGCCGAGCCGGGCGAAATGCCCTGCAGCGGCTCCATCGATTTCGGGACGGGCGAACGCCGGATGTTTTCGGATCGCCTTCAGTTCGGATCCGAACGCCAGGGCTCCCTGAACCATGCCGATGTAGAGTGGCTTTTTTCCAAGCCTGTCTCGCGCGAAAGAAATCTCGTTTTTTTTGCGGTCGAATAGGGCGAGCGCGAACATTCCATCGGCCCGCTCAAGTGCATCGGCAAGGCCGAAGCGTTCGATGGCTTCAAGCAGAACCTCGGTGTCAGATGTCCCGCGGAAGCGGGTACCCAGGGCGGCGAGTTCAGAACGCATCGCAGGGAAGTTATAAATTTCGCCATTGAAGAGGAAGACATAACGACCAGAGGCCGATGCCATCGGCTGCGCCCCGGTTTCGGACAGGTCGATGATTGCGAGGCGGCGATGACCGAAGCCGATGCGTCCTCCGGCCTCAAGCAGGGATCCGCCGGCGTCTGGCCCGCGATGATGCAGAGAATCCCGCATCTGGTCGAGCACACGCCGCGGATCGGCCTGAAGCCTGCCGGAGAAGTCAACGAAGCCAGCAATTCCGCACATCGCACAAATGTAAATGGCCCCCGGACCCATGCGAGGGGGATTTTGGGTATCGGAATAGAACTAAGGGTGAGTAAGCTCCGAGTGACAGGCAGCGGTGGTAGTCACGGCGATCACAGCCGCACAGCGGTGCTGAACTTCACGCTGCGGCCGCAGTTTGGCTTTGCCTTTCGAGCGCCGCCAGAGCAGCTTCTATGACGGAAGTGGCCTGCATGTTAGCAAGGCATTCACGTATGCGCGTCGCCTCGATCACATGATTGGCACCCATTTTTTCGATCTGCCTGATGATACGGTCGACACCAGGATCCCTGATGTCGAAGACATAGTCCTGCTGCTGGAAGTGAGCCGCAAGATCGAGATATTTGCTAGCCCAGCCAAGAATGATTGCAGGTACACCTGACCGGTAGGCAAACACCACCGAATGGTAGCGCGACGCGACCACATATTTGAACTGACCGATGATATCGATGAGTTCAGGGCTCGAATATTCTCCGGAAATGAGTCCGATGCGGTCCCTTGCGTCCACTTTGGCGAGAACTCTTTCCACCAACTGGAAATCGGCGGTCGACGTACTCAAAACGTAAACGTTCTCCCCATCGTCCAGCAATTTGCTCAGCAGCTTGGCATAGAGCTCGAGAACTGCGTCAGGATCGCCGATCCGGAAAACGTTCTCATTGATGATGAAGCCGACCGCGCCGGCCTCGGGATGTTCCATCCTCGGCGGCACGTAATCGGGATGGATATCACTCGCTTTGGGGAAGATTGCCTCACGAATAACCATGTCCGCCGACAGTTCTACATTGCGCAGGCCCAGTGCTTTCAGACACTCGTATCCCTCGATCTCACGTGCATAGATCTTAGTGCAGTAGCTCAGTTCTTGCTTAACCTCCGCCAGGAATTCTGCATCGTCATCCTCTCCCCAATCGAAGGGCCCGAAGCTTTGCGGCATGAGAATGATCTTCTTGCCATAGCGTCTGGCGATCCTGACCGTTTGCAGCAGCAGGCGCCCGCCTCCTTTGCCCCAGCCAGAGCCGAGCGTGTACCCGCTGGCATCAAGGATGGCATCTGCGTCGCGCAGTGCCTGCTCCATCTGGCCCACACTCCCATTCCATTTGTCGGTCTTGCGCCAGAAACCGGCGAAGGACGTAATCAGCGGAGTCAGGACCGGCACGCTGCTCAATCGATACCTGTAGAGAAGCCTGGTGAAATAGTCATACGGAAGGAGCTGAAAATCATATTGCTCCGGTTCGTCGTATTTATTGGCAAAGCCGATCACTTCGCAATCCGGATATCTCTCCTTCAACCCTGAGTAGAGTGAGAGAAACATCGCCTGAGAGCCCTTGTTTCTCATCTGGATACCGGTGATGATGAACTTCTTCATAGTGGTTCAGACTCTCTCGCTGGAGGGTGCAAGGCCCTTCCGAAGGCCCCCGACGCCGATCTCCCGAGGGGTGATCAAGCCGTGCGTTACCAGCCCCAGTGTCGCGCTGCAGGTGAGCAAAGCGATTAGCTCGTTTGCGCCCCAAAGAACCCGATTTGATTAGGGTTCTTCCCGCATCAGTCTTTCTTCCACTCCTCCCTCACGGCAGTCGCTAATTCAGTCTTACATGGTGGCGCCGTTAAGATGCTGCTTTGGTTGGTTGGCATACCAGTGATGGAGCGACTGCCCGCTCAAGCGCTCCAACGCTTCTACCGATGGTTGATAATATTCACCCAAGCGATCCCGCAATTCCTTCGTGAGTTGCGGGTATTCGGTCTTGCGCGCTACGAGCCCGCGAGCTGCTTCGAAAGGCGCGGAACCTCTAAGTGGGCGGACAATGGGCTTCAGCCATGCGAGCCTCCGCCGCATCGTGGGTGGCACGAGCGGTGCTGTCTTATCCTTCACCTTTTGGGATCCCACTTGCGCGATTGCGCGCGGCGGCAGCCCGAGGTGCGTGCGAACGCGCAGCATTTGCGCGTCAGGATCGCGGGTAACGCCATCAAAGAAGAGAATGAGAAGCCTGTCGCGACCATAAAGGTCGATGAATGGCTCAAGATGCGAATGGAAATTACCCGATCCCAAGATCTGCATATTCTCGCCGCGAGAGGGGTCGAGGTAGGATTCAATATTCGGCCCCACTTCGCCCCGCCTGAACAGCATGCAGTAGCTGGAGTAGGCGCGCTCAACTGGATTACGGAGCTGCGCAATCAGCCTGATTTGTGGCAAGTCGCGATGGAGGCGGGCAGCGGCCTCGGGCGAATACAGATAGGAATTCGATTTTTCACCGATGAGCCGGCCATTCGAAGCTTCCTTGAACTTCGAAAGATACCAGTCTTTGCCGCGATCGTATTCACGCGAGAAATAATGCAGCTCAGGATCCGGCATGTAGACCGCTGGGTCTGCCTGCAATTGGGTTTGTAGCCAGGTCGTGGCTGACTTCGCCGCGCCGATGATTACGAAATCGATTTCGCTCAATTGCATTGGCTATGGCCCCCCTGATTAACTCAACACCGGACAAAGCCGATCGCGCCCTTTCACTCGGCGCGATCGAGCCTGACTTGTAGCGCAACGGCGACCCAGCGCGGGCCGCGGCGGTCTAAGACTTTCCCGCTTGAACCCGACCGCGTCAATTATCCTGATGGGCACCGTAATCCCGGCCGTTGCCCGATGCGCCGAACGAACTGCCTTGAAGCATCATTCAAAGCGCGAAAATGTGGACTTTCTGCGGACCGATGGGTCCCACTCGGCGACGCGACTGCGTGATGCAATCGCCCAATGAAGGGACACTTTCCCCAGAGGCCGGAGTGGTAGGACAGATCAGTCAGTCCGAAGCCAATGCCCGACAGCACTAACCCCAATGGGATCGGAAATCTCATTACGGCAGTCGGCTTATACCGATGCCCAATTTTTCCGCCGCACCAAATTTGGCAACTCGGGGACATTCGCACCGGCTCGCGCAGACGAGACCAAGACGAGTATCGGCAACCGTCAATCGAGGGGGTGACATGTGATATTTACTGACCCGCTCTTCCTATTCGTGTTTCTCCCCATTGCTCTGCTCGCGTTTTATACGGTCGCGAATTTTCTCGGCAGAAATGCCGCGCTCGCTGTACTATTCGTCGCCTCCATCGCGTTTTACATACCATACGGTCTGTTTTCCGCGATCCTGCTGGTCGCTGCGCTCGTCGTAAATTTCGTCGTGGCACTCGCGGTAACCTTCCTCGACGAAAGCAAAAAGAGCCGTCGGCGCATCTATCTCGCTGGCCAGGCCTACAACATCATCACGCTGTGCTATTTCAAATATAAGATCGCCAGCCTGCTATTCGGTCCGAGTGCCGGCATCATGGTGGATATCGCAGGCATTGCCATCCCAGCGGGCATTTCATTCTACACATTTCAGGGCGCGGCCTTCCTTGCGGATGCTTATTCGCGGGACAAGAACGTGGCTCAATTTCTTGGTCAATTGGGATCGCTGCGGTCGGTCGGTGCAGCCTTCTGCCGCTACGGCGCTTTTGTAAGCTTTTTTCCGCAGCTGATCATCGGGCCTATCACCTACCTAAGCGAGTTCAATCCGCAGACCCAGTCCAAGCGCTTTCTCCGCCTGGACCCGATCGACCTTGCCGTTGGGCTGACCTTCATCTCGATCGGCATGTTTAAAAAGGTCGTGATTGCAGACAATCTGGCTCCCACGGTGGACATCATTTTCGGAGCCGCTCAAGTCGGTGCGGAAATCCATCCGATGCAGGCATGGATCGGCGCACTGGCCTACATGGCGCAGCTCTATTTCGATTTTTCGGGATATTCGGACATGGCTTTGGGCTTGGCTCGGATGTTCGGCCTGAAATTGCCGATCAATTTCTTCTCCCCCTTCAAAGCCAATGGCATCATCGATTACTATCGCCGCTGGCACATGACACTGACCCGGGTCATTGCGCGTTTTCTTTACACGCCCCTGTCAGTAGCCGGGACTCGCTACGCCATGTTCAACCGGCTTGCTCCGGTGCCAGCGCATCTTCTCAGCCTGTGGTTCCCGATGCTGATCAATTTCCAGATCATCGGCCTGTGGCACGGGGCACTTTGGACCTTCTGCGTCTTCGGCCTGATGCATGGCCTCTGGTATGCTTTGGAGACCGAAGTCCGGGCATCCAAATGGTATAAGTCGGTAAAGGCGAAGGCCTCCCCGGTCATCCTCGGTTTCCTAGAGCGGGCGGGGTTCTTCCTGCCGCTATTGCTGAGCCTCGCCATGTTCCGCTCCGAAAGCGTTAGCGGCGGCTTCCACCTGTTCTCGCAGATGTTCGGAACATCGTTCGACGCGCGTTCACTCTTCAATATGCGCGAACCAGTCATGATGCTGATGATCGCGTTTTCGATAATCTATTTCTGTCCTAACAGCGTCGAGCTGATGCGACGCTATCGTCCCGCCATCATGACTTACGAGAACAAGAGCTACGGCCTAGCAATGATGCGCGGACTGTGGCGGCCGGGCTGGGTACAGGCGAGCTATATCTCGGTCCTAGTCCTCGCCTCGCTCTATTACGTCTCCCGCCAGCCGCCATTCCTCTACCAGGGGTTCTGACGAAATGACGAAACCGATCCGTTCATCACATTTCGTCACCGCGCAATCGGCGGCTACCGGACAAAGATCAATTTCCGCCACGCGTTGGCGGGCAGCGCGCCCAATGCTGTTCGCCGCATCGCTGATTACTGCCGTCTACCTGTCTCTGGCGGCCCTCGTCATCGCGGTGGATCCGCAAAATGTCTACAGCTGGGGCGCCGATCCGCGCATCGAGGCCGGCGATACGCCAAGGGATCTTGTCATCGACTGGATCGACGTGGCCGCCAAGGATCAGTCCTACAACACTTTCCTCGTCGGGAGTTCGGTGACTGCCATGTACTCCCCTGCTTATATGCAGAGCGTACTGGGGCAAGATGCGCGGGTCATGAATCTCAGCTACGGCGGCCCCCGTCCCCGCGACCGGGACCTTGTGCTCGGCCAGCTCGCCGACAACCCAAACCTGCGGCATCTCATCCTGACCTTCGACTGGACCTATATACAGGATCCGGAAGTCACCAACCGTGGCTTCCCCGCCTTTCTTTACGACGACGATCTGACCAACGATCTCCGTATGGTCAATTTGCCAACTATCCGGAGGACGTTCGATGTCTTGGCGGGCAACCAGACCTACAGCAACCCGGACGATACGACTTACAAGTCTTATATCGATACCATGTACGATGGCTTTCAGCAGCCGTCGCAAATGGCAGAAATCACACGCGTGATAGAGCGCGGCCGTGGCCGGGTCGGTGCTCTCAGCGGGCGGAATTGCGACAGCTTCCATGCCATCAATGATCAGCTAATCCCGCGACTGCGATCCTTCGCCAAGCGAGGCGTGCGGGTCGACATACTCGTACCTATTGCATCCTATGCCTTCTATTATGTCCGCCAGAACGACATCAGCCCGACCCTGCTCGACGAGCAGCTGGTCGCGCGCCGTTGCTTGGTAAATGCTGCGGCCGATCTTTCGAATGTCAGAATTTTCGCCTTCGACGACGATCCCGTCATTGCCGGCGACCTCGCAAATTTTCGTGAGGTCGGCCATGTCTACGATCCTGCCATCCTCCACCGCTTTGTGAGCGCTCTGTCGACCGACAGCAATCGATTGACCCGTCAAAATTTGGCGGAACACGAGCAGGCCGTTCGTTCGGCAGTCGAAAATTATCGCACCACCAACAGCCAACTCGGCCGAGTGAATGCAGACTCCACGTTCTAGACCAAGCGTTTGCGCTGCCTGCAAGCCGGAAGGATAAGCAATATGTCGGATTACCAAGCCATTCTCGACCAGGTTGCCGAGATAATCAGGGACATTTTCGATGAGTACGAAGGCCCTGTCACCATGGAAACAACCGCCAACGATGTTGCCCAATGGGACAGCCTCTCTCACGTTCGTCTGATGGTGATGATCGAGATGGAGCTCGGCGTCCATTTCAGCACTTCGGAGATGCAGAGCTTCAAGAATCTTGGCGACCTCGTCAGAGCGTCGGCGAAGCAGAAGGCATGATAAAAGAGCGTTTCCTCTGGCGGCCTCCGCTTGCCGAAAACTGGGCTGATCGATTGGCCGCCGTCGAAGCGCTTGTAAGCTCCGGGCAGGAACCGGACTATATTTCCCTGAAAACTCTCGCCAATCAAAGATTAGGCATGCGCGAACATTTGCGGATGGAGCGCCTTGCACAAAAAGTAAAAAAGCAGGCCCTCATGCCTCAAGGGTTCGCTCCGATAACGCTTGGCCTCCTTGGCAACCGTACCTTGAGCTTTCTTCGAGGCCCGCTGACCGCCGCTGGCCTGGCGCGCGGTCTGGATATTTCCGCTCTCGAAGCTCCCTATGACAGTGTCGCCAGCTACGCCTATTCCCCGGTCGACTGCTTCGGTCAGCCACTCGACGCTTTGCTGGTCATACTCGACGAGAGCGCAATTTCCGGGCAGCGTGTCATCCTCGATCACGAAGCCGAGAAAGCCGCGCTGGCCGAAGCGGCGGAGCTCGTGATGACGCTAGCAGCCGCTGCGAGAGAAAAATCTGGGTGCCGGGCCATCTTCGCTACTCTTCCGGGTTCCGACCAGATCTCGTCATCCGATCTTGCAACACCTGGCTCGATGGCTCGCTTCAGGCAGCGCTTCAATCTCCTGCTGGCGGATGGGGCGCACGAGGGAAAGTGGCTGCTGTGGGATCAGGCGGCCCTCGCCGACCGAGTGGGTCTTGACGAATGGCTCGATCCGGTCCGCTATCACGCGGCGAAAACACTTTTCAGTGTTGATGCATGCCCACTGGCCGCAGACAATATCGCGGCACTGCTGGCCGCGATGAAGGGCAAGGCTGCGCGCGGCCTCGTGCTCGATCTCGATAACACGCTGTGGGGCGGCGTCATCGGCGACGATGGGCTTGCTGGAATAAGGCTCGGTCAGAATTCTCCTGAAGGGGAAGCCTTTGTGGCGTTTCAGAACTTCGTCCTAAGCCTGCGCAACCGGGGCGTCGTGTTGGCGGTCTGTTCCAAGAACGCCGACGATATAGCGCGCGAACCCTTTCGCGCCCATTCCGAGATGGTCATCAAAGAAAACCATATTGCCGTGTTCCAGGCGAATTGGAGCGACAAGGCGACGAACATCAAGACCATCGCCGAAACGCTGAGCCTCGGCCTCGAATCGCTCGCATTCGTGGACGACAATTCCGCCGAACGTGAAAGGGTGCGGCAAGAACTTCCGCTAGTCTCGACAATCGAGGTGGGCGACGATCCCTCTTTCTTCATCCAGCGAATCTCGCATTCAGGATTGTTCGATCACCTCCCGCTCAATCAGGAAGATATCGCACGGGCGGAAAGCTATGGCGGCCGTGCGGCCGCCGCCGAAATCCGTGCGCGGATCGGTAATTACGAAGATTACCTGACCTCGCTCTCCATGCGCATGTCCATCGCCCCCTTCGACGGCGCCGGGCGTAGCCGGATTACGCAGCTGATCAACAAATCCAACCAATTCAACCTCACCACGCGCCGCTATGGCGAGGAGGAAGTGCGTGAATTTGAAGAAAACCCTGACGTGATAGGCTGGCAGGTTGGGTTGGAGGACAAGTTTGCCCGGCACGGCATGATCGGCGTAGTTATCGTGCGCAAGGAAGATACTTCATGGACAATCGACAGTTGGCTGCAATCCTGCCGCGTGCTCGAACGCGGGGTGGAGCAATGCGTCATGAACGCGCTGTTCGACTCCGCTGCTGCGGCAGGCATTGAGCAAATTCGCTCCACCTATATACCCACTGACCGCAACGCCATGGTGGCTGATTTTTACCCACGGCTCGGCTTTCCTGCAGGCGACGATCAGACTGATGGATCGGTGCGTTATTCATGCGCGGTGGCGGATTATGTGCCGCACCGTACATTCATCGAAATATACCAAGCAGGATAACGGATGTCAGCGCAGCCTAACGGCGGGCCCGAGGAAACGTAAGTGGCGGAGCAGGAGGGATTCGAACCCTCGATACGGGGTTACCGTATACACACTTTCCAGGCGTGCGCCTTCGACCACTCGGCCACTGCTCCGCATCCCGGAACGCGCGCCTCTAGCGGGCAATGACGAGCGGCGCAACTGCTTCCATAGCCACATTTGCATCTGCCAAGAATGCGACGAGCCGTGGGAACCCAAGTAAGCAGGCAATAGTTGCTGCTATACCCCCGAGTCACGGTGTTGCGCGGAATGACATTTCCTTCGAACGCCGTACAATGCCCCTTTCCGCCCACCAAAACGCGCGGGAAGGGGCTTTTCTTTTGCACACTTGGTGGCAAGCTGACCCGCGATGAACAAGCACCTAATCTCGCTCGCTGCAACGCTCGCCCTCACCACTCCGGTTTTTGCCCAGAATCAAACCGCGCCAAGTCCCGGCGAAATAGTGGATCGAGCCTCTCAAGATGAATGGGTGAAAATCGCGGCAGAAGATCTGGTGATAATGACGCTGGCACCAGATTCCCACGGCCAGCCGCGCGAGGTAATGATCCAACTCATTCCCGAACCTTTCAGCCAAGGCTGGGTCAAGAACATCCGCACCCTGGCCCGCGCGGGCTGGTACGACGACATCACCATCAACCGCGTACAAGACAATTACGTCGTCCAGTGGGGCGACCCCAATTACGACAACCCGGAAGCGGAAGGGGAGGCAAAGCCGCTGCCAGAGGGGCTGCGGACGATTGACGAGGAAGACTATACGTCCCCAGTCACGAGCATTCGGATAGGGGATATGCCGCCCGAAGGTTATGGTAGGACGAGGGGCGATGCCTATGCCGCATGGACCGAGTTATACAAAGGCTGGCCAATTGCGTCAGACGGAAAAAAGGACTGGCCTGTTCACTGTTACGGCATGGTTGGCGTTGGTCGCGGGATGTCTCCCGATACCGGCACCGGGGCTGAGCTTTATACAGTGATCGGTCATGCGCCGCGCCATCTAGATCGTAATATCGCGCTTGTCGGACGGATCGTCGAGGGGATGGAGCACCTCTCCTCCCTGCCACGCGGGTCAGGCGCATTGGGGTTTTATACGGCGAAAGAGAGCAGCAAGCGAACGCCCATCATGTCGGTCCGCATCGCAAGTGACCTGCGCGCCGGAGAGCGCCCATCGTTCGAGTATCTTTCGACGGAAGGCGAAAAATTCGCCGAGTATGCTGACGCCCGCGCCAATCGCCGGGACCCATTCTTTATCACTGCCGCGGGCGGCGCGGATATCTGCAACATCCCTGTACCTGTGCGGCGCACCGCTCGCTAAAATCGTGCCAGACCCATTGGCCACCAATGCCACACTGCGGAAATGGCAGGGAAGTCGCGGAACCTACCATCTCATTACGCTGGCCGGTTCGGCGGCTGAAGCCATCGAGATGCACGAACGGCTCCACCGACTGGAGTTTGGCGCCCGGCGCGGTTTCGGATCGGTAAAGGTTATGGCGCAGGTTGGTGAAACCGCATGGAAGACCTCCGTCTTTCCCCAGCAGGGCAAGACCGAATGGGTACTTCTCGTCTCGAAAAAAGTCATGCGAGCAGAGGACCTGTCCGAGGGCGACAGGATCGCACTTGAGCTGGATTTGCTGTGAAGCGCCGCGGCCAGCATCATCTCGCGCTAGCCTGGTTGGTGGCCGGCGGGCTCGGAGTAGGAGCAGCAACCGTCCTATCGAGCCTTTTCCTGCCCCATGAAAGCCTCTGGCACGCCCTCGCAGCCCCGCAAGAAGATGGCACCTGGCAATTCACCATGATCGACGACCGCTATGTCCGTGCCGATGGATACAGTGTCCGCATTCATTGGGGCGAGGTGATCGCCGGATATGACGGCTGCAACAATTGGGGCACAAGCGACGGCAATGTGCTCGACAATGGCGAGCGCATCATCACCATCGATTTGCAGGAGTGCGCGTCACAGCCAACGGATGAAGCGTATTTGCAGCTGACCCGGGCGACCGCCACCATGACCTTGAAAGGCTCCCGCTTGATGCTGCACGACGAGCTTCATCGCGGCGAATTGCGACGAGTCGAGGCGCGATGATTAGGAAGCCAACCGTTGGCCAGCATCACAAGGGCCTGGCTCGGGTGACACTGGCAGGTCTTGCCGTGGCACTGGTGCTGGCTGTCGGCGGAATGTTCATACCTCATGGCGAAACCGTTTGGCACCTCATCGCGGCACCGGAAGAAGACGGTTCCTGGCATTTCGTCAGCATAGACGGAATCGATGTGCGAGAGGCGAACTATGCCGTGAGCCTTCGCTGGGGCCGGATCCGCGGCTGGAACGACGGCTGCAATGCCTGCGGTTGGAGCGATGAGGGTCAGCGCATATGCACGCTGGCCCTGTGCATCAAGCAGCCAAATGAACGGCTGTTCCGCCTATGGCCGCAAAGCACTCCTACCATCCAGGTTAAAGGCGACCGGCTCTTTCTGACGATTCCCGGACACACCGCCGAACTGGTCCGCAAGCCCATCCACTGATGGTGCATTGCCTCCATGCACGGCGTGAGATGGCGTTCGGATTAGGTTATCATGTGCCAGCGCTGGAGTAGGCTGCAGCCGCTTTTGGCCCCAGATAAAAGTTCAGAACTTTTCCATCAATTCGATGCGATTGCCAAACGGATCGACAATGTCGCCCCGGCGATAGCCTTCCAGCGGTTTGCCGGGTTTGAAAGCTACGCCTGCAGCTTGCAACTTGG
Source organism: Qipengyuania sp. NPDC077563 (assembly GCF_044901345.1). NCBI lineage: Bacteria > Pseudomonadati > Pseudomonadota > Alphaproteobacteria > Sphingomonadales > Erythrobacteraceae > Qipengyuania > Qipengyuania sp. NPDC077563. The sequence continues at coordinate 168,837 of NZ_JBJDPC010000004.1, read as the reverse complement.
CAACCAGTGCGCCGAGGTTTTCGACCAGTAAAGCGGGATGCGCACGGCGTGCGGGCAGGAAGGCGTCTTCCACGCCGCAGTGAATGGCCACGCCTTCCCCTTCGAACCAGCAGCCGCCATTTATCGCCAGATGTGAAGGCTTAGGTACCTCGCTTAGGCCCATCGGGCCAGTCCAGAATTCGCGCGCATTCCATTCTCCGCCATGTGGCATGGCCAGTTGGACGTGGTCGATGCCGGTAATCAGGCTCATTGATTTTGCCTCACGCCCGCTCCGCCTGCGCGACGGCGTCGCTTGCCCGCAGCGCGCTGAGGATACGGCTGAGATGCGCCAGATCCTGCACTTCCAGATCGACCTCGTAAGTCGTGAACGGGTGATCGAGCTGCGTCTGGTCCAGGCTGGTCACGTTGACCACGTTCTTGGCGAAGATGCCCGCCATCTCGGCCAGCGTGCCGGGCCGGTCGTAAAGCGTCACGCGCAAACGCCCGACGGCCCCCCGCGAACGCCGCCCCCAGCTGAGGTCGAGCCAGTCGTTATCGATTCCGGTGGCAAGTCGGTGACAGTCGATCGCATGGACCTCGACCGCCTCGTCTTCCTTGCGCAGTCCCACGATCCGGTCACCCGGAACCGGATGGCAGCAATCCGCCAAGGTATAGCCGACACCCGGAGTCAGGCCGCGTATGGAAAGCGACTTACCATTGCGCAGCCATTCGTCATCTTCCTCGGCCATCCCATCGGTCGAACCAGGGATCAGCGCTTCCATCACCTCGCGATCTTTGATCTTGGCCGAACCGATGGCGTAATAAAGGTCTTCAGCATCGTTCATTTCCAGCCGCTTCAGCGCTTCGCGTAGCGCTTTCTTGCCCACCTTGCCGGGCAAGCGGGTGGTGATCTCGTCGTAGAGCTTCTGACCGATATCGGCGACTTCATCGCGTTCCTTCTGACGGACAGCACGTCGGATGGCGGCGCGCGCCTTGCCAGTCACCACGAAGCCCAGCCAGCTCATCTGCGGCTCGGCATTCTTGCCCTTCAGAATTTCGACCACATCGCCATTGTTGAGCTGCGTGCGCAGCGGCATGTGGCGCCCGTTGATCTTCGCCCCCACCGTTTGCGCGCCGAGATCAGTGTGGACGGCGAAAGCGAAATCGACCGCCGTCGATCCCTTGGGCAGCTGGAATAGTGCCCCCTTGGGAGTGAAGGCGAAAATGCGATCCTGGTAAATCGCCATGCGTGTGTGCTCGAGAAGTTCTTCGGCATCCTGACTGGTGTCGATAATCTCGATAAGGTCGCGCAGCCAGCCAACCGCACCATCCGGCCGATCCCCCTGCTTGTAGGCCCAATGAGCCGCGAGCCCGAATTCGTTGGTCCGGTGCATTTCACGCGTGCGAATCTGCACCTCGACGCGCATCGATTTCCCATAGATCAGCGAAGTATGAAGGCTGCGATAGCCATTCGTCTTCGGCGTCGAGATATAGTCCTTGAACTTGCCAGGTAGAAATTGCCACGTCGTGTGCAGAACGCCTAGCGCTCGGTAGCAATCCGCCACATCATCGCAGATGACGCGGAAAGCCATGATGTCGGTGACCTGGTCGAAAGACACGTGGCGTTCCGCCATCTTCCGCCAGATCGAATAGGGATGCTTTTCTCGCCCCGACACTTCGACTTGCATACCGGCTTCTGCCAGCGCGTGCTTCATGTCGAGAGCGATGGCATCGACCTGTCCGCCATCCTCCTCGCGGATCTGCTTCAGGCGGTTGGTTATAGTGGCATAGGCTTCGGGCTCGATCTGCTCGAACGCGAGCAACTGCATTTCCCGCATGTATTCGTACATGCCCACCCGCTCTGCGAGAGGGGCGTAGATATCCATCGTCTCACGTGCGATGCGGCGGCGCTTTTCCGGTTTCTTGATGAAATGGAGCGTGCGCATATTGTGCAGCCGATCGCCCAGCTTCACCAGCAGAACGCGGATATCCTCGCTCATGGCGAGTAGGAACTTGCGCAGGTTCTCCGCTGCCCGTTCGTTCTCGGGCATCTGCTCGATCTTCGAAAGCTTTGTCACCCCGTCGACCAGACGCGCGACCTCGCCCCCGAAATTGGTCTCGATATCGTCGATTGTGGCGAGTGTGTCCTCCACCGTATCGTGCAACAGCGCGGTGACGATGGTTTCCTGATCGAGTTTGAGATCCGTCATCAATCCGGCCACTTCGACCGGGTGACTAAAATAGGGATCGCCCGATGCGCGTGTCTGTGTGCCGTGTTTCTGAACGGTATAGACATAGGCGCGATTGAGCATCGCCTCGTCGGCATCGGGGTCGTAATCGAGGACCCGCTCTACGAGTTCGTACTGGCGCAACATGGTCGGATCACGATGTGGGCAAACAGAGTTGCAATGCAACGAAAAAGCGCGGGCGTCGCTTTCAAATATGCTTTTCCAGCTGGAGCAAGAGGCTGGCTGGATTGTCGAGCCTGAAAGCCACTCTTTCGACCATGCGCGCCTTGCCGAAGAGCGGGCGATATTCCAGCGGCCATGAAAGGCGCAGAACGACGTTGGGAGGAGAGAGGATGGCCGCGTTCAGGACAGTCGCCTGCCGCGTTTTCGCATCACTGATTGATGGCTCGATAGCAGCAATGGCGTTCAGAGGCACAGTAAAGTCCACAAAGCTCCCGCCGCGCACACGCAGGCCTTCGGCCTCGAGCAGCACTGGATAGAGCCGAAAGGCTTTCATCATCGCGATAATGAAGAGCGCACCCCAGACGCCCAGGCCGAGCAGCAATAGCGCGGCGGTTTCGCTCCAATGGCTGACGAGAAGGTCCACCACCACGATCTCGATCAATTGCAGCACCAGAAAAGTGGCGGCCAGCGGGTTGATGACTTTGTGATAAGCGAATGCCTGCGCGTTGGGAGGCACATGAGGTTGCGCCTTCCAACTGAACAGCGCCAGTCGCATCATTGCGCCTTCATACACGGCGAAGCGCACCAGTTTTTCCGGCAGGACAACGCATGCCGCGGCTTGCATTGAGCGTGTGCGGCGAAAGGCTTGGACGGCGAGATGCAGGCTCCAACTCACATAGGCGATGATCGTGAGCCCCATGGCGACAAGCAAAGCCTTCATATCGAGCAAGGCCGATCTGACAGGCATAGCTGCCGAAACGGTGGCGATGACGCAGCCAAGCGCAATCGCTCCCAATAGCGCGCGCAGATCGGGATTTTTAGTCGGCGCCTTGGCTAACAGCGCAAGCGCCAGAGCGTCGGCGGCAATCCAGACAAACAAGAGCGCCGCAGTGCGCGGATAGCGCGCGGCAAGGTCGCTATGTGTCGCAAATCGAGCGGATAGTATGGCGAAAAAGGGGGCGAGAAGCACCAACAGTGGCACCGCCTTGGAGACAGAACGAGAGGTCACCAATGCGACCCGCAGGGATCGGCGGTAATGGCGGGCCTTTGCCCTTCCGGTGCATGCTGCCACGGCATGCCTTGAGAATAGATCGCTTCAACCGATCTGAAAAGAGCGAACCTCCGAACACCCCCATACAGGTGGCAAGGCCTCGCTCTAGTCACTAGCTTGAAGGTCAACCGACAGCATCCTAGCGAGGCCGACCATGAGCGACATGAGAACCGAAACCGATTCCCTCGGGCCCATCGAAGTGCCTGCGGATGCCTATTGGGGTGCGCAGACGCAGCGCAGCCTGGAGAACTTCCCCTTCCCTCCGCACCAGCGCATGCCGCTTCAGATCGTGCATGCCCAAGCGACCGTCAAACAGGCGGCCGCCCGCGTCAATCGCAGGCACGGGCTGGACACCAAACTGGCACATGCGATCGAGGATGCGGCTGAAGCAATCCGCCGAGGTGAGCATGACGACCAGTTTCCCCTGACCATTTTCCAGACTGGAAGTGGCACGCAAACGAACATGAACATCAATGAAGTGATCGCCGGTATTGCCAACGAAGCTCTAAACCAGACGCGGGGCGGTAAGGAGCCGGTCCATCCCAACGATCACGTCAACAAGTCGCAAAGCTCGAACGACAGTTTTCCGACCGCGCTGCACATCGCCGCCCTCATGGCTGCACGGGAAACTCTGCTGCCGTCGCTGGAAAAACTCCATCAAGCGCTGGCAGCCAAATCACAATGCTTTGAGAAGCTCGTGAAGATCGGCCGCACCCATACGCAAGATGCAACGCCGCTGACACTCGGCCAGGAATTTTCAGGCTATGCCGCTCAGATTGACAGCTGCCGCAAGCGGATCGAGGACTCGCTTAGCCGCGATCTCGCGGCACTGGCTATCGGGGGCACTGCGGTCGGAACAGGGCTGAATGCACCCGAGCGGTGGAGCGCGGAAATGGTGGAGCAAATCAACGCCATCACGGGCGAAGCCTTCCGACCCGCCGAAAACACTTTCGAACAGCTGGCCGCGAAAGACGGGCTCGTGTCGTTTTCCGGCACTCTCAACACGCTAGCCGTCGCACTCAACAAGATTGCCAATGATATCCGGCTTTTGGCATCCGGGCCGAGATCGGGCCTGGGCGAACTGTCGCTGCCGGCGAATGAGCCGGGAAGCTCGATCATGCCGGGCAAGGTCAACCCAACACAGGTGGAAATGCTGACCATGGTGGCCGCGCAGGTCATCGGAAACCATCAGGCGGTGACCGTCGGCGGCATGCAGGGTCAGTTCGAACTCAACACTTTCATGCCGCTGATCGGATCCAATGTCCTGCGTTCGATCGAGCTGCTCGCCATCGGCATGGACAGCTTTGCCAGCCGCTGCGTCGAAGGGATCGAGGCGAACAAGGATCGCATCGCCGAGCTGGTCGACCGCTCGCTCATGCTCGTGACCGCATTGGCACCCGAGATCGGCTACGACAACGCGGCGAAGATCGCCAAGCATGCGCTGGCCAATGGGCAAACCTTGAAGGAAGCCGGTCTCGAGCTCGACCTTGTCGATGCCGAAACCTTTGACCGGCTCGTCCGCCCTCAGGATATGGTCTGACCTAGCCCGCCATTCCCAGCACCCGGTCCACTGCCCCGCGCGTCACGGCGTGGTAGCTCGGGCGCGTCTTGGCGTAGATCCGTTTCGCGATCGGGCGCCCCCATTCGCCTTCGCTCCATAGAACCTGGAATAGCGGGCGCACGAACTTTGCTCGCCCGACGCGGGCGAGGAACTGCTCCGCCTGAGGCACGGCCGGTTCATAGCGATTGGCCAGCGCCAGTTCGAGCCACAGGAACAGGATCTCGTTGTTCTGGGTAGTCGAGAGACCCAACTGCCGATCCAGTTCAGACAACTGCGCCGCGCTGCGCTCCTTCGGGATATTATCGAGGAAACGCATGCGCTCGGCGCTGGTCCATCCGTTGTAAGCTGCCGGAATCGAGCTGGATGCGGCATAAGCCTGCACTGCACTGTCGACCTCAGCGAAGGCCGCAGGGTCCGGACGGGCCACATTGGAGGGTAAGCCCGGCTGGAAAATCCATTCCCGCAAAGCCAGCTGCTCGGCTTCGGCATCGTTGCGCACGAGGTTCGCCATCATGTCGTCATAAAAGAGCTGGCTCGTGGCGGGCTGGAAGGCGTGATTGTCGAACCACTGGCGCAGCCACGCATCGAACCGCTCACGTCCGACGATGCTTTCGACCGTCCGCAGGAAGAAATGTCCTTTGTCGTAAGTGATGGCGCTGCCGATCTCGGCCCCGTCGGTGCTGTGGTGCAGCGCAGTGCCCGGCGCATTCATGCCGACTTCGGCCAGCGTTTCCTCGATATTGGCGAAAGACAGCGCGGCTTCCTGTTCGGCGCGCTTCTTGCCGTATACGGCTTCCACGATCCGGTTCTCGAAATAGGAGGTCACACCTTCGTTCAGCCAGCTGTCTTCCCAGACTGCATTGGTGACCAGATTGCCCGACCAGCTATGCGCCAGCTCGTGCGCCACAAGCCCGTTGTTCGACCGATCGCCCGCGATGAAGGTCGGCGTGAGGAAAGTCATCACCGGGTTTTCCATCCCGCCATAAGGGAAGGACGGTGGCAGCACGATCATGTCATAGCGGCCCCAGCGATAATCGCCGTAGAGTTCTTCCGCTGCCTCGACCATTTCTTCCGTATCGCCCACCTCGGCGCGCGCGCGCGCCAGTGTGGACGGCTCGGCCCAGACACCGGTGCGCGGACCGATCGCGGCGAAGTCGATATCGCCTGCGGCAATCGCTATGAGATACGGCGGGACTGGCTTGTCCATGACGAAGCGGAAAGCGCGGCGGCCGTTGCCAAGATCTTCGGGCTCGCCCTGACGGACGCCGCTCATCACCACATCGAGCGGCTTGGGTGCGGTGATGCGCGCTGCCCATGTCTGACGGATGCCGGGGCTGTCCTGCGTGGGGATCCAGGTCCGATTGAGAATCGCCTGCCCCTGACTGAAGAGATAGCGATACTGACCGCCCGCCGTCTGTTCGGGAGTCAGCCATTGCAGCGCCTCGGCATTGGGAGCGGAGGCGTACTGAATCTGCACTTCGCGGGCGTTGCCCATGGTAATCGTGAGCGGCGCGCCCTTGCCGCCTTCGCTGACGGTATCGCCCAGCTTCCAAGCCAGCGGATTGCCCGCGCCGTCGCGCACCCCCACAATCTCCAGTCCATTGGAATCGAGCACGATCGCACCCGCATCGGGCCGCGCGAGGATATCGAGATTGGCGACGCCGGTCACTCGCTTGCGATCGAAATCGAGCGCCAGGTCAAGATCGACATGCGTCACCCGAGCCACCTGTGGCTGCGCATAGGTCATGCTGTCCACCGCATCGGCACCGGTCAGGATCGGCGAGACCATCGGTTCACCCGCCGTCATCGATCCGCCTTCCGACGGAACGGTAGTGCAAGCGGTGCTGGCAAGCAGCAGCGAAAGGGCAGTGGCGATGCGACGCATGGAATTCTCCTGAAAAACCTCGGAGCCGGCATGGGCCGGCCTTGTCCAAATGCTGCAATGCCTATTGCCGATCCGGGCGCGCTTATCCAGCCCGAGACGTGCAATCGTACCCGAAGGCTGGCCTTCTCCCCAAGGATCGGCCATGAGAACGTTCACAGAAATCTTGGGAGAGGTTCATGATCCGCACTATCTTCACTGCCCTGCCCTCAGCACTTGCGCTCGCAACCGCAGGGCCGCTTTCCGCGCAATCAACGCAAATGCCGACCTCGCCGCACGGCGAACCTTCGGCGGAGCGTGAGTTGCTCTTCGCAGACGAATTCAACACTGGCACGCTCGACCGGGACAAATGGATTGTCATCGGCACCGACTTCTGGGTCAACAACGAACAGCAGGCCTATGTCGACGACCCAGCGACTATCAATTTCATCGACGGGATCGAAGGAGCCGATGGCGGCGTGCTGATGCTGCGCCCGGTATTCAAGCCGGGCATTGATCCGAACCGGGACCGCAAGGCAGCTTTCCTGTCAGGCCGGATCGAGACGCAGGGAAAGTTCGACTTCGAACATGGCCGCGCGGAAGCGCGGATAAAGATGCCTGCCAATGTCGGGGTCTGGCCCGCCTTCTGGCTACTCGGCAACGACAAATGGCCGGGCACGGGCGAGATCGACATTATGGAATATGTCGGCGAAAAGGATTGGGTCGGCGTGGCCCTGCACGGCCCCGGCTACTCAGGCGAGACGCCGCTGGTAAACAAGTTCTTCTTTCCTGAAGGCGTTGATGTCACGAGCTGGCATACCTACGCCGTGGAATGGACCGACCGGCAGATCGACTTCCTGATCGACGGTCATGTCCACTACCGCGTTACCCGCCCGATGGTGGAGAATTATGGCGACTGGCGCTTCGACAATGAGAAATACCTGATTCTCAATTTCGCGATGGGCGGTGCCTATCCGTTCAAGACCAACCGGATCGAAGAACCTTACAACGGCGTACCGCAGGATACAGTCGATGCGGTGAAGTCGGGCGAGGTCGCGATGCTGGTCGACTGGGTCAGGGTCTACGCCCCCGAAGGCTGAGGTTCCGCAGTAGAGGGCTGCAGCGCGGCGAAGGCCTCAAGGTTTTCCACCTTGCCGGATACCACCAGCAGGTCGCCCGGCATGATTAGCGTGTCGGGTATGGCGTGGATGAAATCCTCGCCGCGGCGCTTCACGCCGATCACGGTGACATCGAATTTCTTGCGGCATTCGCTGGTCACCAGCGGCAGGCCAACGATGGTTTCGGGCGCGGCCACGCGAGCAATGGCGAAGTCGTCACCGAAGCTGATAAAATCGAGCAGGCGCTCATTCAGCATCCGCGCCACGCGCTCACCCATGCGCTGTTCGGGAAAAACGACATGATGTGCACCGGTCCGCTCTAGGATGCGGCCGTGGTTTTCATTGGTCGCCTTGGCCCAGATATTCTGCACACCGAGATCCGAAAGCGCCAGCACAGCCAGCACGCTCGCCTCGATATCGCTGCCAATGCCGACCACGACGGATTCGAAACTGTTCGCCCCGAGCTTGTCGAGGCAGCGTGTATCGGTGCAGTCAGCCTCGACGACCTGTGTCAAATGCGGCGCATACTCCTGGACCCGCGTCCCGTCATGATCGACGCCCAGCACCTCGTGCCCCATCCGCTCCAGCGTGCGGGCGACCGAACCGCCGAAACGGCCAAGGCCGATAACCAGGACGGGATTACGCTTCTTAGCCGACAATGGGATCCTCCTCGGGATAACGGAACGGTCGAGGTTCGCCGCCTAGTGCCAAGGCCGTCGCAACGGTAATGGTTCCCACGCGGCCGACGAACATCAGGAAGGCAAGCACACCCAGCGCCGTGGGCGGCAGCTTGGCGGTGATGCCGGTGGACAGGCCGACGGTCGAGAAGGCGGAGATAGTCTCGAACAAAACGTCCTCCATCGGCAAGCGGGTAATGGCGAGGATATACATCGATGCCAGCATGATCAGCACCGATGCGGCGACGGTCACCGTCAGGGCCTGCCGCTCAACACCGTAGCCGAGCCGCCGACCGAATATCTCCGCATCGCGCCGCCCGCCAATTTCGGACGCCACAACCGCCAGCAGGACAACAAAAGTGGTGATCTTGATCCCGCCCGCGGTGCCCGCGCTTCCCCCGCCGATAAACATTAGAACATAGTTCATCAGCAATGTCTCTCCGCGGAAAGCGCCGACATCCAGGCTATTGAAGCCTGCCGTGCGCGGCATGACCGAATGGAAGGCGGCATTGAGCAGCTTTGCGCTGGTGCCCATGGGGCCGAGAGTAGCGGGGTTCGTCCATTCCTTCGCCGCAATCGCCACGAAGCCGACGAGCAGCAGGGCAACCGTCGTTGTCAGCGTGATCTTCGAATGCAGCGTCCACGCCCGCCACGAGAAGCCGTGGTGGCGCACGTCCTGCATCACCGGGAAACCGAGCGCGGTGATGATGACCGAAAGCATGATCGGTACCAGGATCACACTGTCTTTCTGATAGCTCATCACACTGTCGGAAAAGCTTGAAAAGCCCGCATTGTTGAACGCGCTGACTGAATGAAACACGCCGTGCCACAGGGCTTGCTCGAAGGGGAAGTCGTAAGCGAGCATGAAGCGCAGTGTCAGGATCAGTGCGACCACACCTTCCACTGTAAGGGTGACCTTGAAGACGAGAGCCAATACGGACCGGGCATCGCCCACCTCCAGCCGGCTGCGCTCCACGCTGGTTGCGATCCTTTCCCGCAGTCCGAAGCCGCGTCCCGCCATCAGGCCGAACAGCGTCGCTGCCGTCATGATACCAAAACCGCCGACCTGGAACAGCAGCAGGATCACTCCCTTGCCGAAAGCTGTCCAATAGGTTGCTGTATCCACCACGATGAGGCCGGTGACAGAAACAGCAGAGGTCGAGGTGAAGAAGGCCGTGACGCCCGAAGCGCCCCGCCCGTCTACCGTGGCGAAAGGCAGCATGAGCAGCCCCGCTCCCACGAGTATTGCCGCAGCGAAGAGAAGAGGAATCAGGCGAACCGGGTCGCTAAACGCGCGCATCGGGAGCTCCTACGCCGATGTTGCGGCACCGAAAAGCGCAATCAGCTCCAGGTCGCCTCGGGCGGCAGGCTCATCAGAATCGCATCGATATTGCCACCGGTCTTCAGGCCGAACAGCGTTCCCCGATCGTAGACGAGATTGAATTCGGCATAGCGCCCGCGCCATTCGAGTTGCTGGGCTTTGTCGGCGGGCGTGAATTCCTGCTTCATCCGGCGGCGGACTAGCTTAGGATAAATGTCGAGGAACGCCTCGCCGACATCCTTCGTGAAAGCGAGATTGCGGCCGAAGCCCACTTCATCCTCGCACTCCAGGTGATCGTAGAAGATGCCTCCCACACCGCGATGAACGCCGCGGTGGGGAATATAGAAATAATCGTCCGCCCATTTCTTGAAGCGGTCGTAATAGGTCGGGTTATGGGCCGCGCAGGCCGCCCGGAAGCGGGCGTGGAATTCCTCAGTATCCTCTTCGTAAGGCAGCGGCGGATTGAGATCCGCCCCGCCGCCGAACCAGGCCGCTTGGGTGGTGAGGAAGCGGGTGTTCATATGCACGGCTGGCACATGCGGGTTTGCCATATGCGCAACCAGGCTGATGCCGGTCGCCGTGAAACCGGGGTTCTCTTCGCTTGCACCGTTGATCGACGCAGCGAACTCGGGCGCGAAATTGCCGCGCACGGTGGATACGTTAACGCCGACCTTTTCGAAGACTTTACCCTTCATGAGTCCCCGCGTGCCGCCGCCTGGATCTTCATTACCCTCTTCCACGCGGTTCCAGCTGTCGTACTGAAACACAGCCGCGCTACCGGCCTCGCGCTCGATCGCCTCGAACTCTGCGCAGATACGATCGCGCAGGGTTTCGAACCATGTGCGCGCGGTTTGGGTTTGCTCGGTCCAGTCGGTCATGCACAAGCCCTTGCCATTGCGGCGCCCACGCGGCAATAGCGGTACATGGTTCCCCTTTCGTTCGCAGGCCAGGAATGGTTCCTGACAGAAGGTCGCGCGCTCTACTGGCCGCGTGAGCATGCTCTGCTGGTCGCCGACCTGCATCTCGAAAAGGGCAGCTTCTTTGCCGGCCACGGGCAGATGATCCCGCCCTACGACAGCCGCGAGACGCTGGAACGCGTTGCGCTGGCCATTCGCGAAACCGGAGCACGGCGTGTCATTACGCTGGGTGACAATTTCCACGATTCGAAAGGTTCCGCCCGGCTCGAACCTCATGCCTGCGGTATGCTCGAAGCGCTGACCAAGGCAGTCGACTGGGTTTGGATCACTGGCAATCACGATCCCGACATGGAGGCTCGCTGCGGCGGAACGCTGGTGGAAGAGCTGGAAATCGGCGGCACGATCCTTCGTCACCGCGCGCAAAAGGGTGAAACGCGTCCCGAGCTATCAGGGCATTACCACCCGCGCCTGCAGTTGACAGTTCACCGCCGCCACATCCGCCGTCCCTGCGCCGTAGTAAGCGCGAATGAAGGCACCGATGGCAAGCCTTCCGGCCGCATGATCCTGCCCGCATTCGGAGCGTACACCGGCGGCATGAACGCTGCCGATCCGGCCATCCTGAGGGCGCTGCAGCCGGCGGACACGATCGACGCAGTAGTTCCAGCCAAGGGTCGGCTGGCCCGCTTCAATCTATGGTCGAACGCTGCGTGATAGCCACGCCGCCGCGCAAAACCGGGCCTTAGAATCCGAACCCCTTTGCGAATCTGCGGAACAGTGCCTACATCGGGGCATTCTGAACGAAGATGTACATCCAGAAGTAACCAAGGAGATTACCCCATAGCCCGTCCACCCCGGCGCAGCATGCAAATGCCCGTGAAAAGCGGCCCGCGCTACGACAACATGATCAATGTCCCCAAGGTCCGCGTGATCGATCACGAAGGCGAAAACCTTGGGGTGATGTACACCCGCGAAGCGACCGAGCAGGCCAATGAACTGGGCCTCAACCTCGTCGAAGTGTCTCCCAATGCGGACCCGCCGGTGTGCAAGTTCCTCGATGTCGGCAAATATCGCTTCGAGGCGCAGAAGAAGGCCAACCTGCAGCGTAAGACGCAGAAGACGCAGGAAATCAAAGAGATCAAGATGCGTCCCAACATCGATGATCACGATTACGACGTGAAAATGCGTAATGTGAACAAGTTCATCGAGAACGGCGACAAGGTGAAGTGCACCCTGCGCTTCCGCGGCCGTGAAATGGCGCACCAGCAGTTGGGCATGGATCTATTGAACCGCGTACGCGACGATATGGAAGAGACTGCAAAGGTCGAAAGCTTCCCACGTCTCGAAGGCCGTCAGATGGTGATGGTGCTCGCGCCGAAATAGGCAAGTAAAGCCTTTCATTGCATACTATAGTGATCGGGGAACGATTGATATCGTTTCCCGATTATCTTTTCATGAAAGCAAAAGCACCTATCGTCATCGCACTTGGCTGTTTAGGTCTCGCCGCCTGTGATTCCAGCAGTGTCGATGGGCAGCCAGATCCCCGATCTGATCAGCACGCCAGGGCGGACGAAATGTCTGCTGCACCGCCGCCCGCTCCTGTTTCCAGCGGTCAGCCCAACAGTCGTGTTAATGACGGCTACCCCGATCTCACGCCGCCCCCACTTTCTCCCGAAGCCGAAAAGACTGAAAAAGGTGCGCGCAATATCGCCACTTCCTTTGCCCGTGCAATCGAACTGAAGGAATTCGATCAAGCCTGGGCGATGCTGGACGATGCGAGCAAGCGGAAGTGGCCCAAGACGCAATGGGCCGGCCACTTCGCTGACCTCGCGGACATTTCCGTTGCCGTCGACAACGGCCGCATGGAAGGCGCAGCCGGCTCGAGCTATTACACAGCTCCGCTGAACATCACCGCGACGGATACATCGGGACGGCCGGTCAATTATGACGGCGAGCTAATCCTGAAGCGGGTCAATGATGTTCCAGGGGCCACTGCTGAGCAATTGCGCTGGCACGTCGACAGCCTGTCACTGGACTGGACCCACTAAGCTCCAGCTATTGAGTGGTTGCTTTTTGGCCTTATCCGAACTTCTTCACCTCACGAGCGACCGGGTCCATTTTTCTAGCCGGTTTCATCTCAGTTGAAACCAGCGAGGAACCGACATAGAGGCTGGCGCATACCGGCTATGCGGCGGAGATGCGTTCCTGCGGAGGTTAGGAACGGGTGCCCCGCACCGACCATCAGCTCCCGCCTTCCTGGGAGCGAGACATCAGGAAGGATGCTCCAAGCGTATGAGCGACAACGATATCGATCCCACCAGCCCCCGCATGGCTCCAAAGCCCGAAGTCACCAAGATTGCGGGACGCGAACTCAAGCCCAGCACGCTGATGATGGGCCACGGCTTCGACCCCACGCTATCCGAAGGTAGCCTTAAGCCGCCGATCTTTCTGACTTCAACCTTCGCATTTCCCAGCGCCGCCGATGGCAAGCGCCATTTCGAAGGCATCACCGGCAAGCGTCCGGGCGGCGCGGACGGCCTCGTCTATTCGCGTTTCAACGCGCCCAACCAGGAAATCCTCGAAGACCGCCTGTCGGTCTGGGACGGGGCGGAAGACGCGCTTTCCTTCTCCAGCGGCATGACCGCGATCTGCGTGCTGATGCTTGCCTATGCCAGCAAGGGCGACGTAATCGTGCATTCTGGACCGCTCTACGCTGCTACCGAAGGCTTCGTGGCGAAGTGGATGTCGCGCTGGGGCATCGATTATGTCGACTTTCCCGCCGGTGCCACGCGCGAGGAAATCGACGGGGTTCTGGCCAAGGCCAAGGACATGGCAGATGAGAACGGCGGCAAGGTCGCGATGGTCTATCTCGAAAGTCCGGGCAATCCGACCAATGCTCTGGTAGATATCGAAGCGGTGCGCGCCTCCGTAGACGCCGCCGGGCTCGAATGCCCGATCTCCATCGACAATACCTTCCTCGGCCCACTGTGGCAGCGCCCGCTGGAACATGGCGCGGACATCGTCTGCTATTCGCTGACCAAGTATGTCGGCGGCCATTCGGACCTCGTCGCCGGCTCCATCGCAGGCGCGAAAAAGTGGATGGACCCGGTGCGCATGTTGCGTAACACCATGGGCGGGATCTGCGATCCGAACACCGCCTGGATGCTCTGCCGCAGCCTTGAAACGGTCGAACTGCGCATGAGCCGCGCGGGCGAGAATGCCGCGAAGGTGTGCGATTTCCTGTCGAAGCATGATAAGGTCGAAGGTCTCGGCTATCTCGGCATGATCAAGGACAAGCGCCAGCAGGACATTTATGACCGCCACTGTCTCGGTGCAGGGTCTACCTTCTCACTGCTGCTGAAGGGCGGCGAGGCGGAATGCTTCCGCTTCCTCGACAGCCTCAAGATCGCCAAGCTCGCGGTCAGCCTCGGCGGGACGGAAACGCTGGCAAGCCATCCGGCATCGATGACCCACCTGTCGGTCGCAGAAGGGCGCCGCGCTGAACTGGGCATATCGGACAATCTCGTGCGTATATCGATCGGCATCGAAGATGCCGACGACCTCATCGCCGACTTCGAACAGGCGCTGGAGGCAGTCTGATCCGCATCGGTTTTCTGGCCTGCGCGGATACGCTGCCCGGCGGCGGTCCGCGCAGGGGCGATGCCTTTGAACACGATCTCGAGGTCGGCGCATTGCGTCCCGCCTTCGAGGCGGCAGGGCTGAAGCTGGTCGAAATCGACTGGCGGGCCCCGCTGGAGGACTTTGCCGATATTGCGCTCGTGCTGCTCGGGACGGCTTGGGATTATCAGGATCACTTCGGCGACTTCGTTGCGAAACTGGAAGCGCTGGAAGCGCGCGGCATCAGAGTATGCAATCCGTCACAAGTCGTGCGCTGGAACGGCGACAAGCGGTACCTGAAGCAACTCGGTGATGCCGGGGTGACCACTATCCCGACCTTGTGGTTCGACGAGGTAAAAAGCAGCGATGTCGCCATCGCGCTCGACGCCTTCGAAGCGACACGCGTGGTCGTGAAGCGCCAGATCGGCGCGGGCGGACTTGGCCAGCACAGCTTCGGCCAAGACGCCCTACCCCAGCCCGGATGGCGCATGGGTCAACCGGCGATGATCCAGCCATTCCTGCCCAGCGTGGTCGAGGAAGGGGAATATACCTTCGTTTTCATCGATGGCGAATACAGCCACGGCGTCCTGAAACGCGCTGCCGAGGGTGAATATCGCATCCAGTCACTATATGGTGGCATCGAACATGCGTTCGAGCCGCAGCCCGAGGATCTGGCCCAGGCCAGCGCCGTATTCGCCGCATTGCCCTTTGACGATATGCTCTACTGCCGCGTGGACATGGCCCGGCTGCCTTCGGGTGAACTGGCAGTGATGGAAGCGGAAGCCATCGAACCTTACCTTTATCCCGAACAGGCAAGTGACTTGGGAGAGAGGATGGCAGCTGCTGTTACCCGGCGTCTGCAAAGCCCTTGACGAGCATCAATCCGGCTGGCTGTCTCCGGACTGATCCAGCGAGCCCCTTTCGTCGGGAAGAACGTAAGATACCAGCGTCGTACAATTAGTCGCGCCCTTCCCGTCGGCTTCATATTTGGCTCGTCTAATCATCATCTCCGCAGCCGTACCGAAAGCGCTGGCCGGCTGAGCATCGACCACTTCGACGTTTCCAGTTTCTCCCCACGAAGCGACATCGTAACGGACCAGCGCCCAGCCTTCGATCAGCCGCCGTTCAAACGCTTCCGGATAGCGCAGGACCGGAGGGAAGTCCCAGTCGGGCAAGCCTTCGCAGGACCCGTCGGACTGGGGTTTCTCTGGCGCAGGCAACCGCACAGGATTGCGCCAATAGGGATAAAGGCAGCCGGATTTGGGCGTGCCACTTGCGAAGCGCGATTCGCTGATCGCTGTGAGACCCGCATCATCCAGCGTCTCATTGCCAGTACTTGCCACCACCTTTACCGCCCGTGTTTCACCATCCTCACCAATGTCGAACCCGATCAGCGTCCAAGCGCGCGCGCCGGGCTTGCCTGGAAGCTTCGCGAACTCCGGCATCACCGTGACCAATTGCTGGGGGCGAGGCGCCTTGGCGCACTCGGTCGAACCATATACGCGGTCCCACACCTCTCTCGGCGGCCTTGGGCCATCTGGCGAGATACTGAGCGAAATCAACTCGGCAAAGGGCGCTTGCTCGACCGTGGCGGTGCTTGCGCGGTAACTTATGCGGCAATCCTCGGCTGGCATGCCAGCCTCAAATCGGCTCCCGGCCAAAGCAGCGGGCGCATCTGCGAAGGTCCGCTCGGATCCGCTGGCCCAGTCGATCGAATGTGGACGCCCCTCATCGTCGATTGCGAAAGCAAGCGTCAGGAGGTCATCGCCATTCCGCAGATTGCCGAAGACCGTATTGAACGGTCGCAAAATATCCCCAGCCCGTGGGGCAGCGCCATTCGCACATTCCACTTCGCCAGGAAACCACATGGCGATCTCCGTTGGATTGTTTTGAGGAATTTTAACTACTGGCGGAGGGACAGTTGCAGCAACGAGCGTGAACAAAAGCGAAGAGATATAAGCTGTAAAAGCCATGCCGATCCCCGATTAGCAGGCTTGAAGCGTAGAATAGTTAGTATTGCCGTCAACTCGATTTTTCGAGCGTCGTAAAACGGATCAGCAAAGCTCAGATTTCCAGCACCTTTCGCGCTGCAGGACTGAGTTTGTGCATGCAACGCACCCCTGCTTCGCCGCCCTGAACCCAAACGATTTGTCCGGCTAGATCGGTTTGTTCGTCGAGCTCGAAGAAGATCGTCGTGCCCTTGTTCACATAGCCGTCGAACAGTTGGATGCGGCAGCCGGTGTCGGAAATGTCGCAAAGAATTGCCTGGGCCCGGTCCACGGGAATTCGGCAATGCAAAACGATATCGGTCCCGCGGCGGACATTTGTGCGTGCCTTCATCACACCCTCCCAGCTTCCGGTGGCTGATATCGCCGGACCCCCGAAAGAAGGATTAATGTCGCGTTGATACAAGCTGGGCGCCGGAGGGGCTCACCCCTTCCATTCGCGCCGCTCTTCGGCCGATTTCAGAATTTCGTACGCGAGTTGGTATTTCTGGAAAGCCTCGGCTGCGTCCTTGTCGCCCGGCTTCACATCCGGATGCACGGCTTTGGCCTTGACCCGCCACGCCTTTTTGACTGCCGCGAAATCCGCATCGGATTCCAGTTCGAGCACCTCCAGCGCGCGCATTTCATCGGCCGAACGGCTGCCATCGCCAGCGCCGCCCCAGCCATAATGCTGCGCTTCGGCATAGCCAGCGTTCTCCGCCTGCTCGCTCTTGGTGCGCGCTTCCTTCTCCGCCTTGTCCAGCCCTTCGAAATAATCCCACTTGGAATTGTATTCCGCCGCATGCTTCTGGCAGAAATACCAGCGCTCGGGGCTGTTGGGCGATTTGGGGGCTGGGCAATCGCCGCGCTCTTCGCAGCCATAGCGATCGCACAGCCGCACGGTGGCGGCTTCGCGGCTTTCTTCGTAACCACGCCAGCGGGGGAAGCCCCAGTCGTTCGAACGCCGTGCTTTCGCCATCAGCGGAGCGGCGCATTTTTATGGGATAAGGCGGGCATAGGCGCCAATTTAGGGATACTGGCGGTATTGGCAAGGAAAGGCGGCCCTTTTCGCGGGAGACGCCCAAACAAAAAGCCCCGGCGCTGGGGCCGGGGCTCGATGTAGGTTAACCGATAAAGATCAGTTGATCGTCACCGTAGCTGCGCGGCGGTTCTGCGCCCATGCAGATTCGTTCGAGCCAAGCGCGACCGGACGCTCCTTGCCGTAGCTGATCGTACGGATGCGGGAGGCCGGGATACCGAGCGATACGAGGTAGTTCTTGGCCGAATTGGCGCGACGTTCGCCAAGGGCGAGGTTGTATTCACGCGTACCGCGCTCGTCGGCATGACCTTCGATGGTGAAGGTGACGCTGGGGTACTGGTTGAAATACTGCGCCTGACGCTGGAGCTTGGCGCTGTCTTCTGCGTCGATGTTGTACTGATCGGTGTCGAAATAGACGATGGAGTTCGCCTGACCGACAGCCTGCAGGAAATGCTCCATGCTGCCCACGCCGGGCGCTGTCGTCGTTGGCGTCGGGGTCGGCGTAGTGTTGTCGACCGGCGGTGGCGGAATTTCTTCCGGAGCTTTCTTCTGGCAGGCTGCCAGCGCAAGCGCCGACGTCATGATCATTGCAGTAGCAAAACGGGTATTCATAAAGCTGTCCCCTTTTAAACAGCGGTGGAATTCTTTTTAGGCCCCGGACTTAACCGTCCCCATGAATAGACCAATGATCTTAAGGCAGGATCGGTCCCCAGGCCGGATCCGAGGCATCGACCGGGGTCGGCAGGCTCCGCTCGTTCTCACCGGTCAGGTCGACCTGCCACAGCGAAGTCTTGCCCGTGTTGCGTTCGGTGCGGAAGAACTGGATGATGCGGCCGTTGGGCGCCCAGGTCGGCGCTTCATCCTGCCAGCCACGCGTCAACGTGCGGACATTGCCGCCCGACGGGGTCATGACTGATACATTGAAGCTGCTGGAATTGGTGAAGGCGATCTGGTCACCGCGCGGGCTCCATTCTGGCGTCGCGCAGCGCGAGCCGCCAAAGCTGATCCGGCGCTGGTTCGCACCGTCGGAATTCATCACGTAGCACTGCTGCGCGCCCGAACGGTCGCTTTCGAAAACGATGCTTCTGCCGTCGGGCGAATAGGACCCGCCGATGTCGATGCCGGGAGTGTCGGTCAGCCGTTCGCTGCGGCCGCCCTGCGCGGAAACACGATAGATATCCGTATTGCCGCCAACGGCCATGGAATAGAGGATCCAGCGACCGTCCGGGCTCCAGCGCGGCGCGAAGGTCGGATTTTCGCTCTGGGTGACCAGCGTCTGTTTTCCGGTGCCGATGTCGTAGACATAAATGCGCGGATTGCCGTCGACATAGCTCAGATAGACCAGCTTCTTGTAATCGGGCGAATAGCGCGGCGTCAGCGCAGTGGAGCGGCCGGTGGTGATGAAGCGGTGGTTCGCACCATCGCTGTCCATGATGGCGAGGCGCTTGGTGCGGTTATCCTTAGGGCCGGTTTCCGCAATATAGGCGATACGGCTGTCGAAGAACGGGCTTTCCCCGGTCAGGCGCGAATAGACGAGATCGGCGCACTTATGCGCAGCGCGGCGCCAGTCGGCGGGAGCAACAACCCAACCTTCGGCGACAAGGCGCTGCTGCAGAGCCATATCGTAGAGATAGCAGCCGACGGTCAGCCGGTCATCGCTCCGCGCGCGGACATAGCCGTGGACCAGCATTTCCGCCCCGCGCACTCCCCAAGTCGACCAGACCGGCGCCGTGATGTTGGCGAAACTCGGCTTAGGCAGGGAATCTGGCCCGGTCGGCTTGAACAGCCCGTTGTTGCGCAGATCGGACGTGATCACGCGGGCAAGTTCGAGACCCAGCGCTTCGGTGCCGTTGGCGTTCGCAGGAGTGGGCGCATTGCGATCAGTGGCGAAGGCGGGGATGGCGATGCCGAGATCGTCAAGATTGCCTTCGAAGCTGACCGAGCCGGTAAGCCCCTCCTCTTCCTCGATCGTCTCTACCTCCTGGCCTTCGCCGATCGGCTCTCCAAGATCCTGGTTCTGCGCTGCAAGCGGGCTGGCCGCGAACGCGAGGGTGGCGATGATGAGCTTTTTCATTGGGCTAGTCTCCAATCGAAGCTGAAGGGGCCGACGACCTTCCAGGCTTCGTAATATTCTTCGGGAAGATTGAAGGGGGCAGCAAGCTGGACCGCGCGGATCGCCTGCTCGGCATGGCGGCTGGCCTGCGCCCTGTTGGTATCGTTGATCCCGGTCTGCCGCACGACTGTCGGCCTGCCGGAAAGGCTACCGTCGCTATTCAGGCGAAACCGTAGAAAGGTCGTGATCTGTTCGACTTCGGGCCCGCTGGGCGGTTGCCAATGGGGCTTTATGTCGCGGGCAATCGACTGCACCAGCGAAGCCTTTGTGCTCGCCCCGATCTTGGAAGCCGGCGTGCGCGTCTCAGTGGTCGTGGTGCTGTCTCCCGCCCCGGCGAGGAAGTCACTGCCGATCGCAGAGCCGCCGCCCTTTTCCGCGGCCTTGGGCTTGGGCTGCGGCTTGGCCGTTTCGCGCGGCTTCTCACGGCGTGGCTGAGACTTTTGCGCAGGGGCTGGCACGGGGGACTGGACCTTGGGCCTAGGTCGCTCGACTACCGGTTCGCTCGGTGCTTCAAGTATTTCCGGAGTGGGTGCGGGCACATCGGACAGGGTTGGGGCGATGGCTGCCGCGCTTTCGGGCACAGGATCGGGTGCTGTCGATTCCAGGCCGACATCTTCTGCCAGGCTGACCACCATGCGTTCGGGCTTGGTAATCGGGGGCGTTTCCTGCAGCGCCTGGATCACCAGTCCTGCCAGGACCACCAGATGCAGCGTAACGGCCACGATCAACCCGCTGCGCTCTTCTCCCCTGATGCCGACTGCTGCCATGATCGCTGGCTATTCCCCGGTTCCTGAACCGCTGTTGACCAGCGCGCGTTCCTGCCCGCCATTGGTCACCAGCGATATGCGATTGAGCCCGGCACGGTTGAGCTCTCCCATCACAGCCATCACGCGCCCGTAACCGAGCGCACGGTCGGCGCGCAGTGTCACATCCGGTCCGTCGCCAGTCTGCGGAATCGATTCCAGGGCCTGCGGCAATTCGCCGACCGGAACCTGATTGTCGTCGATGTAGACATAGCCATCGCTGTCGATGCTGATGGCGACCTGCTGCTGTTCCTGCGGCAGCGCGTCGGCCCGGCTGTCGGGCAGCTGGATGGGAACGCCTGCCGTCAACAACGGCGCCGTCACCATGAATATGATCAGCAGCACTAGCATGACGTCGACGAAAGGCGTGACGTTGATTTCGGCCATGGGCCGCCGCCCGCCGCGTCCGCGCCGGCGACGGGTGCCTTTGCCGGAGGCTAGGCTCATCGCCATGTTAGCGCTGCTCCAACTGGCGGCTGAAGCTGGCGTGCAGCTTGTCGGAGAAGCGGGTCAGGCGGATTTCGAACCGCTCGACCGAATGGCTGAAGCGGTTATAGGCGATCACCGCCGGAATGGCGGCGAACAGGCCGATGGCCGTGGCAAAGAGCGCTTCGGAAATACCGGGGGCGACGACTGCCAGTGACGAGCTTTCCTGTGCGCCTATCTGGAAAAAGCTGTTCATGATGCCCCAGACCGTGCCGAACAGGCCGACGAAGGGAGCCACGGAGCCGACGGTGGCAAGGAAGTTGAGCCGTTCCGCCACCTCGTCAGCTTCCTGCGCGACCTGGCTTTCCATGGCTGCGGCGATCCGGTTGCGCAGCGCCTCGCGATCACGGATTTCGCCCTTCGTCGAACGGCGCCATTCGGCCACGCCCGCTTGCGCGACGCGGGCGGAAGGAAGGTCCTTATTGCCCCGCTCGCTCATGAAGCGGTCGAACTGGTCGGCCTGCCAGAATTCGGTTTCGTAGCGCGTCTGGGCGGATTTCATCCGGCTCATGCGCAGCGTGAAGGAGATGATGATGGTCCAGACCCAGATGCTGGCAAGGATCAGGCCCGCCATCACGGCCTGCACCACGATATCGGCATCGAGGAAAAGCTGGACCGGATCGAGCCGGGTCGGCGCGGCAATCGCGATTAGGGATAAAGTCGTCATCAATCCTCAGTCGTATCGACAAAACGCGCGAAAGCTTCGCGCCATGGGGCAGGCTGGCGGATTGGCCGCCCGCCCGGTGAAACGAAGCCGACGCGCAAATGTGCCTCGGCCAGCAATTCGTCGCCGCGCGAAGCTGTCTGGTGCATTCGGCAGGATGCAGCCTTCAATTCCGTGCAGCGGGTCTCGATGACAATGTCGTCGTCGAGCTTTGCAGGACGCAAATATTTGAGGTTAATCTCGGAAACGGCATAAGCGCCGCCGCCTTCCTCGATGGCGGCCCGCTGGTCTATCTCCAGTCGGCGCAGCAAATCGGAGCGGGCGCGTTCGAACCAGCGCAGATAGTTGGCGTGATAGACGATGCCGGAAAGGTCGGTGTCCTCGTAATAGGTACGCACCGCATAGAGATGCCGGTCGCCGTCGATTACGCCGTCGGGGGTGTTGGGCCTCACGTCCATAGGCGCCCGCATCTAGCGCACCGCCCGAACAGCGCGCAATCGCAAACGACGAAGCGACTCTTGGGCGCGACTAACGACGCGCAATCATCGGGCCGAGCGGTTCACCCCCGAAGAGATGGACATGCAGATGGGGAACTTCCTGTCCGCCATGCGCGCCGACATTGGCCATCATCCGGTATCCCGGCTCGACCAGCCCCTTGTCCCGCGCCACCTTTCCAACGGCGCGCACGAAACCGGCAATTTCCTCCGCCCCGGCCTTGGCACTGAAATCGTCCCAGCTGACATAGCGCCCCTTGGGGATCACCAGCGTGTGCACTTCGGCCTGCGGATTGATGTCCTCGAAGGCGTAGGCCCAATCGTCCTCGTAAACCTTGGTCGAAGGAATTTCACCGCGCAGGATCTTGGCGAAGATATTCTCGTCATCGTAGGGCTTCGTCGCGTCGATCGGCATCAGGCACTCCTGCTCGCTTTTTCGTCAAGGCCAGAAACTCCCTCGCGCCGGTCCAGTTCGGCCATGACTTCATCCAGCGCCACGCCCTTCTTCTGCAGCAGCACCACCAGATGCATCAGCAGATCGGCGCTTTCCGACACCAGTTCCTCGCGCGGCCCGCTCATCGCGGCGATCACGGTTTCGACGGCCTCTTCGCCCACTTTCTGGGCAATCTTGGCCAGCCCCTTGCTATTGAGCCTCGCGACATAGCTTTCATCGGGCGAGGCGGTGAGCCGCTTGGCGATAGTGGCTTCGAGGCGGGTCAACGTATCCATGTTCGGCATCCTACGGTCTTCAGCCGCGCGCAGGCAAGCCTGCGGCACGCAGAGCGCGATGTGCCTCGCCGATCGAGTGCTGTCCGAAATGAAAGATCGAGGCGGCCAGGACCGCGCTCGCATGCCCCTGAGTGACGCCCTCCACCAGATGATCGAGCGTACCCACGCCGCCGCTGGCGATCACGGGAACCGACACACTGTCGGCAATCGCGCGGGTCAGTTCGAGATCATAGCCCTGCTTCGTCCCGTCACCGTCCATGGAGGTAACAAGCAGTTCGCCCGCGCCGAGCTCGGCCAGGCGCTGCGCATGCTCCACCGCATCGATGCCAGTCGGCTTACGGCCCCCATGCGTGTAGATTTCCCAGCCGCGAAAGCCCTCGCCCTCGGTCCGTGCGCGCGCATCGACTGAAGCGACAACACACTGGCTGCCGAATTTCTCGGCGATTTCGCGCACCAGTTCGGGCCGCGAGACGGCGGCGGAATTCACCGCGACCTTGTCCGCCCCTGCCAGCAGCAGCGCGCGCGCATCCTCGACACTGCGCACCCCGCCGCCGACCGTCAGCGGCATGAAGCACACCGCCGCCGTACGCTGCACCATGTCGAGCAGCGTGCCGCGCCCTTCATGGCTGGCGGAAATGTCGAGGAAGCACAGTTCGTCCGCCCCGGCGCGGTCATAGGCTTGCGCCTGCTCCACCGGATCGCCCGCATCCTTGAGATCGACGAAATTGACCCCCTTCACCACGCGCCCATCGCGCACGTCGAGGCAGGGAATGACTCGGATGCGGACGGTCATGCCAACTTCCTCATGATCTGGCCGCCATCGCCAGCGCCGCCGCCAGGTCCAGCCGCCCGTCATAGAGCGCGCGGCCCGTAATCACGCCCTCGATGCCGTCTTTCGCATGCAGCGAGAGCACGTGGATGTCGTCCAGCCCCTTCACCCCGCCGCTGGCGATCACGGGAATGTCGACCTGACGCGCCAGTTCGACGGTCGCCTCGAGGTTAACCCCCTTGAGCAATCCATCTCGCCCGATGTCGGTGAACAGCAGCGCGGCAACTCCTGCGTCTTCGAACCGGCGGGCAAGGTCGACCACGGGGACATCGGACACCTCGGCCCAGCCCTCCGTCGCGACCATGCCGTCCTTCGCGTCGACCGCGACGACGATGCCGTTTTCGAATTCGCGCGCCATGTCCTTGACGAATTCCGGGTCCTTCAAGGCTGCCGAACCCATCACAATGCGCGCTACGCCGGCATCGAACCAGCCCTCCACGTCCTCGCGCTTGCGAATGCCGCCGCCGAGCTGGACATGGCCCGGAAAGGCGGGGACGATGCTTTCGACAGCCTCGCGGTTCTGCGCCGATCCGGCGAAGGAGCCATCCAGATCGACGACATGAAGATGCTCCGCACCGGCATCGGCGAATAGCGTCGCCTGCGCAGCGGGATTATCACCATAGACAGTGGCGCGGTCCATATCGCCTTCGGCAAGGCGCACGACCTGGCCGCCCTTGAGGTCGATGGCAGGAAAGACGATCATTGTGCTGGTCCGTTGATATGCGTCGGAAAGTGGATGGTCATGGCCGCCATTCGAGGAACCTCTCGACCAGATGCAGTCCGAAGCTCTGGCTCTTTTCCGGGTGGAACTGGACACCGAGCATGTTGTCCCGGCCCACGGCAGCCACCAGCCCGCCGCCATGGTCGGTCATCGCGAGCACATCGCGTGGCTGGTCGGCGTGGAAGTGATAGGAATGGAGGAAATAGGCTTCGCCTTCCTCCAGCAATTCATGGTCGCGGGCATGCGGCGTCAGCGCCACGTCGTTCCAGCCCATATGGGGCACCTTGACCGTCGGATCGGTCGGCTCGATCAGCCGCACCTCGCCGGAAATCCAGTCCAGCCCCGGCGTTTCGCCATGCTCCAGTCCGCGCGTGGCCAGCAGTTGCATGCCCACGCAGATGCCGAGAAACGGCGCGCCGCCCACCAGAACCCGCTCGCTCATGGCCTCGATCACGCCTTTTTCGGCTCTCAGGCCCGCCGCGCAGGCACTGAAGCTGCCGACGCCGGGGAGCACGATGCGGTCGGCAGCGCGCAGGACGTCGGGATCGGCCGTGACGGTGACATCGGCGCCGACGCGCCGCAGGGCGTTTTCCACCGAATGCAGATTGCCCGCACCGTAATCGACCAGTGCAACCACTTCGCCCATCAGCCCTGCAATCCTTCAAGCCCCGGCGCCACGAAGCTCGGGCTGAATTCGATGACTTCCACTTCCGCTGCGCCGCCCTTTACGAAAGGGTCGGACGCCGCCAGTTCCTCGGCCATCTCGCGCGTGGGGGCATGCGCCATGATCAGCCCGCCCTCGCGCGGGACCTTGCGGCCCCAGGCGATGAAGTGGCCCGCCTCGTGCTGGGCTTTGAGCCAGGCGACATGATCGGGCAGCAGCGCGTCCACCTCTTCGAGCGGCGCGATATATTTCAGGGAGAACACGAACATTTCGATCAGCCCCCCAGCTGGCCTTTGGTGCTGGGTACGGCGCCGCCCTTGCGCGGATCGATCTCGACTGCGGCGCGCAAGGCGCGGGCGAAGCCCTTGTAGATGGATTCGCAAATGTGGTGATTGTTCGTGCCGTAGAGCAATTCGATATGCAGCGTCAGCCCGCAGGTCTGCGCCACCGAATGAAACCAGTGTTCGATCAGCTCGGTGTCCCATTCGCCCAGCTTTTCCTGGCTGAATCCGGCCCGCCAGACGAAATAGGGGCGTCCCGAAATATCCAGCGCCACGCGCGCCAGTGTTTCGTCCATCGGGGAATAGGCGCTGCCGTAGCGCGCGATCCCGCCCTTGTCGCCCAATGCCTGCGCAAGGGCCTGCCCGAGCGCCAGCGCGCTGTCTTCGGTGGTATGATGCTGGTCGACATGCAGATCGCCATCGACCTTCATCGTGATGTCGATCAGCGAATGCTTCGCCACCTGTTCGACCATGTGATCGAGAAAGCCGATCCCGGTGGATACCTCGTATGTGCCGGTCCCGTCGAGATTGACCTCGACCAGGATCTTCGTTTCGGCGGTGTTTCGTTCGATACGGCCAGTTCGCATGGGTCTGCCTATAAGCGCGGGCGCGGGCGGCGCAAGGAATAGCGGCTATCGACAGGGTAAAGGTGGGCTTAAACCGCTTGACCCGCGCCCCCGCCCGCTCCACCTAGGCGCACATGAGCGAAGATACGCCCGACAGCCTGATCCCCTACGACTCCATCGTGCAGGAGGCCCTGCGCGCGGTCGTCGGCCGGGTGCTGAATGAAATCGAACAGGGCGGCAGCGAACTGCCCGGCGCGCATCACTTCTATATCACTTTCAAGACGCATGCCCCCGGCGTGTCGATCCCCGTCCATCTGCGCGAGCGTTTCCCCGATGAAATGACCATCGTGCTCCAGAACAAGTTCTGGGATCTCAACGTGCGGGAAGACGGGTTCTCGGTCGGGCTGTCGTTCAACCAGATCCCCGCCGCGCTAGACATTCCCTATGCGGCAATCACCCAGTTCGTCGATCCGGCGGTAGATTTCGGCCTCCAGTTCCAGGCGACCGTCGCCGACATGGCCCCCACTCCGACGGACGAGGCGGGCAATGACGAGGAACAGTCCGAGGCTGCGCCCGTTGAAGGGGCGGAAGACGGCTCGAATGTCGTCACGGTCGATTTCGGCCGAAAGAACTAGTCACGGCGCCTATGGCCCCGTGCAAACGACAGGGGCTCACATGGGATTTTCAAGCAAGGAAAAGCCGAACCACCTCACCGATCGGGTCAGCGATGAGATCGCCGGCACGAAAAGCGATGTGTCTGGCAAGAATACGATTCCCGGCCCCAGCCCGAACCCGTCGACCAATGTCATCATCCATGACATCCTGCTGCGCAGCGCAGGTCGCCTGACGCGCCAGACGCTGGAAAAGGCCCTGCTCGGCCGCCAGTATGGCAGCAAGTTCGCCAAGGACGTGGTCGAGAACCGCTCTCTCGTCCAGACGCTGGCCGCTTATGGGGTGACCAAGGTAGCGACGAAATCGGTCCCCGGCGCCCTGCTGGTGGGTGCGGGCCTGTTCGCCAAGACGCTTTTCGATCGCAGCCAGTCTCGCCGGGAATCCCGTCGCAGCGGTGAAAAGGCGCTGCGGAAACAGTCCAAGGGCGAAACCGCAGTCTGAAACTGAATTATGCGGGGTTGATTCCGCATAGGGCCATGCGCCACTAGCGGGCATGGCCGATTCCGAAGAGAACCACGACGACGCGCTTGCACGGCGCGGGCTGATGTTCATCCTTTCCTCCCCCAGCGGGGCCGGGAAGACGACCATCAGCCGCATGCTGCTGGAAGCCGATCCGGCCATCAAGCTGTCGGTCAGCGTCACTACGCGTCCGCCGCGCCCGGGCGAGATCGACGGTGTCCATTATTATTTCGTCGGCGATGCCGAATTCGACCGGTTGGTGGAAGAAGACGACTTCTACGAATGGGCCCCCGTCTTCGGCTATCGCTACGGGACCCCCAAGGGGCGGATCCGCAATGCGCTGAAGGAAGGGCAGGATTTCCTGTTCGACATCGACTGGCAGGGCACACAGCAGCTTTACCAGAAGGACCAGCAGGACGTCGTGCGCGTGTTCATCCTGCCTCCCAGCATCGCCGAACTGGAGCAGCGCCTGCGTGGCCGGGGCACCGACACCGACGAGGTGATCGCCGCCCGCATGGAACGCGCCCGCAGCGAGATCAGCCACTGGGACGCCTATGACTATGTGGTGATCAACGAAGACGCCGGTGAATGCTTCGCCAAGGTACGCGAAATCCTAGATGCCGAAAGGATGAAGCGCCAGCGGCAGACCGGCCTCATTCCCTTCGTCCGCGAATTGATGAGCTGATCCATGGCGGCGGGGGTGGATCAGCTGACCGACCGCGAGCGCGACGTGCTCCGCCTGCTCCTTGCCGGACATACCGCCAAATCCGCCGCTGCAGAGCTCGATCTCTCGGTTCACACCATCAACGACTATCTGCGCGAGGCCCGCAAGAAACTTGGGGTCTCCAGCAGCAGGGAAGCCGCCAGAATCTTGGGGGAGCATGAAACCAGCCCCCCGCAGAATCGCCCGCAGGCAGCCCCCGAAAACCTTGCACCCCAGCAAATGGGGATGGGCGCAGCGTCTATCGCCGCCAATACTCCGATGCCATCAGCAACCCCAGCGGGACGACGCGCTCTCCCCTGGATCATAGGAGGTATCGTCATGCTAACAGCAGCCATCGCCGCAGCCCTTTTCTTCGCCAGTGCCGAAGGGTCCGATACGGGCCAGATGCAGGCGGAACAGCAGCAGCTTGAAAACACCGTGGGCGAGAATGCCGTGGCCGAGGAAGCCGCGCGCGAGTGGCTCGCGCTTATCGATGCGGGCAAATACAGCCAGAGCTGGGCCGAAGCCGGGCCGATGTTCAAATCTGTCGTCACTGCAGACTCTTGGACCGCGCAGGCCGAACCGGTGCGCGCGCCGCTGGGCAAAGTGCTCGACCGCCAGCTAAGCTCCGTAAAATCATCCACCACTCTTCCGGGCATGCCCGAAGGTAACTACCGGATGATCGTCTTCAACACTGACTTCGCTACTGCAGGGAAGGCAAGCGAAACCGTGGTGATGAACAAAGAGCGCGGCCAGTGGGGCGTGATCGGCTACTTCATCCGCTGATCGGCACCACCGAACCATAAGATTTTTGGAAGGGTCGCTGGCGGAGGTCAGCGGCCCTTTCACGCATAACAGCCGGGGATCCTGAAGGGCTAGAAGAAAGGCGCCGGACAGGAAGGTGCCTTTGGGAGCCAGCCTCTCCCGGTCGCAATTGCAGCGACCAATGAAAAGGCCCCGCCTTGCAGCGGAGCCTTTCGTTGTTCGGTCGCTCGCGCGGCGCTGGCGGCCTGCTATTCCCCCGAAGGATCGACGAAGCTGGTCGACATATTCGCATTCACCACGCCGCCGTCGATGGCGAGCGTTGTGCCCACGACATAATCCCCTGCGCGGCTGAGCAGGTAAATCGCCCCGCCCGCCATATCCTCGGTATCCCCGACGCGCTGGCTGGGGATGCCCTTCTTCACCGCGTCCTCGTGGTCGCGTGCCGCCCGGTTCATCGCGCTGGGGAAAGCGCCCGGACCGATGCCGTTGACGACGATATTGTCGCGGATCAGCTCGGCCGCCATGCGGCGCGTCAGATGGATCAGCCCGGCCTTTGATGCCTGGTAGGGATAGGTCGGCCAGGGATTTGTCTTCATCCCGTCGATGCTGGCGATCATCAGCACCTTGGCAGGGCGGTCCTTCGTGCCGGCCTTCTTCAGCAGCGGGAACAGCTTCTGGGTCAGGAAGAACGGCGTCTTGACGTTGAGGTCCATGGTCCGGTGCCAGCCGGCTTCGCTAAATTCCTCGAACGGCTCGCCCCAGGCAGCACCGGCATTGTTCACCAGGATGTCGAGCTTGTCCTCGCGGCTGGCGATTTCGTCCGCCAGCTGCTTGATACCGTCCATCTGGCTGAGATCGCCCACCAGCCCGACGACCTTGTCGCCCAGCTCATTGGCGGTTTCGTCCACCTGTTCCTGCTTGCGCGCGACGATATAGACGCGTTCCGCCCCTGCCGCGAGCAGGCCTTCTACGATCATGCGCCCGATGCCACGGCTGCCGCCGGTGACAAGGGCGACGCGGCCCTGGAGACCGAAGAGATCGTTCAAATTCATCGTGTCTCTCCTGCTCAGTAGCCGCTTATTTCGGCGACCCGGCCCGCGTGATAATACTGGTCGCCGAGGAATTCCTGCAGCGCCCGGTCGCGTTTCATGTAGAGGCCGATGTCATATTCGTCGGTCATGCCGATGCCGCCATGCATCTGCACGCCTTCCTTGACCGCGAGCCCTGCCGCCTTGGCGACCTTGGCCTTGGCGACCGATGCCATCAGGTCGGCCTTTTCGCTGCCGCCATCGAGCAGCTGCGCCGCCTTGATCGTGACCGCGCGGGCGATCTCGACTTCGGAGTAGAGATGCGCAGCGCGGTGCTGAAGCGCCTGGAATTCGCCGATCAATTTACCGAACTGCTTGCGCTGCTTGAGGTAATCGACGGTCATGTCCATCGCCCCCTGCGCCACGCCCACACCTTCGGCAGCAGCGCCCACGCGGCCCGCCATGAGCATGGCATTCAGGACCTCGCGCCCGCCATCGACTTCGCCGATCACGGCATCGCCATCCAGTTCCACCCCGTCGAACGTGACGTGGCTGGCCATCGAACTGTCGACAAGGCGCACGCTGTCATGGCTCATTCCGCTCGCATCCTGCGGCACGGCGAACAGCGTGATGCCATCGGCATCGCTGTCGCTGCCCGACGTGCGCGCGGCCACGACGATCATCTCGCTCGACGCGCCATAGACCACGAAGTCCTTCTTGCCCGAGAGCTTGAAGCCATTGCCCGATTTCTCCGCCTTGCAGGCGATGGTCTCGGGGCGGTGCTTCGCGCCTTCGTCGATGGCGACGGTATAGACCTTCTCGCCCTCGATCAGGCCCGGAAGCCAGCGGCCGCGCAAATCGTCGCTGCCGTGCTTCAGCGCAGTCGCGGCCAGCACGGATGAGGACAGGAAGGGCGATGGGGTGAGGTTGCGCCCGATATTCTCGAGCACGATCCCGGCCTCGACATGGCCCATGCCAAGCCCGCCATCGTCTTCGCCCACCAGCATGCCGGTGAAGCCCATTTCGGCGAACTGCTTCCACAGGCCGTGGCCGAAGCCGTCTTTGCAATCGCGGTCACGCCAGTGACGCAGCTGTTTCGCAATCGCGCCTTCTTCGGCCATGAACTGCTGGGCTGTTTCGGCGAGCATCGCTTGGTCGTCGTCGTAGTAAAGAGGCATCGATCAGGCTCCCGGCAGGTCGAGGATACGTTTGGAAATGACGTTGAGCATGACTTCGCTCGTTCCGCCTTCGATCGA
Source organism: Qipengyuania sp. NPDC077563 (assembly GCF_044901345.1). Lineage (NCBI taxonomy): Bacteria > Pseudomonadati > Pseudomonadota > Alphaproteobacteria > Sphingomonadales > Erythrobacteraceae > Qipengyuania > Qipengyuania sp. NPDC077563. The sequence continues at coordinate 138,069 of NZ_JBJDPC010000004.1, read as the reverse complement.
ATTGGCCTTGGTGCGCAGCCAGCTGCGTGCGCCCTTCCCGCCATTCGTTTCCTCGCTCTCCCATTCAAGGGCGCGGCTGCCGCCGGCAGCCATCATCAGCTCGTGACGCCGCTTGTTCAGCTCGGTCCCGACATACTTCATCATGTTGGGCTGGGCGGGATGGCCCTTGCCGACCTTGAGTTCGTCGAGAAACTTCTCGCCCATGGCGGCATAGGACAATGCATCCACGTCGAACTGGGCCAGTTCCGCGCGCAGCACGGGATCGAGTTCGCCTGCATTGCGCTTCATCGCCGCACCGATGGCCGCCGTGCGGTCGCCGCCCCCCGCGCCCGAAATCATCTCGCGTTCGTGGCCGAGCAGGTATTTCGCCACGTCCCAGCCGCGGTTGATCTCGCCGACATAGGCCGGGCAGTCATCGCCATAGGACTTGGGCACCTTCACATCGTCCATGAAGGTTTCGCAGAACGGGCTGTTGCCCGAAATCAGCTTGATCGGTTTGGTGGAAACGCCGTCGCCCGCCATGTCGAACAGCATGAAAGTGATGCCCTGGTACTTGTTCTGCTTGTCGGTGCGGACAAGGCAGAAGATCCAGTCGGCTTCGTCGGCATAGGAGGTCCAGATCTTCTGGCCGTTGACGATCCAGTGATCGCCCTTGTCCTCGCCATAGGTCTGCATGGACACGAGGTCAGACCCCGAACCCGGTTCCGAATAGCCCTGGCACCAGCGGATCTTGCCGTCGGCGATTTCATTGAGGAAACGCTGCTTCTGGCCTTCGGTACCGAAGTGCAGCAGCGCCGGGCCAAGCATCCAGATGCCGAAGCTGGAAAGCGGCGGGCGTGCATTGATGCGGGCCATTTCCTGCCGCAGCACCTTGCCTTCTGCGGGCGACAGGCCCGCGCCGCCATATTCCTTGGGCCATTCGGGCACGGTATAGCCCTTTTCGCGGCAGGCTTCGAACCATGCCTTCTGGGCATCGTTCTTGAAGCTGGCATTGCGCCCGCCCCAGTAGACATCGCCTTCGTCACGGACAGGTTCGCGCATTTCAGGTGGGCAGTTCGCTTCGAGCCATTCGCGCGTTTCGGCGCGGAAGCTTTCTAGATCGGACATAACCGACTCCTCTCTCCATTATCCTCAGTTGACGTTTACGTTAGGGTGATTCGCGGCCGTCCTGCAAGGGCATTGACGGTGAAGCGCCATTCCGTAGCGTCAGCCCGAAGCCGGGCCGAGGTAGCGCTTGATGCGGACGCAAATCGGGGCCAAGGCTGTGAGCCATGGCGTTCGTTCAAGGGCCTCTTTCCCAGCGATTGAAGATCATCCACGGCTTCGGGGCTGTGGCTTTCGGGGTGAAGGACCTCGGCTTCAGCTTTTTCCTGCTGATCTTCTACAACCAGGTGCTGGGCATGGATGCGCGGCTGGTCAGCTTGGCCCTGCTCATCGCGCTGTTCGTCGATGCGGTCATCGATCCCATCATCGGCAACCTGTCCGACCGGACATATACCAAATGGGGGCGGCGCCTGCCCTGGCTCTATGTCGCCCCCATACCGCTGGCGGTCTTGTGGGCCCTGCTGTGGCATCCGCCGGGCGGAGAAGCGCCGAGCTTCGCGGGTCTGGTGGCGATCGCCATCGGCGTGCGCGTGCTGCTGTCGGCCTGCGAAGTACCCTCCATCAGTCTCGTGCCCGAAATTACGCAGGATTATGACGAGCGCACCACGCTGTTCCGCTATCGCTTCCTGTCGGGGTGGCTGGGCGGCATCGTGATGATGGTGCTGGCCTATACGGTGTTCATGTCCGGCCCCGACGGACTGCTGGAGAAAGAAGGCTATCTCGGCTTCGGTATCTTCGGCGCCGTGCTGATGTTGCTGTCGGTCGGCGGATCGGCGCTCGGCCAGCACCGGCTCGTCGCCCACTGGCCCGACCGGCGCCCGCCGCCGTTTTCCTTGAAAGCCGCGTTCTCCGAAATCTTCGACGCCTTCTCGGAGCGCAGCTTCCTGTTCTTCTTCGCCGGGGCGCTGGCTGCCTATGTCAATCAGGGCATGACTTTCTCGATTGCCAATTACCTCAACGTCTTCGTGTGGCGGCTGGACCAGCCGATCCTCGCGGGCGGGCCGGAATGGCTGACCGGCCTTCTGGCCTATGCCGTGACCCTGTTCCTGTCGGTGCTGCTGATGTTCTTCATCGTCGGCAGCATGCACCGCGCCTTCGGCAAGGCGAAGAGTGCCGCGATCGGCGCCTATTGCAGTGTTCTGCTGGGCCTCACCCCCTATCTGCTGTTTGCGCTTGGCATCTGGCCCGAGGCGGGCAGCACGGCCTCGACGCTGGCCTTTCTCGGCACCTTGCTGTTCGCCAACATGTTCGGCGTCGTCATGATGATCTCCGCCACGTCCATGCTGGCAGAGATCGTGGAGGCGTTCGAGGAGAGGACCGGGCGCCGCGCGGAAGGCGCATTCTATTCGGGCAACTGGCTGATCCAGAAATGCGCCACCGGCCTCGGCATCTTCCTCACCGGCCAAATCATCGCCGCGGCGCAGCTCCCCGAGGGCGCGCGCGCCGCGCAGATCGAATTCGGCGTACTGACCGACATGATCGGCTATTACGCCGCCGCGTCGATCCTGCTCGCCATCGTCGCTGCCTTCTGGCTGGGCCGATTCCCCATCAGCCGGGCGGAACATGAAGCGCGGCTGGAACGGCTGGCGAAAAAAAGGCTGGATGCGATTGACGCTGCGGCACGGGGGGATGTCGACGCCGGAGCGCTGGCTCCCTGACCGCCGGCTTGGAAAAATGGCTTGGCGCAAGGCGCGCTCCTATGCCAGCCTTGCGGGAAACAGGAACTGAGAGAGAGGATAAACGAGATGGATTTCGAACCCACCGAACGGCAAACCTACTGGCGCGACCGGGTGAAGAACTTCATCGAGGACCATGTCCGCCCCGCCGTCCCTACCTACCGCGAACAGGATGCGCAGGGCGAACGCTGGAAGGTCATCCAGGTGGTCGAGGATCTCAAGGCCAAGGCCAAGGACCAGGGCATCTGGAACCTTTTCATGCCGCCGCGCAACGACAGCCATCACCACGTGGACGAGAGCTTCGAATTCGAAGGTCCGGGCCTCACCAATCTCGAATATGCGCTGTGCGCCGAGGAAATGGGCCGCATCGGCTTCGCATCCGAAGTCTTCAACTGCTCCGCGCCCGACACTGGCAATATGGAAGTCTTCCATCGCTACGGCACGCGCGAACAGAAGGACGAATGGCTCGAACCGCTGATGAACGGCAAGGTGCGGTCGGCCTTCCTCATGACCGAACCCTTCACCGCCAGTTCGGATGCGACCAATATCGAAACCCGCATCGAACGCGACGGCGATGAATATGTGATCAACGGCCGCAAATGGTGGTCTTCGGGCGTGGGCGATCCGCGCTGCAAGGTCGCCATCGTCATGGGCAAGACCGATTTCGAAGCGCAGCGCCATGCGCAGCAATCGATGATCCTGATGCCGATGGACGCGCCGGGCGTGAAGGTTCTACGCCACCTGCCGGTCTTCGGTTATGACGATGCGCCGCACGGCCACATGGAAGTCGAGCTGACGGACGTGCGCGTGCCGGTCACCAACATGCTGCTGGGCGAAGGCCGCGGCTTCGAGATCGCACAGGGCCGCCTCGGCCCGGGCCGCATCCACCACTGCATGCGCACCATCGGCGTGGCGGAAGAAGCGCTGGCCAAGATGTGCCGCCGCCTGCAGGAGCGCGAGGCTTTCGGCAAGCCGATCTACAAGCATTCGGTCTGGGAAGAGCGCGTGGCGCGGGCCCGCATCGACATCGATATGACCCGCCTGCTCTGCCTCAAGGCGGCCGACATGATGGACAAGGTCGGCAACAAGAGCGCGAAGCAGGAAATCGCCATGATCAAGGTGCAGGCGCCGAACATGGCGCTGAAGATCATCGACGATGCCATCCAGGCGCATGGCGGCGGCGGCGTGTCGGACGATTACGGCCTCGCCAACGCCTATGCCCACCAGCGCACCCTGCGCCTCGCCGACGGTCCCGACGAAGTCCACGCCCGCTCGATCGCGCGGATGGAATTCGCCAAGCATACGCCGCAGGAAAGCCAGACGGCCAATGCCCTGCGCGGCGGCAATGCGCATTCGGCCAGCGCGGGCAGCGCCTCGGCCGGCATGAGCAGCGGCGACGTGGGGGCGACGCGCTAAGCCCACGCGCCAGGCGCAACATCACAGGCCGTTCGTGCTGAGCTTGTCGAAGCACTGCCCTTTTCCTCGGGCGCGGCACGGGAAGTAAAGGACAGCCCTCGGACAGGCTCGGGGCGAACGGAGATTGGCATATGGCAAAGGCCGCAATTCTGGAGCAGGTGGGAAGCCTCACCATCGGTGAGGTCGAACTGGCCGAACCCGGCCCGCACGAAGTCCTGATCGACACCAAGGCGTGCGGCCTGTGCCATTCCGATCTCCACTTCATCGACGGCGCCTATCCGCACCCTCTCCCCGCCATTCCGGGGCACGAGGCGGCGGGCGTGGTCAAGGCTGTCGGCAGCGAGGTGAAGACGGTGAAGCGGGGCGATCACGTGGTCACCTGCCTGTCCGCCTTCTGCGGCCACTGCGAATTCTGCGTCACCGGCCAGATGGCGCTCTGCGTCAGCAAGGAAGTGCGCCGCGACCAGACACAGGCTCCGCGCATCACGCGCAAAGGCAGCGACGAGACGGTGGCGCAGATGCTCAATCTGTCGTCCTTCTGCGAACAGATGCTGATCCACGAGCATGCCTGTGTCGCGATCGATAAAGAAATGCCGCTCGACCGCGCCGCCATCATCGGCTGCGCGGTGACGACGGGCGCAGGCGCGGTGTTCAACGCCTGCTCGGTCGTGCCGGGCGAAGCGGTGGCCGTGATCGGCTGCGGCGGGGTCGGCCTGGCCGCGATCAACGCCGCCAGGATCACCGGCGCGGGCAAGGTCATCGCCATCGACCCGCTGCCCGAAAAGCGGGAACTGGCAACAGCGCTCGGCGCCACGCACACGGTGGATGCCATGGCGGAAGACGCGGTCGAACAGGTGATGAAGATCACCGGCGGCGGCGTGCATCACGCGATCGAGGCGGTCGGGCGGCAGGCCAGTGCCGATCTGGCGGTGAAGATCCTGCGCCGCGGCGGCACGGCCACGATCCTCGGCATGATGCCGCTGGATTGCAAGGTCGGCCTCGGCGCGATGGACCTGCTCGCCAGCAAGAAATTGCAGGGCGCGATCATGGGCAACAACCGTTTCCCGGTCGACCTGCCGCGCCTCGTGGATTTCTACATGCGCGGCCTGCTCGATCTCGACACCATCATTGCCGAGCGCATTCCGCTGGAGAAGATCAACGAAGGCTTCGAAAAGATGAAGCAGGGCACATCGGCCCGCAGCGTGATCGTCTTCGATTGAAGGCGCGAAAACGGGCCTGTCCTACACGGCACGGGCGCGTTAGACCTCCTTCCTCGATGGGTTTTTCGAGGGCACAATCGGCGGATTGCGGAAGTTGACAATCGGCCCCGGCATTTGGCCAGATAACCGGCGCAGAACCGGGACGGGCCGCACGGGGCGGAGTTTTTGAAAAGGGGTGGGTCGGTGTGACACGACTCGCCATAAGAACACGGGACAGGACGGCATGAGCGATATCGATTTCGACAAGGAAATGGTCGGCACGATCGAAGTGCCCGAGAAGGACCAGATGGACCTGGACGCGCTGACCGCGTGGTTCACCGACCATGTGGACGGGTTCGAAGGCCCGATTTCCTACAGCAAGTTCAAGGGCGGCCAGTCGAACCCGACCTACCGGATCGATACGCCGGGCGGCAGCTATGTCCTGCGCCGTCAGCCGTTCGGCAAGCTCTTGCCCAGCGCACATGCGGTGGACCGCGAATACACCGCCATGCATGCGCTCGGCCCCACCGGTTTCCCCGTGCCCAAGACCTATGGCCTGTGCGAGGATACCGACGTGATCGGGTCCAAGTTCTTCGTCATGGGGCTCGCTGACGGGCGCTCTTTGTGGAACGGTGCCCTGCCCGGCAGCACGCCGCAAGAACGCCGCGAAATCTACAATGCCATGATCGATACCATGGCCGATCTCCATTTGCGCAATCCCGAGGAAATCGGCCTCGGCGACTATGGAAAATCGACCGACTATTGCGCCCGCCAGATCGCGCGCTGGTCGAAACAGTACAAGCTCTCCGAAACCGAGCATATGGAGAAGATGGAACGGCTGATCGAATGGCTGCCGCAGACCATCCCGCCGCAGCACGAAAGCAGCGTGGTCCATGGCGATTACCGGCTCGACAATCTGATCTTCCACAAGGACGAGAACAAGGTTCTCGCCGTGCTCGACTGGGAATTGTCGACGCTGGGCGATCCCATCGCCGACTTCAGCTATCTGATGCTCAACTGGCACAATCCCGCCGATGGCCGCGCCGGCATCATGGACCTCGATCTCGAGGAACTCGGCATTCCGTCGCAGGACGAAGCGGTCGATCGCTATGTCGCGCGCACCGGCTATCCGGTCCCGCCGATGGACTGGTATTTCTCCTATAACCTCTTCCGGCTGGCCGGCATCATCCAGGGCATCAAGAAACGCGTGATCGACGGCACTGCGTCCAGCGCCCACGCCAAGGCGATGAGCGAACGCGTCGGCCCGCTGGTCGACCGCGCCTACGAATTCGCCGTGGCGGCGGGGATGGACTAGCGCGGCGGGCCTGCTAACGACCGCTCCGCAAATCAACGGAGATTACCAATGAGCGCCGACCTCGAAAACCGCATCGAAGCCGCGTGGGAAGACCGCGCCAACGTCACGCAGCAATCGGCTGACGTGCGTGAAGCGGTCGAAGCGGCGCTCAAACTGCTCGACAGCGGCGAAGGCCGCGTCGCCGAACCCGATGGCAAGGGAGGCTGGACGGTCAACCAATGGCTGAAGAAAGCCGTGCTGCTGTCCTTCCGCCTCAACGATAACCGCGTGATGGAAGGCGGCAGCGCCGGCCATCCCGCCTTCGACAAGGTGCCCAGCAAGTTCGCCGGCTGGGACGATGCCCGGTTCCGCGAAGCCGGTTTCCGCGTCGTACCCGGTGCCGTGGCCCGCGAAGGCGCCTATATCGCGCCCGGCTGCGTGCTGATGCCCAGCTTCGTCAACATCGGCGCCTATGTCGGCAAAGGCACGATGGTGGACACTTTCGCCAGCATCGGCTCCTGCGCCCAGATCGGCGAGAACTGCCATATCTCCGCCGGCGCGGGCATCGGCGGCGTACTCGAACCCATGCAGGCCAATCCGACCATCATCGGCGACAATTGCTTCATCGGTGCGCGCAGCGAAATCGTGGAAGGCGTGATCGTTGGCGAAGGCTGCGTCGTGTCGATGGGCGTCTTCATCACCCAGTCGACCAAGATCGTCTACCGCGACACCGGCGAAGTCATCCGCGGCCATCTGCCGCCGTTCTCGGTGGTGGTACCCGGCACACTGCCCGGCAAGGATGGCGGCCCCGGCCTCGCCTGCGCGGTGATCGTCAAGACGGTGGATGCGCAGACCCGCGAAAAGACCGGTATCAACGATCTCCTGCGCGACTGATCCGGTGACCTGAAGGGGGAACATTCCCCGCCAAGGCGCGTAAACCCTGCGATAGACACACGTAGGGAGGTTTCCTTGGATAATAATAACGGTCACGTACACATCGACGAAGAAGAGGTCAGCGGCGGCTCGAAGGAAGGCGTGGTCCGCTGGGTTCTGCTCGGCGGCCTCGTGCTTGCAGTGCTCCTTCTGTCGATCGTGTGGATCATCCCCGCGATGACGCAAGGCGACGTCGAGGAAGAAGCCACCATGAGCGGCGAAATCCGTTCGATGCAGGATGACGGTGAAGGCACCGACAGCATCGTGGGCGTGCCCAGCGAAACCGACAATGATTACGACACTGTCGGCACCACCGAAGACAAGGAAACCACCGAAGACGGTATTCAGGTCATCGAGAACTAAGCTGCGCGATAAGGAGAGTTCGCATGAGCAATTCCAACAGTTTCCAGACCGGCCAATATGTCGAATGGGATTGGGGAAACGGCAAGGGCAAGGGCCAGATCAAGGACCGCTTCGAGCGCGAGGTCACGCGGACTCTCCAGGGTAGCGAAGTAACCAAGGACGGTGACGAGGACAATCCCGCCTATCTGATCAAGCAGGAAGACGGCGACGAAGTTCTCAAGCGCGGTTCCGAACTGTCGGCGCAGAACTGATGGCCAAGGCGAAGAGTAAGGCCCAGCAGCAGGCCGCCGGAGCCGCCCTTTCCGCCAAGCGCGGAGAGACCAAGGTCGGCGATTTGCAGGGTGCATCGAAGCAGATGTATGAGAGCATGAGCGAGGAAGAGCTGGACGAGATGGCCTCGACCGATCGTTCGGATCTTCCAGAAACTGCGGACGACGACTGATGGACGCGGACAAGAAGGACGAGGTCTATTCCGACTTCTACGACTGCGTGAACATGCAGCCGAAGGAACTCGAGGAATGGCTCGATACCGAGGAATCGAAATCCGTCGGTGACAGCGATTCAGGCGAAAGCACCGGGCACAAGTCGGGTCGCCGGATCGTCGAGATCAAGAACACCAAGAAGGCCGATCTGACCGACAGTCAATACGATCACATGCAAAAGGTGGTGGGCTATGTGCATCGCCATCTGGCGCAGGAGCCGTCGGGCGATATTGAGGACAGCGACTGGCGCTACAGCCTCATGAACTGGGGCCACGACCCCTTGAAATAATGGCTGGCTCCGATCCTCTGGCCCACTTCGTCAAGGCGCAGGATGGTGGCACTTACGAGCAGGCGCTCGAGGAGATCGGCGATGGCGAGAAGAAGAGCCATTGGATGTGGTTCATCTTCCCCCAGATCGAAGGCCTCGGCAAAAGCGCCAAGGCACAGAAATACGCCCTCGCCGATCTCGATGAAGCGCGCAGCTATTGCGAACACGAGGAACTCGGCCCGCGCCTTTTCGAAGCGACCGAAGCCATGCTCGAATGGGCCGGCACGATGAGCGCGGAAGACATCCTTGGCGAAGTCGATGCGCTGAAATTCCGCAGTTCCATGACCCTCTTCGAAGCCGCCTGCGAAGACGAAGATGCCCAAGTCTTCAGCGACGCGCTGGAGGCCTTCTACGACGGCGAACGCTGCCCCCGCACCATCGACCGGATGTGAGTCGGCAGTAGGCTGCTAGCCAAGGAGCTAAAGGGTCCAAGTCCCAATCAGTGGTGCCAGCTTATGTCCCGAAACCGGCACCGTAATCTCATGCCCCCTCGTCGCGCGGCTTTCCGGCCGGATATTCGATCGCTGCCGTGCCTGTCTGGCTAGCCGCATAGGCTTCCGCTTCCCTTAAAACCCGCAGCATATTGCGCATCGAAATCTTCTCCAGATCCGCCTGCGAATACCCCCGCCGTGCCAGTTCCACGAAGAGTTCGGGATAGCCGCTGACGTCTTCCATCCCGACCGGCCCCGTCGGCATCCCGTCGTAATCGCCGCCGATGCCGATGTGATCGATGCCCGCGACCTCGCGAATGTGATCGATGTGATCGGCCATGTCCGACACGGTCGAAACCGGCGCCCGGTTCTCTGCATCCCACTTCGCCAGCAGCGCCTCGACCTGGTCGGGCTGACCGGGATACAGCGCCTTCAGCCGAACTTCCTCGCCTGCTCGATTGGCGGAATACTGCCGCAGGTCTTCTGTCACGTAAGATGGCAGGGCGACAACCATGACGATCCCGCCGTTGAGCGGCAGGCGCGCCAGCACATCGTCCGGCACGTTGCGCGCGTGTCCGTTGATAGCCTGCGCGCCCGAGTGACTGAAAATCACCGGCGCGCGCGCCACGTCGAGCGCATCGCGCATGGCCGGAGCGCTGACATGGCTCAGATCGACCAGCATCCCGATGCGGTTCATTTCGCGCACCACATCCATCCCGAACGCGTTGAGCCCGTCATGGCGCGGCGCATCGGTGGCGCTGTCCGCCCAGTCCAGCGTCTTGCCATGCGTCAGCGTCATGTAGCGCGCGCCCAGATCGTACATCTGCCGCAGCACGGCCAGGCTGTTGCCGATGGAATGCCCGCCTTCCATGCCGAGCAGCGAGGCGATCCGCCCCTCGGCGACCGCGGCCTCGACATCGTCGGCAGTCAGCGCCAGTTCCAGGCCGCGCGGATTGCGAGCGATCAGGCGCTTGGTGACGTCGATCTGTTCAAGCGTCATCTGCACCGCCTCCGCTTCGGGCAGGCTCGCGCTGACATAGACCGACCAGAACTGCGCCCCCACCTTGCCGCGGGCAAGCCGGACCAGATCGCTGTGCATCGCCTTGCGATCGCCCTCGGCCGTGACCAGCGTATCGGCGAAGTCGAAATCGTTGATCACATTGTCGAAGCGGGCGCGCAGCTGGATGGGGACGTCGTTATGCCCGTCCCATACCGGCGCCGCATCGAGCGCCGCCGCCGCAGTCTCCTCAGGCGTGCCCTGCGCCATCGCCGGCGCCGCCAGTAAGGACAGCACGGCAATGGCCGCGCTCGTATGAATGGACTTCACGAATATCTCCTCTGCGGAACCCTATGGCATCTCATGGGCTGTTGTAGCGAACAGATCGCTCTTGGAAAGGATTGCCTGATGACCATGATCGCCCGCTGGAACGGAGAAGAGATCGCTCGCAGTGACGATACCGTGGTTGTCGAGGGCAATCATTACTTCCCGCCTTCCGCTGTCGCCCGCAGCGCGCTCGTCCCAAGCGAGCGGACAAGCGAGTGCCCATGGAAGGGAACCGCTCAATATCATTCAATCAATGCCGGCGGTGCCATCAATAAGGATGCTGCCTGGTACTATCCCCATCCCAAACCCGATGCCGCCGAAATCAAGGACCGGATCGCGTTCTGGAACGGGGTGGAAGTCACGGAGGAATGATCCGCCGCGCACTGCGCTGGCTGCTGGCCGTCTTCTACGCCTTCGCCGGCATCATGCACCTTGTGAAGCCCGGTCCGTTTCTCGTTATCATGCCGGATTTCGTGCCGATGCCCGAAGCGGTGGTGCTCTGGACCGGCGTAGCAGAGCTGCTCGGCGCAGTCGCGCTTGCGCAACCGTGGTCACAGACAATCAGAAAAGTGGGGGCGATCGGTCTCGCCCTGTACGCGGTCTGCGTCTTTCCCGCCAACATCCAGCACTTCGTGCTCGATATGGCGCGCGAGGATAAGGGCCTTGGCCTCGCTTATCACCTTCCGCGCATGGTGGCACAGCCGGTTCTTGTCTGGCTGGCCCTATGGGTCGGCGGCGTCACGGACTGGCCGCGGCGCCGCCACACCATATAATCAGGACATGTGCTTGGAAACGGCACCGGTCATCTTGAACATGGAGATCTGCTCCTTGCCGATGACTGCACCCAGCTTGTCGTCAGGGTTGATCATGCGCTTGTCCTGCGGATCCTGCAGGTTGTTCGCCTTGATATGGTCCCAGACCTTCGAAGTGACCTGAGCGCGGGTCATCGGACCTTTGCCAACCACATTCTCGAGTTGCGGCGAGAGATTCACCGGCTTCTGGAGTGCGTTATTCTTTCCTGCCATTTCAGCTTCCTTTCACTTGGCTTTTATTATTGATCAATCTTCCAGGTCGAAGTCCTCAGCGTCCAGCTCTTCGATTTCATGTCCTTCGAAGCGCGCGGTAAGGACCGCTGCAGCCATGACATGATTTTTGATGTTCTTGCGAAAATCCTCATATCCGGCCCCCGGCATCAGCGTCAGCGGCAGGTCGAGCGCATAGAGCTGGAATACATACCTGTGCTGCACACCCAGCGGCGGATTGGGAAGCAGCCATTCCGAGTTGCCAGCGGCATTTTTCCCGGTCCGTGGCGGCGCCTCGCCTTCGAACAAAGCGCCCTTCTGGGCCTTGAGCCCCCAGACGAGCCAGTGGATCTTGCCGTCCTCCGCATCCTCTACGATGAGCGCGAGCTCCTGCGTCCCCGGAGGCGGCGCAGTCCATTCCAGCGGCGGGGCAACAGCATCCTCTTCAGCCGCCGTGAAGCTTGGATCAAGTTCGCCGCCATGCTTGAACGCCGGGCTGGTAAGAGTGAAGCCCGACTTGCCCAGCAGCTTCTCGTCAGCAACCTCGCTGATGGTAAGAGCGCCCTTGGCGTCTGCGCCGATTGCCTGCTGAACCCATGCGGGGGTACCGGTACTCAAGATAAAAACTCCGTCACTCGCTTGGCGCCAAAGGCGCGTTTCGATTGGGAAGACTAGGCGCTTACCTTAGGGAAAGGCCATGCCTACCCGCAGAATTTATGGCTGTTTTGCCCCGGCCCACCCCGGTTTTCCACCGGAATGAGCGATTCACGAAATTTTCTCCGCCTCTTTCAAGTCGAGCTTGCTGAGTAACGAATAATTAGGCAAGCCTCATATGGGTGGGAGTTGGCAGGTAAGCCACGAGATAATTGGGGAGATTTGCAATGAAGACAGGTCGCACGCCTTGGGGGACTGCTCTGTTAAGCTCCTGCGCGCTCGCTCTTGCCGCTTGTGGAGGAGGCGGAGATTCGAGTTCCTCGGGAGGAGGTTCCGGCCCGATCGCGGGTGGAGGCGGCGGCGGAGGTGGCGCCGATGGCTGCTCGCTGTCGGCGCGCCAGGATTGGGCGCTCTCCGTCCTGCAGGAATGGTATCTCTTCCCCGACCTGCTCGACACGTCCGTGAACAAGGCGAATTACAGCGACCTGCAATCCTATCTTGACGCTCTTGTTGCCCCCGCACGGGCGCAGAACAAGGACCGCTTCTTCACCTACATCACCTCAATCGAAGAAGAAAACGAACTGATCAACAGCGGCTCGAACGCAGGGTTCGGCTTCCGATTGATCTACGATGTCTCGAACAATCGCGTTTATCTCGCGGAGGTCTTCGAAAGCGGTCCGGCATTTCCTGCAGGCTTCGATCGCGGCACCGAAATTCTGCAAATCGGATCGAGCAGCGTAGCCTCCCTCATGTCAGCCGGAGGGCCGCAAGCGGTGTCCGAGGCCCTGGGGCCGAGCGATCCGGGGGTCGCCCGCAGTTTCCGCATCAGGAATGTCGATGGAACCGAACGCAACGTATCCGTGACCAAGCAGGAATTCGGGCTGGACCCGATTTCCGATCGGTATGGAGTCAAAATCCTTGACGATGGCGCTGGCGGCAAGGCGGGTTACATCAATCTGCGCACCTTCATCGTCCAGAACGGCGGGCCGCAGCTACGCGATGCCTTTGCGCAATTTCGCCAGCAAGGGGTCACGAATGTCATTCTCGACCTGCGCTATAATGGCGGCGGCCTCGTATCCGTCGCGGAACTGCTGGGCGATCTCATGGCCGATGGCCTGGAAGGGCAGGTGTTTTCCAAAACGCTACTGCGACCATCCAAGGCGTCCGAAAATTCGACCGATGTGTTCAATGACCAGCCCGAACAAATTCGAGCGATGAAGCTGGCGGTCATTGGTCGTGGAGGCACTGCATCGGCGAGCGAACTCATCACCAATTCCATGATACCCTATCTGGGAGACAACATCGCGCTTGTGGGCATGAACACCTTTGGCAAACCCGTCGGGCAATTCGCATTCGACCAATCGTCCTGCGACGATCGCTTGCGCGCAGTGACCTTCAAGACCGTCAATGCAAACGACCAGGGCGAATATTTCAGCGGCTTGGCCAGCGTGATGCCGAACACTTGCCGCGCGGGTGACGATATCTTCACCCAGCTTGGCGACCCGGCCGAGGCATCGGTCAAAGTCGCACTGGACTTCTTGGCGGGGCGCACCTGCACACCGATCATGGGTGGAAATGAAGTGACCCGTGCTTCGGTCAGTCAGGGCCAATCCAAGCTGATCCAGCCAGCTCGGCCAAACGCGCTGCAACGCGACAATCCAGGGGTGTTCTAAAAGAGAGGGGCCGCGTCACAGACAGCGGCCCCAAATCAATTCCAAACATGGCGGCATAGCTAGGCGCGGCTAGCGTCACTCACGCAAATGCTATCGCAAGGGTGAGGCCGCCCAAGCCGATCGATAGCGGCGCTCGAAGGTGGAGCCACCAGCGCGGAGTGAGCGCTGCAAGCCGGGCATCCACGCCGAGCGCCATGAGTAAACTTGCGCCGAGCATGAGCAGCAGCGCTTCGATCGGGAGCCAGTCGAATGTATGGGCAACCAATCCACCGGCGGCGATGAGGCTTGGCACAATCGCGGCGATCCACGCCCAGGCCAGCCCGCCTCTTCGTTCGGCAGCGGGCGCTGCAGCCGCGATCCCCCACCAAGTGCCTCCAAGAAAAGTAAAGATAAGCGTTGCATAGATTGCGGCACAGTCTTGCGCAGGTGTCCGCCAGGCTGCAGGCGCGAGAAACGCGATTAGCGTACAGGCGATTTGCGGTACCAGCCCTAGCAACCCAAGCCATCGCGGCCAGCGAGGTACGGATTGCATCACCAGTGCCGCCTCGTGGGAACGGACGTGGACTCAGACATCTTCGGACATCGCGGTGGCTTGCTCGTCGGTCCAGGCACAGCCGTTTCGCTGTTCATCCCCAATCCGGAGCGTCGCCGTGTAGGGATATTGGCGATCGCTCATGCCGTCAGAACAGCGTCCAGGAGTCACCATCAAGTCGAAGGTCCGATCGCTCAAGGTTCCGGTAAACGAAACCCCGTTATTCCCCGCAAACCGCTGAACGCTGAACCGGACCCCGTCCTGATTCTCGGGAGTGGAATAACGGGCCGCCCCTGCCGCTACCGCGCCGTTCCAGAACGGTTCGGTTCCCGTGAAATAGAGTGTCTCATCCGGGGCGATCGCGTCGAAAGCATGCGTGGGGCCGCTTCCCGGAGTGCCGTCACCCGACTGGCAGGCCGACAATAGCACGATGGCGATGACAGGTGCGATGGATTTCAATCGATGTCTCTTAGCTCAGCGGATCTGTGAGCGAATGCGAAAATCAAGGGCACACGCGGCCATCTGGCCAAAGCCAGATGGTTCGGGCTGCTTAACGCGAAACACGATCGATAAGCAATCGCCTGCCGCAGAAACGAGCGACATGGGCCGTGGGAGTTACACGCGACCGCATCTGCCAAAACGATATTGATGTTCAGTTGCGACCGAACAATCTTGCTACCAAGCCTTTCTTTTCGGGCTCGGGCTCCGGCTCATTCTGCGCGATCCGTTTACGCAGGTCCGCACCGGAAGGCGGCTCTTTCATCTCTTCGACTTCGCGCCGCGTGATCATGCTGGCCGGCAGCAATTCGGCCGTTTGAGGTTCTTCTTCCACGACTTGAGGCGCGGGCCGCTGCCCTTCGACGAGACCGTGCACCGATACTGCATCGGGCTTCATATCGACCATGCCGGCCAGCACTGGGACTTGGTTCGGCAGCGGTTTTTCTCGGCATATCTTCTCCACCGCCCGATGGAAAAGAAGCGCCCGCCACCAGCACGCCAGAACATATTCAACATAGCGGGCGGGTGCTTCCTGCGGAGCATTATCCCGAAAGAAGTGGCGTTCCTTATGGTGCACCAGCGCCGTATTGATGGCGGACAATCCGTCGCATTCGAGAAAAACCTCGATGTCTTCATCGAAGCCCGCCCAGGCAGGCCCGTCTTCGGCGAGGGCCTCTTCGACCAGCTTCGCCTCGTCAGCCTGGCTGAAGGCGAAGGGATCGTCGCTATAAAGTCCCAGCATCATGTAGGGGTGGTGAACCTGCCCCTTTTCGAAGGCCCGATCCGCCTCATTGGCAATCGCCAGGGTGACGCCCGTAATAGCGTCGCCCTCCGCAAGTTCGATCGCTTCCTGTAATTCTTCCCAGCCGCTGATCGAAACGCGGTCGGGATCATCTATCAGACAGCGGGTTGCAAGTTCGGTACCCAGACTCTGCAGTTGCATCTCGAGATACTGCTGTGCGTTTAGCAGTTCACCCCGGTGGAAATACTCGTGCATCACGGCCATCCACTCTTCTTCACCTTCCTGAGTGGCGAATTGCGTCTGTATTTCATGCATTACATTAGGATCCGTTGGCTCGGGTTCGCCGAAGGGATGCCATCAAATTCTGACCATCCCATTAACTGCCATGCGTAGGCGGAAGCCGCGCGGGAACACCGCACATAGCGTGAGCGTTTGACCAGCAAGACAGAATTCTCGGAGTGTGCAAATGAGGTTTACCCCCCAAATGCTGGGTGCAGTGGCAGTGATCGCAATGGCAGGAGCTGTCAGCGGCGCGACCATCGGCGAAAGCCCGATCCTTACCAGAACCCACGCAGACAGCGTGCCTCAATCGGCCGTAGTTTCGACCTCAAACGCGGCCCTCGCCCGAAAAGACAGCCCGCCCAATCATTACCCGCTCGAAACCGAAAATGGCACTATCGAAGTGGCAGAACTGGCCCTCCACGGCAGATTGCGCGATCGCGGCGGCAAAATGTGGTGGCAAGACCGGGACGATCGTGAGTTGGTAGCTACTGACGATGAGTATGACTTCTATCGTACGGCCAGCCCCGAGCGCATTGCTCACGAAGAAAGGTTGCTCGCGTTCACCGGTGCACGGGCCGAACGCAGCGAGTTTGGAGATGAGCATCAAGAACCCACCCGGATGATGACGCGCGCCGAAGCTCCCATGGCACTTGCCGAACCTGCAGAACTTGATACGCGCAATGGGCCGAGCTCAGCTGGAAACGCGAAGACGATCAATGTGGCTGGAGTACTCGCGCTGCGCGATTGATTACCGTAGAGGACTTTTCTGCCCTGTCCGGCACCGTAGGAAAATCCTCCCCTTTTGCTGCCATTCGACCCTTAAAAAGGGGTAGATCCGGAATACCCCGTTACGCAGTCAACAGGGTCAGCAAATTGGGCACCAGCATGCTGCTGTAGCCGCCACTCAGATTGGCGCGAAAGAAGATTATTTCCCTGAAAACCAGACAAGGCGATCATGTGATAAATGGGCCGCCAGCTAGACCAAGAATGGAAGCTGGCGGCATTCTTCGAAATTTGCGGCGAATGCTTGGAAGCATTCCGCCGGAAGTTGCTTACATCTCCTTTTCTGGGCGCGGATCATGACCGTGCCGTTCGCTCTTGCCGAAATGACGTTCGAGGCGTTGGGCTAAAGTCCCAGCTGCACGCCGCGCGGCGTCATCCACGCTGGAAGCATGTTCTGTCACGCCGATCGGCTTGCCACCGCTGGGGCGTGCCTCAATCGTGCATGCCTTGTCGTCAGCACCGCCTTTGGGACCGTTTTCATCACGAACGTGAACCTCGAGCCGCGTAAGACGATTTTCGAAGCGCGAAAGTTTTTGCCGCACCGCCGCTTCGATCCGCTCGGCTACATTCTCCGTCCCCATCACCGAACTGTCGGAATTGAACTGGATCTGCATGGCAAATTCTCCTCTATTTTGCTCGTGTATATCCAACGCGCCGGCGTATGGGCAGTTTCCCTCTCTCCGGCTGATACCAGAGGCGCCTGGTCAGCCTGAGCCACCGCGTTCGCTACCTTCCGGATCCTAGGAAACTGAACATTGGCCTTCATTCGAAAGAAGGCGCGACAAAAAGAAAGGGCGACCCCGCGGGGTCGCCCTTGCCTCAAGAATTTATTGTTAAATTACGAGGGCATAAGCACCGTGTCGATCACATGGATTACGCCATTTGAAGCATCGACATCTGTTGATGTAACCGTCGCGCGATTACCCGCCGCGTCCATCAGTACGACATTGCCGCCGTCCATCATTGCGGTGAGTTCGGCACCGTTGACAGTGGTCAGCTTGTATCCTTCTTCGCCCGCAGCTTCGATAGCCTGCGTGAGAGCCTGCGCGTTCGTTTCACCTTCAATCACGTGATAGGTGAGAATGTTGGTCAGATCTTCTTGGCCGGCTTCGCTCATGAGTTCGTCACGAGTAGCCTGAGGCACCTTGTCGAAGGCGGCATTGGTCGGTGCGAAGACGGTATAGGGTCCTTCACCCGAAAGGGTTTCGCCGAGGTTCGCGGAAGTCACCGCGCTTACCAGGGTCGAAAAGTCGGGATTGCCTTGCGCAACCTCGACGATTGTGCCGGTATCTGTAGTATCGTTGGCCATCTGATCGTTCATGGCAACGGTATCATCCGCAGTAGGCTCGGCGGTATCTTCGGCGCAGGCAGCGATTGCGAGCGAAGCGGCGGATGCAAGAGCGATAGTGATCTTGTTCATGAGTGAAATCCCCTTTGATTCGTAAAGCCAGAATAGGCGTTCGGCACAGGTGCGAGCGCTAAGACTTATCATCCTCGTGCCCCACCCACCCAACCATTAGGTTTGGCGCATGTTCCGAAAAAGGCGGGAATATGGCAATCGCAATGACGGCGCTCTCGCGAGCGATGCCCTCTGACAAGTAAGGCGCACTTGTTTGTAGACAGGGCTTCTCTTTTTTCAGTTGCCAGCGAACCGCGTTAACCGTCATGTTGGGCAGGAAACCTACCTCAACGAAGTATAATGGTCCGATATGGAGGATAATGCCTCACAAAATCTGGCACCGCCTGATTTCACTTTAACGCGCCGCCAGATGGACTGCATGAAGCTGGTCAGAAACGGCCTGACTTCGAAGCAGATCGCTCGCGAGCTGGGGATATCGCCCAGAACAGTCGATCAGCATATCGCAGCCGCCATCGATATTCTGCAGGTCAACAATCGAATGGCAGCGGTGACGCGGCTACAGGAGCTGGGGCTCGACCATCCGGGTGAAAAACAAGGGGGTGGCTTGGCGCGACCGTCGGCTGAGGCTGACAAAAAGCATGGCAACCTCGCAAACGCGATTGGTGTTGGGAAGGTCTCCCAATCGGCCAACCGAACCTCGGCCGCTATTTTCCCCGTGCTTGGCGGTAGAGCCAATTCAGCGTACCCGCGCCAGCGTTTACGATGGATGGTCCGCATCGCGATTATTTCCATCATGGCGAGCTGCATGGTGGTTCTCACCATTTTGGGTGTTTCCGAGCTGGCATCGGGCGGAGTGCCGTGACCTTTTCAGAGCGGCGCGCTCAACAGGGCGCTGTCAGAAAGGAACACTCCATGCACAATATCGAACAATCCGCTGGGCAGGTCGTCGCCGACGACACGCAGAAGTCGCTCGAAGCCGTAGATCGGGCCGTGACGTCTCTTGCCCAGCTTTGCGCCAGCATCGTCGAAGTCAGCCGAGCGGCCAATCTTCCTGCGACGACGGCTCAGGGCGCCCTGACCAATGCCGGCGAAGGGCTGGCCAAGATCATCGCCACGCGGCATGACCTCGGCGGCGCAACGAGGGAGCTGCTCAAGATCCGCAAGGCGTCTAATCTGCAGACGGTTGGCTTTGGCTGCCCGCCGGAATACAAGCCATCGGCGCAGCATATTGCCGAGCCGAACGGACTGGAAGCCTAAGCCACGATGCCCAGTATCTACCTGCTTGCCTTCTGGCTCGTCCTCATCGGTGCATGGGCTGTCGGATGGCAGGCAGGGGATCGGCACGATCGGCGCGCGATTGCCGCGATTGTCCTGGCAGCGGTGCTTTCGGCAGTCTCCTATAGCTTCCTGGGCACGACAGCTGCGCTTATGGCGGTATCGGTGATCGACGTGGCGCTTCTTATCGCCATCGGCCGCTATGCGCTGGTATCGGATCGCTACTGGCCGCTGTGGTTCGCCGGGTTTCACGCGGTGAGCCTGTTCTTCACGCTGTGCGCGCTCGCGATCCAGAACGAGTGGCAGATGATCCCCTGGCGATTGAGCGGCTTCTGGTCCCTTCCCGCATTGTTCGCGATGACGATCGGCCTGCTGATCGACCGGCGCGCCGGCGTGGTCAACCGGGTCGGGGCGGAGAGCTAGCTCCCCTCCTCCTTTCCCACCTCTTAGCGAGAGAGGCGGCGGCGGTTGGCCTGGACCGGGCCGCTGTAATGGCGCAGGGTTCGGCTCGAGAGTTCCTGCGCCGACTGGCACGGCCCGCCCTGCAGCAGAAACGGCCACAGCAGCAGGTTCGCCATCACCTTCTCCGTCACCATGCGCTCCGCCTCGCGCTCGGCCAGCTTTCCGCCCGCCATCATGCGCAGGCTGCGCAGCCATACGACGGAAGCCGCATCGACCGACAGCGCCCAGCTATCGAAGGCAAGCCGCGTCCATGCGGCGGTATCATGTCGGGTCATTGGGGAAGCTCCTGAGATATGCAGCGGCACTATGCTGCACTGCACAAACGATCGCAACCGCCTTTCGGCCCCAGCCCGGTCGCAGCACTCGGGGCTTCGCTGCGACCGGACCGGGACAGGTCCCTTATCCTGCCGCTTGGGCGAGGACCAAGGTACCCATATCGATTTCGTCCTGCCCCGCCACCGGGACCACGGCGTGGGTGCTGTCCGTAGTCCACAACAGGCGGCCATCGCCGTCGGCGATCGTGACGCGGGCATTGGTGCGCGCGGCATCTTCCAGCTTCGCGCGATAGACATTGACCGTGAACGGCAGCGGCACCTGGCGCCCGCTGGTGGCATAGGTCTGTTCGCCCAGCACCGTGGCGGCGGCATCGGCGCGCGACACATCCTCGATCCGCACGGTGACGACGGCATCTTCAGGAAGCGCGATCCGCTGGCGATAGGTCGCCTCTCCGGTCACACTTACCATTCCGTCCGCGCCGGGGGCGGGAGTGGTGGTGGGGGTGGTGGCACAGGCGGCCAGGGCGAATGCCGTCATTGCGGCGAAAGGTGCGATTTTCTTCATGGCCGGCCCAACGGTGCCTGGGCGGGGCCGTTCCCGATAAACACGAAACGGGCGTGTATTCGTGACGAATAGAGTGCCGCTGAGGGCGAAGCGTTTGGCTGATGGTGCACTATAGCCGGGTCCTTTTACGCGCCCGGCACTGTACCGGGCCGCGCCTCTTAGACAGTTCGACTTTGAACGCCAGGTGAAGCGCAGCAGTTTTGGACAGGATGGAGCATGTGGAGCACGCTCCAGGGCGAAAACCGCCATTGTGTCACCCTGCCCCGGCAAAAGCGTAACCTTGCGCGGCCCGGTGTCACCCTTTGCGGACCAAGTGTCACCCTTTCCTCCGCGCCGTCACCTTTCCCGCCGCGAACCGTCACCTTTCCGCGTGCCCGGCTGTCACCTTTTGCGCGCACCACTGTCACTCTCCCGGCGCCGGAATGTCAGCCAGATCCATCTCGGACAGTGGCACGCGCGAAAGCAGCGGGTGGACGCGCGGCTTGCCCTTGCGCGAAGATGCGCGCCGCCGCTTCGCCTCGCCCATGGCGATATCCCAGTAATGCGCGAAATTGGGCGAACGGGCGCGCAGGCGATAGGCCGACTGGCGGCTCATCCCCACCGCCAGCGCGCAGGAGGTCACCTTGCCGCTGCGCGCGAGCATCTTGATGAAAGTGGAGGCCTTGGCCCCGGTCCAGCGGCTATTGTTGGGCCGCGGACGCTGAGAGGGCGAACTGCGCGGCTGCGAGGCTTCGGGAACGGGGCGGTGTGTGTGCGGAGGCGGTGTCTGTGTCATCCGGCAGGATAAGCACGTCTCGCACCGTGTAGGAAAGCATCTTTTGTAAATTTGACTTAAAAAATAATATAAGTAAAAATACGTCATTTACAATATTTTGTAAGCATGCAACCTCTCATTAGTTACACATTTTGGAGGGTATCAATGCTTTTATTTGCAATTTCGGCAGCTGCTATATTTTTGGGAGGCAGCGGCCAAATAGATGTCGTGCCCCCAGCGCTGGAGAGAGTTTCGTCTGTCCGACCTATTTGCCCATTGTATCAATATCCTCAGAACATGCCTGCTGAAGAAATAGAAGAAATTTGCCGTCAGTGGGAACGTGAAAACCGCGCACCTCCATCCGGAACCCCAAATGGATGGAACCCCCCTCGCTGGAAAGGCAGCGACTGCAACGGCTCGCGGCTCTGCAAAGAGGAAGTTTAAGTTCATTTATGTAGAAAAAGTCACGGTGGTGGCGGACTCACGTCACCACCTCGACTTTCGCGAGTATTAAGGCCGCAACAACCGGGCGAGCGCCTTTTCATCAAGCAGGACGCGCCAAGCTTTGCGACCTTTGAGATAGCCTTTTTTACGCGGAACCGCTTTCACTGCGGAACGCTGGTCATCTGAACCGAACGCAGGAGTTTATTCGATGGCCGACAAGTCCCCCAAAGAACATCTCGCCCATATCGCCGAAAAGATGAAGGACATCGATTTCGTGATGCTGGCCACGCACACGAAGGACGGCCAGATCGGCCACCGCCCGATGAGCAACAACCGCCAGGTCGATTACGATGGCGACAGCTATTACTTCACCTGGGAAGATTGCCTGATGGTGAAGGATATCGAGAAAGACCCCAAGGTCGGCCTTTCGCTGCAGGGCAGCCCCGGCCCCAAGGGCGCACCGGGCATCTTCATCGCGCTGGAAGGCAAGGCGGAGATCGTGAAGGACAAGAGCAAGTTCGAAGAACACTGGACCAAGGATCTCGACCGCTGGTTCAAGGACGGCGCCGACACCGAGGGCGTGGCGATGATCCACGTCCACGCCACCCGCTGCGCCTATTGGGACGGCGAGGAAGAGGCCGATTTCGATATCAAGTGAGGTTATGGGGGGCGGCGGAGGCTGCACCTGTTTTCTTAGGGCTCCCTGCCCTCGGCAGCCCCGCCCACCCCTTCGTCATCCCCGCGCAGGCGGGGATCCAGAGCGAGGAAGCGCCAAGGCCAGCTGGATCCCCGCCTTCGCGGGGATGACGGACTTTGCTGCTGATGCTGAATACTCACGCCCTCCACGCGATGGCGGCAGTAGAGGCGAATCCCCCCTCCCCACCGAATTGATGCAGGGTATTGGCCGAAAGGGTCTAGGCTGCCCGGCGGGGCATTCCGCCCCGATTGGAAAAGACCATGGCCAAAGGCCAGCAGAAGAAGAGCCGCGAAGCCCGCAAGCCGAAGAAGGAAAAGGTGAAAACCAACGCTTCGCAGCCCTCGCAGAAGCCCGGGGCCATCAAGGGCCTCGAGAACATGAAGAACAGCTAGGCCGGAAACCCGGTTACACGTGCGGGGGATCAGGTGCTAAGGCGCTGTCGATGCCCCCGCCCCCATCCGACACCCCGCCCGCAGACAATGCGCCGACCATCCTCGTGGATGCAGACGCCTGTCCGGTGAAGGAAGAAATCTACCGCGTCGCCGAACGCTACCGGGCGCAGGTCCGCGTGGTGAGCAACAGCGCTTTCCGCGTGCCCGTCAACGCGCGGATAAAGCGCGTGGTGGTGGGCGACGGCTTCGACGCGGCGGACGACTGGATTGCGGAGAACGCAGGGCCGCACGCGGTGGTCATCACCGCCGACATATTGCTGGCCGAACGATGCCTGAAGGCTGGCGCGACGGTGCTGCGCCACGACGGCAAGAGCTTCGACGCCGCCAGCATCGGCAGCGCCATCGCCACCCGCGCGATCATGGAAGATTTGCGCGCGGGGATGGACGGCCCCCTTGGCGCAGCCGGCGGCGGTCCGCCGCCCTTCAGCAAGGCGGACCGGTCGAACTTCCTGCAGGCGCTCGACAGGGTGCTGGTGAAGATGCGGTAGCGCACCGCACGGCCTCTCCAACACAATTCGCCAAATCCGATTAATGTCAGTAGTTTTAATCGCAGGATACGATTGGGTGTCTGATGTATTACACTGTCATGCACCGCGATTATCTCAAGACCCTCACCTTCCTTGCGCTCCACCTGATCGTGGGCTTCTCGGTCGCTTACGCCTTTACCGGCTCGCTGGCGCTGGCGGGCGGTATCGCTCTGGTAGAGCCGCTGGTGAACGCGGTGGTGTTCTTCTTCCACGAACGCGCATGGCAGAAGAAGGAACGCCCCGCGCTGCTCGATGTCGTGCTGCACCGGCACGGAACGGAAGGACGCTCGCAGCCGATGTGACGGCGGCGTTCAGCCGGGTTTGGCCGACTTGGCCTTATGCGCGGCGATCGCCTCGTCGATATCGGCAATGCGGCGCCGTTCCGGGGTATCCTTTTTCAGCCCCTTGAGGCGGCAGGTCGCCCACAGCCGGCGGCGTTCGGATTCCAGATTTTTGAGATAGAGATCGGCCATGCGCGCCCTATGGGCGCATCGCGCGCCGCTGGCCAGTAGCGATGCTTGCATCGGCGGCGCGACAGGCGCAGCATGGCGGGCATGACCGAGCCTGCCCGTTATTGCACTTTCGCCGAATTCTGGCCCTTCTATCTGCGCGAACATTCCAAGCCGCGCACGCGCGCGCTGCATTATGTCGGCACGACGCTGGTGGTGCTGATCGCGGTCTATGCCGTGCTGGCGGGCCATTGGTGGTGGCTGCTGGCGATGCCGGTGGCGGGTTATTTCGTCGCCTGGCTGGCGCATTTCACGGTCGAGAAGAACCGCCCGGCAACCTTCACCTATCCGCTGTGGAGCCTGGGCGCCGATTTCAGGATGTGGTGGCTGTGGCTGACCGGCAGGCTGGGCGAGGAATTGCGCAAGGCCGGGGTGCGCTAGGCTCGCCCTACCCTGCGCCGCCGCGCTCAGTCTTCGTCGCTACGCCGCCCGTCGCGTTCCTTCGCGACGCCCTTGAACGGCTCGCCATCCGCTTTGACATCCATGAACTGCCCGGCCTCGGCCGAACCTTCCTCGCGATTGCGCTTGGTCCATTTGCCCGTAGCGGTGTTCTTCACCTGACTGCGATCCTCGACCGAGCCGATCCTGTGGTCGTCACCTGTATTGCGTGCCATTGTCGGCCTCCTTCGGGAGACTAACGGGCGGGGATTCCGGGGTGTTCCCGGGTAGAACACGAGCGAGCAGCCGCGCGTAAAAAAGTCGTGCAGCGAGGAGACCGTTACCGTTGGTTAAGGACTATCACTTACCATAGCGTCAACATAACAGGCTGGTTGAAAACTAGTGATGCTTCGTGCCGTTTCGCATTTCGCTCGTATGGCCGCCATTCTTTGTGCTCTTTTCTTGGGAATCAGCGCACAAGAAGCATATGCGCAAGATTGCTCTCGGGCCGGAGCGCGAGGGGCAGCCCCGTCATCGTGGCAAACCTATTGCTGGCTCAACATGAGTACGTACAGCGATACGCAGGCGCGCAGCACCGGCGGACAAAGCCTGAGCTACAACCTGCCCGACGGATCGCGCCTGACTTTCCGCCTGCGCGTCACGAACAGCCCTACCAGCGGTTCAGCCTATCTGAGGAGCGTAGCCGCGCCTAGCTGGGCCGGTGCCGCAGTCGGCAACAGCAGCTTTCTGGACATTCCGGGACGACCGATCCTGTACCAGAATATCAACGGATCCCAGACAACGCTTACCTTTACCAACATTACCGTGATCCCGCCGGCAGGGGTGAGCCAGGCGAACCAATATGCATTCGTCGTCGCCGATGCCGAATCGACCGACAATAACGAAACGCAGCAATACACCACCAACGGCGCATCCTGGCAGCTGCTCGACCGAGTGGCCCCCATCAGCGGGACGCAATATCCAACGGCCACGGGCCTCGGCACCACGACCTTCCGTTCGGCAGGAGGTGGGCGAACCGGAAATGTCGGTGCCTATATCGTCAGCTCGCTCAATCCCACTTCGGTTACCGTGACCATGCAGGGTAGCGGGCTGCAAGGAGTGATGCTGGCAATCCGCTTTGCCTCCATCACCCTAAGCAAACAGATCGAGGGCACCCGGATCGTCGATAACGACCAGTTCCGCTTTCTCATCGAATCCAGCACGGGATCGGTCGTTTACGCTTCTGGACAGACGGAAGGCACCGATCGCGGGCCGTTCCCTGCCGCCGTATTCTCCTCCACCTCCGGTGTCCCGCTGGTGCTGCGCGAGGAAATGGTGAGCGGCAGTTCGAGTACACTGGCGGACTATCGCGCAACGCTGACCTGCACCAATATCAACACCGGCTCGACCACGATCCTGCCGCGCGATACCGTCACCAACCGTTACGATTTCGGCAAGCTCCAGTTTGGCGATTTCGTGGACTGCGTGTTTACCAATACCCCGAATCCGAAGCTCGAGCTACGCACGGTCATTGCGTCACCTGGCCGCATCTTCGCCACCGATCAGTTCAGATTGAACGTGCGTAATCAGGATGCAAATTCCGAGATCGCCGCGTTTGTCACGACCGGCACCGGTACTACCGCTACGCCCTCCACGACCGGCAGGCTGGCCGCCATAGCCGGTGCGACCTACCGTCTGACCGAGGTGGCTAGCGGATCGACGACGCTGGAACGTTATTCGCCCACTCTGGCATGCAGCAATCGCAATTCGAGTTCGCCCACCGTTCTTCCTGCGGGCGGCGCGACCGGCCTGTTGGTTCCCCGGCTGGGCGATGTGATCGCCTGCACGATCACCAATACGCGCAACTCGCCGCGGGCCATCCTGTCGGTCGACAAGACTTCGCGGGTTGTATCCGATCCCACCCAAACCGCCTTCCCAAAGGCCATTCCCGGAGCGATCGTCGAATACACGATCAGGGTGACGAATACGGGCGATGCCGCAAGCGATGCCGGCACGTTGCGGCTGATCGACACGCCCGATACCGATCTTGCCTATTACACGGCGTTCCCTGCCGTCTTCACCGACGGTGCAACGGCCAGCGGGCTTGCCTTCAACCCAAGCAGCAACGTGACCTTTTCAAACCAGACCACCGGTCCCGGCTTTACCTACGCGCCTGCCTCGCCCAGCGACCCTGCGGTAGCGCGCATCCGCTTTTCACCGACAGGATCGCTACGCGCGTCGAACGGTGTGGCCCATCCCAGCTTCACTCTGCAGTACCGCGCCGTAATCGAATAGGGAACGGCGGGCCTCGCCTACTGGGCCTCACTCCCCCTGCTTCCCGCCCGCGATCCGCCGGTGTTCGTCCACGCTGCGGCGCATCTCGCGTGCCTGCAGGTGGAGCGCCTTGTTGCTCAGGCGGATCTCGCGGCTTTGCTGGAAGAAGCCGAGGACCAGCCACAGGAAGGCGAGCGGGCTGGAGACGCCGCCCAGGAAGTCGCCCAGCTCGTTCAGCCGCAGGTCCGCCGGGTTCTGGCCCTGCACCGCGAGGTAGATCACCAGTCCGACGACATAGAGCGCGGTGAGCCACAGGCCGATCACCGGCAGGCGGCGGCGCTCGCGGCGGTCCTCTGCCAGCGGATCGTCCAGGATCTCCTCGGTATCCGCGCCCTGCGTCATGTCATCTCCCGGCGGGCGGCGCCGCGGCCTGCCCTTGCTCAGTCATGCTCGCGGTCGCCCTGCCCGATGTACAGTTCGCGCCCGGTGGCTTCGTAGACGCGGCTCATTTCCTCCATGCCCTCGCGTGCTTCCTCGGCCTCTTTGGCGGAGGTTTCGCGCTTGATGTTCTCGGTGGCGAGATAGCTGTCCGAGTTTTGCTTGGCGGCAAAGTCGCGCACTTCCTGCGTGATCTTCATCGAGCAGAACTTCGGTCCGCACATGGAGCAGAAATGGGCGGTCTTGGCGCCTTCTGCGGGCAGCGTCTGGTCGTGATACTGCTCGGCCGTGTCGGGATCGAGGCTGAGGTTGAACTGGTCGCGCCAGCGGAATTCGAAGCGGGCTTTCGACAGCGCATCGTCGCGGACCTTGGCGGCGGGGTGGCCCTTGGCGAGGTCGGCCGCGTGGGCGGCGAGCTTGTAAGTCACCACGCCCACTTTCACATCGTCGCGGTCGGGCAGGCCGAGATGTTCCTTGGGCGTGACGTAGCAGAGCATCGCGGTGCCATACCAGCCGATCTGCGCCGCGCCGATGCCGCTGGTGATGTGGTCATAGCCGGGCGCGATATCGGTGACGAGCGGGCCGAGCGTGTAGAAGGGCGCTTCGCCGCAGGCTTCCAGCTGCTTGTCCATATTCTCCTTGATCTTGTGCATCGGCACGTGGCCGGGGCCTTCGATCATGACCTGCACGTCCTGCTCCCAGGCGCGCTTGGTCAGCTCGCCCAAAGTGTAGAGCTCGGCGAACTGGGCCTCGTCATTGGCGTCGGCGATGGAGCCGGGGCGCAGGCCATCACCCAGCGAATAGGCGATGTCATAGGCCTTCATGATCTCGGTGATCTCGTCGAAGCGCTCGTAGAGGAAGCTCTCCTTGTGATGCGCGAGGCACCATTTCGCCATGATCGAGCCGCCGCGGCTGACGATGCCGGTGACGCGCTTGGCGGTCATGGGGACATAGGGCAGGCGCACGCCCGCATGGATGGTGAAATAGTCGACGCCCTGTTCGGCCTGCTCGATCAGCGTGTCGCGGAAGATTTCCCACGTCAGATCCTCGGCAATGCCGCCGACCTTTTCCAGCGCCTGGTAAATCGGGACGGTGCCGATGGGGACGGGCGAATTGCGGATGATCCATTCGCGCGTGTCATGGATGTTCCGGCCCGTGCTGAGGTCCATGACGGTGTCCGCGCCCCAGCGGATCGACCAGACCATCTTGTCGACCTCGTTGGCGACATCGCTGGCGACGGCGGAGTTGCCGATATTGGCGTTGATCTTGACCAGGAAGTTGCGCCCGATCGCCATCGGCTCGCTTTCGGGGTGGTTGATGTTGTTGGGAATGATCGCGCGGCCGCGGGCCACCTCGTCACGCACGAATTCGGGCGTCACGTAATCGGGCAAGCTGGCGCCCCACGGCTGGCCATCGTTGCGCGCTTCCAGCCGCGCGGCTTCCTCGCGCAGCATTTCACGGCCGAGGTTTTCGCGCTCGGCGACATATTCCATCTCGGGTGTAATGATGCCGCGGCGCGCATAATGCATCTGGCTGACGTTCTTGCCCGCCTTGGCGCGCAGCGGGCGCTGCACGACATTGGGATAGGCCGGGACGCCGCCGCTGCGATCGGGGCCGAGCTGGCCGTTATCCTCGGGCTTCACCTCACGCGCGTCATATTCCTCGACATCGCCGCGCGCCATGATCCATTCGCGGCGCAGCTGGGGAAGACCCTTGTTGATGTCGATCGTGGCGGCGGGATCGGTATAGGGGCCGCTGGTGTCGTAGACCCGCACTGGCAATTCGCCGCCCTCGAGGTCGATCTCGCGCATGGCGACGCGCACGCCGCTGCCGGACTTCGCCCCGATATGGACCTTGCGGCTGCCGCGGATCGGACCGGTGGTGACGCCGATGTCGAATTTGCTGTTGATGTCGGCCATGCGTGCTCTCTCCAAAAGGCGGAGGAAGAGCGGAATTATCGCGCCGCTCCACTCCCTCCGCCGATGCTAATCGGTTCAGGTTCGACGGGTCGGGCGGTGCTACGCGCCCCTCTCAGCGCAAGCGCGCTCCCCGGGGATGCACGATGTGTAGGGCAAGCGCCGGAGCGCGTAAAGCGGAACGAGGGCTAGTCGAGCATATCCTTCGCCTTCTTGCCTGCAAAGATGCCGAGCAAAAGGAAGACGACGAACAGGACCGCCGCGATCACGGCCAGGACAATGGCGACATCGACCATCGTCCCCGCAAGACCGCCAAACCCGAGAATGGCGGCGACCTCGGCAATGACGAGGCACAGAAGAGCAAGCTTGATCATCGGCGCACGGTAAGCGTGCGAAAGCACTGCGTCCAGCGATTGCGGAGAAGGATGCCCGTGAGGATTCGGACCTCAATGAGCACCGCGTCGATTGCTCTTGAAACCTCTGCATCGAGACGCCGTAGGAAGGGCTTGGCATATATACAGCACACCGGCGGGACCACACATCGGGTCCTGCCGGTGGCTGGCTCCTAAACACGCTGCAAGAGCGGCTCGAGCACTGACGGAAATCAGCCATCGTCCGATCCCAATCCACGGCGTGTTGCCGAGTGCGGTCTTGGAGCGAGGCTTACGCTGCCACGGCCGTTAAGATCGCAATGCGTCGACTTCGTAATTTTTCGCCCAGGCGTTCAGCTCCCCGGGGAAGATGTCCTGCACCAGAAAGAAGCGATCCCAAAAGGGTGTCTCGCGCAGTTTTTCGCAGAAGAGCTGGTAGCTGTGATGGTCCTTCGATTCGATCATCCAGATATCGCTGATCTTGGCCGTGTAGAACTCGACATCATACCAGTTCAACCGAACGCGCCCCCTGAACTCGTCGAGGATAGGCTGAAACGTCTCGCGCGCATGGGACAGGCGCGTCTCGAAAGAGAAACCCAGCCATTCCGGCGAGGTCTTGACCATGAAGAACGTGGTGAGTGCGGGTTCGAACTGGGTGGGCTGAATATCCATGATGCATCCTTGCGCTGTTGATTGACGTCGCTAAGATGCGAGCATCTGCTCATATATTCTACGCGCATTGGTTTCGATGACAGGACAGACCGCCGATCAGCGTGCGCGCCCCCGCAAACAGCCGAAACAGGCGCGCGCACGGCATACGGTAGACGCGATCGTGGAAGCGTCTGCTCGCATTCTGGAGGAGCAGGGACATGGGATTCACCACCAACGCCGTCGCCGACGTGGCCGGGGTCAGTATCGGCACCTTGTACCAGTATTTCCCTGACAAGGATGCGCTGCTCGGCGCGCTGATCGCCCGTGAAACAGGCCGCCTTGTCGAAGACGCCGAAGCCGCTTGTCTGATGGCTGCAGGGCACGAAGCGCTCTTTGCCGTGATCCACGCCGCCGTGCGGCACCAGCTCCGACGCCCTCGACTGGCGCGGCTACTCGATTTCGAGGAAGCGCGCCTGCCCTTGGATGCCGGGACCCAACTGGTACGATTAAGGTTCACGACCATCGTTGCTGAAATTCTTGCTCGCCCGGACTTTCCCCAGCAGCCCGACATGGCGGCTGCCACGGGCGATGTCGCATCGATCATGCGGGGAATGATCGATGCCGCCGGTGAGCGAGGTGAAAGCAATCAGGAAGAGCTTGCGGCGCGGGTTCGCCGAGCTGTGCTCGGTTACCTCTCGATGTCCGCTTGAAGCTGCTTATGGCTTCCGTCCGGAATCAGCGGGCGTAGGGAATATCTCCGTCTCCGTCCTTCCTGCTTGAAGCCTGACAGTAATGGATGCCCCGTGAGGATTCGAACCTCAATTGACGGAGTCAGAGTCCGTAGTCTTACCATTAGACGACGGGGCATCAGCCATGCGGTGCGACGCTGAGAATCGCGCTGTCTCCGCAAGAGAGGCCGCGCATCTAGTTTCGTGCGCGCACAAGGTCAACCCCATCGCTGAGGACGGTGCTTGCCCCTTGGCGAGGGACCCGCTAGCATCGCTCTCAGGTCCCCGCGCTTAATTCTTCGCGCGGGAGGAATAATGAAAGATACCCCCATGGCGGACACTAATCCGCCGGACATCAAACGGGGCCAAGGAAAGACAAGGGGCGGCACGTCCGGCAAGGTAGCCGATTTCCGCTACAAACGCCCCTCCCGGCCCAACAAGCGCCCGCGCAAGAACGGGCAGGCACCGCGCGAGCCCAAGGCGCGCGGGGAACCTTCCGGCAAGCAGGCTCATGCTCAGGCCCGCAATCAGGGTCCTGCCCAGGCTCAGGCACAATCAACGCCCATGCCGCGCGGCCGCAACCAGGCCTATGCCGCGCTGGATCTGGGCACCAACAACTGCCGCCTGCTGATCGCCCGCCCCTCGGGCGAGAACTTCACCGTCATCGACGCTTTCAGCCGGGTGGTCCGGCTTGGCGAAGGGCTGGCCGCCAGCGGCCGCCTGTC
Source organism: Qipengyuania sp. NPDC077563 (assembly GCF_044901345.1). Lineage (NCBI taxonomy): Bacteria > Pseudomonadati > Pseudomonadota > Alphaproteobacteria > Sphingomonadales > Erythrobacteraceae > Qipengyuania > Qipengyuania sp. NPDC077563. Next base: position 106,532 of record NZ_JBJDPC010000004.1, on the reverse strand, counting down.
AGACGAGGCGATGGAACGCACCTTGGCCGCACTGCATGTGTGCGCGGAAAAGCTGCGCAGGCGCCATGTCCATCTTGCCCGATCGGTCGCCACCGAAGCCTGCCGCCGGGCGTCCAATGGGGCCGAATTCATCGAGCGCGTGCGCGAGGAAACCGGCATCGCGCTCGACATCATTTCCGCCCAGGAAGAAGCGCGCCTCGCGGTGCTGGGCTGCCATATCCTGCTGGAGGACGGCGCCGGGCCAGCCGTTATTTTCGACATCGGCGGCGGCTCCACCGAGCTGGTGCTTGTGGAACCGAGCGGCGCGGTGCCGCGCATTCTCGACTGGATGAGCGTGCCCTGGGGCGTCGTCTCGCTGACCGATACGGTGGGCGGATCGGACGACACCACGGACCTCAGGCTCGATCGCTATCGTCGCATGCGCAAGACCGTGCTCGACAGTTTCCGTCCCTTTGCGGAGCGGGTGCGTGAATTTGCCAAGGGACAGCATCCGATCCGGCTGCTCGGGACCAGCGGCACGGTCACCACGCTCGCGAGCCTGCACCTGGAATTGCCGCAATACGACCGGCAGGCGGTGGATGGCCTGATTCTCCCCTCGGTCGCGATGCGGGATATTTCGGTGCGCCTGTCGCATATGAGCGGCGCGGATCGGCGGCAATTGCCCTGCATCGGGGACGACCGGGCGAATCTGGTGGTGGCGGGCTGCGCTATTCTCGAGAGCATTCTCGACATCTGGCCGTCCGAGACACTGGGCGTGGCCGATCGCGGAATCCGCGAAGGCATCCTGCGCAGCCTGATGGCCGCCGATGCCACGGGCGAAAGCAGCCGCGCCGCACTTCAAAGAATGAGAGAACAGGATGTCTAGATCGGGCAAGGACAAGGATACGCGCGTCCGCACCGCAAAGAAGCGCTCGGAATCCTCGACCCGCTGGCTGCAGCGGCAGCTGAACGATCCGTACGTCAAGCAGGCCAAGGCCGACGGCTATCGCAGCCGCGCGGCCTACAAGCTGATCGAGATGGACGAGAAATTCGGCATCCTGAAGGGCTCGAAGCGGATCGTCGATCTCGGCATTGCGCCGGGCGGCTGGGCGCAGGTGGCGCGCAAGGTCGTGCCCAAGGCGCAAGTGGTGGGCATCGACCTGCTCGAAGTGGAGCCGATTGAGGGCGTCGAGATCTTCCAGATGGACTTCATGGACGAGGACGCGCCGCGTGTGCTGGAAGAAGCGCTGGGCGGAAAGGCCGATCTTGTGATGAGCGATATGGCCGCGAATACGGTCGGCCACAAGCAGACCGATCATTTGCGCACCATGGGGCTGGTCGAAGCGGGCGCCTGGTTCGCGGTGGAGAATCTGGAAAAGGGCGGGACATTCCTGGCCAAGGTGCTGGCGGGCGGGACCGACAAGGACCTGCTCGACCTGCTCAAGAAGCACTTCAAGACAGTGAAGCATGCCAAGCCGCCAGCCAGCCGCAAGGGCTCCAGCGAATGGTATGTCATCGCCCAGGGCTTCAAGGGCGACTGAAAACGCGCGGCCAGCAGGCACAAAAAACCCCGCGCGAGGCGGGGCTTTTCAATAGAATATCGGCAAGGATCAGTCGACCTTGGTCGCCCCTGCATTGTCGCCGCCGGCATTTTCCGAAGCGACCGGCTGATCGCCGCCCATTGCACCGGCAGCCTGTGCCGGATCGGCCGGAGTGCCTTCGACCGCACCCGGACCTGCGCCGGGCGCATCTGCCGCTTCGCCTTCTTCAGGCTCGGGAGCAGCCGGTTCCGGCTTGGCCGGAGCGCCGCCCATCGAGGCGATGTATTCCATTACATTGGCGCGGTCTTCCGGCTTGGACAGACCGGCGAAGCTCATCTTGGTGCCGCTGGCGAACGCGCGCGGGCTGGTGAGCCATTCGTTCATGTTTTCCCAAGTCCATTCGCCGCCATGTTCGGACAGCGCGCTGGAATAGGCGAAGCCTGCCGCGTGCTTGCCGACCGGCTTGCCCATCACGCCATAGAGGTTGGGACCGATACCGTCGGCGCCGCCCTGATTGATGGTGTGGCATGCGCTGCACTTGGCGAAGACCTTTTCACCGGCAGCCGCATCGGCGCTGGCAAGCAGCGTACCGAGATCGGGACCGGCATCGGCGCCGCCCTCTTCTTCCGCACCTTCGACGAAGAAGCCCCATTCGCCGTCTTCGAATTCTTCATGTCCGTCGGCGTGGAAATACATGCCCGAAGCGATGGAAGCGCCGAGCGCGACGATGCCTGAGAAGAGAACCCAGCCGGAAGCGGTGTTGAAACGATCGTCCATTGCGTGAAAGCCTGCGAGAATCCGTGTGGTCTGATGGTTGCGCGCCGCTCTAGTGCGACGGGCGCGCTCGCGCAAGTGCCGCGACTGTCTTAGTGGTTGCGCAAGGCGAAATGGGCGCTAACACGCCCCGCCATGCGTACCTTCGCCAAACCCGCCGTCGACATGGTCGACACCATGCGACAGGCCGCCGCCGCCGATCCGCAACGCGCGGTCGCCTTCGGCGGTGCGCCCGGTTCCAACTCGCATCAGGCTACGATGCAGTTCGATCCCGAATGCCTGCCGCTGCCCTATCTGGGGTTTGAGGATGCGCTGGACGCGGTGAAACAGGGCCGCGCGGGCTGCGCGATGATCCCCATCGAAAACAGCCAGCATGGCCGGGTGTCGGATATCCACTTCCTGCTGCCGGAAAGCGGGCTGTCGATCGTGGCCGAACATTTCATGCGCATCACCCACACGCTGATGGCCACCGGACCGGGCCCGTTCGAAGCCGCTTACAGCCACCCGCAAGCGCTCGGCCAGTCTCGCGAATATCTGCAACGCAACGGTATTGTCGCGCTGGCGCATGCCGATACCGCGGGTGCCGCTGCCTATGTCGCCGAAATGCAGGATCCCCGGTTCTGCGCGCTGGCACCGCCCATGGCGGCGGAACTCTACGGCCTGCGGATCATCGAGGACGCGGTGGAAGATGCCGCCGACAATACCACGCGCTTCGTGGTGCTGGCGAAGGAGCCGCGCGATCCCGCCGCAATCGAGGCGCAGCAGGCGATGACGACCTTCATCTTCGAAGTGAAGAACGTGCCCGCCGCGCTCTACAAGGCGCTGGGGTGCTTCGCCACCAATGGCGTCAACATGACCAAGCTGGAAAGTTACCAGAAAGGCGCCAGCTTCGCCGCCACGCGCTTCTATGCCGATATCGAGGGTGCCCCGGGAGATCCGCGCGTGGACGCCGCGCTGGAGGAGCTGGAATTCCAGACCAACGGCGTACGCCTGCTGGGCAGCTATGCGCAGGCACGGAAGCGCGGCTGACCCTCAGCCCGCGTCAGTTTTGTGACAGTTTTCGGCCCGGCTGACACGAAGTGTCATGCTGCGCTGCCATGTGCTGTCGGTCAAAACAGCAAAAATGGGGAAAACCATGCGCAAACTGGCACTGGGTCTGGCACTGTGCTCGACCGCTCTTTCGTCGGCGGCCCTCGCCCGCGACAACACCGCCTATGTCGAACTGGGCTTCGGGCCGTCGCTCGCCCAGGACTTCGATTTCGAGGACTTCTCCGACGGATCGGCCGATGTCACGCTGGAAGAAGATACCGGCTTCGACGGCGGGATCGTCCTTGGTTACGATTACGGCGCCTTCCGCATTGAGATCGAAGGCAGCTACCGCGAATATGGTCACGACCAGCTGACGGCGCTCGCCAGCGACGTTGCGGTCGAGAACCCGCTCGGCAAATCCTCGGCGGCCAGCGTCATGGGCAATGCACTGCTCGACCTCGGCAGTGACGACGGCATCCAGGCGTTCATCGGCGGCGGTGCAGGGTCGGTCTATGTCGACCAGGCGATTTCGCTGGTCGGCACCGGCAATGACGACAATCTCGTCAATGGCGACGACTGGAAGTTCGCCTGGCAGGCGCTGGCCGGATTGCGCGCCCCGCTGACGGACAGCATCGACGTCGGCCTGCGTTATCGCTTCTTCAACGTGCCGGAATACCGCATCGGCGGATCCTTCGCCACGCCGAGCGCGCAGACCGACTGGTCTTCGCACTCGATCCTCGGCACGCTCGCGTTCAACTTCGGGCGGCCTGCAGCGCCGGTCGCCCCGCCGCCCCCGCCAACCCCGGTACCGCCGCCACCGCCACCGCCGGCCACTCCGCCGCCGCCCGCACCGGTATGCCAGCAGGGCCCCTACATCGTGTTCTTCAACTGGGACAAATCGGATATCACGCCCGAAGCGGCGACGATCCTCGACAATGCCGTCTCGGCCTATGCCAATTGCGGCATGGCCTCGGTCATGCTGGAAGGGCATACCGACACGTCCGGCTCGGCGCAGTACAACATCGGCCTCGCCGAACGGCGCAACGCCTCGGTCCGCGAATACCTTACGGGGCGCGGCATTCCCGGTACCCGCATTTCTAGCGAGGCCTTCGGCGAGACGCAGTTGCGCGTCCCCACCGCCGACGGCGTGCGCGAACTGCAGAACCGCCGCGTTGAAGTCACCTACGGCCCGGGTTCGGGCATGTAACCCTCTCTGCGCAAGCGGAGCACCGAGAAGGGGCCGGAGCGATCCGGTCCCTTTTTTGTTGCCCTACCGCTTCGCTGCTTGAGGGTAATCTAGATGCTCAACCGCTGCGTTGCTTGAAAGCGGTTTTATATGGCGCTTCCCAAATCCACCCCGCAAAAACGACGCTATTCTTCGCCGTAGATTGCGACTTCGCTCGTTCCGCCGCTGGTCGCGCGGCCGCGGTACATGCCTGCGGTGTTGAAGCTGAAGATGGCATCGCCCGCCGGTGAGACGACGATCACGCCGCCATCGCCGCCCAATGCTTTAACATCGTCCATCACTGCATCACTAGCCATTTGCGCGCTTTCGCCGGCCATCTGCATGCGCGCACAGATCGTCCGCGCCACGCCGACGCGGATGAAATATTCGCCCCAGCCGGTGGCCGAGACAGCGCAGGCGCGGTTGTCGGCATAGGTGCCCGCGCCGATAACCGGGGCATCGCCGATGCGGCTCCAGCGCTTGCCGGTCATCCCGCCGGTCGAGGTGCCGGCGGCAAGATTGCCCTGCGTATCCAGCGCCACGGCGCCCACGGTCCCGAACTTCACATCGACATCGATGGCAGAGAGTTGTTCCGCCTTCATCCGCTCCAACGACTGGCGGCGAGCGTCGGTGTCGAAGAATTCGGGCGGGACGAATTCGATGCCCTGTTCGGCGGCAAATTCTTCCGCCCCTTCTCCCGCCAGCATCACATGCGGGCTGTCGGTCATCACCTTGCGCGCGAGGAGGATCGGATGACGAATGGTGGTAACTCCCGCCACCGCGCCCGCATCGCGATCGCGCCCGTCCATGATCGAGGCATCGAGCTCATGCCCGCCCTCCCAGGTGTAAACCGCCCCGCGCCCGGCATTGAAGCGCGGGTCTTCCTCCAGCAGCAGGATCACCGCCTCGACGGCGTCCAGCGCCTCGCCCCCTTCGGCAAGCACCCTGGCCCCCGCGTCGAGCGCGGCTTGCAGCGAGGCGCGATAGGCAGCGTCTTCTTCGGCCGTCATGTTTTCGCGCGCGATAGTGCCCGCCCCGCCGTGGATGGCGAGCGACCAGCGCGGCGCATCGTCCTGCGCAAAAGAAGGGGCGGCAAATCCGGCAATGGCAAGCGCCATACCGGGGGCGAGCGTAGTCAAAAATCCTCTCATTCCGAAGCGATAGCACGCAAGCCTTCCCGCTCAATACGATAAAGGCCTTTGGATAATCGCCGCGCCCGTGTTAGCCCTCCGTAATACAGAAACCCAAAGGGGAGAGAGGTTTCATGCGTATCGGAAATTATCGGTTCGACGAACAGATCGCGTTGGAGGTGCTCGAAAAGATCGGGCTGGCCCTGATCGTTCTGGCCATCACCTGGCTGGCCGCCAAGGCCGCGAAATGGGCCTTCGCCAAGCTGGTCGACAATATCTCGTTCTTCCAGCGGGGCACGGGCAATGGCTCGTCGCTGGGGGAATCGCTCGGCAAGATCGTGGGCTTGCTGATCTGGCTTTTCGGCCTTCTGGTCATCCTGCAGGTCCTCGGCCTCGGCGCGGTTGCCGGACCGGTCGACAGCCTGCTGGAGAACTTCGTCGCCTTTATTCCGAACCTTGTCGGTGCGGGCCTGATCTTCTTCATCGGCATGATGGTGGCGCGCATCGTGCGCGATCTGATCATCACCACGCTGCAGACGGTCGACTTCGACAAATGGGCCAATCGCGGCGGGGTCGACAGCGTGACCGGCAATACCGCCATCAGCAGGACAATCGCCACGATCGTTTACGCGATCATCGTGATTTTCGTGTCGATCATGGCTCTGGAAGCGCTCAATATCGAAAGCATTTCCGGCCCGGCCAGCGGCATGCTGACGCTGATCTTCAATGCCATTCCGAACATTATCGCCGCTGCGATCCTGCTCGGCATCGGCTACCTCATCAGCAAGTTCGTGGTTCAGGTGCTCAAGGAAGTGCTGCCGGGCCTCGGCGTCGACCGGGCGCTGGCGGAAAGCGGGATGATGGCGGAAGGCACACGCGCCTCCATCATCATCGCCCGCGTGGTGCAGGTGGCGATCATCCTGTTCTTCGCCATCGCTGCAACGCGTTTGCTCGGCTTCCCCGAACTGACACGTATCCTCGACCAGGTACTGGAACTGGGTGGCCGCGTGATCTTCGGCGCGGTGGTTATCGCCTTCGGCTTCTTCATCGCCAACCTTCTCGCCCGGCTCATTTCGGGTGAAGGCGAGGCTGGAACAGCCGCCACCATCGTGCGATGGGCGACGATCATCCTATTCGTCTTCATGGGCCTGCAGTTCACCGGCATCGGCGGGATGATTCCCGGCAATGTGCTGACCATCATCATTGCGGGCATTTCGGTGGCCGGCGCGCTGGCCTTCGGCCTGGGCGGCCGTGACTGGGCGGCGCGCAAGCTCGACCAGATGGACAGCGATCTGGGCGGCAGCACGGCGAAGCCTGCACCCAAGCCCAAGCGCCGCAAGGCCGCCGCTCCGACGAGCGACGATCCCTTGCCGCCGGGCGCGTAACCGAGGCTGACAAGACACCAAGGAGAGAGGGTGTCCGGGGGCGCGGGACGAAAACTCTCGCGCCCCCTTTCTCATGTGGTACCGCCCTCCGGGAAAGAGGAGCATACGCAATGAGCAATTTCGGTTTTTCGAGCACGGCAGATGAAGTTCTTGCCGATATCGATCTCAAGGGGCGCACGGCATTCGTCACCGGAGGGTATTCTGGTCTCGGCCGCGAAACCGCCCGCGCCATGGCTGCACGCGGCGCGCATGTGATCCTGTCCGGCCGCGATGCAACCAAGCTCGCCGCAGCCGCCGATGCCATTGCCGAGGAAACAGGCACGAAGGTGGAGACCCTCGTCTGCGATCTCGCCTCGCTCGACAGCATTCGAAAGGCTGCGGGAGAGGCGAACGATCGCTTTGCGAAGATCGACCTGCTGATCAACAATGCCGGGGTCATGGCCTGCGACGAGGCGAAAACAACCGACGGTTTCGAAATACAGTTCGGCACCAATCACATCGGCCATTTCCTGCTGACCAATCTGCTGATGCCGCTGGTCGAGGCTGGCGAGCGCCAGCGGATCGTCAACCTTTCCAGCCGCGGCCACCATATCGCGCCGGTCGATTTCGACGATCCCAATTTCGAGAATCGCGAGTACGACAAATGGGTAAGCTACGGGCAGTCGAAGACCGCCAATGTGCTGTTTGCTGTGGGGCTCGAGCGGCGGCTCGCAGCGAAGGGCATCCATGCCTATGCGCTGCACCCTGGCGGCATAAACACCAATCTCGGGCGCCATATGAGCGAGGAGGAGATGGCCGACCTGATGGAGAGAATCCGCAAGTCGGCAGAAGCACGCGGAGAAAAACCCGAGCCTTTCAAGTCCATCCCTCAAGGCGCGGCGACGACATGCTGGGTCGCCACTACTCCCGAACTGGAGGGGCGCGGCGGCCTCTATTGCGAAGACTGCCATGTGGCCGAGCAGGACGATCACGACACCGGCGGCGGTGTGCGCAGCTATGCGGTGGACGAGGACAAGGCCGAACGATTGTGGCAGCTGAGCGAAAAGATGGTCGGCCAGACCTTTGACTATTGAGTCCCGCCGCGGCGCCAGCACTCGTCCGGCCTGATCGACCGTTGATCGGGTGGCTGCTTGCCAGCGGCCCTTGGCGGGCGCAGACAGGCTGCAAAAGACAATAAGCCATCCGCATCATATCCGGGATACAAGGGGAACCATGCCCATGAAGACCTTCGCCGCTGCCATTGCGCTCGCTACCGCGACCATCCTTCCTGCCGGCACCGCCATGGCGCAAAACGCCTCCACCGATGCCGCCAGTGCCGACTGGATCGAAACGAGCAACGCCTACACCGAAAAGCTGATCGAATTCGAAGCCGGGTTTTATCCCGAAGGCGCAAGCTCGTCCGGTTATGAACAATATGACGGCATGACCTTCGATTATTCGCCCGACAGCACCAAGCGGTACATTGCGGGCGCCAAGGCGCTGCGCGCGGAATTCGCCGCCGCCATGGCGAGCGAGAGCAACACCTTCGTCAAGCAGGACCTTGCCATCCTGATCGACAGCCTCGACCGGTCGATCCTCTCGTCCGAACTGAATGAGCGCATGATGCTCGAATGGAACGAGCTGCCGCAAAGCATCTTCTATTCGATCGGCTCCATGCTGTCGGACCAGACCGCCGAGAACCGCCGGGCATCGGCCGTGCAATTGCTCAATCGCTATACCGGTGTAGCCGATGGCTACGAGCCCTATACCGAACTTGCCAAGGCACGCTTCGAGGCGAGCCGCGGTGACGGCAAGATCGGCCCCTACCGGGTGGAGGTCGAGGAATCGATCGGCAAGATCCCGACCTTTGCCGCCGGCATCCGCGAACTGTTCGAGAAATACGACATCGACGGCGCCGAGGAAGCCCTTGATGCGATGGACCGCCAGTTTGCCGATTACGGCGAATGGACCCGCGACGTGGTGCTGCCCGCCGCGCGTGACGAAGCCCGTTTGCCGGAGGAGCTTTATGCCCTCAACCTGCGCAATGTCGGCATCGACATGGATCCGCGCGAGGCGATGAGCCAGGCCCGCCGGGGCTTCTATGAGATCCGCGCCCAGATGGAAGCGCTCGCCCCGCAGATCGCGGAAAAGAACGGTTGGCCGGAAACCGACATGGCTTCCGTCATGACGCGATTGAAGCAGCAGACGATCCCCAACGACGAGATCGAGGAATTCTATCGCGGTGTGAACCGCGAACTGGAGGCCAAGGTGCGCGAGAACGATATCGTCTCGCTGCCCGATACCGAATTGCAGATGCGCGTCGCCTCGGTCGCCGAAAGCGCTGCCCAGCCGGCCCCGCACATGCGCCCGCCGCGCCTGATCGGGAATACCGGCGAACAGGGCACCTTCGTGCTCACGGTCGGCAATCCGACTGCCAGTGCAGAGGATGCCTATGACGATTTCAATTTCCCTGCCGCCAGCTGGACGCTGAGCGCACATGAGGCGCGGCCCGGCCATGAGATGCAATTCGCCGCGCTGGTCGAGAACGGGGTCTCGCTTGCCCGCATGCTCTACGCCTTCAACAGTGTGAACGTGGAAGGCTGGGCGCTTTATGCGGAAGCGGAAATGATGCCGCACGAACCGATCGAAGGCCAGTTCATCGCGCAGCAGTTCCGCCTGCTGCGTGCTGCCCGCGCCTTCCTCGATCCGGCACTGAATCTCGGCCTGATGACGCGCGAGGAAGCCGAACGCGTGCTGCGCGAAGAAGCCTTGTTCTCACCTGGGATGACCAAGCAGGAACTCGACCGTTACCAGTTCCGCATGCCGGGGCAGGCCGGATCCTATTACTACGGCTATCGCAAGCTGATCGGCCTGCGGGTGGAGACCGAGCTGGCGCTGGGCGAGGACTTCGACGAAAAGGCGTTCAACGATTTCCTGCTGAGCCAGGGAATCATTCCGCTCGAACTGATTGCCAAGGCGGTGCGCGAAGAGTTCATCCCAGCGCAGCGCAGCGGCAGCTGACGATTACAGCCATCTGAGGCGTCGGAAGACCACAATCAGCGCGATGAAGAGAAATCCGCACAGTGCGACGACGCCCCAGAAGGCATCGGGATCGTCCATCCCCGGCATGCCGCCGACATTTATGCCGAGAAGGCCGGTCAGGAAACTGAGCGGCAGGAATATCCCCGCCACAATGGTGAGCATGTAGGTCGCATGCTCGCTGCTGGCGAGGCTGCGGGCGCGCAATTCGTCCTGCAGCACGACGGCGCTTTCCTTGCTGATATCGATGTCGTCGAGATAGCGGCGCAGCCGTGCAATGCTCTCGGCGATTTCGCGGCGATCGTGGTCCTCGAACCAGTAAGGGGCATCGCGGCTGATCTGTTCCAGCGCCTCGTGCTGGGGGGCCATGTGACGCTTCAGCCCCAGGCAGTTGCGCCGGATCGTGGAAATGCGTTTCAGCATTTCCTCGGCATGTTCGTCCGGATCGTCATCCTCCAGATCGTCGAGCACCTGGTTCATATCTACGATCGCCTGGCTCATCCGCGTGATCAGCAATTCGGCAAGCAGGGTGATCGTCGCACCGGCATCCGGGGGCCCAATGCCGCGGTCGAGCATGGCGACGATTTCGCGCGGCGTTTGCAGCGGATGTCGGCGCAGCGTCACCAAGCGGTTCCCGTCGCACCACAGCTGCATGGAAATCATGTCCTCTGGCTCTGCCCCGGGATTGAAATTGATCCCGCGCAAGGTCCCGACCAGGGTCTCGCCTTCTACAAAAGCACGCGGCCGCGTCTGATCGCTGGTGAGTAGTTCCGCAGTCGGTTCGGGCACATGCAGTTCGTTCTCCAGCCACTGCTGTACCCCGGGGCGATTGCGGCACAGATGCACCCACAGCACCTCTCCCGGTGCGGCAGGCTGCCAGTTCTGTGCTTCTTCCCACGCGATAGGCCGCGCCCCGCCCTGCCCATCGAGCACGCGCCCGAAGAGGAGAGGCGTATGGGTTTCAGTGTCGTCGGTCGGCTCGCTCATGCGCCGGTTGATGCAACAAGGCGCCCGGCTTTGCCAGCGGCTTCGTCCATGCAACTCGAAGAAACGCGCTTGCCCTGCCCTTGACCTTGCCCTAACGCGCCGCCCCCGCGTCGAACGGTTCAAGTATCCGGGCCGACGCTTCCGAAGTCATGTTGGATAATTCGATGAATAACTCGATCAAATTCGCCACGTCCGCTCTCGCCCTCGGCGTCGGACTTGCCCTTTCCGCACCGGCATCTGCTGGCGGTTTCTACATTCAGGAACAGTCGACCAAGGAAGCCGGTCGCGCCTATTCTGGCGATGCTGCCGCTGCCGACAGCGCAGCCACCGTATTCTTCAATCCCGCCGGGATGACGGAACTCGAAGGCATCACCGTCGAAGCGAATGCTCAGGCGCTGTTCGTCGATGCGCGCCAGTCCAACACGGGTACCACCCGCACCGTTCCCGGCGTGCCCGTTGCCATTCCTGTCACCGGCAGCGACGGCGGCAATCCTTTTGCACAGCCGCTGGTCATCCCCTCCTTCTACGCCACCGCCCAGGTCACCGACCGCCTCTGGCTCGGCCTTGGCGTGAACAGCCCGTTCGGCGTCGTGGTCGATTACGATGAAGATTTCTTCGGTCGTTACGATTCGCTCAAGTCCGACGTATTCACTGTAAACGTGCAGCCCAGCGCAGCATTCAAGCTGTCGGACAACATTTCGATCGGCGCCGGTGTCGACGTCCAATATGTCGATGTCGAACTCGCCAATGCAGTGCCGAACCTTAATCCGGCGGACGCCGATGCTGCGCTCAATATTCAGGGCGATGACATTTCGGTAGGCTGGAACGCCGGCATCACCGCAACTTTCGACCCGGTTCGTCTCGGCGCACACTATCGTTCGTCCGTCGACCACACGCTAGAAGGCGAATTCGACCTGTCCGGTCTCACCGGTCCGCTGGCCGGCAATAACGTCCTGACCGATGCCACGGCGCCGCTTTCGACTCCGGATATCGCCACCGTCAGCGTCATGTTCGGTACCGATACTCCGTATCGCGTTTACGGCACCTGGCGCTGGTACAACTGGAGCAATTTCGACGAGATCCGCGTGGTCCCCGAAGGTGCCCCCACCCAGGTGAGCGAACAGAACTATCGCGACACTTATTCGATGGCCATTGGCGCTGAATATGACTTCACCGAGCGCTTCACCCTGCGCGCCGGCACGATGTTCGACGAATCGCCGATCACCGACGAATTCCGTACCACGCGCGTTCCCGATGGCGACCGCACCTGGCTTTCGGTCGGCGGTACCTACGATCTCAACGAAACGATCTCCGCCAGCCTGGCCTATGCGCACGTCTTCGTGAAGAGCGAGCCTCTCGATCGCACCGACGGCTTCTTCCAGGGCACGCCCGCAGCCGTGGATGCCACGATCCGGTCCGACAGCCGCGGCAATGCCGATGTGCTGGCATTCTCGCTGGCCGCCAACTTCTGATAGCCAACTCTCGTGAAGGGGCGTCATTGCCCCTTCACATTCCCCGCTCTATATCGGGGTCCATGTCTTCCATTCGACCTTGGCGCACGATCGAGCGCCGCCAGTCCCGCCAGATCATGGTCGGCAGCGTGCCTGTCGGCGGCGATGCGCCCATCAGCGTCCAGACCATGACCAATACGCCGACCGAAGATGTCGGCGCGACGATCGACCAAATCCGTCGCTGCGAAGATGTCGGTGCCGACATCATCCGCGTTTCCTGCCCGACCGAGGAATCGACCGCGCATTTCGACCAGATCACGCGGGCGGCCAATGTGCCCATCGTGGCCGACATCCATTTCCATTACAAACGCGCGCTTGAAGCTGCCGACAAGGGCGCGGCATGTCTGCGCATCAACCCGGGCAACATCGGTGACAGCAAACGCGTTGCCGAAGTGGTCCGTGCGGCCAAGGCCAATGGCTGCGCCATCCGCATCGGGGTGAACGCCGGCAGCCTGGAGAAGGATCTGCTTGAGAAATATGGCGAGCCTTGCCCCGAAGCGCTGATCGAAAGCGCGCTCGATCATATAAAACTGCTGCAGGACCACGATTTTCACGAATACAAGGTGGCGGTAAAAGCCAGCGACGTATTCCTCGCCGTTGCCGCCTATCATGGCTTGGCCGACGCGGTGGATTGTCCCCTGCATCTCGGCATCACCGAAGCAGGCGGCCTGATCGGCGGCACGGTCAAATCCAGCATCGGCATCGGGAGCCTGCTCTGGGCCGGTATCGGCGACACCATTCGGGTCTCGCTTTCCGCCGAGCCGGAGCAGGAAGTGAAGGTCGGCTTCGAAATGCTGAAGGCGCTGGGCCTGAGGACGCGCGGCGTGCGCGTCGTGTCCTGCCCCAGCTGTTCGCGTCAGGGCTTCGACGTAATCCGAACTGTGGAAACGCTGGAAAAGCGCCTGGAGCACATCAAGACACCGATGAGCCTTTCGGTCCTGGGCTGCGTGGTCAATGGCCCGGGCGAAGCGCGCGAGACCGATATCGGTCTGACCGGCGGCGGTTCGGGCAAGCACATGGTCTACCTCTCGGGCGTGAAGAACCACCATATCGAGAGCGACGACATGCTCGACCATATCGTGAAGCTGGTCGAAGAAAAAGCCGCCGCGATCGAAGCCGGGGAAGCGGTCGCCTTCGATCCGCACGCCCCCAAAGAGGCCGAGGCAGCCGAATAGGCGGAACGCCTCGGCAGGTGCTCCGTAAGTTGGTTACAGACATGCGGAGCAGCCTTTCATGATCGATGCCGAACACCTTGCCCGCTTGCCGGCCCGCGCTGACAACGGTCTGCTCCACGCCTTCATCGAATGTCCCAAGGGCAATACGCACAAGATCGATCTGGACAAGAAACTCGGTATCTTCCGCTGGGCCATCGAATTGCCCCAGGGACTGACCTTTCCGGCCAATTTCGGCTTCATACCTGCAACCATGGCCCCGGACGGTGATGCGCTGGACGTCATGGTGCTTACGGGCGGGCCGCTCCCATCGGGCACGCTGGTCGACATCCGCCCGGTCGCGGTCCTGCGGATGGAGCAGGAGGAAAATGGCGAGATGGTCCGTAACGACCGGTTGGTCGGGGTGCCTCCGCTATCGCAGACATTCGGCGAAATTGAACGGCTCGACCAGCTGCGCCCAACCATGCTGTGGGAACTCGGCGTGTTCTTCGAAGTCTACAACCGCCTGATCAATCGCAAGGTCGAAATACTTGAGCCGGGCAATGAAGAAGACGCTGCCGAGTTGGCCGAGACGGCTATTGCGGCGAAGCAGGATAGGAACGGCTAGGTACATCTTGCTCCACGTCGTACACCACGTTGATTACATGGCTCCCGCGCCAACACGGGGGACGTTCCGCTTCGACAAATACATGGCAGTCATGGCCGCCCTGCGCGAGAGCGGCTATCCGATCACCGAACACGCCCCGCCGGCCATGCCGCGCCGCTGGCTCGAGGCTGTGCACTGCCCCGACTATGTGGAGCAGGTGTTCGCTTCCACCGTCCCGCGCGAGAGGAGCGCCGCATCGGCTTTCCCGTCACTCCGCATATTGCGCAGCGTGTGGCCCATACCAATGGCGGAACATGGCTGGCAGCACAGCTGGCTCGACGGCATGGCTATGCCGGCAACAGCGCCGCGGGAAGCCATCATGCGCTTTACGATACCGGCGCGGGTTATTGCGTGTTCAACGATCTTGCCGTCGCGTCCAACCGCCTGATCGCGGAAGGGGACGCCAGCCGCATCCTGATTATCGATCTCGATGTCCACCAGGGCGATGGTACCGCCAGCCTTACGGCAGGGCGTGACGACATCTTCACCCTCTCGCTCCATGCCGAGAAGAATTTCCCGGTCCGCAAGGCACGATCCAGCCTCGACGTGCCGCTGTCGGACGGGACGGATGACGATAGTTATCTCGAGGCGCTCGACCGCCACCTACCCCGCACGATCGAGCAATTCGAACCCGACTTCGTGCTCTACCAAGCCGGCGTGGACGTCCATGGCGATGACAAGCTGGGGCGCCTGGCGCTGACTAGTGAGGGGCTGGTTCGCCGCGACAGCTACGTGATCCGCGCGGTGCGCTCGCGCGGCGTGCCTGTCGCGAGCTCGCTCGGAGGGGGATATGGCCCCGACCCGCGCGAAGTCGGCGAACGACACGCCAGATCGATGATCGCCTGCGCCAGGGCGAACGCCGAGTTCGCTCGTTCAGCTTCCGCTAGTCTGCGCGATGTTATAGGATGACACCATGAACCGCCGCGAACTTCTCAAGGGCTCACTTGCCGCCGGTGCAGCGCTCACGCTGCCGGGCCGGGTAAGCGCTCAGATCAATCCGACCGCCAGCCGCGATGCGCAGCTTTTCGCCATCGCGCGCGACCAGCTGACGCGGGTGGGTGATGTGCTGTGGAAGAAGGATATTGTCGGAATTGCCGATTTTGGCCTTCATTCCTCGCAGCGGCGCTTCCATTTCGTCGATCTGGAGAACGAGCGGGTACAAAGCTTCCATGTCAGCCATGGCACCGGCTCGGACAGCCAGCATGATGGCTGGCTCAAGCGCTATTCGAACATCGAGGGCAGCGAGGCGACCAGCCGCGGCGCCTATATGACGCGCAGCTGGTACACAGGGCGGTATGGCACCTCGATCAGGCTCGACGGGCTCGATCCCACCAATGACAAGGCACTGCCCCGCGCCATCGTGATGCATCAGGCGGAATATGCCCGTCCGGAGCATGTCGACAGGTGGGGCAGGCTGGGCAGGTCAAATGGGTGCTTTGCGCTGGGCCCCGACCAGTTCGATTATGTGCTCCTGAAGCTTAGCGGCGGACGCCTGCTCTATGCCGAAAGCCTGGGCCTGACCGATGACGGTCGCCGCGTACCGCCGCCCGTCACGCAGACCGAATTGCTACGCAACGACAGCGGCAATACTTTCGAACGGACGAACCCCGGCGTTTATTAAGGCCGGGGTCACCGCTTTTCTCAGGTGATCTGCATGTCGTCGACGATCTCGACGGCTTCCTCGCTCGTCTCGCGTGCACGGTCGGACACGCGGGGGGCGTCGAGTGCTGCGAGTACCGGAGCATCGCGGTCGTAAATATCCTTGAACGTCTTCATTTCGCCGTTCACGTCAGTCGCCATGGTGAAGTAGGTGAGATAGACCGGCCACTGCTTCTTCATTTCGTAACGGGTATATTCGCCGCTCGTCGTGATTTCCGAGACTTCCTGCTGAATGGCCGGAATATCTTCACGACTGTTGGCATTGCCGAGCATGGACATGGTCATTGCAAGTTCGCGTGCGCCCTGCACGCGGATACAGCCATGGCTCAGCGCACGGTTCTCATTCACGAACAGATGGCGGCTCGGAGTGTCGTGGAGGAAAATGGCATGCTCGTTCGGCATGTCGAGCTTCATCAGACCAAGCGCATTCTGCGGCCCAGGCTGCTGGACCACGGTGACCCAGCCGTTCTCTCCCTTGGTTGCCTTGTAGCCAGCATTTCGCGCCCAGCCCGGATTGCCGAGTACCTTCGCGCCAAGGCCTTCGCCCTTCACGATGGACTGCGGAACCGTCCAGGTGGGATTGTAGATCACGGCTTCGACCATCTCCGCCAGCTGCGGCGTAGCGGTGCGGCCGGGTTTGCCGACCACGGTGCGGTAGCTTTTGATGATCCGGCCATTGACCGTCAGGCGCAGCATGTATTCCGGCACATTGGTAACAAGATACTGCTTGCCCAGATCCTGTGGCAGCCAGCGCCACCGGTCCATGTTCGCACGGATCAGCTTGACGCGCTTGGCGTCCTTGGTCGCGGCAAGTTCGTCGCGCAGTGCGGCGTAATCGGGATGCAGCGGATTGAGCGAGGCAAGCGTACCGGCGATATCGCCGCTCGCGAGCGCATCTTCCAGCAGCTTCCACGTCGGCATGCGATCCGCATCCGGATCGACGACGAACCACTGGCGACGCGCTTCCATGGGCGTACGGCCATCGCGCAAATCTTCGACTAGCCAGACGAAGGTCTCGCTCGCCAGCTTATTGAGCGCTTCACCTTCACCGGCGGAAATCGCGGTACGAAGGGCGTCGGCGCGATAATCGGATGAGTTGAGACCTTCAGCAGCAACTGTCGGAATGAAGGCGAGCAGCTTTTCGGCCTGTGCCTTTGTCCACACACCCTCGAGCGAGGGAATTTCCTGCACCACTTCGCCGCTGGCCATGCGGATGTCTCCGAAGGCCTCGCTCACAGTCTGTGTACTTTTATCCTGCTGCCGCGGAGTGGTTGCATCGGACTGCGCGGCTTGCGTCGCTGCCGGCAGCAAACTTTCCGGCTCTGCCTGCTGAGCCTGTGCGGCGGTTGCGAGGAGAACTGCGGCAATCGCTGTTCCGGTCGAAATTCTAAATCGTGTCATTTGGCCCACCAATTTTGCGCTGTGGCAATATATACTGCTTTTCCACGCGCTATGTACTGCTAACTGCCTGAAACAATCCGCGATCCCGGCTTACCCACCGCTGAACCAAGTTGCACCTGCGGCAGGGCGCACTATGCCAGCGACGATGAGCGTAAATGACGACAGCCTCAAGCCGGTAGTAGCCACTATCGTCGGGATTGCACTGTTTTCGGCAATGGATGCAGTGATGAAAAGCGCGAGCATCGCGATTGGCGCTTACAGCGCCTATCTTCTGCGCTGCATGATCGGCTTCCTCCTGATCGCACCGATCTGGTGGTGGCGAACGCGAAAAATGCCGACGAGATCCGTCCTGAAGGTCCACATCATGCGCGGGATTGTCGTCGCTTTCATGGGCTGGACCTTTTTCGGCGCATTGGTCCGCCTGCCCCTGGCCGAGGCAATTGCAGTCAGCTTTATAGCCCCGCTCATCACGCTGTATCTGGCCGCCCTTATCTTGAGCGAAAAAATAGAACGACGGGCAATCCTTGGCGCCTTATTGGGCTTGGGAGGGGTGATCGTGATTGTAGGAGGGCGCATCGGACGAGAAAGACTGAACGAAGATTCCTTGGTCGGACTTACGCTCGTCACCATCTCGGCGCTTCTCTTCGCGTGGAACCTCATACTGCAAAGGCAACAGGCTTTGGTGTCGTCGCCAGAGGAAGCCGGTACCTTTCAGAATGGCGTAGCTGCGCTCACATTGCTCGCCGGCGCGCCGTTTCTTCTAGTGATGCCTCCCGCTCCCGTGTGGGGCGAACTTTTCGCTGGTGCTTTCCTGGCGGTCACTGCCCTGCTGTTTCTTACATGGGCCTATGCCCGGTCGGAGACCCAGCGGCTGGTACCGATCGAATACACCGGTTTTCTGTGGGCCTCGCTGTTTGGCTGGCTCTATTTCGGCGAACAGGTACGCGGAGCAACAATAGTAGGCGCCGCGCTTATCGTTGCCGGATGCTGGATCGCAGCCCGCCGCAAGCGCCCTGAACAGAGCGCGCTGTGATTGGCTCTTAGCGGTGCTGAGCCAATTCGATCTGATCTGCAGGTGCATTATCGGCGGCAAACGTAGCGGCGGCGGTGAACATGCCGGCGACTCCCAAAGCAGCCGTCATCACGGCAAGGCGAACTGTCTGGCGTGATTTCGCGTTCGTGTGTTTAACGGTCTTCATAGTTCAAACTCCTCATCGGGCGGCGCTTTTCGCTGTTATTTCTTGCGCTGCGCAGCGGCCCGTCATTTGCCCTATCAATGAGTTGCGACTGGTTTGGGTTCCCTGCCGGCCCGATGAGCACCGGTGATACCCTTGATTTTTTGCCCGCCACAGCGCACAGGCGCGGCACATTCTGCCGCCTTGCCCATTGGTGGTGTGACGGCTTCAGAAAGAAAGGAATTTGCCCGCATGACCCAGGTCGGCCAGGACAGTCTCGCAACGCGCTCAACTCTCACCGTGAACGGTAAGGACTATGCTTACTATTCCTTCGACAAGGCGGCCGAAAAGATCGGCGACGTGTCGAAGCTGCCGTTCAGCCTGAAGGTCCTGCTGGAAAACATGCTTCGCTTCGAAGACGGTGGCTTCACCGTTTCCACCGACGATGCGCAGGCGATTGCCGACTGGCAGAAGAACCCGGTCACCGGCAAGGAAATCCAGTATCGCCCCGCCCGCGTGCTGCTTCAGGACTTCACCGGTGTGCCCTGCGTGGTCGATCTTGCTGCCATGCGCGATGCCATCGGGAAGCTCGGCGGCGATACTTCGAAGATCAACCCGCAAGTTCCTGTCAACCTGGTCATCGACCACTCGGTCATGGTCGACGAATTCGGTCACCCGAAGGCCTTCGAAAAGAACGTCGAGCTTGAGTACGCCCGCAATGCGGAGCGTTACGACTTCCTGAAATGGGGCTCGAAGAGCTTCGAGAATTTCTCCGCCGTGCCCCCGGGCACCGGCATCTGCCATCAGGTCAATCTGGAATACATCGGCAAGGGTGTGTGGAACAGCGAAGATCCCGACGGCAATGCGATCGCCTATCCCGATACCTGCGTCGGCACTGACAGCCACACCACCATGATCAACGGCCTGGGCGTATTGGGCTGGGGCGTCGGCGGTATCGAAGCCGAAGCCGCCATGCTCGGCCAGCCGATCTCCATGCTCATCCCCGAAGTCGTCGGCTTCAAGCTGACCGGCGCGATGGCCGAGGGCGTGACAGCAACCGACCTCGTACTGACCTGCGTCCAGATGCTGCGCGAAGTCGGCGTGGTCGGCCGCTTCGTCGAATTCTACGGCGAAGGCGTAGCCAACCTCACCCTCGCCGACCGTGCGACCATCGCCAACATGGCGCCGGAATACGGCGCGACCTGCGGCTTCTTCGGCATTGACGACAAGACGCTCGAATACATGCGCCTCACCGGCCGTGATGAAGAAACCATCGCGCTGGTCGAAGCCTATTCGAAAGAACAGGGCATGTGGTTCACGCCCGAGAACGAGCCGGTCTTCACCAAGACGCTCGATCTCGACCTTTCCAAGGTCGTGCCCAGCCTTGCAGGCCCGAAGCGTCCGCAGGACCGCGTGGCGCTGCCGCAGGTGGACGAACTGTTTAACACCGACCTCAAGTCGATCTACGGCAAGGACCAGCCGCTGCGCGTGGACGTCGAAGACACCCATCACGATGTGGGTGATGGCGACGTCGTGATCGCGGCCATCACCAGCTGCACCAACACGTCCAATCCCGATGTGTTGATCGCTGCCGGTCTCGTCGCCAAGAAGGCGCATGAGAAGGGCCTGAAGCCAAAGCCATGGGTGAAGACCAGCCTCGCTCCCGGATCGCAGGTCGTCACCGACTACCTCGTGAAGTCGGGCCTTCAGGACGATCTCAACGCCATGGGCTTCGACCTTGTCGGTTATGGCTGCACGACCTGCATCGGCAATTCGGGTCCGCTCGCTCCGCCGATCAGCAAGGCCATCAACGGCAATGACATCGTCGCCGCCTCGGTCCTGTCGGGCAACCGCAATTTCGAAGGCCGCGTGTCGCCAGACGTGCGCGCCAACTTCCTCGCCAGCCCGCCGCTCGTGGTCGCCTATTCGATCCTCGGCACGGTGACGAAGGACATCACAGAGACCCCGCTTGGTCAGGACCAGCACGGCAATGACGTCATGCTTGCCGACGTGTGGCCGACGAACGAGGAGATCGCTCAGCATCGCGCCGCCAATATCGACCGGCAGATGTTCGAAAGCCGTTATGGTGACGTCTACAAGGGCGACGAGCATTGGCAGGCGATCAAGGTCGAAGCCTCCGACACCTATCGCTGGAACCCGACCAGCACCTATGTCGCGAGCCCGCCTTTCTTCGAAGGCATGTCGATGGAACCGGCACCGGTCACCGACATCACCGATGCAAAGCCGCTGGCGATCCTCGGCGATTCCACCACGACCGACCACATCAGCCCCGCTGGCTCGATCAAGGAAGACAGCCCGGCAGGCGAATACCTGAAGAACCATCAGGTCTCGAAGGCGGACTTCAACTCCTACGGCTCGCGACGCGGCAACCATGAAGTGATGATGCGCGGCACCTTCGCCAACATCCGCATCAAGAACGAGATGGTCCCGGGCGTCGAAGGCGGCATCACCACCTACAAGGGTGAGCAGATGCCGATCTACGACGCGGCGATGAAGCACAAGGAAGACGGCACCCCGCTGGTGGTCGTTGCGGGCAAGGAATACGGCACCGGCTCCAGCCGCGACTGGGCGGCCAAGGGCACGATCCTGCTGGGCGTGCGAGCGGTCATCGTCGAAAGCTACGAGCGTATTCACCGTTCGAACCTCATCGGCATGGGCGTGCTCCCGCTGCAGTTCAAGGATGGCGACACCCGCCAGAGCCTGGGCTTGGGCGCGGACGACACCTTCACGATCAAGGGCCTCGCCGACCTGACCCCGGGCCAGGACGTCGAAGTCGAAGTGACGCATGAAGACGGCAGCAAGGCCACCTTCACCGCGCTGTGCCGCATCGATACGGCGAACGAGATGGAGTATTACCGCAACGGCGGCATCCTCCACTACGTGTTGCGCAAGCTCGCAGCGGCCTGAGGCCAGGCGACACCAGTTCGAAGGGGGCGGTTCCGCAAGGAGCCGCCCCTTTTCACTGGCGCGCTATTTGTTGAACATGTCGCCCTGCGGCTTGCTGGGCGGTGCGAGGCCGAGGTGATCCCAGCCCCCATCGTTGAGCATGCGTCCCCGCGCCGTGCGGGCGATGAGGCCGAGCTGGATCAGATAGGGCTCGATCACCTCCTCCACCGTATCGCGCGGCTCGGACAGCCCGGCAGCAAGCGTTTCCACACCCACCGGCCCGCCCTTGTATGGCGTCGCGATCATGGTGAGATAGCGCCGGTCCATCGCATCGAGACCGAGGCTGTCGACTTCGAGCCGGGTCAGCGCTTCGTCGGCGACCCGCGTCGTGACCACCGGCTCGCCCAGCACGCTGGCGAAATCGCGCACGCGGCGCATCAGGCGGCCTGCCACGCGGGGTGTGCCGCGCGAGCGGCGGGCAATCTCGCGCGCGCCGCCTTCGTCGATCCCCATGCCCAGCAGCCCCGCTCCGCGGGTGACGACCTTGAGCAGCTCGTCCTCGGTGTAGAAGTTGAGTCGCACCGGAATGCCGAACCGGTCACGCAGTGGCGTGGTGAGCAGCCCCTGCCGCGTGGTCGCACCGACCAGCGTAAAGGGCGGCAAATCGATCCGCACGCTGCGCGCCGAGGGCCCTTCGCCGATGATGATATCGAGCGCGCGGTCCTCCATCGCCGGATAGAGCACTTCCTCGACCACCGGATTGAGCCGGTGGATCTCGTCGATGAAGAGCACGTCGTTGGGCTCGAGATTGGTGAGCAGCGCGGCCAGATCGCCCGCCTTGGCGATCACCGGCCCGCTGGTGGCGCGGAAGCCCACGCCCAGTTCGTTGGAGACGATCTGCGCCAGCGTGGTCTTGCCGAGGCCGGGAGGGCCGAAGAACAGCACGTGATCCATCGCCTCGCCGCGCCCCTTGGCGGCTTCGACGAAGACGCGCAGGTTCTCGCGCGCGGCCTTCTGGCCGACGAACTCCGCCAGGCTCTTGGGCCGCAGCGCCGCATCCGGATCTTCGGGCTGGCGGCCGGGCGAATGGAGGGGGATGTTCACATCGGTCATCAGAACGGGTTCACCGTATAGCCCGCCTGCTGGAGCCGGGCGTGGGCAGTCATGGCGGAGAGGTCCATCTCAACGCCCTCGATCAGCTGGTCGGGAGTGACACCCTGCGCGGCGGCGCTCTGGCCGCAGACGATGAACCGTACCCCGTGATCGAGCATGGCGCGGACCATCGGGCCCGAGGGATTGTCCAGCGATCCCTCCGCAGTAGCCAGCTGGCGCGCCGACCACCCGCCGTCGTTCAGCAGGTCGAGCACGGCAGGCCCGTGCACCACCACGGCCACGCGGATGTTCTCTTCCGGCACGCCGGCAGCGACATGCATGTTGATGAACCGCGCCGCGCTTTCGAAGCCGCGGTTGCGCGCGCCGTCTTCGGCAGCCTTCGCGACATCGAAGCTGTGCGCGAATGCCGTGTCGGCAGCGAAGGGTTCCACCCCCGCCACCGAGGCATGCGGGCCGAAGCCCTCGAACACCGGACCGGTCTGCCAGTCCGCCTCCTGCCCAAAGGCGGGGCAGGCTAGCAACAGCGCAGCCAAGGAGAGGCATCGGATCATCGTATCATTCCTCATAGCGCGACCGTCCGGCTTGCCTGCCATTTGCAGTCGCTTCGCACGCCAAGCCCGGGACTTGCGAAGCGATGCTCCGGGCGGGTGAGTGGGCCCATCACCTCTCTACCGTCATGCTGAACTTGTTTCAGCATCCATTGCGCGGCAATCACCGGCGCATGCCGACCGAGCGCAACCCTTGCGTCTACATCCTTGCCAGCAAGCCGCGAGGCACGCTTTATATCGGCGTCACAGCCGACCTGATCCGGCGCCTGCACCAGCATCGTGATGGCATCACCGGCGGTTTTACCGCGCGCTACAAGGTCTACCGTCTCGTCCGCTTCGAGATGTTCAGCAGCATGGAGCAGGCCATCCTGCGAGAGAAGCAGCTGAAGAACTGGCATCGTCAATGGAAGGTCAACCTTATCGAGCGGGACAATCCGCATTGGGATGACCTGGCGGTGCCACTGGGCTTTGCGCCGGTTGTGTCGCCCTTGCGGACAGATGGATCCTGAAACGAGTTCAGGATGACGGCCGGTGTAGGGCCTGGTCCCCCGTTCCAAGTCCTGCGCCCCCGCCGCGCCGGTCGGCCGTGTCCGCATGCTCATGCCATCACCCCGCCGCCCTCTTCAGCGCGACGCGGATCAGGTCGCCCTCGGCCGCGCCTTCGCCCAGTTCGCTTTGTGCTGCTGCCACCGCGCGCGCGGCGACGGCAGGTTTGAAGCCCAGGTTTTCGAGCGCGCTTACCGCATCGGCGCTGGCCCCGCCTGCGGGCATGGCGACGCCCGCGCCGCCCGCCATGCCTCCCCCGCCCGGCAGCGCACCGGCCTTGTCCTTCAGTTCATTGACGATGCGGCTGGCCAGTTTCGGCCCGACGCCCTGCGCGCGCGCGACGGTGGCGGCATCGCCATTGGAGCAGGCCTGCTGCACCTCCGCGGTCGAAAGCGCCGAGAGGATCGCCAGCGCGACCTTGCTGCCCACGCCCTGAACCTGCGTGAGCAGGCGGAACCAGTCGCGCTCCGCACCGTCGGCAAAGCCGAGCAGGCGCATGTCGTTCTCCGAAACCTGTAGATCGGTATAGACGGTGCAGGCTTCGCCCTTTTCGCCCAGCTGGCTGAGCGTGCGGGCCGAGCAATGGACGAGATAGCCGACGCCCGAGACATCGATCACCGCCCAGTCCACGCCGGTTTCATCAAGCAGGCCTTTGAGCTTCGCAATCATGGTGTTTCTCTCTGCGCTATCGCTTCGCTGCTTGAGCGCGGGTTTCTCTCTGCGCCATCGCTGCGTGGGCGCGTTTTGTTCCTGCCGCAGTCCGCGCCGCGGGTCCACCCTCTCGCGCCGTTTCTCCCGCGATTCGCGCGGCAGGATGGAGCAGGTGGAGCACGGTCCAGGGCAAAAAGCCGCGATCCGTCACCCTGGCTGGCGAAACTGTCACCCTTGCGCGCCGATCCGTCACCTTTCGCCCCCGCCCTGTCACCTTCCCGCGCCAGACTGTCACCCTTGCCCCGCCGATCTGTCACTTTCCGCAAGGCAAGCTGTCACCCCCGCGCCCTGCATGCTGTCACCCTTTGCGTCTCGAAGTGTCACCCCGCCCGCCCCTTTCAGACTGCCGCCATCCCGCACCAATACCAATTCAGCAGGGCTGTAGGAAAGGCATGCTTGCTCGACAGGCGGCTGATGCGCGATATGACGGCACCATGAGCTGGAACACATTCGGACGGACCCTGCGCTTCACCACCTGGGGCGAAAGCCACGGCCCCGCCATCGGCGCGGTGGTCGACGGGTGCCCGCCGGGCATTGCGCTGACCGAAACCGACATCCAGCCTTTCCTCGATGCGCGCAAACCGGGGCAGAACAAGTTCACGACCCAGCGCAAGGAACCCGATGCCGTACGCATCCTGTCAGGCGTGTTCGAAGCACCCGACGGGCAGCAGCGCACCACCGGCACGCCGATCAGCCTGCTGATCGAGAATACCGACCAGCGATCGAAGGATTATTCGGAGATCGCCAACACCTATCGTCCCGGCCATGCCGATTATGCCTATGACGCGAAATACGGCTTTCGCGATTATCGCGGCGGCGGGCGCAGCAGCGCGCGCGAAACCGCCATGCGCGTGGCGGCCGGCGCGGTGGCGCGGCGGATCGTGGGCGAGGTCGACATCCTCGCTTATGTCTCCGAAATCGGCGGCGACCGGATCGATCCGGCCAATTTCGACCGCGACCAGATCTCCGGCAACCCCTTCTGGTGCCCCGATGCCGAGGCCGCGAAGCGCTGGGAAGCGTTGGTGGACGATGCGCGCAAGGCGGGATCCTCGCTCGGCGCGGTGGTCGAATGCGTGGCAAGCGGTGTGCCCGCCGGATGGGGCGCTCCGCTCTATGCCAAGCTCGACAGCGATCTGGCGGCCGGCATGATGAGCATCAATGCGGTCAAGGGCGTGGAGATCGGCGACGGTTTCGATGCCGCGCGCCTCACCGGCGAACAGAATGCCGACGCCATGACGCCGGGCGAAGACGGGCCGCACTTTGCCGCCAATCACGCGGGCGGGATCGCGGGCGGCATATCCACCGGCCAGCCGGTGGTCTGCCGCGTGGCCTTCAAGCCGACCAGTTCGATCCTGACGCCGGTGCCCAGCATCGACCGGCAGGGCGCCGCCACGCAAGTGCGGACCAAGGGCCGCCACGATCCCTGCGTGGGCATTCGCGGCACGCCCGTGGTCGAAGCGATGATGGCGCTGGTGCTGGCCGATCACAAGCTGCTGCACCGCGCGCAATGCGGATAGATGGGCGGGTGAAGAGCGGGTAAAGTGCGGCTGAGCGGCAGGCGTTAGCTTACACTTGGCCAACCGCCGCGTTCAGCCAGCGCAAAGCCTTGCGTGGTAGGATGCCTTCCATGAAAATCCTTCCTGCCCTTGCCATCAGCCTTGCCGCCGCAGCCACCGCCATCGGTGCCGGACCGCCTGCCCATCAGTGGGAAATCGGGCCGATCATTCGCGGCAAGAGCTATTCGGTGAACATGCCGCTGCGCCCGCAGCCCACTTCGCAGGGCTGGAGCTTCGAATTCCCGTCGAACAGCAAGCGCGATGGCCATGTCCATTATGTGAGCTTCGATCCCGGATCGCTGGATGGCGCACGCGAGATAAGGGTGCGCTACCGGGTCGATGCCCGGCGCGGCACCCGGTTCGTGCCGCAGCAATTTCCGGACCGGCCAGCGACGGTTTCGCTTTATTTCCAGCGCGCTGGCGACAATTGGACCGCGAAGGGACGCTATGCGATGTATCGCTGGTACGCACCCTCGCCCACCGTCCAGAACATCGCGCCGGGCGTGCATGAAATGACCGTCAGGCTCGACGATCCTCGTTGGGGCGCGGTGGTTGGCGGGATCAAGGCCAACGACAGGCCACGCGAATTCCGCGACGCCTTGGCCAACGCCGACAAGATCGGCCTGGTCTTCGGTTCGACCGGCGGGCGCGGACACGGCGTCTATGCGACGGGCCCGGCGCGCTTCGAACTGCTGGATTTCAGGATCAGGTAGGCGTTAGCCGTCAGACGCCGGTATCGCGCAGCACGGCGGCGCGCAGTTCGGGAATGCCCATGCCCTTTTCGGCCGAGGTCACGTGGATCTCGGGGAAGGCGGCGACATGCTTCTTCGCTTCGGCCTCGACCGCGGCGACGGTCTTGGCGAGTTCGCTCGCCTTGATCTTGTCCGCCTTGGTCAGCACGATCCGGTAGCCCACGGCCGCTTCATCGAGCATCTTCATCATGTCGCGATCGACATCCTTCAGCCCGTGGCGGCTGTCGACCAGCACCAGATTGCGCACCAGCACCTGCCGACCCCTCAGATAGGTCTTCACCAGGCCCTTCCACTTCTCGACCACTTTGACCGGCGCTTTGGCAAAACCATAGCCGGGCATGTCGACGAGGCGGAACAGCGTAGGCGCGCCGACTTCGAAGAAGTTGAGTTCCTGCGTGCGGCCCGGCGTGACCGAGGCCCGCGCGATCGCCTTGCGCCCGGTCAGCGCGTTGAGCAGCGAGCTCTTGCCGACGTTCGACCGGCCCGCGAAGGCAATCTCGGGCACGGTCGGTTCGGGCAGGAACTTGAGCTGCGGCGCCGAGAGGAGGAAGTCCACCCGGCCCGAGAACAGCTTGTTCGCCCGCCGTTCGAGCGCGGCCTGTTCAGCCTGCTCTGCCTTGTCCCGCTCGGCCTGTTGCTGGTCGGGCTGGTGTTCGTGGTCGGTCATCAGCCTTTCGCCTTGGCGGCAGCAGCGGCCTTCTCGGCCTTCTCCTGCTCCGCCGCGGCGCGCAGCTGCGGATGCTTGGAGTAGAGATATTTCTGCTGGGCGAGCGTCAGCACGTTGGAGGTGACCCAGTAAAGCAGCAGGCCGGCGGCGAACGGCGCCATGATGAACATCAGAATCCAGGGCATGATGTTGAAGACCTGCGCCTGGACCGGATCGGTCTGCGGGTTGAGCCTGAAGGTCAGCCACATGGTGAAGCCGAGCAGCAGCGCCAGGATGCCGATGGCCAGGAAGCTGGGCGGCGTGAACGGAAGCAGGCCGAAGGCGTTGAGGATGGTCGCCGGATCGGGCGCGGAGAGATCCTTGATCCAGAGGAATTCACGGTGGCGCATCTCGATCGCGAGCACCAGCACCTTGTAGAGCGCGAAGAAGATCGGGATCTGCAGCAGCATCGGCAGACAGCCGGAAAGCGGATTGACGCCTTCCTGCTTGAACAGCTTCTGCATTTCCTGCTGCTGCTTGACGCGGTCGTCCTTGTGGCGTTCCTGCAGCGCCTTCATCTTGGGCTGGATGGCCTTCATCGAAGCCATCGAGGCGAAGCCCTTCTGCGCGATCGGGAACATCAGGCCGCGCACCAGCAGGGTGAGGATCATGATCGCCACGCCGAAATTGCCGACGATTTCGAAGATATGGGTGAGCAGCCACAGGAACGGCTTTTCGAACCAGCGGAACCAGCCCCAGCTGATCGCCAGGCCGAACTGCGGGATGCCCGCGTCCTGATAGGCATCTAGCACGCCGCTTTCCTTGGCCCCGGCGAACAGGCGCGAGGTGGTGGTATAGGCGCGGCCGGCGGGCACGGTCACCGGATCGTAGATCATGTCGGCGCGGTAGGTATTGCCGCCGAGCGAACGGAAAGTGGCTTCGGGCGCGGCACCGGCATCGGGGACCATCGCCGCGAGCCAGTAGATATCGGTGAAACCGACCCAGTTGGTCGTGCCTTCGGGGCTGACCCGGCCGGCCTCTTCGACGTCGTCGTAATCGTAGTCGTAATTGGCGCTGCCGCTGAAGGTGCCGATCGGGCCCGAATGGGCGATCCACAGGCTTTCGCTGGCGGTATCGCTGGTGCGGCCGACCAGGCCATAGGGCTGGACCACCACGGGCGCGCCGCTGCGGTTGGCCACGCGCTGGTCGACGGTGATCATGTAATTGTCGTCGATCGAGTAGACGAGCTGCAGTTCCACCCCGTCGCCGGTCTGATGCGTCAGCGTGACCGGATTGTCCTGCGACAACACGCCGCCATCGGCGGTCCACAGCGCATCGTCGGAGACCTTCTGGCCGTTCACGAGGAAGCCGAACTGCGAATATTGCTGCGCCGGTGTGCCGCGCGGCGAGAACAGGCGCACCGGGCCGCTCTCGTCATCGGTGCTGGCGTCGTAATCCTTGAGCACGATGTCGTCGACCATGGCGCCCTGAAGCGCGATCGAACCGGCCACGCGGTCCGAATCGATCTTCACCCGCTCGGGCGTGGCGAGCGCGGTCTCGAGATCGGCCTCTTCCTGCGCGATGGCCGCGGGATCGGTCAGCCCCCCAGTGCGGGTGTGCTTGACCGCCGCCTGCTCTGCCGGAGTATCGACCTTCTCCGCCGTCACCGGAACTTCGTCCGGCTGGGGGTAGAAGTGATCCATCGCCCACTGCCAGCCGATCAGCACGGCCAGCGAGAGAGTGAGCACAAGCACGAAATTGCGTGAATTTTCCAAGGTCGATCCCGTTGGCAGTTGTATTCGTCAGATGGGCAGGGTGTATTGCTACGTCAAGACAGCGGCCCCGGCTTTGTACTTCAGGGCACCGGATCGTGGCCGCAGCCCCCCCAGGGTTGGCAGCGCAATAGCCGCTTGAAGGCCAGCCATCCACCCCTGATTGCCCCGTATTTCTGCAGCGCCTCGATTGCGTACTGGCTGCACGAGGGGGAAAAGCGGCAGGTGGGCGGCAAAATCTTGCTCGGCCCCAATTGCCACGCGCGGGCGATCCAGATCAGCGGATACTTCACGCCCGCCGCGATCGCTTTTGGCGCGGGCCCCGCCCCCGGTCGCCCTTGCCCTCGGCAGCGCGCGAGAGGGCGGCGTCCAGCTCCTCCGCCAACCGGGCGAAATCGCGCTCCACCCCGCCTTCGCGGCCGATCAGCACGTGATCGTGATCGGGCAGCCCGCCGCCGGGCAGCGCGGCCCACAGCAATTCGCGAAAGCGGCGCTTCATCCGGTTGCGCACCACCGCATTGCCGATCTTCTTGGTCACGGTGATCCCGTAGCGCCTGCCCTGCCCGTCGTTCGGGCGGGTAAGCAGGACGAATCCGGGCCGGGCATTCCTCAGGCCGCGATTGGCGGCGAGGAAATCGCTCCGCTTGCGGATGACGGACAGACTCGGGTGCATGGATGTCAGATACGCGAACGGGCCCCCCGAAGGGAGCCCGCAGGTTCGCTCAGCCTGGCAGGCCACGCACGAGGCGCGGCCGGTCAGTCACTTAGGCGCAGAGGTTCTTGCGGCCGCGCGAACGGCGGGCACGGAGAACCTTGCGGCCGCCCGGAGTAGCCTTGCGGGCGAAGAAACCGTGGCGACGGGCGCGCACGAGGTTCGAGGGCTGGAAAGTCCGCTTCATCGGATGATCCTTCGTTAAATCACATAGACGCCGGGCGAATCGCTCCGACAGAAAAAGGGCCGCCGCAAGGGCGACCGCTCTTGTGGAGGGGCGCTTAAGGAAATGGGGGCCGAAGGTCAAGCCTCTTGCCGCTTTACGCCGCATCGGATGCGCTCGCCACTCGACAAGCTGCCTGCCGCTTGCCAGACACGCACCATACGAGGGGGTATCAGACACGTGGTCGCACTGGTCCGGACGGTGGCCTATCTGGGGCTGGAAGCGCGCGCCGTCGAGGTGCAATGCTCCCTGGCGCCCGGCCTGCCCAATTTCAACATCGTCGGCCTGGCCGACAAGGCCGTGGGCGAAAGCAAGGAACGCGTGCGCGCCGCGCTGTCTTCCATGGGGCTGGCGCTGCCGCCCAAGCGAATCACCATCAACCTCTCGCCGGCCGATCTGCCCAAGGAAGGATCACATTACGATCTCCCCATCGCGCTGGCCGTGCTGGCCGCGATGGGCATTACCGATGGCGAGCAGCTGGCCGACTGGATCGTGGTGGGCGAACTGGCATTGGATGCGCGGGTCCAACCCTCGCCCGGGGTCCTGCTCGCAGCGCTCCATGCGAGCGAGGCGGAAAAGGGCCTGATCTGCCCCGCCGCCCAAGGGTCCGAGGCGAAATGGGCGAGCGACGTGCCCGTCCTCGCCGCGCCCGATCTGGCCAGCCTGCTCAACCATCTCAATGGCACCGCCCAGCTGCCCCAACCCGAGCAGGGCCTGGTCGAGGAGCCCGGCAAGGCGCCCGACCTGAAACAGGTGAAGGGGCAGGAAACCGCCAAGCGCGCGCTGGAAATCGCGGCGGCCGGCGGTCACAATTTGCTGATGATCGGCCCGCCGGGCTCGGGCAAGTCGCTGCTCGCCAGCTGCCTGCCCGGCATCCTGCCGCCGCTGTACCCGCCCGAGGCGCTGGAGGTGAGCATGGTGCAATCGGTCGCTGGCCTGCTCGAAGACGGGCGGATCAGCCGCGCCCGCCCGTTTCGCGCGCCGCATCATTCGGCCAGCATGGCGGCGTTGACCGGCGGCGGGCTGAAAGTGAAGCCGGGCGAGGTCAGCCTGGCGCACCTGGGCGTCCTGTTCCTCGACGAACTGCCCGAATTCCAGCGCGCCGTACTCGATTCGCTACGCCAGCCGCTGGAGACGAACACGGTCGATGTCGCGCGGGCCAACGCGCATGTGACCTTCCCCGCCAATGTCCAGCTCGTCGCGGCGATGAACCCGTGCCGCTGCGGCCATCTGAGCGATCCCGCGCTGGCCTGCAGCCGCGCGCCCCGATGCGCTGCCGATTATCAGAGCAAGGTATCCGGTCCTCTGCTCGACCGGATCGACCTCCACGTCGATGTCGATGCGGTAAGCGCTGCAGATCTGGCCCTGCCCCCGCCCGCCGAAGGCAGCGCCGAAGTCGCCGCCCGCGTCTCCCGCGCCCGCGCGGTCCAGACCGCCCGCGCCCAGACCAGCGGCGCGCGCACCAATGCCGAATTGCAGGGCGACGCGCTGGAGGAATTCGCTGGCCCTGACGACAAGGGCCGCGAACTGCTCATGCAGGCTGCCACCGCCATGCGACTATCGGCGCGCGGCTATACCCGCATGCTGAGAGTGGCCCGCACGATCGCCGATCTGGCAGGCGCGGAAACGGTGAGCCGCATCCATGTAGCCGAAGCGCTGAGTTATCGCAGGCAACCGCCGCGGGCGTGAGGCAGATAGAAATGCATCGACAGCAAGACGACACAAAAATTTGCGTAAATTTTTCGAAGCCTGATTGTAAGTATTTTCCTTTAGTTCGAATCTAGTAGTGAATAGATATTTTGCTTCGGATCATTAATTCCTTTTCCTGGGTGAAATGCAGCTTTTATAAATCTATTTGCGCTATAACGATATTTGTGTGACTTTTCATTCCTAGAATCATCTAGTTTGAGGAGAATGCTTAATGAAAAAGTCTTTTTTCTTTATAGCTGCTGGCTTTGCTTTCGCGCTTTCTGCCCCGTCTTCAGCTACCAACGCGGAATACGCACAATGCCAAGCGAGTGCGCGCGAATATGCGAAACTTTTTGGTCCGCTCGGATCTGTTGCGTATTCTGATGCATTTGGCCTCTTCGTCGAGCGTTATTGTGAGGGCATACCCCATGGCGGGAATGGAGCCGGTGGCGGTGGCGCCGGCGGTGGAGGCATTGACTTCCCAGACATTTGTAATCTTCATCCCACAGCTTGTGTTCCTTCGAGCGACTGATTGAGCGGTTTTTTGAGGTGGGGCGGACCTTTCCGCCCCATTTTTTTCGGGCGCAGGAGACGGTGGCGGTTCCACGCTGATGATTACGGGTACCGCGGATACGGTGGAACCGTTCGCCCTCGACCCGCAAAGCCACGTCACCTATTTCGAGTGTCTGCCGGCGGGCGAGCGGACGCTTCTCGTCGTCGACGGCGCGTCGCATAATTCGTCTATGGCGGACAGCCCCATTACGATGAGGCGGTGGACCTTCTCATCGCCTTCCTGCGCGCCGAGCTACTTGACGATGCAGCCGCGGCAAAACGGTTTGGCAGTGCGCAAACGGGCAGCGGAATAACGGTCCGCCGTTGACCAGTGCAGAACACCGCCCGGGGTAGCACCTCCTGTGGCGCGGGCCGCCCTCACCGTTGCGCGCTTCGAGGACGAACCCTCAGCCTGCCAGTCATTCTCAGCCCGTCTCGCATGTTGAGGCCAAGAAGCACCAGGTTTGCCGCGCCCGCTACCAGCTCGATCGCCTGCACCCCGTAGAACGCAGCATCGAATTCCCCGGCACCAGCCTTCCATGCGAGGAACAAGGCTGAGGGGACCAGAATGAGTAATCCGTTGCCTGCGATCACAGGCATGCGCTTCAGCTTGGGAGCGGCCAGCCCTTTGGCCCGCCCTCCGGTCAGTGAAAACCCGGTTCCGCCTACAGCTGCAAGAGCGGGTATCAATAGCAGGAAACCCCACGGAATTGCTGTTTTGACGGCCACCACCGCCTCCGTCGAGCCGGACAGTTCGCTGATGAGTGTCGAGAGCCAGAAGCTTGCGATCGTCAGCAGCGCGATTGCGCCCGCAATGGGATGAACCAGCTTTTTCATGTCCACATGTCCTTCATTGCGGTAGTGTCGCTATGAAGCATATTTGACATGATGATGTCAATATAAATGGAAGGTGTCATATGCCCACTGAATATCCGCGATCGAAAGCAGAAACGTTGACTGACGTTATCCTTGCCATGTTTCGGGCCAACAACGCGACGCTCGCCTGGGGCGACCGGATCGTTTCGCCGCTCGGCCTGACCAGTGCGCGGTGGCAGATTCTCGGGGCGATCGTACAGGCCGATCGGGCGCAGCCCGTGGCATGGCTGGCCCGGGATCTGGGGGCGAACCGCCAGAATGTTCAGCGGATCGTGAACGACTTGGAGAAGGACGGACTGGTTTCGTTCGAGCCAAACCCGCATCACAAGCGGGCTCAACTCGTTGTTCTGACGTCCAAGGGACAGGAGACATACGATGCCGCAATCGGTCTCTATGGTCCGCGCTTGGAAGCATTGGCGCAGGATTTCGCTGTCGAGGACCTTCAGGCGACACGACGTGTGCTGACCGCGCTACGGACGAAACTCGAAACTTCGGCGGCAGACTGACGCTGTTTTACGCCCCAGTCATATTCGAAGCCTGGCCGACTGGGGTGTCAGCGGATAATTCGTGTTGGCCTCAGCCCTCTTCACCCAAATCCAGGTTGAGCTTCACCGTCTCGTGCTCGTGGTCGCCTTCGAACTTGGCTAGGAAATCGGCGATGGGCATCGCCTGGTTGGGCATTTCCTGGGTGGTCGGTGCCGGTGCCATGGACACTCCGCCGTCTGCAGGCGTCGTCTTCACATGGAGATAGGGGACCCAGACTTCGCCGTAATCGGCCTGCTGGTACCAGACGTCGAGCACGTCGTAGCTCGCCCAGGTGCCGTCGGGTTCCTTCAGGCGAAGACCTTCGCCGATGCGTGGCACGGTCAGCGACTTGATACGGAATTGCGTCTGGTGCGTTTCGTTCTGAACTTCGATTTCGATCACGTTTTTATCCGGCTCAAGCAGGCATGTGCCCCGATTCTCGACAGGGTATGGCAGCAAGGTGTTTCGATGTTTTTAACGATGACGTCACACCGTCAGAGCCGGATTTGACGTCACTTTTTCAAGAATGCGTTAACCATCGGCCTTAAGGACGGGAATCGCCGTCTGCCGGGCCCGCGGCCTGCGCCGCATCGGCATAGGGCGTATTCTTTAGCAGATGGCGATTGTAATCGGGCGCGCCGTCGGACCACCAGACGGGCCCCCTTTCGCCCAGTTCCACCTTGGCCGCATGCACCTTGCCGCGCGCCAGCTTCTCCGCCGCAGGGTCGTTTACGCGCCTCGCCGCCGCGACGGCGCGGCGCGCATCCATGAGCCGCTTCACGAGCGATTCGCGCTGGCCTTCGGAAAGCGCCGGATTGCTGGTGCGCCACAGCCGTCCGCGCACGATGATGTAACGGCCGTCGGGGGTGGTTTCCGGCGTGCCGGTCACGGGCAGATCAGGGGCCGCTCAGGCCGCATCACGCCTTTTGCGAAGCGTCTCGATGTCGACCACTGCGCCGCGGTCCAGCCCCGGCCCGGGCGTCGAGGTAGTGCCATCGGCACGAAGGCCGAGGTTGGCCCGCTCCACCAGATGGAGGTCCTGCGGGCCGAGAATGCGGCCATCGTGGCTGAGGATCGAGGTCGGACCGATCGGCAGCCGGTCGCGCTCGTCGACCAGCACGGGATTTTCTACCACCTGCTCACCGTATTTCTGACCCCATTGCCGCAGCGCGATCATCGCGGGGAGGAGGTCCAGCCCCTTTTCAGTCAGCCGATATTCGATCTTGCGGCGATCGTCGGGGCACGGATCCCGTTTCAGGATGCCATGCTCGACCAGCTTGGCGAGCCGGTTGGACAGGATATTGCGGGCGATCCCCAGCTCGCTGAGGAATTCCTCGAAATGGTGGAGGCCGTTGAAGCTGGCGCGCAGGATCATGAAGCTCCAGCGTTCGCCCATGACTTCGAGCGCCTGCGGCAAACCGCATTCGGTCAGCTCGCGCAAGGGTTCGCGGATGTCGGGCATAAATTAAGTCCTTCTTGAGAAACCTATCTACCCGAAAACGGCGTGTTGCCAAATGCTTTGCGAAGTTAGTTGCGAATCACAACTGATCGAAATAGGGCGCGTTGCCACCCGTTGCGATTAGCAACCTTTATTCCAGCGTCGCTCGACGCTGCGCATATTCGACCAAGCGAAAGGCTTCTGCATCATGATTATTTCCCGCTCCATCCAACCCGGCGCCTTCATGGCCGCTGCCCTGTGCGCAGCAGGCGCGCTGGGTGCGATCGGCACTGCAGCCCCCGCCCAGGCCCGCGACGGTGCCTATTATCAGGTGCAGCTGGCCGCGCCCGCAGAAAAGGAAACGGTCATAGCGGGCGGCGTGGCCTGGACCTGCAAGGGCACGAGCTGCGTGGCAGCCAAGGGCACTTCGCGCCCCGCACGCATGTGCCGCGAGCTGAAGCGCGACCTGGGCGAAATCGTTGCCTTCACCACCGAAGGCGAGGCTCTGGATGCGGACAAGCTGAGCCGCTGCAACCGCTGATTTTCCCGAAATCCCGCCTCCCACTCCATCGGGGGAGGCACCGGCCCCGGTTTCCGGACCGGGGCCTTTTTTGCGTCGGCGCTAGACCAGGCCCCGGTCGACGAGATCTGCCTCCAGTTCGTCGGCACCGGTGAAGTGGTGCACCTGCCATCCGCAATTCGCGGCCGATTCGATATTGGCCGCATTGTCGTCGATGAAGAGCATGCGCTCGGGTGCATGGCCGAAGCGCTCTGCCGATAGCGCGAAAATCGCCGGGTCCGGCTTGGCGATCCGCTCGACGCCCGAGACCACGATTTCCCCGAACCGGTCGAAAATCCTGTGCCGAGGGCGGAAGCCGGCCCAGAATTCCGCGGCGAAATTGGTAATCGCGAACAGCGGTACATTACGCGCATGCAGCCGATCCACCAATTCGTGGCTGCCTTCTACGGGCCCCGGAATGGTTTCGTTGAAGCGCGTGGCATAGGCGCGGATTTCGGCCGTGTAATCGGGGAAGAGCGCGATCCGCTCCAGCACCATTTCGGACAGCGGCCGGCCGGCATCATGAAGAAAATGCCATTCCTCGGTCACGACTTCGCCCAGAATGGTTTCAAGCCGCTCGGAATCGCTCGTCATCTTTTCGTAGAGATGGCGCATGTCCCAGTGATAGAGCACCCGCCCTACATCGAAGACCACCGCATCGACCGGATCGTGCCGCATGCCTTTATCCTTCCCAAATGCGTTCGGCCCGCACTCCCATCGGGAGCCGGGCCGATCGTTAGACAATTGCGGGACAGGTCCCGCGAAGCCGAAGCTTAGCCCTGGCGAGCCTTGAAGCGACGGTTGGTCTTGTTAATGACATAGGTGCGGCCGCGACGACGGATCACGCGGCAATCACGGTGACGGCTCTTGAGCGACTTGAGGCTGTTGCGGATCTTCATCGGTTCTCTCTGATCAAATAAATACGCACCGGAAGTAGGGTCCGGTGCGCCGAATTCAAGCGCGCCCGATAGCCACGCGGGTGATTCTGGTCAAGCACTTCCCCGAATTTCGGACAGCCGGCGCTCCCATTGCAGGGCATGTTCGATGATCGTGCCAAGATCGTCATGCTGCGGCCGCCACGGCAGGGTGGCGCGGATGCGGCCCGGATCGGAAACCAGTTCGGCCGGGTCGCCCGCCCGGCGCGGCTCCATCCGCCGCTCGATCGTGGCATTGGTCACGCGGTCCACCGCGTTGAGTACTTCGAGGACAGAGAAGCCCCTGCCATAGCCGCAGTTCATGGTGAGCGAACGCTGCGGCTGCTCGATCAGCGCTTCCAGCGCCAGCACATGCGCATTCGCCAGATCGCTGACGTGGATATAGTCGCGCACACCGGTCCCGTCGGGCGTGTCGTAATCGGTGCCGAAGACGGCCACGCTGTCGCGCTTGCCGGTTGCCGCCTCGCAGGCGACCTTGATCAGGTGGGTGGCCCCGGCGGTCGATTGCCCGCTGCGCGCTTCGGGGTCGGCGCCGGCAACGTTGAAATAACGCAAGGCGCAGAAGTTGAAGCCGTGCGCTGCTGCGGCATCGGCCAGCATCTGCTCGGTCATCAGCTTAGACCATCCGTAGGGATTGATCGGGCTCTTGGGCGAATCCTCGGCCACCGGCGAAGTTTCGGGCACGCCGTAGGTTGCTGCCGTGGAAGAGAAGATGAAATGATCGACACCGCCCGCGACAGCAGCCTCGATCAGCGCACGGCTCTTCACCGTATTGTTCTCGTAATAGCGGAGCGGCTGCTCCACCGATTCGGGCACGATGATCGATCCGGCAAAATGCATGATCGCTTTCGTGCCCTGCTCGGCGAATATGCGCGCCAGCAATTCGGCATCAGCGATATCGCCGCGGTAAAGCGGTACGCCGTCGGGAATGGCAAATTCGAACCCGGTCGACAGATTGTCGATAACGGCCACCTCCCAGCCTGCGTCTTTCAGCGCCAGCACCGCATGGCTGCCGATATACCCTGCCCCTCCGGTGACCAGCACCGGCACTTTTCTCGCATCGCTCATGGGGCGCTGGACTAGCATACCATTTGGTAAGGGCAATCGACTAAGGGGCTGTGCGGATGGAGGCAGGAGCATCGGGGCTGCTGGGGCGTTACCTCCCTGACACCCCCCCCGTTCTGCCCCGCCTGAAAGGTCGTATCATGAAGAACACAGCCCTCCTGCTTGCCGGTTTCGCCGCCCTATCGCTTTCCGCCTGCGCCACTGCGCCCGGCCCGGTCGAAGTAACCCGTTTCGTTGCGCCCGAACGCGCTGCGGCGCTGGGCCAGGGAACCATCTTCATCGAAAGCGCTCCCGGCCAGGATGCCGACAGCCTTGCACTAATGCCGTATAAATCGGCGATCGCCGCTGAATTGCGATCGCTCGGCTATTCCGAAAGCGCGCGTGCCAGCGCCGGACAGGTGGCCTCGGTTTCGGTCGATCGTTATGTGATGACCGCCGAAGGGCGCCGTTCCCCGGTCAGTGTCGGAGTTGGCGGAAGCACCGGCTCCTACGGCTCGGGCGTGGGGCTCGGCCTCGGCATCAATCTGGGTGGCGGGGCGCGCGACAAGGTCGGCACCGAAGTGGCAGTCACTATCCGCGATGCGGCAAGCGGCGAGGCCCTGTGGGAGGGCCGCGCCGAATTCCGTGTGGCGGACAATTCACCCCTTGCGCAAAGCAAGGCCAACGCACAGACACTCGCCGCCGCGCTGTTCAGAGAATTTCCCGGCAATAATGGCGAGACAATTAAAGTAGAGGTTTCCGAGTGAGCGATATCCGGATCGATTCCGCGTTTGACAGTGGTAATATCGACGTCCTTTCGGTGGACGGCGCAACCGCGCGGCTGGCCATTCCGCTGGATACGAACAGCGAATTCAAGCAGTGGTTCAACTTCCGCGTCTCCGGCGCGAAGGGGCGCGAACTGGTGCTCAAGATCACCCAGCTTTCCGACAGCGCCTATCCCGACGGCTGGCCCGATTACGATGCCTGCGTGTCGGAAGATCGCGATTACTGGGGCCGCGCCGCATCCTCCTATGACAAGGACGAAGAAGGCGGCACGCTGACCATCCGCTATACGCCCGCCAGCGACATCGCCTATTTCGCCTATTTCGCGCCCTATTCGATGGAACGGCATTTCGATCTCGTCGCCGAAGCGGCAGCCTCGGAAGGCGTGGACCACGTGCATCTCGGCACCACGCTCGACGGGCAGCCGCTCGACTGCCTCGAAATGGGCGACGGCAGCTTCAACGTGTGGCTCTATGCCCGTCAGCATCCCGGTGAAACGCAAGCCGAATGGTGGATGGAAGGCGCGCTCGAAGTGCTGACCGATCCCGCCGACAGCGTCGGGCGCCGCCTGCGCCAGAAATGTCGTCTGCACATCGTGCCGAACTGCAATCCCGACGGTTCAAAGCGCGGCAATCTGCGCGTGAACGCGGCGGGCGCCAATCTCAACCGCGAATGGGAAAACCCCAGCGCCGAACGCAGCCCCGAAGTGCTGGCGATCCGCAACCACATGGACAAGACCGGCGTCGACTTCGCGATGGACGTCCATGCCGATGAGGCCATTCCCGTGAGCTTCCTGGCTGGTTTCGAAGGCATCCCGTCTTGGACCGACGAGCAGGGTGAACGCTATTACAGCTTCGAACGCATCCTCAATCGCCGGACCACCGATTTCCAGACCGAACTAGGCTATGTGAAGTCTTCCCCGGGCAAGGCCAATCTGTCGATGAGCACCAATCAGGTGGCAGAGCGGTTCGGCGCGACCTCGATGACGCTCGAAATGCCCTATAAGGACAACAAGGCCGATCCCGAGCCGGAACAGGGCTGGAGCCCCGAGCGCTGCAAGATGCTGGCGCGCGACTGTCTGGCATCGCTGGTCGAATGGCTGGAAAACGAAGGCGTCTGAGCCGTCAGCCCACGATCGGTTTCAGGAGCGTGATCGTGCGCTCCTGAGCATCGATTTCCACTTCACCGCCGTGGGGCAGGCTCAACTGCCCCCGGTGGTGGCCGATATTGGCCCCCGCGAATGCGGGAATACCGAGCGGTTTCAGATGCCGGTCAAGGACCTCGTCCAAGGTCAGGCCGGCATAGTCGGGTTCAGCAGTGGCGCAGGCGCGGCACCGCCCGAAGACCACTCCTGATAGTTTTCCCAAAATCCCTGCCAGCTCCAGCTGCTGGAGCATCCGGTCGATGCGGTATTCCGCTTCGTTGACGTCTTCCAGGAACAGGATGGCGCCGCCGAAATCCGGCACCCACGGCGTTCCCATCAGCGTGGACAGTACCGTCAGATTGCCGCCCAAGAGCCGGCCTCTCGCCCGCCCCGGTGTGATAGTGCGGCCTGATGGTCCCCCCTCACCCATACCAAGCACCGGCGTTTCACCGGTAAAGGCCAGCCGCCACAGGCTTTCCCAGCTGGCTTTCGGCCAGGAATTGCTCGCATTGGGCGCGTGGATAGTGGGGAAACCGGTCCGCGCGGCGATAGCAAGGTGAAGCGAAGTGATGTCGCTATAGCCGATGACCAGCTTCGGATTGCGGCGGATCATATCCCAATCGAGCATTTCCAGCAGCCGCGCCGCGCCCCAGCCCCCGCGAATGGCGAAGATGGCCGCGACCCGGTCATCGGCGAACATGGCGTTGAGATCGGCAGCGCGCTGCGCATCGGTGCCGGCGAGATAGCCGTCGGTGCGCGCCGCATTTGCGCCCAGCTTGGGAGTGAGGCCCATGCCGCGGATCATGTGCTGGCTGGCGGCAATCGCGTCCGGCGAAACCGCGCTGGCCGGGGCGACGAGACCCACCGTATCGCCCAGTCTAATCCGGCGCGCCCGTTTCCGGTCCCGCGCGGCTGCTTGCGCCGGAAAGCCCAAAGCCAGCGGCACGCCTGCCAAGGTCCCTAGGGCGGTTCGCCTGTCGATCATACGCAGGTCCCTAGCGAGGCAAGGCTATAAGAGCCAGCGCGATGAGCTGTACTGGAGCGCTGAGAAGGAAAGGCGAAATCCTAGGCGCCGGTGTCCGCCATGAGCTTGGCCGCCACGCTTTCGGGAGTTCCGGTCACCAGCAAGGGCTGGCCGCCGACGATCCCGACCAACGTCTGCCCGTTCTCCCCGATCCGGAGCCAGGCGACGTTGCTGGCGACAACCATGTAATTGCCGCCGCGCGATTCAAGATGGACGAATTTCATGGTGTATCTCCCGGCGCCCGATGCGCTGCCGCCATCCTAAACGTGGATGGTAAAAGAGCCGTTAGTCCAGGCTCGCCGGGCCGAACGCGTGGGGGAGCAATTCGCTGAGCTTCACCCGCCGCGTTTCCTCCGCACCGACGCACAGGATGAGCGGATCGGTCCCGCCAAGCTGCGCCAGTTCATTCAGTACCTGCCGGCAACGGCCACATGGCGTGATCGGCGCACCGCCCCCCTTGTCCAGCGGTCCGGTCACGGCCACCGCTTCCAGCCCGCCGCGCACGCCATCGGCCATGGCCTTCGAGATCGCCACCGTTTCGGCACACAGCGCGAGGCCATAGCTCGCATTCTCGATATTGGTGCCGGTCACCACGCGGCCATCCGCAAAAAGCAGCGCGCTGCCCACGGCGAAATCCGAATAGGGCGAATAGGAATTTTCGGCGGCCTCGCGGGCGGCTGCGATCAGATCGTCTTCAGTCATGGACCGCCTCTATGGGCGCACGACCAGCCAGCGCAAGGGCTTCTCGGCCGCAGGGCTCGCATAGACGGAATTTGCGGTCCAGACCGTCCACGGCCTGCCGGCATAGACCGGCTCTTCCCCATCCCCGTCCAGCCACAGCGACCGCTCCAGCCTCCGGGCGGGCCGATAGCGATCCTCGAAGCGCTCGCTCGGAGACAGCACTACGGGTGCTTCGGTATGCGCTTCGATCTGGTTGACGAGAGTCAGCAATTCGCTCTGCACCGCAGCATCCGAAACCCGTTCGGGGCAATCGTCGGCCAGCCGCGACAGACGGATCGTGGGCGGCAAAAGGTCCGCATCGCGCGGGACGATGGTCACGTAATTGGCGGATTGCCCGTCGGCGGTTTCGCAAGGATCGAACAGATGGACCGCGCCCACCTGCAGCCCCGCTTCGCGCGCTGCGCCCAGATTACGGGAGAAATTGGCATCCTTGCCGCGCGCCCCGCGACTGGCTTCGAGATAGACGAAGCTGGCGCCGAGCCCTTTCAGCACTTTGAAATCGACTGCGCCGTCATCCTCGCCGACCAAGGCGCCCTGGTCGGGATATTCCTCGTCGGTGGGGCGCCAGCCGCTGCGCTCGTGCTGCAGATACAACCACGCGCCAGCGCCGATCAGCGCGAGGACGAGGAGCAGCTTGAACAGGAGGCCGATCCGGCCCGTCTTGCGCTTCGCCATGTCCGGTCAGCCCTTGATGTGCAGAACGCAGATAAGCGTAAACAGGCGGCGAGCCGTGGCGAAATCGGTCTCGACCTTCCCTTCCAGCCGCTCCAGCAGAAGTTCGGCCGCTCGGTTGTGGACGCCGCGCCGCGCCATGTCGATCGTCTCGATCTCTCCCGCCGTGGCCTTGCGGATCGCCTGATAATAGCTGTCGCAGATGGCGAAATATTCGCGGATCGGACGGCGAAACCGGGCCAGGCCCAGGAGGAGTTCTTCCACCAGCTGGTCGTCCGCATCGGCGATCGTCATAAGCAGACGCCCATCGCGCACCGCCAGTGTCAGGTGATAAGGCCCGGTCGCCCCCCGCTCGGCAGCGCGCACGGGCTTGAAGCTGTTTTCCTCGATAAGATCGAAGATGGCGATGCGCCGCTCCTGCTCGATATCGGCATTGCGCCAGATGATCGTTTCCTCGTCGAGGTCGATCTTCGCGATACGCTGGTCGCCGGCAGGGGTGGTTGAATCGCTCATGATGCCAGCCTGCTTTCGCAACTGCGGTCAAGCGGGGCAAGGTCGAACTTTGGCTGATCCTTCCACAGGGCTGTCCGCATCGGGCCTTTCGGCGGCGGTTCAATCGCCAGCCAATTTGCTCCATAACCCCGCCATGGCCGACATTGACCTTCTCTTCCCAGCGACTGATTCGACTTCAGAAAATCAGAAACAGGGCCAGACCCTGCCCAGCAATGTGGAGGCCGAAGCCGCCTTTCTGGGCGCAGTGCTGATCGACAATCAGGTGGTGCAGGAACTCAATACGCCGCTGCAGCCGCATCATTTCTACGAACCGGTCCACCAGCGCATCTACGACCGGGTCCACAAGCTGATCGACCGCAATTCGGTCGCCACGCCGGTTACGCTGAAGCCGTATTTCGAAAGCGACGAAGCGCTGAAGCAACTGGGCGGCGTGACCTATCTCGCCCAGCTGACCGCCGATGGGCAGGGCTTGCTCGCGACGGGCAAGCTGGCCGAACAGATCTACGATCTCGCACTGCTGCGCGAACTAGTCACCGTGGGCCGCAATCTGGTCGAAAGCGCGCTCGACACATCGGAAGAAGTCGCGCCGATGGACCAGATCAGCAAGGCCGAAGCCGATCTCTACAAGGTCGCCGAAGGGGCGACGACCGGCAGCGAGGCGCAGGACTTCCGCACGGCCGCGCTGGGCGCGCTGAAGATGGTCGAAGCCGCGATCAATTCCGGCGGCAAGTTTTCAGGCAAGACGACGGGCCTCGAAACGGTCAACGACAAGACCAGCGGCCTCCACAATTCCGACCTCATCATCCTCGCCGGGCGTCCCGGCATGGGCAAGACCTCGCTGGCGACCAACATCGCCTTCAACGCGGCGCGCCGGCTAATGGACGATCACAAGCTCGGCATCGAAACCGGCGAGAGCCCTGGCGCGGCGACTGCCTTCTTCAGCCTGGAAATGAGCGCGGACCAGCTGGCCACGCGTATCTTGGCCGAAACGGCGGAAATTTCCTCGGAAAAGCTGCGTTCGGGCCGCTTGAGCAAGGAGGAGTTCCAGCGGCTTTCTTTCGCCAGCCAGGAATTGAACGAACTACCACTCTATATCGACGACACGCCCGGCCTCACCATCGGCGCACTGCGCACCCGTGCGCGGCGGTTGAAGCGCCGCCATGACATCGGGCTGGTCATCGTCGACTATCTTCAACTGCTACAGGGCTCGGGCCGCGCAAACGACAACCGCGTCAACGAAATCTCGGAAATCAGCCGCGGTCTCAAGACCCTGGCCAAGGAACTCCATGTTCCGGTCATCGCGCTGTCACAGCTAAGCCGTGCCGTGGAACAGCGCGAGGACAAGCGCCCGCAGCTTTCCGACCTGCGCGAATCCGGCTCGATCGAGCAGGACGCCGACATGGTCTGGTTCATCTTCCGCGGCGAATATTATCACAACGCCCTGAAACCCGACACGCCGGACGAAACCAGCAGCGAGGAAGTCCGCATGAAATATGCGGATTGGGAGGCCCGCCATCTCGAGCTGGTCAACCGCGCGACCCTGATCGTGGCCAAGCAGCGTCATGGCTCGACCGGCAATGTCCCGCTGCTGTTCCAGAGCGAGTTCACCAAGTTCACCTCGCCCGAAATGCGCGGCGGATACGAGGATGATTACGAGTAAATCAGGCGTCCGCCTGCGGTCCGCATTCGTAGCGGCCTTCCACGGAGACCTGTTGCCCATCGCGCGATAACGTCATAGTCGCCTCCATCGGCGCGGGCCCGGTTGCCGGGGCGGGCGTTTCGCGGATTTCGGCTTCTTCGGAAACGGCAATCTCGACTTCGATGCCATTGTCCCCGGTGAAGCTGGCGGCGGACTGGAGCGAGTTGTATCCGCCGGACCCGTCCATCTCGACTTCGATGGGCTGCCCATCAATGACGACAAGCCCTTCTGCGCTTTCGATATTTGCCGAATTGGCGACGGCCGCGAACAGGGTTTCCTGACCGCGGCGGAAGACACAGCCCAGTTCGCCCATGAGATTGCGTTCGCGTCGCAGATTATCGTCAATCACGCCGGGCACCAGCGCGACCCTTGGCGTTATCGCCGGAACATTTGTAGCCGGAGCCAACGGTTCGGTATCCGCTGGTTCGCGGTCTTCGATCGGCTCTGCACAGGCGCTCACGCCCAGGAGTGCAGCAACAAGAATGGCGGTCCTCATCGAAATCTCCTTTTCGCAGCCTACGCCTTTGATGGGGCGAATGTTCCTTGTCGGTA
The DNA here is from genome assembly GCF_044901345.1 of Qipengyuania sp. NPDC077563. Classification (NCBI taxonomy): domain Bacteria; kingdom Pseudomonadati; phylum Pseudomonadota; class Alphaproteobacteria; order Sphingomonadales; family Erythrobacteraceae; genus Qipengyuania; species Qipengyuania sp. NPDC077563. Next base: position 61,668 of record NZ_JBJDPC010000004.1, on the reverse strand, counting down.
TCAGAAGCCCAGATTGGTTCGCCGCGCGACAGTATAATCGATCACCGAGACGAGCACCCAGCCGGCCCACCAGCGGATCCTGTTCCAGATGGTTGCACGCTTCTTATGCAGTTCAGGCGTAATATGCTCCGAAGCCTCGATATGCCGGGTCACAAAGTCGCGCATCCGTTCGGCAAGTGCCCTATCCTCGATCCGCAGCATGATCTCCAGATTGAGATAGAGACTGCGCATGTCGAAATTGGCACTGCCCACGTAAACCGCGTCATCGAGGACGAGTAGCTTGGTGTGGAGCTTGCACGGAGAGAATTCCCAGATCTTCGCGCCGCGCTTGAGCAAATAAGAATAGAGCGAACGGGTCGCGCCGATCGTCGCGCCATTGTCGCTCTTGGCGGCCATCAGCAACCGTGTCTGTCCCTTCTTCGCCACGCGCGCGATCCGTTTGAGCAGCGTATAGGGGGGTGAGAAGTAGGCCATGAAGATGTCGAGCTTCTCGCCCTCCTTCAAATCCTGCGTCACGCACCGCGCCCAGGTAGATAGGCCCCGGGTCGGCCCGCCGACCAGCCAGCGGGCATGGCCATCCTGCGATGTCCATTCCCAGTCGCTGACGGTCTTCTTGATCTCCCTGAAATGGGCGTCGTCATCGTCCGTCCAGTCGTGCAGACGGCCGAACCAGTCGCTCAGGCCCTGGACCGCGTCGCCTTCGATGCGGATGCCGATGTCGTTCCAGCCGTTTCTCTCCGGCGGCGCGAAATAATCGTCTTCGATGTTGAAGCCGCCGAACATGGCGCGTTCATTGTCCGCGATGACCATCTTCTGATGATTGCGGATGAGGTAGCGCATCGACCAGCGCGGGCTGAAGCACAGATATGTACCGCCGCTTTCGACGAAAGGCTGGAGGAATTCATCGCTGGCCGATGCGCCGAAGCGGTCGATGATCAGCGTCACTTTCACGCCCCGTTTCGCTGCGTCGCAAAGGGCGTCTCTCAACTCCACGGAGACACTGTCTTCGGCAAAGATGTAGAAGCAGACGTCGAGCGTCGTCCTGGCCGAGCGGACCAGATCCATCAGCGCCTGACGGCGATCTTTTCCCGCAGGATAGAAAGTGAGGGACTGCCCCTGCGCGCGCACCTCGAACGGCGGCGGGTCGCGAAAGTGCGTGGTCTGGGCTGCGGTTGCTGTATCTGCCATGTACTGCAAGCCTTAGCGTGCCCGGCACATGGCGCAAATCCTTGACTTGATCGCCCTCGATCCGTATCTGACGCGCTTTCCGAGATTCTCGAATTTAATTGCATCGGAGTGCCCATGGCGCGCGTTACCGTCGAAGATTGTGTAGACAAGGTCCCCAACCGTTTCGATCTCGTCCTGCTGGCTGCCCAGCGGGCACGCGAGATTTCCGGCGGTGCGGAGATCACTCTCGAACGCGACCGTGACAAGAATCCGGTCGTTGCCTTGCGCGAGATCGCCGAGCAGACGGTGAAGCCGAAGGACCTGCAGGAAGCAGCCGTCACCAATCTGCAGAAAATCCTGCCGGATGACGATGACGAGATGGATGAAGTCGGCTCGCTCAGCCAGTCGGCCGAAGCTCTGCGGATCACGGCATCCGCGCCGGCCCGCTCGACCTCGATCGGGTCCGATTACGAGGGCTGATCTCTACAGCATTGCAGTCAAGAAAAAGGCCGCTCCCGATGGGGCGGCCTTTTTCGTTGCGGGTGCTTCACTGGCCCCGGCCGGTCTTCGCCTGTAGCTGGTCGATACGCTGGGACGCTTCGGCCTTGGTCAGTTCGGGGTCATAGGCTTCGGGATCGCCGGCCTCTTCCGACAGGGTCTTGAGGTAGCTGGCCTGCGCGCCGGTCATACGCTCATCCCCGGTAGCCCAGTTCTCGGGATCTTTTTCGGCATTCGATACGGGATCGGACTTGGGGTATTCGTTCGGCATGGTAGCAGTCATGATGCATGTCTCCTTTGCCAAACCAACGTTCGTGTTCTATTTATGTTCCTCGATCAGGCCGAGGCGTCCTAATCCCTGAACGGCAGCAGCAGGCTCCAGCCCAGACGATGGGGGCGTTCGTCCTGATAGGCCTTCAGCCCGATCTCGATCCCGTCCTGCCCTTTGGCAGCATCGCCGACATAGGTGCCGAAGACCCTGTCCCAGCCTGACAGTAGCGTCCCGTAATTGCTGTCGGTCTCGCGGCGGAAGGACGAGTGGTGGATCCTGTGCATGTCGGGCGTGACGAGCAATGCTCGGAAAGGGCGCTCCACGCCCCTGGGGAGCGAGAAATTGGCGTGGGTGAAGAGCGTCGCGATGTTGAACACCACTTCGAACAGGAACACCCCGAACACCGGTAGGCCGAGCGCTGCGACGACCGCCATCTTGAACAGCATGCTGAACCCGATTTCCAGCGGGTGAAAGCGGGCTGCGGTGGTGATGTCGAACGACGGGTCCGCATGATGGACCTTGTGCAGGCGCCAGAGGAGCGGCACCCGGTGGGTTGCCCAGTGCTGAAGATAGAGCGCCAGATCGAGTGCGACGATCGCGGCGATGACACCGGCCCAGGGCGGAAGAGTTACCCAGTTGAAAAGACCCCATCCCCTTTCTGCCGCCAGTGCGGCCGTGCCCACCATCAACAGTGGCACCGCCAGGCGGACCAACAGCGTATCGATCCCGAACAGCAGAAGATTGGTTACCCAGCGCCGTCCCCGCAACGGCGTGCGCTTCGGCGACACGAATTCGATCAGCGCGAAAAGGCCGAAGACTGCGGCAACAACGCCAAAGCCGACAAATTCTGCGGAAGGACCGATGGTATCCATCACCTTATTATTCGCAAGCCGCGAATGGAACTGCAAGAGATAAGCAGAACAATTGGTCTTGAGCGGCAGTTCCATTAAGGGCATTCAAGTCGCAAGGGGGTCTCGATGAGCGATTTTGGTGATGCGTTGGGCACGGCAGTGGAAGGCGGACTTTTCGCCAAGGCGATCGACGACCGGACACGCGACGAACATCTTGAAGACGGACATTTCGCCGAAGGAGCCTGTCTCAATTGCGGTACCGAGCTGATCGGTTCGCACTGCCACAGCTGCGGCCAGAAAGCGCATCTCCACCGCACGATCGGCGCATTCATGCACGATCTCCTCCATGGCGCGCTGCATTTCGAAGGCAAGACTTGGAAGACGCTACCCAAGCTCGCGCTCAAACCCGGGGAGCTTACGCGGCGCTATATCGAAGGCGAACGGGCGCGGTTCGTATCGCCCATGGCGCTGTTCCTCTTCACGGTCTTCCTCATGTTCGCGGTGTTCCAAGTGGTAGGACTTACGGCCCCGACGAATATTATGACAGATGCGAGCATCGCCAACACCTTTGGTGAGATCGAGGAGAGGATGGCGAGCGATCGCGACGACATTCGGATCAGGTTGTCGGAGACATCTGCGGAACTGGCAGAACTTACCGAGGAAAGGTCGACGGCCAGCGAGGCGGAACTTGCCGGATTGGAGGATGACATAGCTTCCGCCGAGGAAGAGCGGGCCGAACTCGAAGATGAACTCGCCACGACCGAGCGCAACCTCGCCGAATTTCACGATCTGCGTGAACGCGACATCGTGAAAGTGAACACCAGCGTCACCGACATCAAGACAGACATCGCCTTCATCGACAAGGTGATCGAGAAATGGAACAGTAATCCCGGCCTGATGCTCTACAAGCTGCAGGCCAACGGCTACAAATTCAGCTGGTTGCTGATCCCTATCTCGATACCGTTCGTGTGGTTGCTGTTTCTATGGAAGCCGGGCTATCGCGCCTACGACCACGCGATCTTCGTGACCTATTCGATCGCCTTCATGTCGCTGTTCTTCATCGTGCTGTCGTTGCTGATAAAGGCAGGTGCGCCCGGATGGATCCGGGCGACCCTGTTTACCTTCGTTCCGCCTATTCACATCTACAAGCAGTTACGCGGCGCTTATTCGCTTTCGCGTTTCTCCGCATTCTGGCGGCTTGCCGTTTTGCTGATCTTCATCAACATCGTGGCCATCCTGTTCCTGAACCTGTTGCTGGTAATCGGCGCGTTCTGATTTAATTCTCAGCGTCTGCCTGATCACGGTTCAGCTCGTCGCCCAAAATGGGTGCCGGGCCGGGGGTTTCCTTGTCGCCTTCCTCGATATTGCGCTCGAGATTGGCGGCCCCCTCGCTGACTGCGCCGGCAGCCTTTTTCGTGCCGTCTTCGATCACCTCTCCGACTACGGCAGCATTGGCCTCGATATCGTCACCGGCAAGTTCCGCCGTCTTGGACGCATCGGCCTGAGTCTGTTCGGAACAGGCAGCAAGGCCGGTCAGCGTGGCAGCGGCAAGTGCAGTGGCAATCAGGCGTTTCATAGTCGTATCCTCATGAAGTGGCGCGTTCGGCGCCTCTGGGTATGGGTGGACAACGCAAAAAGGGCGCCGACGGTTTCCCGTGCGGCGCCCTGATTTCTTCAGCGCTGGCGTTCAGGCTCCTGCGGGAGCCCCTTCGCCTGTGCCGCCGAACTTCTTTCCGGCCTTGGGAACCGTGCTTCCGCCAGGCTGGGAAACCGATACCGGCCCCTTCGGTTCGTTCGGGCGATCGATCTTGCCATTCTTCATGAGCTGGTCGATCTCGTCGCCGGTCAGCGTTTCATATTCGAGCATGGCCTGGGCCAACAGGTGGAGCTTGTCCTCCTGATCGGTCAGCACGTCCTTGGCACGGGCCAGACCTTCCTCGACCAGCCGCTTGATCTCTTCATCGATGAGCTTGTTGGTCTCGCCGCCCGACATGGTGCGCGCGGTCTGGCCCATGCCCAAATAGCCTTCCTGGCTCTGTTCGTACTGGAGCGGTCCGAGCTTGTCGCTCATGCCCCACTTGGTGACCATATTGCGGGCAAGGTCGGTCGCATACTGGATATCGCCCGACGCACCGCTAGACACCTTGTCGTGCCCGAAGATGATTTCCTCGGCCACACGGCCGCCCATGGCCACGGCAAGGTTCGCATGCATCTTGTCGCGGTGGTAGGAATAGCTGTCGCGTTCCGGCAGGCGCATCACCATGCCCAGCGCACGACCACGCGGAATGATGGTCGCCTTGTGGATGGGATCGGATGCCGGTTCGTTGAGGCTGACGAGGGCATGGCCCGCCTCGTGATAGGCAGTCATCTTCTTCTCGTCTTCGGTCATGACCATCGAACGGCGTTCCGCGCCCATCATGACCTTGTCCTTGGCGTCTTCGAATTCCTGCATGGCGACAAGCCGCTTGTTGCGGCGCGCAGCCAGCAAAGCTGCCTCGTTGCAGAGGTTTGCCAGATCGGCGCCCGAGAAGCCCGGAGTACCGCGCGCGATGGTGCGCGGATTGACATCGGGTGCCAGCGGCAGCTTCTTCATATGCACGGCGAGGATCTTCTCGCGGCCTTCGATATCCGGCACGGGGACAACGACCTGACGGTCGAAGCGGCCCGGACGAAGCAGTGCAGGGTCGAGCACATCGGGGCGGTTCGTCGCCGCGATGATGATGATGCCTTCGTTGGCTTCGAAGCCGTCCATTTCGACCAGGAGCTGGTTCAGCGTCTGCTCGCGCTCGTCATTCGAATTGCCCAGACCGTGTCCGCGGCTGCGGCCAACCGCATCGATTTCGTCGATGAAGAGAATGCAGGGTGCGTTTTTCTTGGCCTGTTCGAACATGTCGCGCACGCGGCTGGCGCCGACGCCGACGAACATCTCAACGAAGTCAGAGCCTGAGATCGTGAAGAAGGGCACGCCCGCCTCACCCGCGATGGCGCGTGCAAGCAGCGTCTTACCGGTACCCGGCGACCCGACCAGCAAAGCGCCCTTGGGAATCTGGCCACCCAGCTTCGAAAAGCGGCTGGGATCTTTTAGGAATTCAACGATCTCTTCCAGCTCTTCGCGCGCTTCGTCGATCCCGGCGACATCGGCGAAGGTCACCCGTCCCTGTTTCTCGGTCAGCAGCTTGGCCTTGGATTTGCCGAAACCCATCGCACCGCCAGCGCCGCCGCCCTTCTGCACCTGGCGCAAGGCGAAGAACGCAATACCGAGGATCAGCAGGAACGGCAGAATGTTGATGAGCGCATAGATCAGCAGGTTGCCGCTATCGGCTTCCTTGCCAGAGAACTCGACGCCGTTCTCTTCAAGGAGCGGGGTCAGCGTGGTGTCGTCCGGCACGGGAACGGTGTTGAAAGCTTCGCCGCTGGTGGTCAGGCCCGTGATGCGATCATTGGCGATCTCCACCGACTTGATCGATCCTTCGGCGACCTTTTCCTTGAAGTCCGAATAAAGCAATTGCGTGCCGGAGGCAGAGCTGCCTCCGCCATACATGGAAACGACCAGCAGCAGGCCGAGGAAAATTCCGCCCCATACCAGCAGGCTCTTGATCCACGGGTTGGGACCATTGCCTTCCGGTTCCGGGTTCGAATTGTCGTTATCGTCGCGCATTGCAGGGCAATCCTTTCCTATGGGATGGAATGTAGGCGCGCGGGGCTGAATGGCAAGTTTAGCAGGACTGCGATGTGCGCTTATTTCCGATTACGCTGATCGCCTGGCAAGCGGGGAGTAATGGTATGGCTCTTCCAACGCCATACCGCCGCCACTCTCGCCATCGTCATCCGACCTATAATAATAGTAGGTGCCGCCGCCCACCGCGGCCACAGCCAGCAGCAGCGCAGCCAGCATGACCAGCCCGTCGCGCACGATCAGTGCAAGCCCGATCGTGGCGATGGCAAGCATGGGCGCCGAACTGGCAAAGGGCAGGACTTCAAGCGGCGGAACGGTGATGCACAGGATAATGACGGCGAGTGCGGCCAGCCTGATCCAGATACCTTTGGTGAGCGGTTCGAGCCGGTCGCGGCTATGATCGTCCAGCCAGCGTGCGGTCCCACGCAGCTTCGTGATCGCCTTGTGAAGCTTCTTCGATTCCACGGCCCGGTTCTGGACAAAGCGCGGCATCCAGACATGGTCCTTCCCCAGCAACAACTGCACCGCAACAAGCGCAATGACGCTGGCGAGAAAAGTGGGAACGCCGGGGATCGCCCCAACGGGCGTGAGTTCGAGCAATGCCGGAAGCATGATGAACGGGCCGAAGCTACGCTTGCCGAAATCATCGAGGACATCGGCCACGCGGACGCTGTCGCCCTTGGCCGCCAGATCGTCGAGTTCGCCGATCACATCCTCGACGCTTTCGGGCTCCTTGCCCGATCTATCGTGGCTCATGCACTCTCCCCTTCGCCCCGCAACGCATGAGCAGGGCGAAGGGGTGCAGGATCAGGCCGCGCTTTTCTTCAGCAAAGCCGAGCGTTCGCAGCGGCATACGACTTCTCCGCGCTGGTTCACCGCCTCGTGCAGGAACGTGACGATACCGGTTTCGGGGCGCGACTTGCTTTCGCGCAGGCCGATGACCTCGCTCGTCGCATGCAGCGTATCGCCGATGAAGACGGGCTTGGGCATGACCAGCTTGTCATAACCGAGATTGGCCACCAGCGTGCCGAGCGTGGTGTCACCCACGCTCAGTCCGACCATCAGCGAGAAGGTGAAAGTCCCGTTGACGAGGATCTGACCGAACTCGCTTTCCTTTGCCGCTTCCGCATCGAGGTGGAGCGGCTGCGGATTGTGGGTCATCACGGTGAAGAAGAGGTTGTCCGCCTCGGTCACCGTGCGCCGGATTTCGTGGGTCAGCTTGTCGCCGACCTGCCACCCGTCGAAGAATTTGCCCGCCATCAGCCGTGGCCCATCACGGCCTTGACCTCGAGGAAGTCGTGGAAGCCCCACTCGCCCCATTCGCGGCCATTGCCCGACTTCTTGTAACCACCGAAGGCGGCGTTCATGTCGTGGGCGCCGTTGATCGTCACCCGGCCGGCGCGAATACGCTTGGCGAGGCTGCGGGCGGTGTCGATATCCTCGCCCATGATCGTGCTGGCGAGGCCATATTCGGTGTCGTTTGCGATGCGCACGGCATCGGCATAATCGTCGTAGCCGAGAATGCAGAGCACCGGGCCGAAAATTTCCTCGCGCGCGATGGTCATATCATTCTGGACGTCGGCGAAGACGGTCGGCTTGACGTAGTGACCCGTTTCGAGGCCCTCAGGCTTGCCGGGGCCACCGGCAACGAGCGTGGCGCCTTCCTCAATGCCCTTATTGATCAGGCCCTGGATCTTGTCCCATTGCGCCTTCGAGACAACCGGGCCGATGGCCGCATTACCCTTGGGATCACCGGGCATGACGCCTTCCGCCGCTTCCTTGGCCACGGTCTTGGCTTCCTCCATGCGTGCGTGCGGGACGAGCATGCGGCTGGGCGCAGTGCAGGTCTGACCAGAATTGCCCATCATGGAGACCGTGCCCCTCGCCACCGATTTCGCAAAGGCGCCGTCGTCGAGCACGATATTGGGGCTCTTGCCACCCAGTTCCTGCGCCACGCGCTTGACCGTATCTGCCGCATTCTTAGCAATGAGAACGCCTGCGCGGGTCGAACCGGTAAAGCTGACCATGTCGATATCCGGATGCCCGCTGATGGCTTCGCCCACGCCCGGCCCGTCGCCATTCACAAGGTTGAACACACCCGCTGGCACGCCAGCCGCATGCATGATCTCAGCGAAGATATAGCCGTTGAACGGTGCGATCTCGGTCGGCTTGAGCACCATGGTGTTGCCTGTCGCCAGCGCCGGGAACACCTTGCAGGCGATCTGGTTGAGCGGCCAGTTCCATGGGGTGATCATTCCGACCACACCGATCGGCTCCCACACGTGCAGCGTTTGCCCATCCTTTCGTTCGAAGGCGAAATCCTCGAGCACCTCGATCGTCTTCTGGCAATGTCCTGCCAGCATGCCGACGTGGGGGCCGCTGGCGAGGCTCATCGGGGCGCCCATCTCATCACTGACCGCGAGAGCGAGTTCTTCCTTGCGATTCTCGATCTCGGCCTGAATTGCGCGCAGCAGGGTCAGACGTTCTTCTCGCGTCGTCTGGCTGGAGCTTTCGAAGGCCCTGCGTGCCGCGGCGACAGCCTTGTCGACATCCGCCTTGGTCCCGAAACTGATGTGGCCGATTGTCTCTTCAGTTGCAGGATTTTCTACCGGCTGCGTGTTTTCGGTGACCGGATCGACCCATTGGCCATCGATGTAGAATTTGGTGCATTCGCGCATGGAACGTCTCTCCTTTGGACCGCGTCATTAGCCATTTGACGCCCAGCGCGCCACCACCTCCTCGCCATCTTGCGCACTGTCGCGGATTGCGCCGGGTGTGCGCCCGAACCGCGGGGCAGGCGCCGCTTGAGGACGACCTCCGTGTTCCAAATAGGATGCCCGCGCTTTCATGTGGGGGTGATCCTTCGCCTCGTCCAGCGGAACGACCGGGGCAAAACAGGCGTCGGTTCCTTCGAGCAGAGCGATCCACTGCGCCTGCGTCTTGGTCTTGAACAGCGCCGCAAGCTTTTCGGTGTAGGGCTCCCAGTTCGCGGGATCGAGTTGCCCGTCGGCCAATTCCTTTGGTGCATCGGACCGCGCAAGCAATTCTGCGTAGAACTGCGGCTCAATGGCGCCGACAGTGATTTCTTTTCCATCGAGGCAAGCATAGCAGCGATAAAAATGTGCCGCCCCTCCCAGCAGGCCGGCGCCGCGCTCGGTGGTGCGAAGCGCGCTGTGCGGTTGGCCATGAAAAAAGGTCATGAGGTTGGTCACGCCATCGACAATGGCCGCGTCGACCACCTGGCCTCGGCCGCTTCGTTCGCGTTCATACAGCGCGGCCATGATTCCGAACGCGCAATACATAGATCCTCCACCGAAATCGCCCACGAGATTTTGCGGCGGGATCGGCAGATCTCCCTTAACGCCGATGCTGTCGAGCGCGCCGGTAATCGCGATGTAATTGAGATCATGCCCTGCCGCCTGCGCCAATGGGCCTTCCTGTCCCCAGCCGGTCATGCGGGCATATATGAGGCGCGGATTGGCAGACAGCATCTCGTCAGGCCCAAGCCCCAGACGCTCCATCACCCCGGGCCGGTAGCCTTCAAGAAGCACATCGGCGTGAGCGAGAGCTTTTCCAACGAATGCCTTACCCGCATCGCTCTTGAGATCCACCTCGGCTCGGTGACGCCCCCGCTCCACGACGGGATTCATCGGCCGGTTACCTGGCCGTTCGATCCGCACGACGTCGGCACCGAGATCGGCCAGCATCATTGCCACATGCGGCGCGGGGCCGATTCCCTGAAATTCGACCACTCTCAAGCCGGTTAACGGACCATTATTCACTCTTCATCTCCCATTTCATTAAATTTTCTGATAACTTTAGACCGGCGGAAAAAAGCGTTCGTCGAAAAAGTTCATGCAAAGACTTGCATATGACCCCACTCTCGGTTCAAAGAACAAGTATTACCCCCTATCCGTAAGTCCCCGTGGAGAATTCACTGTGCCCCTGAACATTCCGATAGCTGAGATGGAGGAAAACGCGGGAAACGCGGTGACCTTGCTCAAATCTATGGCGAATGTGTCGCGCTTACTCATCCTTTGTCACTTGGCAAAAGGAGAGATAACGGTGGGAGAATTGGTCAACCTGGTCGATCTTTCACAATCCGCTTTGTCGCAGCATCTTTCGGTTTTGCGCCGTGAAGGTCTCGTCACTACGCGGCGGAGTTCACAGTTCATTTACTATTCCCTCGCGAGTGAGGATGTCAAAGCAGTCATTCGCACTCTTTACGATCGTTTCTGTGTACCCGCCTGACACGCCAGCCTACTGTTAAATTGCCAGCGCAATAAATACGGGCGCGTTCTTCACCAATTGGTAGGGCGCGCCACTGGGTGCACCTTAATGCCGAGCCCCCGCCCAGCCTCTTGGGCGTAATCCAGCATATCATTTGTCCGACTTCTAGATCCTAGCAGACGCTGGCCAAGGTGAGGTTGAGCGGGTACTTATGCGGCAATGGCACTGTTCGATCCACCTGGAAGCTTAGAAGGCGAGCGCCTCGAGGATGGGTTTGGAAGGCGTTTTTCTTACCTGCGCTTATCTCTCACCGATCGGTGCAATTTCCGATGCACCTATTGCTTGCCCAACGGCTTCGTAAAGCAACAAGGCTTGCCTTCAGAGCTTTCCAGCGAAGAAATCTACCGGGCCGTTGCTGCGTTCGCCGGCCTCGGTTTGTGGAAGCTGAGACTCACGGGTGGCGAACCCACGGTGCGCCATGATTTCACCGAAATCACACGTAAATTGCGCGAGATCGAAGGCATTCGCCGGATCGCGATGACAACCAATGGCTATCGCCTGGCACAACGGGCCAGCGAATGGCGGGAGGCGGGTGTCGATGCCGTCAACGTCAGTATCGACACACTTGACCCGAAAGCCTTTGCCAGCCTGACTGGACACGATCGCCTAGCCGATGTCGTGGCTGGCGTGGACGCAGCGCTCGAAGCGGGGTTCGACACCGTAAAAGTAAATTCCGTCCTGCTTCGCGATCTCGAACGCAGCGGCTGGGATGACATCCTGCGCTTCGTCGAAACGCGAGACTTATCGTGGCGCTTCATCGAATTCATGCGCACTAACGACAATACCGCTTTTCATGAACAGCAGGCGACGCCAGGAGAAATCGTCCGCGACAGACTCCTGGCGGCAGGGTGGGAACCTCAATCGCGCGAGATCGGCGCTGGGCCCGCAGTCGATTATGCGCATCCGGCCTATCGCGGCAGGATTGGCCTGATTGCCCCCTATTCTCCGGGCTTTTGCGAAAGTTGCAATCGCCTCAGGCTATCCAGCCGCGGCCGTCTCCACCTCTGCCTTTTCGGCACCGAGGGATTGGATCTGCGTGAACTCCTGCAGCGGGATGACCAGCAGGAAGAGCTTGTCTCCCGCATCGTGGCGGCCATGCCGGGCAAAAGTCGCGGTCACCGCCTCAATGAGGGCGATAGCGGTGCAACGCCGCATCTTGCCTCCATCGGCGGTTGAACAAAGGATCAGGCCAAAGAGCGCTCAGCGCGCGGCAGCGTATGAGGCGATGAACTGACCGTGCGCGGGCATTTCAGCGACCCGAGATGAAATTGCATCTCTTTGCTGAGCCAGTATCCCTATCAGCCTTTTATCGTCCATCAGGCCGGCCAAGCGGTGCCAGTGGCGCGGCATAAGTCCTTGTCCAAGCATGACGTAGAGCCAGCTTTCGGTCCGAAAAAGCTCGTGGGCATCCTGCCACGCCTGCGCGTGTTCAGTGAAATTTTCGAGCCGGGCTTTCAAAGTAGCCGGTATGTCCATCGCCGCTCTGCTCCGCCAGAATTCCGAGTCGGCGCGCTTGGTCAGATGATAGTGAAGGATGACGAAATCACGGACATGCTCGAGTTCATAATCAGCGAGGGCATTCCACCGTCGGCGCAGGGATTGCATTTCACCGCCGAACGGAAACAATTGGATGAGCCGGGTAACTCCGCTCATGATCAGATGGATACTGGTGGATTCCAGCGGCTCGATAAAACCTGAAGACAGGCCGAGAGCGATGCAATTCTTCGACCACATGGTCGCCCGTCTGCCAGTTTCGAACCGGATGAGCCTCGGATCGCTGACTGCTTCACCGGCAATGTTAGTGAGAAGCTTCTCCCGCGCCTCTTCTACCTCGAGATAGTCGCTTGCAAAGACCAACCCGTTTCCCGTCCGGTGTTGAAGTGGGATGCGCCACTGCCAGCCTGCTTCATGAGCCGCAGCAAGAGTATAGGGCAGCGGCTGCTCCGTCGCTTCTGTCTGGACCGCCCAAGCCCCGTCAGTGGGCAACCAGTGGCTCCAGTCTTGATATCCGACGCCCAGGGTCTTGCCGATCAGCAAGGCTCTGAATCCGGTACAATCGATGAAGAGATCGCCTTCGATACGCTCGCCACTCTCAAGCAGGAGGGCAGCGATGTCGCCGGTCTCGGTATGCTGCTCCACAGTCGCAATACGACCCTCGACCCGGCGCGCGCCATCCCTTTCGGCGATGGCACGCAGAAAAGCCGCGTAACGGCCCGCGTCCAGATGATAAGCATAATTGAGATTAGGCTTACCCGCGGTGGTGAATTTCCCTGCGAGCGCAGCTTCGTGTTCGAGGCAGTAGGCACCGATCGGGTGAACCGCGCCGCGATCACGGCCTTCGAGCCAGAAATGCTGGAATTCCGCCACCCAGTTACGCATCTCGAAGGTGCCGAAGCTATGCATGTAGCTTTCGCCGAGCGCACCCCAGTCATCGAAGCGGATTCCGAGTTTGAACGTCGCGCCGGTCGCCGACATGAAAAGGCGCTCGTCGATGCGCAAGTATTCGTGAAAGCTGCGCGCTGTCGGAATCGTTGCTTCCCCGACGCCAATAGTTGGAATGGCGTCGCTTTCCACCAATGTAACTTCGACGAGACGCCCGAGCTGCCGCGAAAGCGCGCAAGCTGATATCCACCCGGCGGTGCCGCCACCCGCAATGACCACTCTAACCGGCTGGCCCCCAGTCATCGCTGTATCTTTCGCGTGAGCACAGCGCGTAGCCGCCGCGCAGATAATGCGTCCATTTCGCCAAGCGGCCCCTGGATATGCGCCGGCAAATGGGCATTGGCGGTCGCACGATCACCGAACACATAGTGATTGAAGATCGCTCTCCACGCTTCCCTTTCATGGGTGGGTCGCTGTCTTATCGATAGCAAAGCATGCAACAGCGTTAACTGAGGCGTATCGACGAAATCGGGAACAGGGTTCCACCACCAATTCAGTAAAATGTTGAAGGCGTCGAGCCCTTCGACCTGATGCCACCACATGGCCGGATAAACGAGTATATCGCCAGCTTCGAGGATTACCGACTGAGCCGTCTCAACCGCATCGGCAAATCGCGGAAACCGATCCAGATCCGGGGCAGCGAAATCGACCATACTGACGACCTGCCCCCCCGGCGTGGGCTCCAACGGCCCAGGATAGAGATTACTTACCTGATCCGGCGGGAACAGTGTGAAGCGGCGGCGACCTGCGGCGCAAAGCGCGCAATTGTTGGACAAATCATAATGCGCGGGCGTGACGGTCCGGTTGCCCATCCATAGGCTTCCCACAATGGGTGCGCTGCTTTCATCCACCAGGCCGTCCAGGCCCGGATCGTTTTCTTCCCACAACCCAGGGAAGAACAGCCTGAGGTCGGTCGAGCCGACATAAATGGGCTCGGATGGGTCGGAGAGCATTTCCTCTAGCAATGGCGCGAGATCGTTTTTCGAGGCTGAAAAGTTGAAGCCATCGACAGCATCATTGTAGTGAAAACGCCCGCCGGTTTCGTCGCCCGCCCTGTAAACGGTCAAAGGTCTTTCTGCGGATTTGTCCAGAAGATAACTCGCCACGGATGCGCTGGAATTCCGCGCCTCCCGGACGATCGGCAGTTCATAGCCTGCCCTTCTGAAAACCGCCGGACCACCGACGGAGGTAAGAAAGCGGTCGAGCTCGGCCCCGCGCGGCATGGGAGTGTCATAATCCTCGACGGGATTGGCGCTCTCCACCGAATGGCCTGAGTGATCGCCCATGATCAGCTTTCACGCATCCTCTTCCGGCGCACGAGATCGTTCATATTGCCGAGGGAGTGAGCAATCAAAATTGCTGACTGAAGAAAGCCTGATCGGTTGAGTTCGAGCACTTTCTCCTCTGCCAAATTCCGCAATGTCTCGGGCAGGATCGCATGGAAATTGCCGAACTTAACGGTTTTTGTCTCGGACACCTGCACGTTGAGAGGCAAAGGACGGATCAGCCCGGCCTCATCCAGCACCTTGCTCATTTGGCTAGTGCTCTCAAGGCCGGTGTGCACCAAACGTAAGGCGTCGAGCGCGTTTTCCAGCGCCGGAGCGTGGCCGCCGTGGGGCAGGAACAGAGGATCCGAACTCCGCTCATCGTCGGTGATCTTCGGATGGTCGAGAATGACGTGCACGACCGGATCGTCACTACCGGACGTGCCGAGGAGAAACGGTCCCTTCCGGATTAGTGCGGGCACATATCTCGCATCCCACTGGCTGTCCCGTTCGAACAGCAATTCTTGCGGCTCAAGGCCGAGTATCGCAAGCGGCCTGAAGGCTCCCTCGCTGTTCTTGCTGAACAGGATCGGAAACTCCCTCTGTATTTGGGGAATCTCCGGCAATAAAATTTCGACTTGTCCGCATGGATCGCCATGGATCGCCCCAGAGGCGCGACGCAGCCTCAGATCCGCATGGACTACATTGTCGAGTAAGGCGGTCTGCATAGCGGAAAGACTACAAGCTTGTGTGCGGAAGAAAAGGGCCGCTGCCAGTTGGGATCGGCAACGGCCCCTCTTTGCGGTTCCGTGTGCTGGAGTTAGAAGCGGAACCGAGCTCCAAGATAGTAGCGAGGACGTCCCTCGACGATGAACCAGGGCTGGTTCTCCGTGCGAGCGTAGGTCTTCGTATTGGATCCAGTCAGATTGATACCTTCGAATGACACTGAGACATTCTCGGTGATGTCATAGCTGACGTTCAGGTCGAGCTGGTCGTAGGAGTCCACGAAGACTGGGTTGCGCGACGATCCACGGCTGTTGTTCGACAGAAACGCATCACGCCAGTTGTAGGTCAGGCGAGCCGAGAGGCCGAAATTCTCGTAGATCAGCGAGGCGTTGAACGTATCCGAGAGTCCAAGCAGAGCAAACTGATCGGCATCGGTCGGTGCAGTAATGTCGTAACCTACGTCGCCGCGCACCAACGTATATGCTGCGGCAACCCCGACACCGGTGTCTCCGATGAAGTATTGGCCAGCAACTTCCATACCGTAGATGTGGGCTTCTTCACTGTTGACCGGCCGCTGGGTCTGGAACTGGTACAATGGATCGTCGGCATTGGCGACGACGTCGTAATCACCCAGAACTTGATCGACAAATCCCTGGTCTAGACCACCAGCACCCAAATTCGCGTTGAATTGCGTCACGGCATCGTCGAAGCCGAACTGGTCAATCAGCGCAGTTAGAGTGAAGAGGTTGACGTCCGAAAGGTCCAGACCGTTGTCCTGAAGGTAGGTCAGTGCCTGCCCCGACCGCGTGCCAGGCGCGCCGGAACTTGGATCGCGCAGACCGAAGAGATCCTGCGTGACCTGGCCCGTACCGACGAAATTCTTGACCCGCTTGTCGAAGAAACCGATCGAAGCGTAGCTCGACGGGGCGAAATACCATTCGAGGCTCGCATCGAAGTTATCCGAAATGAGTGGGATCAGCTGCGGATTCCCTGCATTGCCCCCCGGGACGCCGCCCAATGCAGTAGGCCGGTTCGGATTACCCGTGCTGGTGGAAGCAAATAGCGAGCCGAAGTCAGGGCGCGCAATCGATCGACCGAAAGAAATGCGGCCCTTCAAATCATCGGTGAGATCGATTGAGAAGTCGAGGGCTGGCAGGATGTGATCGTAGCTGTTGTCGCCGGAAACGGGTTGCTCGTCATCAGAGAGCTCCGCACGGAAGTCATTATCCGCAGTCCAGACGATATTCTGGGGGATGCCCTGGAGCGTAACCGATTCTGAATCCGTACGCTCGTAGCGGACTCCGGCCACGATATTAACGGGCCTGCTCATCAACTCTGTGTTGATTTCCACCTGTCCGTAGACAGCCCAGATATCTTCATCGACATTGTTATCGCTTTGCGACTCCAGCGTTCCCGGAACGCCGAATGCGTTGAACAGGGCTGTTGCGTCGCCGCGGAAAGCTGTCCGCAAGGGGCTTCCTGCGGGAATTCCCGTGTCGAAATCGCGCCACTGACACACGAGACAGAAGGGTTCCAACACGCCAGGAGCAGTTTCCGCGATATCGCCGATATCGCTAACGCCCCAGTCACCTAAGGTATCGTTGGTGCTGGTTGTCCGACTGGACATCGAGGCAGAGCGATAATTCGCGCCAAACTGGACACGGTCGTCGTCGCCCATTTCCCAAATACCATCGAGCCGAATTTCATCGACCGTCTGCTCTTGGAACGCCGTCTGACTTCTCGCGACCTGGGAACCGAGATCGGGAATGTCGAGGATACCGTTGCCATTGCCGTTGACGGAGTCGTCGAAGCTTATGAATTGCTGTGGAAAGCCGTCGACAATGCGAACGCCCTGGTCGACGATACCTTTTTGAGCAATCGCCACGAGCGTCGAGGTGTGACCGAGCGGGTTGTTCGGCTGAGCCTCTGCCTTGGAATGGTGTCCGTCGAGGATGAACGTCAGGTTGTCAGTAGCCTCGTAGGCGACATTCAGGCCAAGTGAATAGAGCTCGTCCTTGGTTGCGCGATATTGCTGCTCGAAGCCGCCGTCCTTCGGGGCGGTGATGACATCGTCGATGAAGATTGCCGTAGCAACCTCGTCGTTACCGTCGAATTCGATCGCGTCGAACGGACGGTTATACCACGTCGTCTGGTCAACGCGCTGCTCTTCAGCCTCGTTGCGGTAGTAGGTCGCATCGGCAGTCACCGACAAGCGATCCGTCGGAGCGAACTGAAGTGTCAGCTGGCCATTGAGACGCTCCCGCTGGAATTCCGAATAGTGATAACGCGTATCATTGGGGATCCCGATCAAGGTTTGCGGATCTTCAGGTGCGTTGGTGATCACCGTGGAGCCGTCAGCACGCCGGAATGTGGTCGATGACGCAAACTCTTCGTAGGTCAGAATATTCCAGTCGTTTGCCGATTCAGAGACGGCCGAGTTGTTGCGCTTCTGATAGCTGCCGAACAGACCGACGCCGAAGGTCGCATCCCTGTTTGTCCAGTTTACCAATCCGGACACTTCAGGCGTAACTCTGGCGTGATCAAATGTGTCGGAGCCGTCGTATACGGCCTTTGCACCGATCGACCCGCTAATCCCCTCGGGTGCATCAAGCGGCCGGCGCGTGACGATATTGATCGCCGCGCCAATGCCGCCACCCGGAATGGCCGCCCTCGAAGTCTTGTAAACTTCCAACCTGCCCACACCTTCGGATGCGAGGTTGGCGAAATCGAAGGAACGGGTGGTGCCGGAGACGAAGTCGCCGTTCTGATCCTGACCGACTGAAGCAATGCTGGCCGTAGGCAGCGTCCGCCCGTTGAGAGTGACGAGATTGAAACCCGGGCCGAAGCCACGAACGGTAACCCGCGAACCTTCGCCATTAACGCGATCGATCGAAACACCCGTGATGCGCTGGAGCGACTCGGCGAGGTTCGTATCAGGGAATTTGCCGATCTCCTCTGCCGAAATCCCATCGACCACGCCCGAAGAGTTGCGCTTCAGGTCGACGGATCGATCCAGAGATGCGCGAATACCAGTAACGACGATTACATCATCGTTTGCCTGCGGCTCAGTATTGTCCTCGACTATCTCCGCTTCCTGCGCAAAAGCAGTGTTAGCGCTAACAAATGTAGTCGCAAGAGCGAACGCTGAAGCGGTGCGAACCGCACGTGAGCGCGTTGAAAAGCCAATCATGTCATCCTCCCACCATATCAGCCGGTTCGCTGATTATTGGTAGCGCTACCTTTTGTGCGCTAAAGGAAGAATAAGGCTCGTTATGCCGAAATGTCAATCACCCTTTATTGAGAGCGCCAATTTCGGCGTTGCTACTTGAGAATAGAGATAATTTCGTAGTGGCCAGGAAGGCGATCGGGATTACCCGAGAGAATTGGCAATTATAGTTATCACAGATACTTGCGGCCTCTGCACGACCGGCCCGGCAGCAGCAAGGAAGAGGCCCACCGAACCAAGGCCCGGCAGGTCTCCTCCCAGAAAATGGCTCTCAATCGCCAATGCGTGCTGTCAGTTCGATTCCGAACAAACGCGGCTCGGCGGGGATGAAGGTCGGAACCCCGAAAGCCCCGCCCGTGTTGCCCGCGTCGAGCAGATAGTCTTCGTCGAAAGCGTTGCGGATGAAGCCCGCCAGTTCGAAGCGATCGTCGGCGAAAGAGATACCCGCACGCGCGTTGACCAGCGTGACCGGCCCCTGCGAGATCAGAGGAGCATTGGGCACTTCGAAGAAGATGCGGCTGCGATAGGTCACGCTGGGCGTCGCGAAGAAGCGCACACCCTCGGCGACCGGGTAGTCGATGGTGAAGCCGCCTGCGGCCTGCCATTCGGGCTGGAGGCGGAAGCGCGCGCCCGAGTATTCTGGCGAAAACGCGCCATCCTCGTCGATCCCGCCGGCGATGTAGCCGACATTGCCGAACACACGCAGCCAGTCATTCGCCTCAAGCGCGATCTCTGCCTCGACACCGAGGTTCGATGCCGCGCCCGCGCTTTCAGTGACGAAAGAACCGGTGGGATTGCCGTCGCCGTCGAGTTCCGCGACCGAGACCTGGAAGTTGTCATACACCTGATAATAGACGCCGAGCGAGCCGGACACGGGGCCCGAGCTGAGCTTGAGCCCGCCCTCGTAGTTCCAGACGGTCTCTTCGGGTATCAGGTCCTGCACACCGGCCGCGCTCACCGGCACCACCGGGGAACGGCGGCCCTTCGATACCGTGGCGAACATGTTCACATCGGGGCTGACACGATAGAGAACGTTGAAACGAGGCAGGACGGCGGTGAAGCTGTCTTCCGCAGTTATCGTCCCGCCCGTATCGGCCTGGCCAGGGACGAGCGGCGCCCCGCTCAGCACCGAATCGGGCACGTCGGCGAAGTAGGACGACTGACGTTTCTCGATCAGAACACGCGCGCCGGCGGTCAGTTCGAGGCTGGGCGTTGCGATGTAGGTGACATCACCGAAAAGCGAATAGCTGGAGTTCTCGCCCTGGTTCTCGAACACCGAGGTGTAGGGGACAGCCGTAGCCGCGCCGCCCGTGGCGATCTCGGTCACACCGGCAGCAGGCACGCTGCCATCGGGCGCAACGCAGGGGATGCCCGGAATCAGCGGCGAGCCAAACAGGCCGGTCAGGCACTGGAGGAAAGTGCCTTCCTCGGTCGAGAAGGGCACGTTTTGCCGCCCGTTTTCGGTGAAGAAGTTCCAGCCGAAAGCCGCGCGCCAGCCGGAATCGGCATAGCTGAACCGGCCTTCGTGACTGAACTGGTCGCCTCCGGCGATTTCGGCGAATTCGAGGAACGGAGCAGCCGAGCCATCGGCATCGAAGACCTCGTCGCTGTCGAACTTTCGGTAGCCGTTGACGGTGGTGAAGGTCAGCGAGTCGTTCAGCTCGATCTGCGCCGTCAGGTTGACGTCGTAGACTTCGCGGTTGAGGCCAAGCTGGTCGTCGCCCAGCGCCTCTGCCGAGAAGGGCGAACCGCCCAGATTTGCATCTTCGAATGCGTTGGCCGCGCCGCCGGGCGCTCCGGCATAGGCCGGGAAGAAGCCGGAAATGAAGGGCGTGCCGCCATGGCGCTGCTGGTCATAGGTACCGACGAGATCGACCGTCACGAACGGGCTCGGCGTGAAGCGCAGCGAACCGCGCACGCCGAACTGGTTCTTCGCGTAGAGCTCTTCTTCCTGGCTCGCGGCGAGGTTCTCGACATAGCCGTCGCGCGTACGCCACTCGGCCGCGATGCGCCCTGCGATCACGTCGTTGCCCAGATTGACGAAGCCCGAAAGCAGCGTCGCGTCGTAATTTCCGTAATTGCCGGTCAGCGCGGCGGACGCGCCCGGCTTCGGCTTGGCCGAGACGAGGCTGATCGCGCCCACCGCAGAGGCGGTGCCGAACAGCGTGGCCTGCGGGCCCTTGATGACCTCCACGCGCTCAAGGTCGTAGATGGCCTGATAGGAACCGCGCGAGCGCGAGATGTCGACGCCGTTGTAATAGAGCGTGACGCGCGGGCCCTGCTGGGCCGAGCCGCTGTCGGACGTGATCCCGCGGATGACGATGCCGGGATTGTTGGCGCTCTGTTCCTGGATGTTGAGGCCGGGCACGTAGTTGGACAGCTCGTCCAGATCGGCCACGCCGAGTTCGGCGATCGCTTCCCCGCTCAACGCGCTGATCGTGATGGGCACGTCTTCTATGCGTTGCTCGACCTTCTGTGCGGTGACGATGATGGTGTCACCCGGCTCATCCGCGTCTTCGGCAATTGCCTCCTGCGCCAGTAGGGGCGCCGGCAGCAAAGCCACTGAAGCCAGCAGAGCGAGGCGATGTACTTTCAAGGGCATCTGTATTCCTTCGGATATCCAACGAGGCTCGCTGCGCGTTAGAAGCCGAAGGTGTCACTTTGCGTGCTGTTTGGTTGCATATTAGGGGCAACGTTGCGGCCTTGGGACGCTCTCGTGACACAGCCGCCAACACCATGCGATCGAGTCTGCACACACGCAAAAGGCGACAACAATATAAGGTTGGGAGCGTGCCAGCGAATTGATGGATAAGTGGCAACACAAAACGGCAGTGCCGATCGGTGGCTAAAGGTGGTGCCCCATAGATGACAAAAAGAGCACTCAAATCAATGGGAAATTTTCTCCCACGTCCATAGCATACGACAGTTACATGCTTAGCAGTGCTTGATGTGACTGAGACGAGGGGAGATGCGATCAGCCTTTGGCGGCACCCTTTGCGATAGTTTCAAAATCATCACATGCTGGTAGGCTGAAGGTGGATGAGGTGAAAGGATGCTGCACGAATGAAAGATATACTCACCCGAAGTGATCGGCGGGTTGCGATCCTTGATATTGAAGCCTCCGCTTTGGGCTTTAGGAGCTATCCCATCGAAGTCGGTGTGGCCCTGGTCCAAGGTGAGCCAAAGCTGATCGAAACCGGGGCAAGGATCATCCGCCCGACAGCCTCGTGGCTAAGAAGTGGTATCTGCGGAGGCAGCCCACGGATTGTCGCTCCAAACTTTAAATCAGCACGGTTATAATCCGGGCGAGGTCTGTGATTGGCTAAATGCCCTTCTCGGTCATCAGGTGATTATGGCCACGGATGCTCCTAGCTACGATCAGGACTGGCTACACAGGCTGTTCGACGCTGCAGGTCGGAAACAGCAATTCACGGTCTATCACTTCGAAATTCTTACTCACGGCTTCAGTGCTGATCAGCATAGACACCTGGCCTACCTATTGAAGCGCGCTCCGATCCCTCGCGCAGCGCGGGACGCCTCTAGGCTAGCCACCAAATTGATGGAGGCCCACTTAGTTTATCCTCCACGCACCGCACGGATGGAACCGACACACTCCGATTGAAGTCGGAGCCCTTACCCGTCTCCAATCACAAACGGCAGGAACGGGGTCGATAGCGGTCGGTCCGGTAATGATAGCTTTACTAGGGAAATCAGCCATTCCGCTAACGACCCGATTTCAGTCATTCTCTGAACCGTCGCTGTTTTCCAATTGCGGACGCATTTTTTCAGCCTTAATCTTGGCTAATGGATGCTCTCGACGTTGCCTTCGTTCTCTTTCCCAACGTAACTCAACTTGACCTGACAGGGCCGGTGCAAGTTCTATCGCGACTGGGCAACACGACCGTGCACCTCGTGGCAAAATCTCTCAAGCCGGTGATGACAGACGCGGGTTTTCGATCAATCCGACCTGCACCTTTGAGGACTGCCCGCAGCCGAATATAGTTTGCGTCCCAGGAGGAGCGGGTGCGGACGACGCCATGCTCGATCACGAATTGATGGCATGGCTTCAGGCAGTCTCGGGAGGAGCTGACTGGATAACAAGCGTGTGCACCGGCTCACTTGTGCTCGGCGCAGCGGGCCTTCTCCGCGGAAAGCAGGCGACCAGTCATTGGTTGTCCCGGCCTGTGTTGGCCGATTTCGGCGCCATCCCAATGGAGCAAAGAGTAGTTGTCGACGGAAAATTCGTGACCGGCGGAGGGGTCACGGCGGGCATCGATTTCGCGCTCACTTTGATGGCGATGATAAGAGGCGAAGAGCATGCCAAGCTGGTGCAGCTGATGCTTGAATACGATCCGCAGCCGCCATTTCTCTCCGGCTCGCCGGAAAATGCTGACCAGCATATCGTCAGGCGCGTTCGCGAACTAACATCAAGATCGCAGGTGGAAAGACAAGCCAAGGTATCGGCTGCTTCCGAGAAACTTCGCATCTAAACAGACTGTCGTAAAACCACCCATCTGTTTAGTTAAAAGTGAAACGCCATTGGCGCCAATAATCGCCGATGGTGATGAATCGGCCAAACGGAACGATAAAGGCCGCACCGCTCGACGGATTAGGAACTTCGTAGACCTAGACTAGCGCCAGAATCTAAATTTTTTCCGCCCGAATGTCCGTCTAGTGAACATCTGAGCGCTGGCGGAAGACGAACCTAGGTCGTAATTGGGGTGCATGGGAGGCCGATTTTCCGCCGAGAGACGCCGACGTTCGGCGAGATGGCGTTCGATGATCGCATCCGCATCGAAGCTGGCATTTGGATGGGCCGAAGGAGAAACGCTGGCCAGTGGCTCGGCAGCGATTTCCTGACTGCTGACCAACTCGGGGCGGTCGAACGGCAGCGCGTAGCCTGCCGGATGAGCGTTGCCCGCCGCCCGCCAACAGAACAGGTCGGCCAACAGTAGTTCGAGTTCGGTTGTTTCCATGCCCAGCAGACGGATCGGCACCCGCATTTCAGTGGGGCCACCGAGCCGGTTGATCGGCGCGCGAAGCACGATGTTCTTGCTCGAACCGGACTGGAAGTACGTCTTCAAATTGAGCTTCGAGCTTTTCTCGACCGTCACGTCGTCCACATCCGCCCACTGCATCCTACCCGTCGAAAGCAGGTGGTGAACCGTCACCTCGCGCGGCGTCCACTCGATCGCCGCGCGATCGCCGAGCAAGCGCGAGGCGACCAGCACCGAAAGCGTGACCAGCACGATACCCAAAATGGTGCCGCCATTGTCGAGCGCACGACCCAACACGAACAGGAAGAAGAGGCCAGCAACCAGCAACACCGCCGCCTGTTGCGTGACTTGCCCGATATCGAACAGGATTCTGGCTTCGCGTCGCACATGCGCGGGAAAAGCGAATCCCCCGTCATCGCTGACACTGGCAAAAGGCGATGGGGCATGAGGCTGGGGTGCCGCTGCTGGATTCGAGACAGAGGCCGCAGCGAAGAAACGCTGTGGCTGCTGACGAAGCGCCTCGATGCGCGCGGCAGCCTGCCTCCGATGATCCCTCCACCAGAATATGCCGCCACCGGCTAAAACCAGGAAGCCCCAGAAGCCGATATATGGAATGGCGCTGACGACTAGGCCGAACAGCATCATCCCCCCGAACCAGTAGAGATAGAGTCGACCCACGCCAGCGCCGATGCCCTTCGACCCCTCGACCGCAATCTTGCTCGTCGTCCGCGCGGTCGTCACGACGCGACTTTCGCGGAAGTCCTCATCCTTGGGTTTCTGGATCATGCTTCGCGGTCCCGCCTGTCCGATCAAGTTCCGAAGATCAGGTCAAGCGGCCTTGCCAGATTCCTGCTTTAGCGCGGCGAGACGTTCGGCTACGGTGGCGCCCTTTTGCATCGTGTCGAGTTCGGCCACGGCGTTGATCGCCTTGGCATCGCTGCGAGAAAATTCGATGCCGCCAGCACCGGTCATGGCGCGATCGAACGCCGCTTCGGCATGGCGAATCTTCTTCTCGATATCGAGCTTGTTGTCCAACCCGTCATCGCCGCCCATTGAGGCGTCGGAGCGGGCTATCGTGAAGGCAGCCAGCGCCTCTTCCATTTCCGACTTGCGGGCCTGCAGTGCGGTCATGCTTTCTTCGAGCTTCTGTTCCTCGATCCGGCTCAGCGCTTGCAGCTTCTCGAGCTTGGCGAACTGGCTTTCAAGATCAACCTGGCGAATGAGCGCACCCTCGGCGAGGTCCTCGCGCCCTTCCTGCAGCGCGAACTTGGCCTTGCCCGTCAGCTCATCGATCTTCGTGCCGATCATCTCCTGCTGGCGCGCGGCTTGCAGGCGACGCGTCATGGCAGCTTCCTTATCGCCGCGTACCTCGTCAAGGGCGCGATCGACCTCGCGGATCGCTTCGCGCATCGTACCATCGGAATTGGCGCGCTCCATCGCGTCGACGGAGTCCTCGATCCGGCCCGAGAGGACGCGGCGTACGCGAGCGAGTACGGATTCAGCCATGATTTCAAACCCCCTGCAGTATGAGTGCGATTATAACACTATTGCCATTCAGATTTTAAAATGCGGTTAATCGGCTAACGATCGGACCGGTAGAAAATTGTTAATTCTCATGAAGTAACCAAGAGCCCGAACACCGCAAGTCGATGGGGGTTGTCGATGGAAACGCTGCTATACGTCGTTCTGGGGCTGGTCGCTGCGCTGATCACGGGCGCCATCTGGCTCTATTTTCGATTTAAATCGATGCACAATATGCTGGTTGCGCTGGACGAGCGCTGCGACACCGCCTTCGCCGATATCGACGTGCACCTGAAGCATCGTCAGAATCTCATACCCAGTCTGCTCAACACGGTGAAGGGCGTGCGCGATCACGAGAAGGACATGGTCCTCGGCGTGATTGAGGCGCGCAACAAGGCGCTGGGCAGCATGAGTGCGGACATTAAGCTGAAGGCCGAGGGCAACCTCACCGCGCGGCTGGACACCCTGATGGCTTCGCTAGACAAATATCCCGAAATCAAGACGATGCCAGAATTCGTCAATTTCCGCCGCGAACTGACCGATTGCGAGAACCGCATCACTTCGGCTCGTCGATTCTACAATCTCGCGATCGAGGAATATAACACGTCGCTGCGCATGTTCCCCGGCAATGTGATCGCTGCGAAGCTGCGCCTCAACAGCCGCCAGCAATACGATCTGGGGATTGAGCGCACGCTGATCGACGAGCCGATGGCGGTCCAGTTCTAACGGGGCGCAGGCCCGGGGGCGGGATCATGGCGAAAGGCGTACCGACTGGCCTCTACGGCTGGATCAGGAGCAATGACGGACGTTCGCTCGGTCTGTTTCTGGCGTTCATGCTCGCCGTCCAACTGATCGCGATCCCGATCCTGTTCCTGCCGCTGGTAATCTTCGACCAGCTTCACGCTCCGTTTCTCAATACGGTCGGCTATCTCGTCCGCTACGCGCCGATAGTTCTGGCGATCTCGGTCGTCTGGTTCGCAGTCAAGTACTGGTGGCATATCGAGACCGTGAAAAAAGCGGTCGGCTTCCACTTTATCGACAATCGCGACGAACCGTATCTGTGCGCGGTGATCGAACCGCTGATCACTACGTGGGGGCTGCCAGTGCCCTTCGTCGGCGTGATCGAGAGCGAAGCGCGCAATGCCTTCGCCTGCGGGATCGGGCGCAAGAAGGCGGTGGTGGTCGTTACCCGGGACCTGATCGACAGTCTGACCCGCGAGGAACTCGAATGCGTGCTCGCTCACGAGCTCAGCCACATCAAGAACAACGACATCCGGTTGATGGCGGCGGCGAACATTTTCATGTCGGCACTCACTGACATGCACAGATCGAACCCGATGCAGGTTACGCCGGTCCACGGATTGATGGCCCTAGCGGTGCCGGTGATGCTGCCGCTCGCGCTGCTCGGCAGCTTCATCGGCGTGGTCGCGCTCAGGGCGGGCCAGATGTCGCGCCTGATGATATCTTCCCGCCGCGAATATATCGCCGATGCAGAAGCGGTCTCGCTGACCAAGAATCCTGGTGCGATGGCCTCCGCCCTGGTCAAGGTCGAGCATGCCTATCGCGTCGAGGGCGCGCGAAACGAAGACGATGCGATGATGATCGCCAGCGATACCGATGGCGACAATGCAACCCACCCGACCGTGGCGCAACGCGTGGCGGCGCTCGCTCGTACGACCGGTTCGATGGTCTTCAACAGCCATTCGTCCCCGCGGTCAGAGGAGTTCGCGAGCAATCCTTCCCTGTCCCAGGCGCAGGCCACCTCCCTGTTGCGCGACCTGCCGCCGATGAGGGCGCTGCCTCGGATCCGTAAGGGTTCGAAGACCAATTGGATCGGGCTCGATAGACTGGCGCAGATTTCAGCCGTCGTGACGACCCTTGGACTCGTTGGGCTTCACTGGTCCGAGATCGACCAGCCGCAAACCATGCTGGCGAAGTTCGATGTGCGCCCAATCAGTTTGGCTGTCGGACGTCCGCTCGCTTGTGATCTGGGCACTCTATCGAAGGAGAGGTGCGACGCAGAGCGCGACGGCACTTACGCTCCGTTCGATGGCCAGAAGAACACGCTTGCTGGCTGGCTGGCCGCTGAACGGAAGCGTCGTCAGACCGAGGGCTATTTGACAACTGACGTATCGCTCGGGACTATGAATGCTTCCGTTGAATACCGGCGTGAATGGATGGGCGTTAGCGGCCGGATGAAAGGGGTGATGGCCAGCTTCTCCAGTCAGGAAGGCAATGATTTCAAATACGCTGACGGTACTTTCCGCAGCGGCATTCCCGACGAAATGAAGATCGCCGAGCTCGAACAGGTCGGCTGCTATAATGGCTATTCGACACCCTACAGTGATCCTGCAGGCGAATTTGCGCTCTACGGCGACCGCCGACTTGGCTACGACATCACCAGCTTCGAGAACCGAATTGCAATGGATTCTATCGCACGGGGCACTCCAGGTAGCGAAGATGAAGCTGAATGGCTGGTCGAATACATCGAAAATCGCGAGTTGAACCTTGCGTATGGATTTTCGAATTGGGGCCGGAGAGGCTTTGAGATGTTAAAAGCAGCCTACGACAACCCAAGTCATGCCGCGATGCTTGATCGGCTGCGCCAGCGTTGGGATGAGCCAGCCTTCCGTTACCGTTTCGATAAAGTGGGCAAAGCCCGCGTCTCCGCTCTTTTGAAGAATTCCAACGAATATGTGCCATGCTTTGTGCTTAGGAGGCTTGATAAATTCCGCTGAAAAAGAGGTGTTGCCATGCCAGTGTGGCTTTTCGATTTCATTGACGAACTGTATGCCTAATCCTGAAAAAGACGACCGTAAACGGTACACTCAACGACTGGCCTTAGGTATTGTGCTAGGCATTATAGTGGTATGGCTTTTTGGCTGAAAAATGCGTCAGCAGTCGACTTTCATCACTGCCGCGCGTTTGTACCAAGTGAACTTGATGAAAGTTGTGACGCGATGGGTAAAGATCGTCGCGTAAGCGCAGAGCAAATTGCCAGCTCTCGGAATCTCCATTTGTAAACGCTCTGGTTGCCCAGCGCTGTCACCTGCTTTGACCACAGTTAGGTTCGTCGGCCTAGAAGCCAACGGAGGCAAGCCAGCATTTGGGCCGACAGCGGACTATCCGCTCTCGGCCTCGCTTTCGGCAATATGGACATCCAGGGGGCCATACGTCCGGTGCGAGATGTTCCTGCTACATGACACACTACACGCGCACTGGGCGCGGTAAACCTCTCCTCCTGGTTCATGGACTAAGGGCGACCTCGGGCTCTTGGGACACGACCTCGCCAACGGCGCAAAGCAGGAGGGCCCTGCGGCAACAGCTGCGACTTTTGTCATCGGCTGGGGTTTCAAGGATCGGTTGTGTCTACCGCAGCAAGCGGATCGCTCCATCAAGGCCTTCTCTGAAGCCACGCTGCACTGGTCGATCATAGCGGACACTTTCCGATGTGGGATCAGCCAGAGGATACCGTTCGCGTGATACTGCATGCATCGCGCATTTTGGGATCAAAATAATGCTGCACCTGAGCGGTTTGCAAAACGATGGCCTGCGCAGGGTTGGTCCCAAGCTGAAGGGAACTGCTGGGCCGTAAGCAGACAGTCCAATGTGACGCTCATATCGGATCAGATCAATGCCGCAGACCTTGGGTTACGGGGCTACGCGATAGCCAACGCCTGGTTCGTTTACGATCAACCTCGGGTTACTCGCATCTTTCTCCATCTTCCGACGAAGGGAACGTATTGCAACCCGCAGATAGTCCAAATCCTGTCGGTGCGCAGGCCCCCAGACGGTCTCGAGCAATCTATCGTGGGTGACCACCCGACCCGGGCGGTCGACCAGCACCCAGAGTAGGTTGAATTCGCGCGGAGTAAGTTCGACTTTCTCGCCCCGCAAAGTGACATAATGCGCCTCGCGGTTGATCGAGCCATCGGCGAATTCCCGCGAAGCGCTGTCGGCGAGAGGCCCCGCCTTACGCCGAAGCGCCGAACGCACCCGTGCCAGCAACTCCTCGCTGTCAAATGGCTTTGTAACGAAATCATCGGCACCCAGGTCCAGCGCAGCGACCTTTTCCTCGGTGGCATCGCGCGCGGTCAGAACGATCACCGCGAGACCCAGACCGGCGAGCTGCGGGATGATCTCGAGCCCGTCGCGGTCGGGCAGGCCAAGGTCGAGCAGCGCCACAATTGGTGACGGCTGAAGCTTTGCGAGCCGTAGTGCCTCGCTTGCGTTCGTCGCCTCGGCATGGCTTATCCCGATGCGGTCGAGCGCGCCGACGAGCAAACGCCGGATCGCGGGCTCGTCGTCGATGATCAGTACGTCGCTACGCATGGTCGGCGGTCTCCTCGGACACGCCCCTAGCCAGGGGCAGCGCGATCGCGAACATTGCGCCGCCGCCTTCGCGATTTTCCGCCGCAATCGAACCACCCACCGCCTCGACGAAGTTTTTCGCAATCCATAGGCCGAGGCCCGAGCCGCCAACGCGATCGGTTCCTTCGAGCCGCTCGAACCGGTCGAACAGCGCAGCAGATTCCGGCGGCAGGCCAGGGCCCCGGTCGAGCACTCGCAACGCCAAGTCATCGTCCCTGCAATCGAACTCAACCAAAATCTTGCTCGACCGCGGCGAGAATTTGAGCGCATTGTCGATCAGGTTGATCAGTACATGGCGGAGCAGCAGAGCGTCGGTATGGATCAAGGGGCAATCGGCATCGATCGCGGTCTCGACCCTCGTATCGGGGCCGGCCTGCCGCAGATCGCGCAGGACCGCGGCGATCACATCGGTCATGTCCACGCTCTCCATGTTGGGCTGGATCTCGCCATGCTCGATTCTCGAGGCTTCGAGCAGATCGTTCAGGAAGCGCTGCAACCGGCGCGATTCCTCACGTGCGATCAGCACCTCGCTGGCAAATGAGCCTTCTGACGGGATCGCGTCTGTCGCGGCGATCACCGACGTTAACGGCGTGCGCAGATCATGGGCGATACTGCCGAGCAGGGCTCCGCGAAGCTGATCTCGCTGTTGCAGAGCGTCGACCTCGCGCGCTCGCGCTTCGAGCACAAGCCGCTCGTGCGCAAGCGCGGTCTGGTCGACCAGCGAGGCGAGCAGCGTGGCATCGTCGGGGCGGATTACGCGCTGCTGCGACGGCCGTGCGATCCCCAGCACGCCCATCATCCCCAGCGCGGTCTTGAGCGGGTGGAATTGCCAGTCGGCTGCGTTCAGTGTGCCTGTGTCGCGGCCCGCTGGCACGCCGTTTTCGAGCGCCCACTTCGCCGCAGCCTCATCGACCATGTCGAGTTGGCGATAGTGTTCGTTGCCGCGCACTACCAGCCCGTCATCCTCGATCGAAACGATGATCGCCTCCACATCGAGCAGGCCGCCGATCTCGCTGCACGCGACGCGCGCAGTGTCGTCCCGGTCGCAGAGCCCGCCCATCAGCCCTGCGAAGCGCGCCAGCGAGGCGTTGAGCCGGGCAACACCCGCGCTGGTTTCGGCCTGACGGCGCACCTTGCCAGCCAGCCCGCCGATGATCACTGCCACCGCGAACAGGACGATAAAGGTCACGACGTCTGCCGTACTGTAGATGTCGAGCGTATAGAGTGGCTGGGTGAAGAAGAAATTGTAGCCCAGCGCCGCCCATATCGACGCCCAGATTCCCGGTCGCATGCCGAGAAAGGTTGCGCTGATAATCACCGGCAGCAGCAGGACCAAGTCGATTGCGCTGCGCGAAATGAGCGGCTGGGCAAAATGCAGCCCGAGGATGGTGAAGGCAACCAACCCAAAGGCGAAGATGTTGTTGCGTTGGGAGTAAGGGTCTTTCGGTTGCGCGGGTTTCTCGTCCGCTTCGTCCACCGGCACGACGTGGACCGAAACGCCCTTGGCCTTGCGGATCACCTCCTGCGCGATCGAGCCGTGCCGCCACTCGAACCAGCGGCTGCGACGGCTCTTGCCTATCACGATCTGGCTCGCCCGCAATTCGCGCGCCTGATCGACCAGCGCCTGGCCTACATCGGTCGCCGCGACCGTCATCAGCGAGGCGCCGAGCGACGATGCGAGCGCGAGATTGTCCGCCAATTGCTCTCGTTGCGCACCGTAAACCGCGCGCGCGCTGCCACTTTCGATCACCACCGCGGTCCACGGGGCGTGCAGCATGTCGGCCAAACGTTTGGCCTCGCGCACAACCTGCGCACCGCCCTTGCCAGGGCTAACCGCCACCGTCAGCCGGTTGCCGAAGACAAAACCGCCACCTTCGCCGCTCAGTTCGAGCTGATTGCTCAGCCGCCGATCGACATTGCTCGCCGCATAGCGCAGCGCAAGCTCGCGAAGGGCGGCGAGTTTAGTGGGGGTGAAGAAGTTGGACAGCGCCTGTCTGGCGGTTTCGGGCAGATAGATCTTGCCCGCTTCCATCCGTTCGATCAGCGCTTCGGGAGGGAGATCCACGGCGATGATCTCGGCGTGTTCGAGGATATTGTCGGGCACTGTCTCGCGCACGCGAACGTGGGTGATCCCCGCAACGATATCGTTGAGGCTTTCGAGGTGCTGGATATTGATAGTGGTTGCGACGTCGATGCCCGAAACGAGTAGTTCGGCGACGTCTTGCCAACGCTTGGGATGGCGACAGCCAGGCGTATTGGTGTGCGCCAGTTCGTCGACCAAAATCAAATGCGGGCGTCGCTCCAGCGCGGCGTCGATATCGAACTCCTCCAGCCGGTGGCCGTCGTGGTCGTAATGGCGGCGCGGCATCACTTCCAGCGGCTCGAGCAACACCGCGGTCTCGCTCCGTCCGTGGGTCTCGGCGACACCCACGACTACGTCGACGCCTTCCGCCTTCCGCCGTGCCGCGTCCTGTAGCATGCGGTAGGTCTTGCCGACGCCGGGTGCCGCGCCGAGATAGACGGTCAGGCGACCGCGTTCCTCGGCGCGAGCGAGCCGCAGGAACCGACTCGCATCGCTGGTGGGCTGATCTTCGACCATCGCGCCTCGCCTATTCTTTCAGGCGGTCGAGCGCCAGATTGAGTTGCAGTACGTTGACGATACGCTCCGGCGCGAAGATCGCGCCAGGCGAGGCGGCCTGCTCCTCGATTACGTCGCGCACCCGAGCCTCGTCGAGCCCGCGCGCAGCGGCAACCCGGTCGGCCTGAAAGAACGTGCCGGCGAGCGAGATGTGGGGGTCGAGCCCTCCACCCGAGGCGGCTACCAGGTCCGCAGGGATCGGCTTCTTAGCGGTCGCGCCGTAGCGCGCGACCGTCTGGGCCGCGCGGGCGGCGAGGTCGGCACTGGTAGGCGAAAGGTTGCTCCCCGCCGCGCCCATCCCGTCGTAACCGGCGGCCGAGGGGCGCGGCCAGAAGTAGCGTGGTTTGGTGAAGTCCTGCGCGATTAACTCGCTGCCCACGGCCTGGCCGTCCACTTCAATGATCGAGCCATTAGCTTGGTAGGGGGCCATGGTCTGAGCGAAGACGAGCATCAGTCCGGTATAGCCAACCACGCAGATGAGTATCGTCGCCAGCCACAGGCGGAGCGAAGGGAGGACATAGTTCATCGTATCGGTTCCTTGTCTGGGCTGCCGTCAGCGCATTAACGTGAGGTGTTCGGCGATGGGGCCGAGGGCGGCCGCGGGGAAGAAGGTCAGCGCGCCGAAGATCAGGATGGTGATGAACAGCATCACGCCGAAAGTGCTGCTCTCCACGCTCAGCGTGCCCGCGCTTTCCGCACTGCGGCGCTTGGCCATCAGCGAACCAACGATGGCGAGCGGAACGATGATCGGCAGGTAGCGGCCGATCAGCATCACCAGACCTGTGGCGATGTTCCATGGTACGGTGTTGTCGCCCAGCCCTTCGAACCCGGAACCGTTATTGGCGGCTGCCGAGCTGAATTCGTAGAGGATCTCGGAGAAGCCGTGCGCACCGGCGTTGTTGAGCGTGTCCTGCCCCCAGGCGGTCGCCGCGAACAGCGCCGTCCCGCCGAGAATGAGCACCGGGTGGCTGATCAGCGCCAGCACCGCCAGCCGCATCTCCCGCCCCTCAATCCGATGGCCGAGATACTCCGGCGTGCGGCCCACCATCATGCCCGCGACGAACACCGCGACGACGATGTAGAGGAACATGTTGATCATGCCGACGCCGACGCCGCCAAAGGTCTCGTTGAGCCACATGCCCGCCATGGGCACGAGCCCAGTCAATGGATTGAGGCTGTCGTGCATCGCACCGACCGAACCATTGCTGGTCGAAGTGGTCAGCACCGCCCACAGCGGGCCGGAGGTGGCCCCAAGGCGAAGCTCCTTGCCTTCGAGGTTGCCGACATCCTGCGCGACCGGCAGGTCCATGAAGGCTTGGGTCGGAGCGGTCTCGAAGCCGACGGACGCGACGATCTTGATCAGCAGCAGCGCCGCCATCACGCCCAACACTACCATCGCATGTTTGGGCCGGCCGATGATCCGCCCGAACATCCACACGCAGGCCATCGGGATCAGGATGATCGCGACCATCTCGAACGCGTTCGACCAGAAGGTCGGGTTTTCCAGCGGATGCGTGGAGTTGGGGCCGAAGAAGCCGCCCCCGTTGGTGCCCAGCTGCTTGATTGCGACGAAGGCGGCGGCAGGCCCGCGCGCGATGGTCTGCGCCACGCCTTCCAGTGTGGTGACCTGCGCTGCGCCCTGCAGCGTCATCGGTACGCCGTTCAACGCGATCACCGCCGCGACGATCATCGCCAGCGGCAGCAACACGCAGAATGAAGCGCGCTGCACGTCGACGAAGAAGTTGCCCATGGTAGGCTTGCGCCCGATGCCCCGCGCCAGCGCAGCGAGAGCGGCGATACCGGTCGCCGCAGACACGAACTGCAGCCACATCAGCCCGCCGATCTGGGCCAGATAGCTCCAGGTGCTCTCGGCAGAATAGTGCTGCAAGTTGGTGTTCGTGGTGAAGCTGGCCGTGGTGTTGAACACGAGGTCCAGGCTTGCCGCGCCCTGACCATCCGGGTTGAACGGCAGCATGTGCTGTGTCGCCAGCAGCGCGAAGACGAAGCCGAACATCACGATGTTGAAGGCGAAAAGAGCGATCGAATACTGCTTCCAGTCCTGTTCTGGCGCGCCGCCGACCGTGCGGACGAAAAGCCCGTCAGCGCTTGCGAAGCGGCCGGAAAAGAGCCCGGCCATGTATATGCCGAGTGGCCATGCCAGCAGCGCGGTGCCGCCGACGATCAGGATGGTGGTGAGAATTGCGGAAAGCATGGGAGTGTCCTTTCGCGGGCCTACGCGAGGCCGAGGCCGGCGACGGCGAGATCGATGAGCTTGATGCCGACGAAGGGGGCGATGACGCCGCCCACGCCGTAGATGCCGAGATTGCGCAGCAGCTGGCTGGCGGCAGGCATCGGGCGATACGCGACGCCTTTGAGCGCCAGCGGCACCAGCAACGGGATGATGATCGCGTTGAAGATGATCGCAGAGAGGATCGCGCTCTGCGGACTTGCGAGACCCATCACGTTGAGCGCACCCAGCGCGGGGTAGAGCACCACGAAGATCGCCGGGAGGATCGCGAAATACTTCGCGACATCATTGGCGATCGAGAAGGTGGTGAGGCTGCCGCGCGTCATCAACAGCTGCTTGCCGATGCCGACGACCTCGATCAGCTTGGTCGGATCGCTGTCGAGATCGACCATGTTGCCCGCTTCGCGCGCGGCCTGCGTGCCGGTGTTCATTGCCACGCCGACATCTGACTGGGCGAGCGCGGGGGCATCATTAGTCCCGTCGCCGCACATGGCGACCAGCTTGCCCTCGGCCTGTTCCTTGCGGATGTAGGCGAGCTTGTCTTCGGGCGTCGCCTCGGCCAGGAAATCGTCGACGCCAGCCTCGGCAGCGATGGCCGCAGCGGTTAGCGGATTGTCGCCGGTGATCATCACCGTGCGGATCCCCATCCGGCGCAGTTCGACGAACCGCTCGCGAATGCCGGTCTTGATGATGTCCTTCAGATGGATCGCCCCGAGCAGGCGGCCGTTCTCGACCACGGCGAGCGGGGTGCCTCCGGCCTGTGCGATCCGATCGGTGATCTTGCGCAGCGCTGATACCGTCTCTTCGGGAAATTCGCCGAGCTTGAGAACCGCGTCGACAGCGCCCTTCCGGATCGTCCGTCCGGGCAGATCGACCCCGCTGACGCGGGTCTGCGCGGTGAAGGCGACCGGCTCGGCATCACCCGGTTGCACATCGTCACCACCCGCCAGCACAATGATTGAGCGCCCCTCTGGTGTCGTGTCGGCGAGGCTCGAAAGACGCGCGGCTTCGATCAGGTCGGCCTCGGCGATCCCGGGAAGCATCACGAACTCGCTGGCCTGGCGGTCGCCAATGGTGATCGTGCCGGTCTTGTCGAGTAGAAGCGTCCCTACATCGCCTGCCGCCTCGACGGCACGGCCCGACTTCGCGAGCACGTTGAAGCGGATCAGGCGGTCCATTCCAGCAATCCCGATCGCGGACAGCAGCGCGGAGATCGTAGTCGGGATTAGCGCCACGAACAGGGAGATAAGCACCGGCACCGCGATCGCTCCCCCGGCATAGCTGGCGAAAGCAGGCAGCGTGCCCACCGCGACGAGGAAGATCAGCGTCAGCCCGGTCAGCAGGATCGTCAGCGCGATCTCGTTCGGCGTCTTCTGCCGGCTCGCGCCTTCGACCAGCGCGATCATCCGGTCGAGGAAGCCGCTGCCCGGCTCGGCGGTCACCTTCACCCGGATTTCGTCCGAGATCACGGTGGTGCCCGCGGTCACCGCCGAGCGGTCGCCGCCAGCCTCGCGGATCACGGGCGCGCTTTCGCCGGTGATCGCCGCTTCGTTTACGGAGGCCACCCCGGCCACGACTTCGCCGTCGGCGGGGATCTGCTGTCCTTCGCAGACCAGCACGATGTCGCCATAGCGCAGCTCGGTCGCCTGGATTTTCTCGGTATCGCCGTTCTTGCCAATCCGCCGGGCGACAAGGCTCTCTTTCGTGTCGCGCAGCGCTTTGGCCTGCGCCTTCCCGCGCCCTTCGGCGAGCGCTTCGGCGAAGTTGCCGAACAGCACGGTCAGCCACAGCCAGAAGGCCAGCTGGGCCTGGAAGCCGATCTCTTGGGCCCCGGTGGCGATCCCTCGCAGCAGGATCACCGTCGCGGTCGCGGAAACGATCGCGGTGACGAACATCACCGGATTGCGCACAAGCGTGCGCGGATCGAGCTTCACGAAAGAATCGCGGATCGCGGGGACGACCAGCTCGCGCTGGAACAGCCCTGTCTGGCCAGAGGCAGCGCGCTCCATCAGAAGCGCTCCGGCCGCAGGAGGACCGCGGTGAGATAGGCCAAGAGCCCGAGCGCCACGAGCCCCACGAGGATGAGATCGAATGTCATGCGAAACAGCTCCCTTATTTGGGAGCCGCTCTGGACCTCGCGCGCATGAAAATTCGCGGGGCTATCGCGTGCGGTGGCATTAAAAGAGCGTGAAAATGCGCCAGCTTCGTTAGGCTTTCATGCGGATTTCACGGGCCACCCCGGCGATCCGCATGGCAATTTAATGGGCGAAATGAGGAGAGACCATGTGCACGGTGCGGCGATGGTCGCCGCACTTTCATCAAGGACAGATTCCCCGATGCGCTTGATCTGCCTCGCCGCCCTTGCGGCCTCGCTCGCTACGCCCGCTTTCGCTCAGGATGTGCAGGAGGAAACCGTCCAGACCGAGGCCGACGCTGTCACGGTCTCGGGCGGAACGGCGCTCGTTTCCTCCTACCGGTTTCGCGGGATCGACCTGTCGGACGAGAAAGTGGCGGTGCAAGGATGGGTCAGCGTCACCCACGAGAGCGGCCTTTATGCCGGCACCTGGGCTTCGAGCGTCGACGGATTCGGCGAGCTCGGCGGCTCCAATGTCGAGTTAGATCTTTACGCCGGCTACAAAACCGAGGTTGCCGACGACGTCACGCTCGATGGCGGGGTGATCTATTATGCCTATCCGGGCTCGACGGGCGGGGAATTCGAGTTCTTCGAGCCCTATGCCAAGCTCGCTCTGGCGGCAGGTCCCGCCGCTTTTACGCTCGGCGTTGCCTACGCACCCGCGCAGGATGTGATCGGGGGCAACGACAATTTCTATGTCTCCGCCGATGCCGCGCTGCCGATCGAGAGGACCCCGTTTGGGCTCGATGCGCATGTCGGCCGGTCCGAGGGCGACACGACGCTCACCCCCGGCGGTGGCTATACGGACTGGTCCCTGAGCGCGAGCGCAAGCTGGAACGCCTTGATCGCGCGCGTCACCTATGTCGACACCGACATCTCCAATTTCAACGCGGTCGCGGCTGGCGCGACACCCGAGATCGTTGACAATGCGGTGGTCTTCTCGCTGACGGCCGCTTTCTGAACTCAAGCCGCGTTGTGCATGATGGCGCTCCGCGAGGAGCTTATTGCCTAATCCTGTGCAGCGCGGTCACCTCTCCAGAGCCATGGCACGTTAAGAGCAAGATCGCACTCGCCATTAGCGACGTGCCCCTCCTCAATGTTAAGTTGCAAAGAAGACCACTTGTGGCGTTTACCTCGCGACCCTCGTACTTCTGGCAATGGGACTCTACCCAGCCTGGCCACAGCCGGGACCGATAGCGCGCGCAATTGGGCGAACAATCTATTCTTGCCGGTCCGCTACCCAGTCGATCAATGAGGCGCGGCCTCCGTCAATTCCTATCACTCGCGGTATTCAGAAGTACCCAGCGGTGACGGTGGGACCGAGGGTGCTAGACCTTCGAATGCGTAGGTAAGGTGAAGCGAAAAGGGGAACTTCGAGGTGTTTTGCTATTTGCCGGGCCAAGCAGGTCGTGTTTTCGAAAGTAGCAGCGAAGGAAATTAACGCATGTTTGGCTTAACAGATTACCCCGATGCAATCCTGCGCGGGTCAGCGCTCGGCATTCTAACGCTGATCTGGGTAATCCTTGTAGTGCGGGTAATCGGTCTTCGAACGTTTTCTAAGATGACCGCTTTCGACTTCGTTATTACGCTTGCTACCGGTTCGCTCCTGGCATCTGCTGCTTCCGTTACGGAGTGGACTGCGCTTGTCCAAGCGTGCAGCGCGATCTTGGCGTTGCTTACTGCTCAAGTGGTTTTGGCAATTCTTCGGCGTGATTCGCGAACCTTCCAGCTCCTCATCGAAAACGATCCCGTCATGTTGATGCACGATGGCAAGATCCTCGAAGGTGCGCTCGCGAAAACGCGTGTTAGCGAAAGCGACGTTCTCTACGAGATACGCTTACAAGGTATCCAAAACATATCCGATGTACGAGCCATGGTTTTGGAGAGTACCGGCGCTATCTCGATCATATCGGGCAAGGCTGACCCAACTGAGGAAGTCATGAAAGAAGTCGATCGCTGCTATAGTCCGGAAAAGCGTCATACCGCTCGCCGGGATTAATACTCGCGGCAGCGGATGGCACTAAGAGGTGCTGCCTTGGACAATTGGATGTATGCAAGTCGCGGAGAACCTGACCAGACTAGGCTGACCTAAGCAGTCACCGCTAGATGCTTTACGATCCGCAACCGTCTCTCGGCTGTAGTTTCGAGAAACAAATCTTCCGGGCCCGCAGATTCCTCACGCAATTATGGTATTATATTGAAATCGTTCTTCGATATCCGCATCGAGATGTCGCGATACATGCCAGTGGTCCATTGCATTCAGCGTCTCGTAGGAGGAAGCCTTGAAGGCCTTTTTCCCCTGTCCTTTGTACGAGGTCACCGGCTTGAACGTGCCTCTAGTGCTGGTTCTCGAAGCGGAGCCAATGCGTGAAATTAAGCCGGCCGGATTCGCCACTAACTCGGCGTGACTGACCAAGAGATGGCCGCGTGCGCGCGACGCGGCGCGAATCCAATTTTGTAATTTGGCAGTTCGCATTGCGATGGCATTGGCGAATGGGCCGCCGGATTCGGGACACAGTTCCTCCAAGATCGGGGAGCCGAATTTCGGATGCTCCCTATCGATACCCCAAAAGTCTTGATCCCAAACAGTGCGCCATTCCGCGCGTATGAATTGGCCGAAGGTCATGGCCTTGAGGTCCGGATGTACATGCCAAGGAGTCGCGTACAAGCTGCGAAGCCAATGGTCGACGCGCCGCGCAATAACGATGACAAAGACATCGTCCGGAATGGTGATCTCGGGTGAAACAAGCCAATGCTTGAAACCGTATTCCTCGGTAAACTGGAGTTCTTTAAGGTTCTGTTCGAGTAACTTTATCAGCGCGTTAGTACCGCTACAGCGCTGACCGTAAACTTGAAAACGCCTGAATTTTCCCTTCTGCAATCTTGATCTCCGTAGTTGCAGGATGCGCCTTAGCCTTCGACTGCACAGGGTTCTGCTTGATCGATGTTGTATGGCCGAAACGAATTGGCCGGAGGATCGTCGGGCAGGCGATGATAGGCCATACAGAAATTCAAAACGCCGCGATTGGGGCTGACGAAAAGCCTGCACTGGTCGATACATTGCGCGAGCACATCTCCGAGGATGGATTTCCATGTGTCGGGGCCAAGTCCGCTCTCGCTACGGGGCGACTGAAGGTATTGACCGCCCGGGCGCTTACCAGTGCATGGAACGACCTGGAAATCCACGAGGCGTTGCTCGATTGGAGCAGCGCCTATGCTGAAGATCCTAGCGGCCTTCGCAGTCTGGCCGTGGTCTTTTCTGGCCCCAAAGACCTGAGCGAAGTGCAGTTCGAAAAAGCGATGTGGGAACGGCTCAATTCGCTTGCTGCAAAAGACGGCTGGCGCGGACAGCGCTACGATCCTCAAGTCAGCAGCGATCCAGCGGATCCTCACTTCTCTATGAGTTTCGGGGGGAAGGCTTATTTTGTGGTCGGAATGCATCCAGGCGCGTCTCGAAAAGCGCGCCGCACGCCGCATCCAACGCTTGTCTTCAATCTGCATGATCAGTTCGAGGCGCTACGGGCATCGCAGCGCTACGAACGTATGCGAGAAACCATTCTGAAGCGGGATATAAAGCTGGATGGGTCGCTGAACCCCATGCTTTCGCGTCATGGCACTGTTAGTGAAGCACGTCAGTATAGCGGCCGTGCAGTTTCAAAAGATTGGGCCTGCCCTTTTTCGGATCCAAGGACCAAATCATGACTCGCATTCCACCACGTACAGGCACCGCGATCGAAATCGCAAAGGGGCAGGTCCTCACTGTGACGGATCCGGAGGGTGGCCAGGTCAGCGACCTGCTGGCAGTGTCGCGTTCTGATCCACTGGAAATCTTATCGAATGGCCGGACCTTTGACTACGAGGAGCGGATCATGCTCACCACGGGTGCGCGCCTTTGGTCGAACAGGTCGAACCCGATGCTCACCATCGTGGAAGATACCGCCCCAGCCCATGATTTCCTGCTTACGCCGTGTTCCGAAGACACTTTCCGGCATTTCTATCCGGACAAGCCGATCCATCGAGGTTGTTTCGGAAATCTGGCGCACGCGCTCGCTCCCTACGGCGTGGCTAGGGACGCCATTCCCACGGCTTTCAACGTATTCATGAACGTGCCGGTCGCTGGCGATGGTACAATTTCGGTCGACCCGCCCCGGTCCACGCCAGGCACATTTACCCGCTTCCGAGCCGAGATGGACCTTGTGATCGGGCTCACCGCTTGCGCCGCCTATGCATCGAATGGGGGGACATTCAAACCCATCGACTTCACCGTGAGCAGCTGACGCGATGCTCGATATTCTCGAATGGTACGGCGCGATTGCGGCCGTCATTGCTGCCTTGATCGTCGCATCGAATGTGAGCAAACGTGTTACGGGATGGGCCTTTGTTCTGTTCGTTTCATCGTCGCTCGCACTCACGGCATGGGGCTTCTTGAGCGAAGATGCCCAGGGAATTGGTTGGCAGAACATTGCGTTGCTGCTGATCAACCTATGGGGTGTTTATCGCTACCTCGGCCCAAGGAAACACCCCCGCCGAGGGACTGACGCAAAGAGCGGGGACGTAGCATGAAAAGAATTGCGACGACCCTTGGACCAGCAATCGGAATTCTTCTGGTGGGATTGGCTGGCCATTTCGCGTCCGGCGCCATTTATTCCTCATTGGAAGCTCGGAAGATGATCTCCGCGTTATCCAGCCCAGCGCTTTATCTCGGAAGTGCGATCGCTTCGAGCGCTGCTACAACGCTTGCTCTCATGCTGACCCTGCTGGGGCTGGTGCGCCGTGCTAACGCCGAATTCGATCCTCTGATGTACAGGCAGATTTACCGGATCGCTGCTCTTTCGACGGTGCTTCTGGCCGGGGCTGTCGTGATGCTGCTGCTGATGACAATGCCGATTGGCGAATTCGAGGATGTTCCGGCTCGTTGGTTTCCGATGCTCTACAAAGTGCTGTACTGGATAGTCGTGATCCTTAGCGCCGGTTTGGTGGCGATGGTCTCGATGCTGTTTGGTACTGTGCGTTCGCTGATCGCCAAGCTCACCCCGCATGACGATGTCTGACGGAGTTCTACCTTTGCTCAAGCCTATCGTATTCTTCGCACACCATCAGGGTCGCGGTCATGCAAATCGGATAATGGCAATTCTCGAGCACTTGCCTGAGGAACGGCCTGTTATCATCATGACCGCCGACCCGGCACAGTTCGACGACCGGCCACGCAAAGCGAGGATGGTCGAACTCCCAAACATGATCGGCGCGCCTTCGCGCAGCCCGGCGCTGCACGATCAGCCGACGCCCGAAACGATGCACTGCGTCCCGCTTGGCGTGGAAGAAATGCGCCGCCACATGGGGGTGATTGCGCAGACCCTGTGCGAGCATGACCCCGCATTATTCGTCATCGACGTTTCGGCAGAAATCGCGATGTTGTCCAGAATCATGAGCGTGCCAGCGGTTACCATCAGGATGCACGGGGACCGAGACGACAAGGGCCATGTTGCTGGTTACGAAGCCTGTGTGGGGATGCTCGCTCCGTTCGACGAGCGGATCGAGCAGGCGAATTACACCCACCGCCTACGCGAACGGACGTTCTATACCGGTGGCCTTTGCACGACGAAGGCGCCGCTGCGCGGGCGGCAAGAAGCGCGCGAAAAGCTCGGCTTGCCGGAAGACAGGCGCATCACCTTGGTGATTGCGGGCGGCGGTGGCTCCGGCACGCCTTACGCGCCGCTGACCGTAGCCGCGAGGGCCGAGCCGGATACGCAGTGGCTAATCGCTGGTCCCGTTCACCGCGAAGGGCACGAAACCGATTTCGGCAATTTGCGCGAATTAGGGTGGATCGACAATTTAACGGACTATCTTTGCGCCGCTGACCGCGTGATTGCGTCGGCGGGCGATAACACGGTCCATGAAATCGCGCGCGCAGGAAAGCCGTTTTTATGCATTCCCGAGTGGCGCTATTTCGATGAACAGCAGGCCAAGGCGCGCGAACTGGCGCGGTTGGGAGCGGCAACTTACCGCGAGACTTGGCCAGCCTCCATTCCCGAATGGCAACGCGCGCTCAACGAAACAGACGCGCTCGACACCGCAATCCTCAGTTCACTGCATCAAGATGATGCCGCACTGAAAGCTGCGGAATGGCTGGAGACTCTCGCGACCGACCTTTGGAGGGTTAGCTGAACAACACGTCGTCGCCTTGCCGGGAGGCGGCTATTTCGGCAGTCGTGGGGGATCGCATAATTTCGAGCCGGCCTGCGGTTCGCTTTACCAGACCGCGCCGTTCGAAGTCGTCCAACCAGTAGTCCATGCACCATTTGCCCCACCGGCTATGGTACAGTCGCGCATTGCGCACAATTGCATGGAAGTGCTGCATCGGTGGCTGGTGGACGTGGTGATGCTGATGGAAACAGACGGTGCCGCCGATCCAATACATGTTCGCGCCACTTAGCCTGAGGCGTTGGCCCAGATCGGTTTCTTCAGCGCCGTAGCCGACGTAATCTTCGTCCATGCCACCTGCTGACCGCCAGACGGAGGCTGCCATGATGAACGCCAGACCCCATAATTCGCCGAAATCAGCTATTGGGGCAAAACTGGTATCGTTTAGCGGGCGCTTGCTGGGGTGGCGAACACCCCTCGCTGCCAGAAGATTGTAATCCGGCGCCCCGTTTTTCTTACGCCAGCCCTCCGAGTTCCCGGGAAGATATCGCACTTCAGGAAGGAATACGCCCTGTGGGTCGAAAGCATGCCCTTCTGCTGCCCGGCGGACAAAGTCCGGGTCGGGAATGCAGTCGACATCGAGGAATGCCAGTACATTGCCATCCGCCATATTCGCAGCTCGATTACGCGCTGCCGCGAGCGGCATCGGCTCGCCTTCCACCCGCACATACCGAACCGGAAAGGCGCCCTTCGTTTCGATATTGGGCGCGTCATCCTGCATATAAGCGACAACAAGTTCGTCCGGCGGAAACCGCTGCGCGTCCAGACCGGCCACCAAATGGTCCAAGTGCTGCTGGCGCCCGCGTACTAACGTCAGCACCGAAACGGATCGATAGGTGCTCACCAGCTGCCCTGTGCCTGATAGTGACGCACACCCTCAAGCACGCCTGCGGCGAAATGGCCCTTTGCCAGATAGGCGTGGGATAGTGACGGTTCCTGCGCGAGGCCGTCGCTTGAATTGCCAACCAGGATCGGGAAGGGGCAGGCCCGCAACATCGTCAGATCGTTCCCACTGTCTCCGGCAACCACCACCCGCGACTGGGTAAGGTTCAACCGGTCGGCTACATAGGCGACGGCGTGCCCCTTACTCGAGCCCTCGGCCAAGATATCGAGATATCGTCCGTGACTCGCTACGATCTCAACCGCTATTCCGGCAGTTCGAAAAGCACGCTCGATTGCTTGCGGATCACGTCCGTCCAGGAAGTAGCTTGCCTTTCCGGGATGCTGTTCCAGCAAGGCCTGTGGCCGCAATTCCAAATCCCGCGCAAGGGCCCGCACCTGTTCATCCCTCCAGCTGCTTTCGGTCTGTCGACGCCAGTCGCAATCCTCGCGAAACTGTCGGGCTTCACGGTCATACCAATGTATACGCGTACCGACGCTGCTGATGATGACATCGGGCGTCGGCACACCTTCTGATGCCAGGATAGCTTGCGCACTGTGAAAACTGCGACCCGTGGCAATGCCGAGCGCAATTGTGCCTGCATTGTCAGCCTGCCAGTGGAGAAACTCGTGCAAGGCGTCGCGATCGCCCAGCAGCGTATTGTCGATGTCGCAGCACAGGATGCGCTCCCACCGGGGCATTGGCGCGCTTGGTTCGATAAGCTCGGCAATGAGGTGGTGGTAAAGATCATGGTGCGCTTCCCAGTCATAGGCGCTGACAGCGTCGAGCCCGGCTGAGGCATAGCGGATCCATTTTCGCTTATCCGTCACGATTCCGAGGCAGGCGTCGGCGA
This sequence comes from Qipengyuania sp. NPDC077563, assembly GCF_044901345.1. Classification (NCBI taxonomy): domain Bacteria; kingdom Pseudomonadati; phylum Pseudomonadota; class Alphaproteobacteria; order Sphingomonadales; family Erythrobacteraceae; genus Qipengyuania; species Qipengyuania sp. NPDC077563. Next base: position 17,413 of record NZ_JBJDPC010000004.1, on the reverse strand, counting down.
TTGCGGCCGGATCGCGTGGACAAACAAGCTCGCCGTTACGGCACCGTTCGATTATGTCGTTCGGGCCCCCGCTATCGGTTGCGACCACCGGAAGCCGGGACGCGGCTGCTTCCAACAATGTAAGACCGAAAGGCTCGTTGAGCGCCGGGTTAACGAAGACGCCGCCACTTTCGCGCGCCAAAGCGTAATAAGCAGGAATGTCTGTCTGTTCGTGGTTCTTGGGATAAGCGACTTTACCATACAGATCGAAGCGGTCCACGGCCTCGATCAGCTCCTGCATGACCTCGCGGCATTCTTGCTCCAAATCGCCGATAAGTGATCGGCAACCAGCCACGATCACCAGATTAGCGGTTTCGCGAAGCTCTTTGTCGGCACCAAAGGCCTCGATCAATGCCAGCAGGTTTTTCTTTCGCACCGGTCGAGCGATAGCGAGAAGCATGGGCTTGGCGGGATGGCGCAGGAAATGGTCGAGATCTGCCCGCACCTTCTCGCTTGGAACGGCGGATTGGAAGCGGGTCAGATCGCAGCCGGGAGGGATAACCCGGATGCGTCCCGCCTCGATAGTATCGTAATGCGCATATTGTGCCTCGGCCTCGTCGCGCGAGCTTGCAATGACAGCGTCGGCCAGCTCCAGCGCTTGTGATTCTATTTTGATCCGCTGCCGAAGTGATGCATCAGCGCCTCCGTTGACCTCGCGTTTCACCGCTCCAAGAGAGTGGCCCGTGAAAATATACGGTATTCCGCGCTGCTCCTTCGCGTGGCGCGCGAGGACACCCGCATCGGCATAATGCGCGTGAATGATGTCCGGGACACTGCCCGTTTCATCCAGATATCTAAGAAAGGCAGCGCATAGTGCGTCATGGCGTTCGTGCAGACGCTCCTTGGGAAGATAATCAGGATCGTGATCGTCCAGACGGATAAGACGTATTTTCCCGCGGCTCTCCGCGCATTGCGCTTCGAACCGCCTACCCAGCTGGGCGTCTGTGAAGCCGCGCGTGACGATATCAATGCGGTCGATGGACGGATCGCGTGCGCTCGCGCAGGCCAGCTCCAAGAGGTAAGTAATGTGCCCCCCGGTGTCGGCGTTGATCCCGTAGGGGACATCCGACAATGTGAGGCAGCCCTGCAGGGCGATATGACAGACAAACATCGACGAACTCCAGGTATGTTATTACCGAGTGGTTCGAAGCCTCCCAAGTTCCTGGCAAACAGGGTGATAAATGTTGTCTAAGTGCGAATAGCCCACGTCGCTCCCGTGATACATCCGGTCCCGCCGCAAACCTATGGCGGAACGGAGCGCGTCATCGCTGACCTCGCCGATGCTCAGGTTGCGCAAGGGCATGACGTAACGGTGTTTTGTCCCGCGGACTCTGCATTGGATGGCCTGACTAAAGTCGGAGATTACCATTCGCTGAGCTGGCATGAACGACATGCCAGCAATGTTCCGGCGGGTTTGCCAGCGGTGCTCGAAGCGCAGCTACTCAGAGATCTGCTGGAGCATGGCGGCGATCACGACGTGCTACACCTGCATGGGTCGGCCCATGCGAGTGCGATCGCCGGAAAACTTGGCCTTCCGGTCTTCCGCACGATCCATTGGCGTGCGGACGAGCTTGACCATCATGAGCACTTCCGGGCCTTCCCCGATGAACGCATTATCGCCATTTCGCATTCGCAAGCGAAGTCTGTGCCATCGGCCAGTCTCGCCGGTGTGGCGCATCACGGCATGCCCTCATCCCGCTACCGGCTTGGCGATGGCCGGGGCGGCTATCTTGCATTTCTGGGCCGCATGACCGACCAGAAGCGGCCCGACCGCGCAATCGAACTGGCCCGTTCCAGTGGCCGAGTGCTGAAACTTGCCGGGCCGATCGATCCTGGCAATCCCGCTTATTTCGAAACAGTGGTCAGACCGAAGCTGGACGATGCCACCCATCATCTTGGCAATGTCAACGACGAACAGAAGCAGGACCTTCTGGGCAATGCCGGGGCCTTGATTTTCCCGATCGATTGGCCCGAACCCTTCGGCTTGGTGATGATCGAAGCGATGGCTTGCGGAACACCTGTCATCGCCTGGCGCGAGGGTAGCGTAGCCGAAGTGGTGGAAGATGGGCTGACCGGCATTGTGGTCGGCAGTCTCAAAGAAGCGACCGAGCGTTTGGATGAAGTGTTTACCCTTGATCGGCAGCGTATCCGCGACAGGTTCGAAGAGCGTTTTTCAAGCGCGCGGATGGCCCGACAAATTCTGGATATTTACCGCGCCGCCCCGCCGTCGCGATCTTCGAAGGAATCGAGCGCGAGATCGCCTTCTCCATAAAGGTAATCTCCGCGAAACTCGCCCAAGCGCTTCAGCTCTGCCTCATTAAGTATTTCGATCCGGCCGTCACCGCCAAGTTCCAAAATACCGCGATCCTTCAGATTGCGGAAACTCCGATTGGCATGAACTGGGGTTATGCCGCAGGCCTCGGCATAGTCGCGCTGCAGCAATTGGACGGGCAGATTGTGGCCGTCGTAAAGACCCACGAATTTATGCCTTTCGACGATTTCGCAGATCAAATGGGCAATTCGGCCCTCGGCATTTAGCCTTCCGAGCCGGAAGATCCACTCGCGGTGCATGGCAGCATCGAGTAGAGTGGAAAACCAGAGTGCGCGTGCAAGATGCCCCGACCTGTCAACCAGTTCGGCGATGGCGGAATGCGGTACCTCTGCCAGATGCACATGGCCAAGGGCCGCCGTGCTATGATCCAGCCGTTTCATCGGAAAACCGTGGAGGTCCACGAAATCGCCCGGAAAATTGAGGCCGACTAGCTGTCTTTCCCCATTTCGGTCATCAAGATGGCGAAGAACTGTGCCTTCAATGATGTAATAGGAATGCTCGACCCGCGTGCCGCGTTCGACCAGAGTTTCTCGCGGTTTCAGCCGGATGGTGCGCTTGATTGCTTCTTCGAGCCAGACCTTTTCTCGTGTGCCCAATTCGTGGCGGAGTCGACCTTGCAGGAAAAGCTTCGTGTGCAACATTTAATTCCTGTAACTTTTGGAGCGTGATCGTGCGGCTAACCGAGGCGGTTAAGGGTGTCAAAGCGCTATTCTGCCCAGCCCGCGACATAAGTCGAGAGGCAAAAGCGGTGGACCCGGGAGCCGTACGATACGGGCGAGTGCCGCTCTTACCTAGATACCCGCAAACGCCACTTGGCGCGAATAAATCGCACATTCTTTCTGTCCAACCCAACGAGACGCGCAACGAATAGTCGCATCCGGTCGTTGTTGGCGAGCCGGAAACTTTTCGGCAGTCATTAAGAACAGGAAAAACAGCGTGCACAAGCCACTTGATGCGCAAAAGGGCCTCGAAATAGATGGGGTCGGCGCCAAGGTTTTACGGGTGCTTGGCGTGATAGACGGCCAAACCGTGCTTTATCTTGCTGATGATGAAACCGAGGCAGAAGGACTGGCGCTCGTCCTTGAGCGACTGCTTCCGGATGCACCGGTCATCCACCTTCCGGCCAGTGACACTTTGCCCGGCGAGGATGCCCCTGCCTCGCCCTCTAACATTGGTCGCCGCGTTACTGCGTTGCGCCGACTGCGGGCGCTCTCGGTGGACCCAAGGTCTTCAGGTCCGATTGTGGTGAGCAGCGGCGAGGCAGCTGCGCGACGCTACGCTTGTCCGGAAGCTTTCGATGCCGAGCCCCCGGTAGTCCGCGTAGGCGATAGCATCGATGTGGACGCCTTCCTCGCCGAGGCGGTCACAAACGGTTATTTCGCCGACGATCGTATCGACGAGCCAGGCGAGATAGCCGTGCGCGGCGAAGTAATCGACCTGTACCCTGCCGATGCAGGCGGGCCGGTGCGCATCGATATTGTGGACAGCCATATCGGTGCAATCCACCATTTCGATCCGGTCACGCAGCGCCGCGGTCAAGCTTGCGATGCAATAGAGATTGGCCGCGCCGCAGAGCCCGAAGAGGCATTGGAGGCGACTATGCTTACCCACCTTTCTACAGGAACCGTGTTGCTGTCCCGCCGCGCCGAGAAGCGGCGCAAGCGGTTCGTGCAATTGGCTGAGCGGACGGCCCAAGAGATGAAGACCGAGGTCGACGCCGTTTCGGACGAGCGCTGGGCAGCAGCGCTCGAGGATTGGCGAACCGAAAGTGATCTGGACGAAGCGGGTGGCAACGCCATCGCATCGGTACCGCGCTTCGCGGAGAAAAAATCGATAGCCCGGGCGTTTACCCGTTTTCTCGCCGCCGAACGGGAAAAAGGGCGCGCCATCGCTTTGATCGGAAGTGAACGCGACTTGCGTTTCCTGCGTATCCGGCTGCAAGGAGCCCTGTCTGGCGCTTGCGAGATCGGCGACATTCGCGAATTGGAAGAGCGGGACGCAGGGGACGTCGTGACCATCAGTGCGCCGCTAGACCGGGGAGCCTGTGATGGGCAGATGACCCTGATTGCTGCCGCGGATATTTTAGGTACGCGCGCCCTGATCCAAGATAATTCCAATCCGGTGCAACCTGTGGGGCTTGGCGGTGCAGAAATACGCATCGGCGATCTCGTCGTTCACGAAAGCCATGGTTTCGCCAAGGTGCTGGGCCTTGAACCGGCTCCCGATGGAGATGGCGAGGTTATCGCTCTGGAATATGCGATGAGGACCGACGCCTCGTGCCAGTGCGCGACGCCGGATTGCTGTGGCGCTACGGCGGCGACAGTGACAGCGTCACGCTCGACAAGCTTGAAGGCAAAAGCTGGAACAAGCGCCGCGCGGAGATCGACAAAGCGATTGCCGAGACTGCGACTTCCCTGATCGATCTTGCAGAGGAACGCGCAAAGCTTGAGGCGCCGGTGATGGAGCCTGACGGTGCCGCTTACGAGCGCTTTGTCGCCGGCTTTCCCTACAGCGAGACTGCGGATCAGGCGCGAGCAATCCGCGAGGTGCGCGATGATCTGGCGGCCGGCAAACCCATGGAACGCCTTGTCGTCGGGGATGTCGGTTACGGTAAGACCGAGGTCGCATTGCGCGCGGCGGCCATCGCTGCCCTTTCGGGTTATCAAGTTATCGTGGCGGCGCCGACCACTGTGTTGGCGCGCCAGCATCTGGAAGAGTTCACTCGCCGCTTCTCCGATACCGGCGTGAAGGTTGCAGGTTTGTCGCGACTATCGAGTGCTGGCGAGAGGAAGAAGGTCCAGACAGGGTTGGCCGACGGATCGATCGGCGTGGTTGTCGGCACCGCAGCGGTGGTTGGCAAGGCCATTAGTTACGCCAAGCTCGGTCTGGTTGTAATTGACGAGGAACAACGCTTCGGTGCGGCGGACAAGGCGAAGCTGCGCGGTCACAAGGGCATCCACCTGCTTGTGATGAGCGCAACACCGATACCGCGCACGCTGCACCGCGCCATGATCGGCCTGCAACAGGTTTCCGTCATCGCAACCCCGCCTGCCCGTCGGCAACCTATCCGCACCACGGTGAGCGAAGTCGACGATACAGCGATACGCCTCGCGCTGCGCCGCGAAAAGGCCCGCCGGGGGCAGAGCTTCGTGGTCGTGCCGCGTATTGCCGATCTCGCCGATATGCGGACGATGCTCGAACGCCTAGTGCCTGACCTCACGCTGATCGAAGCGCATGGAAAAATGCCGGGCGCTGCACTCGACGAGGCCATGATCGACTTCTCAGGCGGAAAGGGCGATATCCTGCTTGCAACCAACATCATTGAAACCGGGCTCGACGTTCCGCGCGCGAATACGATGATCATCTGGCGCTCGGACCGCTTTGGCTTGGCTCAGCTGCATCAGTTGCGAGGGCGCGTGGGCCGCGGGCGGCGGCGTGGCCAGGTCATCCTTGCGACCGAGGGTGATGAGATCGGTGAAGCAACGGAGAAACGTCTGCGCACACTTGCCACCTTCGACCAGCTCGGCTCGGGGTTTGCCATTGCTGGAGCGGATCTCGATCAGCGCGGAGGCGGCGACGTTCTGAGCAATGCGCAGTCCGGGCATATGAAGCTGATCGGCGTCGAACTTTACCAGCACCTGCTCGAAGGGGCGCTTCGCAGCGCGCAGGGCGAGGAGCAACGCCAGTGGCAGCCCGATATCCGCACTGGCGAGGTCGGCGGTTTCCCGCCAGAATGGATCCCGGAAGAGGAAGTTCGTCTCAATCTCTACGTCCGTCTCGCGCGGCTTCGGGATCGTACGGAACTCGAAGCGTTTGAAGACGAATTGCTTGATCGGTTCGGACCGCTGCCCGAGCCCGCTTCAGCGCTTGTCGATCGCGCGCGCCTGACGATGCTGGCATTCGAAATGGATATTCGCGCTATTAATGCTGGTCCGGCTGCGATCGCGCTCACACCTGCCGATGAAAAATCACCTGCGTTTCACGCTGAAGGGCTAGTTCTGAGCGACGGACGCTGGCTGGCCAAGGATGACGCACCCTACGCCAATCCGACAAAGGCCGCAGTGACGGTGTTAGAAGCTCTCGCCGAAAGCGGCTAGTATTAGGCTGGAAGTCTCCTCTTCCAGAGCCATTCAGTTCTCTTCGGATCGAAGAGTTTCTATGCCGCCTCCTCCGCTTCCCATTCCGCCATACGCAGGGCAACGTACCGTCTGAGTAGCTCGACCCGGCGTGGACGGAAGCTCGTGGCTCCCTTGGCGAGGGCGGTCATGCGAGCGACTTCGAAAGTGCGATAATCCTCGCGCAACAAACACCAGCCTACGATCATGAGCGTGGTCGGACTATAGGACAGCCCGAGCGGCAGAATTTCCCGCTCGGTTAGGCGGTTCTGCTTGTCGCGATAAACGAAATGAACGCTCACTTCGTCCCAACAGGCCTCGCGTAACAGCTCTATGTCGATGGTTATGTCGGGTCGCTCTACGGTGGGTCGCCACGATCTCATGATGGCGTGCATGGATTGACGTGACTGGCGGTCGGGCAGGCTGGCGATGATCCGGGCCAGCGCATCCTTTCCCGCTCTGGTAAGCCGCTCGTCACCCAACTGATCGAGACTTCCCACCGCAAGCATGAGCGCTTCGGTTTCGAGGCGGGAGAAGCTTTGGGGGGGCAGTGCGGGGTCTTCCGTCAGCGTGTAGCCATATCCAGCAGCGCCATCGATCAGCACACCGCCAGCGCGCAAGGTGGCGATATCGCGGTAGAGTTGACGTGTCGAAATCTCGGTCTCGGCTGCCAACCGGTCGGCGGTGACGGGAGCGGGTAATCGCCTGAGCGCGGCGAGCAAGCGCATCAGCCTGTCCTGTCTGGCCATACCTGTTCCTGCCTCAATCTGTCAGGAGGCAGAGCCTATCCCTTCGTCTCCATCAACGAAAGGAGTATTCCGATGACCACCCTCTATCATTCCCCTCAATCGCGGTCCGACACCGTCGTAGATCTCGTCCGCCTGCTCGGCGCCAACATCGAAATTCGCGAAGTGACGATCGCGCGGCAGGACGGCACCGGAGGCCCCGATCCAGATAATCCGCATCCGGAGAAGAAGGTGCCCTATCTCGTCGATGGGAGCGAGCACATTCGCGAGCGCGGGGCGATTGTGCTGTATCTCACCGATGCCTACCCCGCAGCGAAACTGGGGCCGACCGTCGGCGAAGAGGGGCGCGGTAGCTATCTGTCGTGGCTGGCATGGTATCAGGGCGTGATGGAACCGCTGCTGATCCTGAAATGGGCCGGCGTATCGCATCCCGCCATCGAGTCTGGCCTGCGTGACGAGGCCACCATGCTGGAGCGTCTGGCCGAGCCGCTCCGCTCAGGACCTTGGCTTCTAGGGGAGCGGTTCAGTGCGGCGGATATGCTCTGTTCGTCGCCGTTCCAATGGTTCAAGGAATTGCTGCCAGCCGATCCCACCATCCGTGACTGGGCTGAGCGATGTGCTGCGCGCGTAACGCGGTAGCGGCTCTCAGGTAAAAGAACGCAACTTCTTTCAAACATACGGCAAGGGTGGCCAGGCTTGAATCTTGTGACAGCCTGCCATGCGAGATCGCGCGGATTTCTGGAGGAAGTTCAAGCGCTGCCTTTGTCGATGTTGAAAACATCCCCGCGTCTTAAATTACTGAGCGCAGCCGCCTCGAAGCGCCGTGTAAGCGCTGCTTTCCAGTTTGTGTGCAACTTGGATTGCTTCGGCGGCTGAATTTCCAGTCAGCGCTAAATTAAGAACCAGATGCCGAAGAGCAAAACCAAAGAGCCGAACCCCATCAGGGAAGCGACCAAACGCAAATTAATTCGCTTGAGAGGTTGGACCGAGTGAGCATCCAATCTTTTGAGCACGCTGCAGGAACTTCGTTCGGCGAGATAGAAGACAACCATACCGGACAATATGAAGCAGGTAGCTATTACTCTGGGAAGCCACGCAGGTTCCATTTTGCCGAACAGAGCATTGAACCCCAGACCGATGCCCACCGCTGCAAGGCCGGTGCGCATCCAGCCGGCGAAAGTTCGTTCGTTGGCTAGGACCGTACGATCTTCCGCGAGATCGGTTCGTTGACCAGCAAGATCATTAGAACTGGCAACGTCATTCATGGGGGAAAGCCTCGATACCGAAGCGACGAACCTATAAGCCACTTAGCAACAAGGCAATTGCCATATGTTAAGTGTGGATCCTGGAAAATTAAACACGAATAGATCAGTGCAGAAAAAATTCCTGCTGGTGATGGACACACTTATTTATTTGAAAAAAGCGGTTAACATATGTTAATTAGTAATAAGATTTGGTGCCAATCAAATTTAATATTTCAAACTGGGCAACTTAATTCAATCGACTTCGTTTGGGAGCCATACCCTTATCGGAGCGTCGCGTATGACCAAAGATTTCGAATTGTCCAAAGGGGGCGCCAACCATCAGAAGCCTCGGGGCGACGACGATGTAATGACGACGGCACAAGGCCATCCGATCGCGGATGATCAGAATTGGCTAACTGCAGGCCCGCGCGGACCGCAGCTGCTCGAAGACCAGATCGCGCGTGAGAAAATCTTTCATTTCGATCATGAGCGTATCCCCGAGCGTGTGGTTCACGCCCGCGGCTATGGTGTGCACGGCCATTTCGAGCTGAAGAAAGCGATCCCGCAGTATTCGCGTGCGCGGATTTTTAATGAAGAGGGCGTCAAGGTGCCCACCTTCACGCGCTTCTCGACGGTGGCGGGCAACAAGGGTTCGCCCGATCTGGCGCGCGACGTGCGCGGGTTCGCTACCAAGTTTTATACGCAGGAGGGCAACTGGGACCTCGTCGGCAACAACATCCCAGTGTTCTTCATTCAGGATGCAATCAAGTTTCCGGATCTGATCCATGCCGCCAAGCCCGCGCCCGATCGCGGCTTCCCGCAGGCGCAGACCGCGCACGACAATTTCTGGGACTTCATCAGCCTTAGCCCCGAAGCGATGAATATGGTCATGTGGATCATGTCCGACCGCACGATCCCGCGCTCGTTCCGGTTCATGGAAGGCTTCGGCGTCCATACCTTCAGGCTGGTGAACGAAAAGGGCGAAAGCCACTTCGTCAAGTTCCATTGGAAGCCCAAGTTAGGCCTCCAGTCGGTGGTCTGGAACGAGGCGCTCAAGGTCAACGGGATGGATCCCGACTTCCATCGCCGCGACATGTGGGATGCGATCGACGCGGGGGACTTCCCGCAGTGGGACCTCGGCATTCAGGTGTTTGACGAGGAATTCGCCGAACAGTTCGAATTCGACGTCCTCGACGCGACCAAGATCATTCCCGAGGAACAAGTCCCGGTGGAGATCATCGGCACACTGACGCTCGACGCGAATGTCGACAATTTCTTCGCCGAGACCGAGCAGGTGGCATTCTGCACGCAGAACCTGGTGCCCGGCATCGACCATTCGGACGATCCGCTGCTGCAGGGGCGCAATTTCAGCTATCTCGACACGCAGTTGAAGCGGCTGGGCGGCCCCAACTTTACGCATCTGCCGATTAACGCGCCCAAGTGCCCGGTGCGCCACTTTCAGCAGGACGGCCATATGGCGATGACCAACCCCAAGGGCCGGGTGAATTACGAGCCCAACAGCTGGGGCGATGGCGACGGTGCCGAGGAGGATCGCGGCCCGCGCGCCTGCCCGATGAAAGGCTTCCAGAGCTATGAGGCTCCGGTCGCAGGCCCCAAGATGCGCGTGCGCAGCGAAACCTTCGCCGATCACTACAGCCAGGCGCGCCAGTTCTACGTCAGCCAGACCCCGGTCGAGCAGACGCACATGGCCAACGCGCTGACCTTCGAGCTTTCCAAGGTTGGCCGCATGAGCATTCGCAAGCGGATGATCGGCCACCTGCGGCACATCGACGAAGGACTTGCGCAGGAGGTAGCCGACGGGATCGGCCTTCCCGAACTGCCCGAGAAGGTACCGGCGGCGCGCGACCCGATCACCGATCTGGCCGAAAGCCCCGCGCTCTCGATCCTCAAGAACGGCCCCGGCAATTTCAAGGGCCGCAAGCTGGGCATCTATATTGCCGAGGGTGGCGATGCAGATGTGGTCAAGGCGCTGAAGGATGCCGCGACCAGCGCAGGCGGCATGGTCGAGATCGTTGCGCCGCACGTGGCCGGCGCCAAGCTTTCCGATGGCAAGATGATGGAAGCCGACGAGAAGATCGATGGCGGTCCTTCGGTGACCTACGATGCGGTGGCCGTCGTGATGAGCGAGGCTTCGGCCAAGCGCTACAACACCGACAAGCCGAGCATCGACTTCGTCAATGACGCCTTCGCCCATGCGAAATTCGTCGCCTACGTCCCCGCGGTCAAACCGCTCTTCGAGACGGCAGGCGTGTGGAACTGGATGGACGACGGGTTCGTCGATGTTTCGACCGGCAAGGACGCGGCCAGCGACTTCATCAAAAAATGCGGCGAGCTGCGCTTCTGGGACCGCGAGAGCGTGAAGCAGGACTGAGTGGGAAGGATACCGATATGAAAAACAATCGAGAAATCGGCATTGCGGGCAGTGTTGCCGCCGCGGGTGTGGCGCTGGGCGCCGTGGCCTTTGGCGCCTTCCTCTCCCGCCGGCATGACGGTGGCAACGAAGATGCGCCGAAAATCGCCCGCCGAAAAAACCAGGGCGAACACACGCTGGTTGGCCGCACAGTTACCATCCGCAAGCCTGCCGCCGAGTTGTATGCCTATTGGCGGGACTTCGGAAACCTGCCCGAGTTCATGGAGAACGTCGAGCAGATCACCAAGCAAGGCGGGACGAAGGGCCGCGCGAACTGGACGATCAAAGCACCCGCCGGGACGACGGTCGATCTGAAAACCGAGATCACGGATGATGTCGAGAACGAGCGGATCGCATGGGCATCCCTTGAAGGCTCGGATATCGAGACCACCGGCGAGGTGACTTTTACGGAAGCTCCCGGCGATCGCGGCACCCGCGTCTCGCTGCGGATCGAATACGACGCACCGGGCGGCGCCATCGGGCGCGGGATTGCCAAGGCCTTCCTGCGCGAACCCGAAGTGCAGGCCCGCCACGATCTCAAGCGTTTCAAGATGCTGATGGAAACGGGCGAGATCGCCACGTCCGCCCATCGCAAGAGCGAAACGCGCAAAGCAAAACAGCAGGAGAACGGATAATGCGTGCACTCACATGGCACGGAACGCACGACGTCCGCGTGGACACAGTGCCCGATCCCGAAATCATCAATCCGCGCGACGCAATCCTCAAGATTACCTCAACGGCGATCTGTGGCTCGGATCTCCATCTGTATGATGGGGTAATTCCAGGCGTGGCACCCGGCGATGTGCTCGGACATGAATTCATGGGCGAGGTCGTGGAGACGGGGAAAGACAGCACTCTGAAGAAGGGCCAGCGCGTAGTGGTACCCTTCACAATCAGCTGCGGCGGCTGCTTCCATTGTCAGATCAAGCAATATTCCGCGTGTGAGAATTCAAACCCTGCCGAAAAGCAGGACATGTCGGCAACGCTCTACGGTCATCCGATGGCTGCGCTGTTCGGCTATTCGCACCTTACGGGAGGCTATTCGGGCGGTCAGGCGGAATACGTCCGCGTGCCGTTCTCAGATGTCGGGCCGATCGTGATCCCCGACCATTTGGAAGACGAGCAGGTGCTGTTTCTGTCCGATATCCTGCCGACCGGCTGGATGGGGGCGGAGAATGCGGATATCCAGCCTGATGACACGGTCGCCGTATGGGGCTGCGGCCCGGTGGGGCTGTTCGCGATCCAATCCGCCATCATCAAGGGCGCGAGCAAGGTGATCGCGATTGATCACTATCCTCACAGGCTGGAACTGGCGAAGCAACTCGGCGCGGAAGTGATCAACTTCAAGACAACCGACGTGCGCGAGGCTTTGATGGAAATGTCAGGGGGGATCGGTGTCGACGCGGTCATAGACGCAGTCGGCATGGAAGCACACGGCTTCGCGGTCGATAACATGCTCGACATGGTGAAGCAGACCATTGGCATCGGGGCAGACCGAGCCGCTGCGCTGAAGCAGGCGATATTGGCAGTGCGTCCTGGCGGACGCGTCTCGATCCCCGGCGTCTATGGCGGCATGACCGACAAGTTTCCGCTCGGCGCGCTTATGGAAAAGGGTCTTCAGGTCAAGTCGGGCCAGACCCACGTGCAGCGTTATACCAAGCCGTTGCTCGAAAAGATCGAGGACGGGACAATCGACACCACTTTCCTGATCTCGCATCGCCTCCCGCTGGAAGATGCCGCTCGCGGTTACAAGAACTTCCGCGAGGAACAGGACAGCTGGACCAAAGTGGTCCTCAAGCCCGAAATGGAAAAGGGAGAAACAGTATGAGCAAGAATCCGACCGCCAAACTTTCGGGCTTCGTAGTGGTGACTGGCGCGTCAAGCGGGATCGGTTTGGAACTGGCTAAACTTGCCGCCAAGGACGGTTGTGATCTCTTGCTGGTGGCAGACCGTGATCTCGCGCCTGCAGAGGCGTCGGCTCGCGAATCCGGGGCAAAGTCCATAGAGACTCTCGAGGTTGATTTGGGAACAGCGGCTGGCATCGACGAGCTGATGGAGAAGATCGGCGATCGTAATGTCGACACGTTGATTGCCAATGCCGGGCACGGGCTCGGCGATGCGTTTCTTCTTCAGCGGTGGGACGATATCGCACATGTGATCGATACCAATATCAAAGGCACCGTCTCCCTGATCCACAAGGTTGGCTCGCGGATGGTGCTTCGGGATAAGGGGCGGATCCTCGTCACTGGGTCGATCGCGGGGGACATGCCCGGCGCGTATCAGCTGGTCTACAACTCGACTAAGGCTTTCGTGAACGACTTCTGCGTGGGTCTCGCGAACGAACTCAAGAATACGCCCATAGTAATATCCTGCCTCATGCCTGGAGTGACCGACACGCAATTCTTCAAGCGCGCAGGAATGGAAACGACGAACGCCGGGCAGATGGAAAACAAGGCAGACCCGGCCAAGGTCGCTCAAGATGGCTACCAGGCGGTGCTCAAGGGCGAAACGCAAGAAGTCAGCGGGTTCCTCAACAAGGTGCAAGACCTTTTTGCTGATATCCTGCCCGGCGAACTGGTGGCCAAGATGCACGAACGCTTGGCTAAGCCCTGAACGAAGAAACAAGTCCTCTTCGGGCCGTGAAAAATCCGGGAAATCAAGATGCGGCAACTCTCGCTGAATGTGCTCGCAACCGAGACTGAGCCAGTTCTTCGAGCTGCTGAAACCAGCGGGCTTACTCTTTTTGCACAGGTGGAAACTCTTGATGAGAGCGAAGAACGGCGGATGCTCATCTTCGAGGCTCCAAATGCTCAAATCGAGGACTTTCTGCGCAGGATCGAAAGCGCGGAAAGCCTGCGGGTGATCTTGGCCCCGCAAGGAATTATCTCGCTGCGCCCGCCAGCTTCCGAACCGGAAAGACAGATGCTCGACATTCAGGCGCGCAGTCCGCTGGAGGTTTTCTTAGGTGCTTTGCAGAGCATAGGCTCTTGGCCTGGCCTCATCGGATATGCGGTAACCGGAGGGGTCATAGTCTGGATCGGGCTTTTCACGGAAAGCGTGTTCTTGTTGGTGGCCGCAATGTTGATCGCGCCTTTCGCCGGCCCGGCCATGACTGCGGCGATAGCGACCGCAAGGGGGGACGGCAAATTACTATGGCGATCCCTGATCCGTTACGTGGTCGCCCTTTTTTCTACCATCCTCACGACCTTTCTACTCAGTCGTATCTTCGATCAGAAAATTGCGACCGGTCTCATGATCGAGACCAGTATGCGATCGTCCGTCTCACTGCTCCTTCCGCTTGCCGCTGGTGTGGCGGGAGCCCTGAACCTGGTTCAGTCCGAACGCAGCAGCCTTGTCAGCGGGGCGGCCACTGGCATGCTCGTAGCAGCGGCGCTGGCGCCCCCCGCCGGGTTGGTCGGCATGGGATTAGCAATAGGACAGATGGATATTGTAATATCCAGTCTTTGGGCGCTCAGCATCCAGATGGTTGGCATAAATATCGCCGGTTTCGTCGTTTTTCGAATTTATGGCATGTCTACTTCTGGCGCGCGATACCCTCGCGGCAAGAGCTGGCTTTCTGCGATCTCGCTGCTGGGCAGCGTAGTCTGTATCGGCGTGCTTATCGCGGTCCAGTTTTCCGGGGCTCCTCAGTTTCAGCAGTCATCGGTAGCCCAGCGAATTTCCGCGGAGGTGCAGAAAGACCTTGAGGCGATGGATGGGGTCACGCCGGTCTCGGTCGAATCCCGATTCACTCGAAACAGGCCCCAGGGGCAAAATCCGGTTTGGATTTCGATCAGGGTCGAAGCATCTCTGTCTGCGGCTGAAGAACGAATACTGAGCGAGCAGCTGGCCGGAGAGATTGAGCGCGATTTTGATGTGCGGGCTCTTGTCGAACTCGCGGCGAGATCCTGAGCTTGCTGCTTTCTAGATTTAAGTGATTTTGAAAGTATCTGCTTACGAGGGTAGGTGTGGCTGGTATCGACGCTAGTCTGAACCAACTACAGCTTTCGAGCGAAAATTGCGACCAACTGAATGACCCGAATTTGGGCGCGATGCAGCCATTTGCCCGCCCATTTAGCCCAAAAGTTCTCCGCAGTCGTCTATGGGGGTGCGCAAAGTCGGTGGTTTTCGCCATTCCTGAAATGTGGTGCCCCATAGAGGACAAAGATGGGCACTCAAATCATTGGACAATTTCACTGCCGAGACCCTGATCCGTCGAGTGGGAAGGTGAATAACGGCAATTGGGCCGACAGCTGTCTGTCCGCTCTTCGGCTCATGACTGCAGATAGCGGACACGGAATGCCTAGCATTGCGCGATGCCAAACGCCTGGAATCTAGCTCGCGCCGGCAGCTTTTCGCTTCTGCGCGGAACGTCCCGCCCATAAGACTCGAGCGCCCCGTCGCGGTCTTCAGACCCTCCCGGAATGCCCAGCTTGGGCTATCAGTCCCTCATCGCAGTTTGTTGCGAGGCAAGCTTCAAGCGTCGTGTGCTCGATGCCAAATCGGGAGGACACGCGCCGCCGCACCGTTCGCTTCAGGTTTTCGAACCGTTCGAGTGACGGGCTGGATGGCACGATATGCACTTCGAGAGCACGGCGGTGCTCCCCCAGGTTCCAGACGTGAAGGTGGTGGATGCTTTCGACGCCGTCGATCGCCTCGAGTTCGTCCATGATTTCTCGCAGTTCAACGTCGTCGGGCACCGCACCCATAAGCAGGCGAACCGTGCGCGGCATTAACGAAAGCCCCTGCCAGATCACATAGGCGGCGATGATGACGGTGATGACCAAATCGGCCACGTAGAGATCGTATAGCAGGATCAGGACCCCTGCGACGATCACACCGACAGAAGCCATGGCATCGGACACATTGTGCAGGAACGCCGCCTTCATGTTGATGCTGTCCCTGGCGCCGCGGTGGGTGATGAAAGCGGTCACCAGATCGATCACCAATGCCACGCCCGCAACGGTGATCACCATCCATCCTTCGATTGGTTGCGGATCGGCGAAGCGGTTGATCGCTTCCACGAGCAGATAGAAGCCGATGATGAGCAGCGTCGTCAGGTTGATGAGCGCAGCGACGACCTCGCCTTGCGCATAACCGAACGTCATCCGTCTGTCGGCGGGACGCCTGCCGATCCTACGGGCGAACCACGCGAGGCCGAGCGAGGCGGCGTCACTGAAGTTGTGAAGGGCGTCGGCAATGAGAGCGAGCGAACCCGAGACTATCCCGCCGACGATCTGAGCGAGCGTGAGCAGGACGTTGATCGCGACCGCGAAGATCAGCTGGCGATCGCTCAGGTTCTCCTCGCCGTGGCTGTGGCCGCCATGACCACCATGTGTGTGTTGATTGCTCATGTCCGGAACTGATCCCCCTTCCGATGCTCGCTTCCTTCCTCGTCATGGATATCCATGTGGGCATCGCGCAGGATCTGGATGCCGCCATAAAGGGCAATGCATGCCACAGCGACGCCTACCACCAGGTCGGGCCAATTAGCGCCGGTAAGCATCACGACGATGCCTGCGATGATGATCCCGCCATTGGCGATGAAATCATTGAAGCTGAAGGTCGTCGCTGCGCGCATGCTGACGTCCTTGTCCTCCGTCCGCTGGAGCATCCGCAGGCAGATAAGGTTCACCACGGCTGCGACTGCCGCCATCGCGAGCATCATAAATCCACCTGGCTCCGAGCCTTCCACGAACCGACGCACGGCATCGGCAATGACACCTGCCGCGAACGCCAAGAGCATGACCCCGGAGAACCGCGCCGCACCACGCTGCCAGATGCGCGAGCGGGCCAGCGCGAGCAGGCTGAGCGCATAGACTATCGCGTCGGACGAGTTGTCGAGCCCGTTCGCCAAGAGCGCGTTCGAGTCCGCGAAGTAGCCGACGACGAAGAACCCGATCGCGATTGCGACGTTCAGCCAGAGCACGATCCACAGCGTCCGTCGCTTCCCGGCCAAACCGAGATCGATATCATGGTCCCCACTCATGCGGTGTCCTCCCCGGATCGGGCCCAGTTCTCGGCAACCTGGCGCTGGGAGGGCTCGAAAAACTTCATTTCGGCGCGGAAGAGCGGATCGGAGAGCCTGGTGCCCCATTCCTCCCATTTCGCATCGCCGACGATGGCAATCCTGCCAAAGCTGTCCGGATGATGCGCGTCGAACTTGAGGTCGCGCCATAGTCCAGGCAGATCCCAGCCTGCAAAATCGGGCGCAAGTTCGATTACCATCGGCAGCTTGCCGGGCTTTCGCCCGACAAGCTGTTCGAACCGAGGCACGAAGTCATCGTAGTCCGAGCTTTCGAGTTGGCCACTCGCGCGTATCCACAGTAGCCCGTTCTCTTCGTCTATCTTCAACATCGTATTCTCCTTTCCCGGACCATCATGCGATGTCCGTCAGTTCGCGCTGCTCGTCGCTGGTCACGTTTCGACGCAGGCGATCCCACCACTTCTCGCGCCAGCTGCGCTCATCGTCCGATCGATTGAGCACGAGCCGCGCGATCGCGGGC
>NZ_JBJDPC010000003.1:640376-649774 GCF_044901345.1 Qipengyuania sp. NPDC077563 | reverse complement strand
GTTCGACCACCCTTGGGCGCATCGCGACCTCCCGGATACTCGTATTCGATCGTATACATGAGCACTTCGCCCAGGCCGGTCGAGATCGGTCCCATCGTGGGCTCCGCTCCCTCCGGCAGCGACGCACCGATCGGGGCTAGCCGTTCGTTCACTTGGCTGCGCGCGAAGTAGATGTCAGTGCCTTCTTCGAAGATCGCAGTGACTTGGCTGAAGCCGTTACGCGAGATCGAGCGGGTCATCTCCAACCCCTCGATCCCGGCAAGCCCGGTCTCGATGGGGAAGGTCACCTGCGTCTCCACCTGCGAGGGAGAGAGCGCAGACGCGCTGGTGTTGATCTGCACCTGTGTGTTGGTGATGTCCGGCACCGCATCGATCGGAAGGCGCAAAAGGTTCATGGCGCCGTAGATGGCTGCGAAAACGGTGAGGACGATGACCGCCCAGCGGAACCGCACGGCGATGTCGAGGATGGCCCCGATCAAACCGTGGCGATGGCTGGCCGTATCGGTGTGGGTATCCACGGCGGGCTCGTTCTGAGTCTCAGTGACCATGGGTCGCGCCCTCCTTCCCGAGTTCGGCCTTGAGTAGGAAGGCATTGGCGACAGCTATCTGCCATCCCTCCTGAAGGCCGGAAAGGATCGTCACTTGACCAGCGGATCGTGTCCCGAGCTCAACAGCGCGGGTCTGAAAGCCGGTCTTCGTCCGGACGAAGACCACGTCTCGTCCTTCGACAACCTGGATAGCGTCCTCCGGCACCGCGATGCGGTCGCGGTCTATCTCACCCGAAGGCCTGATCCGCGCCTGAAGGAAGGCACCCGGCTGAAGCCCCGGAACGCCGCGCGATAACGACAGGACCGCGGTCGCACTGCGGCTCTCCGGATCTAGCGAAGGCGTCACCGAACGAACCCGAGCGCCGATTTCCCGACCGTCGCCGACCACCAGCACGGCCTCGTCACCAGGTTGGATGCGAGAGGCTTCGGCTGAAGGCAGCGCCACCTCGATTTGGAGGCCACTGGGATCGACCACGCGGTAGAGTTCCTCGCCGGCATCGACGAAGGCCCCGAGCACAATCGGTGCCGCGGTGATCCTGCCGGCCAGGGGAGAGGTGACCGCCAGCGAACGCCCGTCGCCGCTGACGCCAGCGGCCGCCACCGCGGCCTGCGCCCGCTGAAGTTCCGAACGTGCTACGCTGAGGTTCGCCCGCGCGGCTTCCAGATCCTGGCGGGCCGTGACATTTTCCTCGAACAGACGCCGCTCGCGTTCGTAGGCGGCAGACAGCTCGCTCACCCGCGCGCTTGCTGCGCTCACCTGGGAGGCGAGAGCAGCGGCATCCGCGCTCTCGATGCGGGCGACGGTCTCGCCGCGTGCCACATAATCGCCCAGCGTCTTGCCGACGGAGCGGACGACCCCCGAGGCGCGGGCATCGATACGAGCGGAGGCAGTGGGGCTCGCCGCGACAGTCGCCGGGAAGACGAGCTCGACGGCGGCGCCAGAACGAACGGCGGCCAGCTGTATCCTGGCCTCGCTAATCTGCTTGTCGCTAAGCGTGATCACCCCTTCCGGTGTCTCGGCCGCAGGTTCCTCCTGCGCATGGTCATCCTCACCTGCATGGTCGTCGACCTCGGAGGTTGGCCAGAATATCAGCGCCATAGCGCCAATCGCGATCACGATACCGACGAGGATCGCCAGCTTTCTGCGTGTCATTGATGTATCCTTCATTGTGCGGCCAGCCCGATCAGTTCGGCTGCGGCCAGACCCCTTTGTTCGCGGGCGGCGATGAGCGCCTCGCGGATCGTGTCACGTGCCTCTGCGGCAGCGAGCACTTCGATCAGGGGAAAACGTCCGTTGCGATACCCGATGCGAACGAGACGCAATGCCTCCTCCGCCTGCGGGAGCGATGTCTGCGACAGGGTTTCGACGCGCGCTTCCGCACCAAGATACCTTGCCCGGGCCGTGGCGACCGCCTGCTCGTAATCCGCGCGAGCTACAGCTTCGCGAGCGTTCGCTGCACGCAACCGAGCCTCGGCAGCAGCGATGTTGCCCGAATTCCGGTCCCGAAAAGGAAGGGGGATTGAAACGCCGACGAGGAAGGCATTGTCGCCGCTTTCCCCGAAGCGCCGCACGCCCGCAGAGACCGTCGGATCGGGAATACGCAAACTTCGCTGCCGCTCGATCTCCGCCGCCGCAGCAGTGCTCTCGGCTCGCGCAACCCTATAGGTGAGGCTTTCCTGCGCCTCCGACATAAGCGATGCGGGGGGAAGGATATCCGGAAATTGCGCCGGAACGAGCGGCGCTTCACCGCCAGTCCATAAAGTTGCGAGCGCTGTTCGAGCCGACAGGCTCTCCGCCTCTGCCTCAACCAAGCTCGCGCGCGCTTCGGCAAGGGCCGCATCCGCCCTCAATGCGCGCAGAGGCGGCTCACGGCCGACCTCCACAAGGACACCAGCAATGCGAGCCAGTTCCTCGTTACGCGCCACGACATCTTCGGCAAGTTCGACCCGCGCAGCCGCTGCAGCAGCTGCAAGATATCGCTCGCGCACCAGCTGTCCCAGTTCGACCGTGGTAAGGTCGGCCCTGAGAGATGCAAGTTCGGCCTGGGCTTCGGCCGCACCGATCCGCGCAGATCGCTTGCCGCCGAGTTCGAGACGCTGGCCGACGGAGAGCGTATATTCGGTAGACTGGAGGCCCGAGAATGCGCCGCTGCCGGCGACGTTCTCGACGTCGAACGAGACTTCGGGGTTCGGGCTCAAGCGAGCCTGATCGACAAGCGCGACCGCCGCGTCGGTTTCCGCGCGGGGTCCCACGAGGCGGGGGTTGGTGGTGGCGGTATCGGCCTCAGCGGCGACCCCGCTGAGTTCAAGGGCGTCGTCGAGCGTGACGACACGCGGGTCCTGCGCGCTGGCAGGTCCCGTGGACAGGGCGAGTATCAGCCCCCAGACGGGGGCTGCTCGCCACGATATGGCGAACATGGATGGGTATTCCTCTGCTGACGTTCAATTCGGCGTCGGAAAACAGGTCCGACGCGCGGCGAACGTCAGGCGCGAGGAGGGGGCGTCGCCAGTTCGGTCAGATTGGACGCGAACGAGGGCTGGTCGCCGGCGCGCAGGGCACTCATGACCGATCCTAAAGAAAAGGCGTGAGACGACCGCCCGACGGCCTGCGAAGCATGATGACAATGGCCATGAGCGCAGGCGCCGTGCTTCTCTGCCCCACTGTCATCATCGCCGGGCTCGTCGTGCTGCTCGAGTTGCGATGCTACCGGCGGCTCTCCCACGCATTCGGCCGCTTCCGCCACCGGAGCCCATAGGACACCGAATGCGGTGCACAGCGTGATGAGCTGTAGCAAGAGGGAGCGGGCGAAGAGCCGAATCATCGCGTGCCCGATAGCAGCGGAGGCACGGCTGCGAAAGAACTATCTCGCCAGGTCGAATGTGATTTCATAACAATACCATCGATTTACGCATCGGTGTTCCTCGGCGTGCGATCATCACTACACGGCGATTGACCAAGCACACGCCTGATTTCCGGCTCTATTTCCATCCGGGCGAATGCGCTTACATTCGAACGACCACTGTTTCCTATTGGAAGTCTCCCCGTGATGTTGCCTAAGGGGGCGAGGGAAAGTCGGAATATCTGACCGTGAACTTCGCGCCAATCACGCGTTCTCCACGCAAGCTCCAGCATACGCCAATGCGAGACGCAGTGCGGTCCCAAGCGGTCCTGAGCAACTACGTGGGCTCGTTCGAGATGGTGCCAGGCTTCCTCGAAATTCTGCTCGTCCGAAGCCTCTGCTGCGCGTCGGTATTCTTCTGCGAGAAATGCATCCCTGCTGGGAATGGTATTGCTATCCATGGGACAACTCCCGGCGTGCCTGGCCGAACACCTCCGCACTGCCCCACAGGGCTAGCCCGGCCATGATCGAGGCGACGAGCAGGTCGGGCCACGCGTCGCCCGTTCCAAACACGCCGAGGGCGGCGCCGAGAACCGCAACGTTTCCGATCGCGTCGTTGCGCGAGCAAATCCATACCGATCGCATGTTCGCATCGCCTTCGCGGAACTGGAAGAGCATGAGCGCGACGATCACGTTCGTCGCCAAAGCCAGCGTGCCGACCACTCCCATTGTCTGGGGCTCCGGGGCCGAACCAGCGACGAGGCCGTAGATCGCGTAGCCGATTACCCACACGCCGAAAGCGAGCATGGTCGCGGCCTTCACTAGAGCGGCCTTGGCGCGCCATGAGAGTGCCAGACCTGCAACGCCAAGACTGATCGTGTAGTTCGCGGCATCCCCGAAGAAATCAAGCGCATCGGCTTGGAGCGAACGGGAATCAGCAGCGACACCAGCCACCATCTCCACTGCGAACATGGCAGCATTAGCGATGAGTGCGATCCACAGAGCCCGGCGCCAGCGCGGATCGTTGTGCGCGGCGGTGTCAGGCTCCGGTGTCTGGCAGCAGGACTTCGCCATGCCACTCTCCTTGCAACGTTCGAGTCGCAAGAACATATGCACCTTGTAGCAACTACAAGGTCAAGCGATGCGTATCGGGGAACTGGCGAAAGCTACTGGCACAAACGCGGAGACGATCCGCTATTATGAACGAGAAGGCATATTGCCGGCGGCGGATCGCACAGACAGCAATTACCGCGACTATTCGGACAACCACTTGGCAGCGCTTACATTCGTTCGCCGCGCCCGCCAGCTCGGCTTCAGCATGGCGCAGGTGCGAGAACTGGTCGCCCTCTCTAACCATGACGACAACCCGTGTAAGGATGTTGATCGACTGGCTCAGCTGCACTTGGCCGAGGTTGAGCGCAAGATCGCCGATCTAATGGCACTACGAGACGAGTTGGGTCAGATGTTACGGTCCTGCCAGGCGGACAAGATCGGTGAGTGCCAGATCATCGGCAGCCTAGGGCGCCATAGCGTCATGTGAGACCTCGATGGCCGTCCGCTTATGGGTAACCCAGAGAAGCAATGGAATGGCCGATATTAGGGCGCTAAGCCGCCGTTCTGTCGTTTGGGACGCAACGGCCGTTTGCGGCACGGCAGACCTGCTTCGCCTTCTTATACGGGTCTGCGCCCTAGGTCCTCCAATTGGTCCGCAGTTCGTCAGGGGCTAGAAGAGACTGAAGGCGCGACACGGCCCTGCTTTTTCCCGCATAGAGATTTTCGGGAACCGTATCAAAGCAAACGACACCATTTGCTTCCAAGCCGAACAACCTCGGCGAAATCTCCGACGTTACGAGCCTCGCGCGGTCTGATCCGGCTGGCAGGTATAGATGACAATTCGGAACCGTCAGCACGCCACGATCTCGCCAGATGAAAAGCGCCAGTTCCACCAGTTGGAATTCGCCTTCATTCCATTCGAATGACAGCCGAAGCATGTCATGCCGGGTTGATTGAACGACGTCAGCTATGCTGACGGTATCGTCTATCGTGCGCCGATACCCGGCACTAAACGCCAACCCAGGCTGAAGCCTGTCGGTCCCGAGCAGCATCTTGCAGACAGCGTTCGCGTATGCCGACATTACGCTATTTTCGAAGTCATTAATCATCTTGATCTTCCCAAATTTTCATCCCCCAATCCGGGGACATTTCCACCTCCATTCAAAAATTTCCACGCAGTAATGCCCGCGGGATGGTTAGCATCCCGCGGGCATCTCTTGCGCTGTCGTCTATGCAGTTCAGCGGCAGTGCTTGTCCCACAGATCGGACAGAACCCCCTGCCCCTCGTCACAGAGAATTTCGCTATCGAAAGCACAGTGCTTGAGGGCGAAGGCTTTTTTCATGACGCGTGGGATAATCAGAAGATGGCTATGCAGAGGGAATGCCGAACCGACCGATCCAGGCGAATGTAGGATTACGATCGACGCAACGTCGCGCTCGCATGCCAGCCTGACCGCGAACGAACGCGCCCGTTCCCATCCGACATGAAGACGTTCGGCGTCGGCAAGCGGTAAGGTCAGGTAGGTGAGCAGCCCAGCTACATTGGGACAAGCGGATGCATCGGCTTGGCGCAAGAGAAGATCGGGATCGCTTAACATATCGTCGGCCCGGGCGGGCAGAATGACCTCGACCTTCTCGGCATTGGGCGCCCAATTCGACCGGTCCGCGTTCACGAATGCCGATCCAAGATGGCATTTCCGGAAGCCGAATTCGTGCGCGGTGTTCGTGCGCCCCCTGAAGGTTTTCCGCAGGACACCGAAGGTGAACCCGTCAGACGACCCCTGCGGGTTTGTATAGAGCCAGCTGAGCGGATCCTTCTCATCCGTTTTGGGCTGCGAGCTCGCTTTCTTGGCGCGCGGCTTGGATTTGGTCGCAGCCATCAGGACGCCACTCCCTTTAAAAATCGGGAAATCTCGTCGGCCATGCGGTCGCATCCCTCCTTCAGTCCCTGAAGCGACACAGGCGCTTTCCAATGGATGGTGAGACCTTTCTGCGTAATTTCCACGCACCTTCCATTCGAGCTCGGCACGAACCACAGCCTCTCATTCGACCGACACGGAATCAGGTTCGTCAGCAGGATCGGCTCTGCGGATGAGCGAAGAACGATGTCGGCGAGCGCCGGGAATTCACCGGTGACCAAGCGCATCAGCAAAACGTCACGATCACGATCCGTCGACGTCTTGAGCATCGCGAAGTCGAACCGCTCGGCGTCCGCAGTCCCGCTGAGGACGAGATTGCACTCCGGCAGATCGAGGCATCCTTGCGGCATTCCTGGCAATCGCCATTCGGCAACGTTTGTCGCTTCCAGTTCAAGCAGCGGCAGCGCCAGAAGGCGCTCGCAGGGTGCGAGGGGTCTATTATTAAGTTCTTTCATTTCGAGCTTTCTCAGGAGGGTCACCGATCAGTATTGATCGGATCAGGCTGCCTTCAAATTTTCCTCCGAAGGACAGCTTCGCCTGGCCCCGCCAATCTACCTATCGTCGCCCCACTCCGCGGGCGGCCGATTTTGACCGCGGCTAGCGGCTTCTTCCCGTCTGCGATCCCAACGACAGGTCAGTCTCTTTGCTGAAACCGCGCGATGGAACACGCTCTGGACTCTCTGCAGGAGCGGCGGCGGGCGCGGGGTCGCGTCTCACAGCTTCGGATTCAGCGTCCGTCCGGTCGTAGTTTTTTTGCTGCTTGTTCCTCTCCGCAGCACCGGCGGCATCTGAATGTGCATTTTGTGGTGGATGCGACAGCAGTCGCTCGCCAGTGACATATTTGGATGGCTGGGAATCTAGTTTAGTAAGCGTGCCAATATCGATATCAGGGTTCCCGGCTTGCCCAACCGTTCCGCTCATCGCAGACGTATTCGCCTTTGAGGTAGCATCGCTTAGTCGGCGTTCGCGATCTTCGGCAGCACGACGATCGACGAAGTCTCGATCTATCAGAAATGCGCCAAGCCCGTTGAGTTGGGCGAGCACGAAGGCGCGTTCACGGAACTCCGTGCTCCCGGTCACAGATACCCTTCCACGAAACTTCTGCGCAGCGAGCTGGAGTGCGGCAACGATGGCTTCATCTTCCTTCGCCAAGATGACGTCGATCCGATCCCCTCGATCTACGAAAACGGTGGGCGCATCAGCGTGCCGGGCATACCGAACTTCATTGCCTGATCGGAAAGGCACGAATTCTCCGATCCTTCTGGGTTCTACATCAGCCGGTTGCTGACCAGTCAGAGTAGGAAACAAATTTCTGCGGCGACACCAATTGGCGGCAGTCTCTCCGTCATTCTTCCAGTAATGATAGCTTTCCAGATTGGGAGGGGGTTTAGCGATCACGGGCTCGGGTTGAGCTTGGGAATTCTGAAGCAGAGTAGCCCGCGCGATCTCGATAGCATTTTGCTTTCTTGTTTTGCGCAAGCGTTCGAGTTCCCGCAGCTTCTTCCTACGCTTGCGATCGGCGCGATATTCATCGCAAAGTTCTCGGTATTCTATCGCATCCTTCGCATGCGGAAGAACGTCCTGTTCAGGTGATCGCGCGTGGACCTTCACAGAGGGATCGCGAGCGACAAAATCTCCCAAATCCTTCGCCCGCCTGATCATCGTGATGCGACTGTTCACGCGCGAAGCGGACACGAACTCTTCACCGATCCCAATCTTGATCCCATTCGTGCCGACCCGCTCGTAGGTCATGCCTTTCGCAGCCAAACGCTCGTGAAGCTCAGGCCAAGAGCGGGCGTTCAGGATGATCGGAACCGCTTCTTCTTGCGCAATCCGCTGCACGGATTTGAAACCGGTCCGCCACTCAGCTGCCGTAGCTCCGGTGCAGATCGGCTTATGGCCAAGCGCCTTCAGCTTGGCGGCACGCTTGGAAAGGATGATTTCGCCATTCGTGATCGTGTAGCGCTGCTTCTCTTCCGCCTGCCACCCGAAGTGATCTACAATCTTGGCTACAGCCTGATGTGCGGCCTCTTTGTTGAAACCATGGTTTATCTCTATCATGCGCCTGGTGAGCATGTCGAAGCGATTGACGGCGATGTGACAATGGACGTTGTTCGTGTCGCCGTGCAACGCATAGATTGCTGGCTGACCACCCAATCCCAAGTGGCCCAGAAACATTTCGACGGTCTCGTCGACCTGTTTCGAAGTGGGTTTTTCGTCTTCCCTCCAGCTTAGCAGCCAGTGGTCGACCGGATTAGGACTCCGCGTCGCCGCATTGGCAAGTGCCATCATCTCAGCCCTGCGTGCATGCTTGGTATCGCTGAGGAGGTTTCGGTAACCCGAATGCAGAAGGCGCACACCGGAGCTGTCCCCCAACCCCGCCCGAAGCAAGTAGTCCACCATATAGGCTTTCTCGTCACTCTCCTTTTCCGGAGCGAGAAGATAGTCGATGAGCGAGCGTGCATGCGCGATACGCTCTCGCGTAATCTGGCGAAGGGTCTTCCGTGCCTTGATGCGCTTCGTGATCATCGCGAGGGCGGGTCTACATAGATCGCGAGATGCGAAATTGCCGACCGGATATCCACCAAAAGTCCGGTGATTTCCATTCTATCAATTTCTGGATTCTTGGCAGCTGCAGATAGCCGGACGCCCATCTCATGGAGCGCCGCGATCTTGCGGTAAACGTTTCGCGATCGTTCACCGCTTTCGGCATTCCCGCCCAGGAGCTTAGCCCGCACGAAGTCCGATACCGAGCGATCGCCGACAATTTCCTTCAACCTGCGATGCTGTTCGTCATCTAGCCGGACAACAATTTTCCGCCCCTCATCCTTTCTCCGCGCTCCATCCTTTGCCTTCCCATGGCGCTTTGGAGCGGCTCTACCTTCTCGATCCATTGCTTCCACCCCTCCCTCAAATGCGACAAGCCCCAGCGCGGAGCATTGCTGATTCTATCAGCCGGTGGTGGAATACACCACCCATCCTGCTTACTTAATTTTCCTCTCTATTGAACGCGGAGGCTGGGCCGGAGCGACGACCCT
>NZ_JBJDPC010000003.1:0-640279 GCF_044901345.1 Qipengyuania sp. NPDC077563 | reverse complement strand
CCTTT
This sequence comes from Qipengyuania sp. NPDC077563, assembly GCF_044901345.1. NCBI lineage: Bacteria > Pseudomonadati > Pseudomonadota > Alphaproteobacteria > Sphingomonadales > Erythrobacteraceae > Qipengyuania > Qipengyuania sp. NPDC077563. The sequence goes on along the minus strand of NZ_JBJDPC010000003.1, from coordinate 640,274 downwards.
CGACGCGGAGGCTGGGCCGGAGCGACGACCCTTTCGACGCGGAGGCTGGGCCGGAGCGACGACCCTTTCGACGCGGAGGCTGGGCCGGAGCGACGACCCTTTCGACGCGGAGGCTGGGCCGGAGCGGTTTACATGACGTTCATGCCAAATTTGGCTATGACCTCAGACCTTCGGATCACTTGGGTAAGTCAGCTTAGCGCCCGAAACCCGGCCATTCGGGGCAATTGTAGAAGAGCCCCAAAACCGCAGCTTGAATACGTTCGAAAGGAGAGTGGCTTCGCTCCTAAGGTTTGTCGTTCGGATCGCCTCTGACGCAGCTGAAAGCGGAGGTTTGGATCGAATGGTGTAGTAGATTGAAGCGTGCCCAAGTCTCTACTCAATCAAGAACTACCGCCCATTACGAGAGAGTCGCGCCACACCCAACCACACTCGAGCTTATCAAGAGCACCATTGCGGTAATGCACCTTCACCCATCGGCCTTTGATGGACTCGACGAATACGCCCTCGTTTTCAGCTAGTCGCCACCGCAGTTCAGCCTGTCCGTTCGGATCGGTGCGCACATTGGCGAAGCTGGCCCTTACGACAGCGCGAGGAAGCGCCTCGATAGCGTCGATGCGTTCCGCCTCGGCATCCATCACCTGCGAGATTGCGTCGATCATGTTGTGTGTCGCGGCATCCCGCGCGCTATCATCATCGGTGTAATCTGCCCCCTGAACCATCTGCCAGACGGCAAAAAGGATCAAGAGCAATTGGATCAGACCCATCGTGCGAACTTCGTCGCCAGTGTTGCTAACGAGCCGTTCGAAAATGCTTTCGGCAAGTTCATCCTGATTGTCAGGTAGGGACGCGAGTTCGTCTTCTTCGTAGATCGCGCGGGCGTATGCCTCAATGGTGACCCGATCCATGTTCGCAAAACCGCTGACGATGGCGGATTGGTTTTGGCGAAGTGCCTCAGTCACCGTCGACCACGGGCGCATTACTTCGTTCAACTGATTAGCCAGCCGCTGCGATGCGCTGGTGATCGCAGTCAGGTTGTCGACGTTCTGCTTCTGCCAGCTGATCGTAGGCGCAATCATCGCCTGGTAAGTATTTTGGAGTTCCTGCACCCGCTGTGCGATTCCTGTGAGTGCAGGCAAACGCACTTGTTCCATTAGCTTGCTCATGGTGCCCGTCACGGCGTCCATGCGCTCTTGATAGCCTTTTAGCGCGTCTTGCACGACAGAATACGCGGGACTTTTGAGCGCATCGAGATAGGCAGGTTGAGCCGCGCGGATCCCTTTCGCCAATTTCAAAGCATCCGACTGCTCATAGAGCCTTGCAGTTTCGAGAATCCCTGATTGCTTAAGGAACAGGTTGTCGCGCTCCATACGACGACGCTCGGCTTCCAAAAACCTGTCGACTGAATTTACCATCCGTCGAAGATGGGGACTTTTGTTTTTGATCTCAATCCATAGCCGACCAAATCGGTCGCGCTGAAGCGAAGCTGATCTCCGACGACTTTCAAGACTGATCTCCAAGAGTTGAGGCTGCCAACCTCGATAGACATCCGGCATCAAGCCTTGAGGAAAGGGCATCGCGTCGAAGTAAGTCTTCAGTTAGGTGAGGATGGAACTTCTCGAACAACAGGTTCGATGAATGAGCAAACAGGTCCATCTCTTTGCCATCTGCCAGAGCTGAAAGGGCATCGATCAACTGCGGGCTTTCGTCTTTTCTGAACACTTCCAGAAACCCGTCGTGTGTCTGCACGGTAAAGCAGTTCGCACGAAGAGCGAGTGCCAAGGTCGTTGTCCGAACCGAGCCCGTTTTGGTCGCTATGACAGCAGCGTTGTCGCTGAGCTGCGCAATCCTTCCGGGGTCAAATTTCAGCTGGGTGTAGTTGCTGCGTGCCTCGTCGAGTAGCTCCAGCGCAGTCGCATCAAGATAGATCGGGCGCTTTTGGCCTTCTAGAACATCGAACATTCGCTCGATCACCCGGTCATGGATGTTGCCAGGGTCGCCCCCAAAGATGGGCGGCACTCCCGCTTTCGCCGGTGCAGCCAGGATGACACGATCCCGGTCGAGAACTTCTTGCACCAGCCAGCGCCTGCCCGAAAAAATGAGAAGCATTCCGGGAGCAATCATGTTGTCGATGGGGAGCGTTCCAAGCTCCCTACCGCCGGAAATCAGCCGGTATTCCTCGGGTGTCTGGAACACGGCATAGAAGCTGTAATGCTCGACCAATTTCTCGCCCATTGCACCGAGCAGCAGCAGTCCATCACTGGCTTGCTCGATGAGCGCAGTCTCGGGATGTCCGAGCGCCCGCAAAACATCCAGGAACAGCTGTGTATCGACCTGACGGAATGGTCCGATCTGGCAGAGAATCCTGTAGAGTTGCTGCGCACGTATTCCGCCTCGCTCGGCGATCACCGATAGGATTTGGTGAACGAGGGTCGAAAGGTGAAGGGCCTCGCGTTGTGGCGGTTCACACCAGCCTTCCAAAAGCAATTCGATCATCGCTATGGCCCGCACCATCCCAAGGCGAAGACGGTCCGAGAAATTGCTCGTCGGCGTAAGCTTTGCCTCGACTGCGTATTGTCGAAGGATGGCTGGCTTGCCCGGTCGCCGTCCTGATCGGCCAAGCCTTTGCCTGAGCGATGCGACGCTGAACGGTGCGCCAATCTGGCCGACACAGGTCACATCGCCAATATCAATTCCCAGTTCCAGCGTGGAAGTGCAGATGGCAGTCGTCGGCGCAATAGCATCTTTCATGCGACGTTCGATGAAGTCTCGATGCTCGCGCGATAGGCTGGCGTGGTGAGGGTAAAACTCTTGTGGCAGGTGTTCCTTTTCGCAAAGTGCGCGCAACCGATCTGAGTAGATTTCAACTGCCTGACGCGCACCGCCAAAGACAAGATTGTCCCTGCCTCTCAGGTGTTCGAATAGGTGCTGCGCAATGGCATCCGTCGCTGAAGGGCCTTCATCTTCCTTGTCACCAGCAACGTAGCCACGGAGCTGAAGCTGCAATTCGGCTGATCCGCCCTCGGCAACGACCTGTTCGACTTCATTTGGATTGTCAGGACGAAGATAGGCCTTCGCCAGTTCCATATCTCCGAGTGTGGCCGACAAACCAACCCGGCGAATAGGTCTATTGAGAGCAATTTCGAGGCGCGTGAGAAGCGAGCGCATCTGGATTCCGCGCTCGCTGTCGAGGACCGAATGCAATTCATCGAGAATGACTGCGCGCGTTGCGCCGAACAGCCTTGGAATCTCCAATCCGCGTCTAATGAATAGCGCCTCAAGTGACTCTGGGGTGATTAGGAGCACGCCCCTCGGTCGCTTGGTGGCCTTAATCTTTACCGATGACGAAACGTCGCCATGCCACGGCGTGATGGGCAAGTCTGTATCGCGACAAATGTCTCCAAGTCGCCGCGCCTGATCGGTGATGAGCGCTTTCAGCGGTGCGACATACAGAACATCAAATCCGTAGTCCTCACAGGGCTCATCGAGCACCTGGGACAGTAGCGGGAGAAATGCGGCTTCGGTCTTGCCTCCGGCGGTGCTGGCAGCGACAATCAGGTCACGATTGCCGTCCATAAGCACGTGAGTTGCGCGCGCCTGAATATCGCGCAATTCCTTCCAGCCTTGCTGACGTATCCATTTCTGGATTGGTCGAGCCAGCTTGTCGAATGCCGTGCTCACAGTCGGAAGCTGGCTAGCTCGTCGCTCTCGGGAACAGCGCCAACGCTCTCATCCACGTCGCTCATGTCGTCACCAGAATCCTCCACCACGTCGAGTTCTTCGATGAGGTCTGACCATTCGACGCCGGGGTTTTGCTCGAGCACCGCCAGAAGATTCACGAATGCCGTGACCGTGTTCCGGGGGGTTCTGAAATAGGCTTCCCCGATCCTGCCCGAACAGTGTGCCATAAACGCTTCCAAGGCGTTGTCTGGCAGGATTGTTTCATCGCCCTGCATAACGGCGCGAATTTTGTCCAGGAGCACGAACAAATCTTCGGGCGTAAGGCTGGCTAGTCGAATGACCGGCCCGGAGAGATCGACCAGTCCCTCACGCGCAAAGGTGTTTTCTGTGAGGCGAGATTGGAGGGCCTCATAGCTGTAGAGGCCGCGCCGCGTATTCATGAGGAATTCCGGCGTTCCTCCCATGAGGAACCCAAGGTTCTCCGCGCTCCCTTGCAGAACGTCGTTCAGAATGCGCAGGATTTGCTCATAGTTGGCATTGCGGGCTTGCGATGAAGTCAGCTTGTAGAGGTTGACCATTTCGTCGAGGCCAATGAGCAAGCCCCTGTAGCCCGCTTCACAGACGAATGCCGACATCAGTTTGAGGTGGTCGTAGACGCTTGCGTCATTGACGATGGTGCGAACACCGAGAGCCTTGCGAGCATCGGTTTTGGTAGCAAATTCGCCACGTAGCCATCGGATTGCTGCCGATTTCAGCTCTTCATCGCCGGTTTCGTGTCCCTGCCAATACCGGCGGATCACCTGCGCGAAGTCGAAGCCTCCGGTCAGCTCCTCGAAATGGGCAAGGCGCTGGCGAATGATGTCATCTGTCGACTGTTCTTGCGCCTCGGCATCGTGTTGGGCCTGACTGACAAAGCGTTCGACAACATTCGACAATGCACCACCATCGGGCTTGGTGCGGGTGGCAAGGTTTCGCGCCATCTCTGCGTAGAGGCCCCGTGCTTGCCCGCCGGTCGCGTGGATGCGTCGATCCGGGGCAAGGTCGGCAAACATGACGACCAGTCCCTTTTCGAGCGCTACAAGCCGGATCAGGTTCATGAAGAAGGTCTTACCGGAGCCATATTCGCCGATGATGAAACGAATGGCTGAACCGCCATCGGCGATCCGATCCATGTCCTTGACGAGTTCCTCGATCTCACGCGCTCGTCCGACCTGGATGTGCCGAAGCCCCAATTTGGGAACAACACCGGCGCGTAGCGCCTGAACGATGGCGTCGCGTTCGCGAGGTTTTAGTCTCGACATGAATTAATCCCCCTTCGCCATCTCGGCTCTCAACGTATCGGCTATGTCCGGCGATACGTCATATCCGTCATATTCATCGAGCAATGCTTCATCGAATTTATCGAATGCCCACTCGTTGACCACCTCAAGCGCGCCAGATGGCATGAGGCCTTGCTTACCAACGATCTCCTCAAACTCGTCGTCGGTCCAGTGTTCGCGCTGGATTATCTGCTCCACAAGCATTGCGTGCTTTGGATCGAGACCAGCCATTGAGGAAGAAAGAGCGTGCTCTGCAATGACTTCATCGCTCACGTCTTCGTCGGTCGAAAAAATCTCGCCCAGAACGCTTGAAACGCGCTCGGTGTCATCTCGAATAGCGGCAATACGCGCTCTATCGAGCGAAGCAACTTTGGCTTTTGGTTCATCCGGTATTTGTTCGCCGGGTGCTTCCGCTTCAGCGGCCTTAACGCGAACCGGGCCGTCTAGCACGTCGCCAGCATGGAGGTCGGCGTAAACGAGGCCAGCATCGATCCCGAGAGCCTTGTAGATCTTCTCGATGCAAGCCACTTCTTCAGACTGAATCACGCTGTCAGCGTGGGCTATCGCGACAACTGCCGCGCGCAGTGCTAGATGATGCTCAGTGTCCGCATCTTTCAGCTTGCTGCGCAGCCATGACATGTCTGGCGGAACATCGAGATACCATTCGAGGTTGGCGTGGAGACGCTTTCTTTCAAGTTCACTCAGGCCGCTAACAGCGTCGATCTTTTCACGGAGTGCTCTGCGTTCGGCTTCAACAATTTTGCTGTCGGCGTGTGCGACGAATGTCGCCAGCGCTAGTTCAAACAATTCGGTTAGATAGGCCGGCGAGACGTCTTCAAGCTGTTCGACCGGCTCGCCGAGTTCGAAGATCACAACAGGTTCGTCGATCTTCGGTCCGCGCAGCGAGAATCTTGGGTCTGGAGCCAGACCGAATCCGATACGGGCGAGTGCATCCGCTGCGCCAATCAGGTTCCGCTTGCCGAGCTTCTCCGGCGTTTCGCCTTCCAGGCGCGAGATCACATCAAGTGCTGGGACCAACCCACCTGCGGCTACTTGTTCGCGCGCCCAGTCCTTGAGTTCTTCCAACTCTTCTGACGGGAACAGACCCCAAAGCTCAGCAGGTAACAGCGCCTGTGCTTCAATGCTCCCACGGCTATCTTGGTTTCGTCCAAGAAATCGGCTGAATTTGTCGAGCTCATCCATAGCATCATCGGCTATCTTCTGCGCCTTCTGCACCGGCGACCGCAAATCAGTCACGTCGGGGATTTGAGCTTTTCGGCCGCTTTTCGCGCTTAGGTTAACCGAGCAGGTGAATTCACTGGAGGCGGCGCGATACGTCATAGTCAGCATTTTCCGAGGCGCTCGCACTTTCAAGCCATCGGGATGCAGCGCTCCGAACTTAAGTTTAAAGAGTGCTCGGAACTCTTCGTCACATCGCTCGGCAGGCGTGCGGAGGCGGCGTTCTGGATGACACAGCAACCACAGGAGCACCCATTCTGAGTCCAAGGCTTCGCCTTCGGAAATTATTCCTCCAAGGGCGAGCTTCAACAATATGGGCAAATCCCAACTGCGGTTCTCCAAAATTGCCTGCTTGAGGGTGGGGTCGTCAGTCGAAAAGCCACCCATTGCCGCCGCGCGGGCGATGTTGAGGAATTCACCGAGATACCTTTGTGCGGAATGGTTGTGAGAGAAGAGGGTCTTGAGGCGTTCAACCTCCGCCACGATTTCCTGTTTCTCATCTTCAGTAGGCTGTTCGACCAGATACCGCCGCTCCAATCCATAAAAGAAAAGGAACATGTAGCCCGGGTCGATCGTCCCGTCTTGCCGCCCACCCGCCAGCCAATCGAGATAAGTGGCTCTGCAAACGGCGGGGATGCTCGAATAGCCCGGCCAGTATGGCATATTAACGCCATTCCTGTCCGATCCGACCTGCGCAACGGACAACGATGGATCGATGTAGGCTCGACAGCTCTCGCCCAAATGGGTTGAGCCGATGCGAGGCGGTTTGCCGACGTAGACCATCCCATCGATCGTGCGACCCGCGATAGTAACGAGCTGCCCTCTAGGCACCCACCCTTGGTGACGGCCTTGCGATCTATCCGGTGAATCTCGCGTTGGGGTCTTTGCTTGACGCGAAAGCTCCTCTTCTTGATCCGACCGACCCAGTAGTTCTGCAGATCGGCGCACTGCTTCCGCTGCAGTTTGTGCTACCTTTCCGAAGTCGGGATCAAACTGACCTGGTTGATCCGGTCCCGAATTCGTAGACGCTCTAACCTTGCGCGAAAACGCGCGGGATCGCAGCTTTTCAGGGCCGGTCGTCTCCGCCACTCGCGCACTTCGACGTTTTTCATACCACCAGACAAATGCAATGGGCGCGAAAAGTGCGAAAAATACCTCAAGCGCATCGGGAAGACTGTCCAATGCAATTGCCGCGATTATGACACAAGCAATGAAAGAGACGACATAAAGTCCGATAATGCGGATGATTTTCCAGACAATCGACATATGCACTGCCTGCCATTTTGCGAATGAGAGGTCACGCGGATTTTCTAGTTGTAGAGCTATCCCTGACAGCGGACTTTGGCGTCAACCATCGCTTTAAGAGCGGGGAGGCGACTGGCCGCTTGCCTATATTAAAACGCTGAAACTAAACGCACCGTTGTCGGTGCAGATTTCGCCTATTAGGCCCCACCTTGCTGTTATCAGGTTTCAGGCTCCGCAGTCCGTCGCGCTGATTGCTGGAATTGGGGTGGAAAGCGGGCGTTCAACGGTCGGCAGATTCTGATGCTGTTGGCTGTCGAACATGAGTTACTGCGCTTTGCTCGCACGCGCCGAAAGCTTGGTAGTTTGAGCGAGCAACCGACAATGATAGCGCGCCATTCGGCCCTCCTCTCACTGCGTCTGCATCGTGGTCGTCTTGGCCGTCATCCTCCCAAAAGCAAACTGGGCAAATGTCGAAACCGCCCCGCTCGCTGAGCGTGAGGTTGAAACAGCACGGGCACTGGTGCGGTTCTTCCCCCGCCGACTTGTAGACATTCTCGAATTTCATTTCTCGGAGATCGCACTTCTACCAAACGACCCCAATGGGGTCGTTAGCCGAATGTCGGTTGTCGTCGTAACGACACCTGAAAGCAGACCGACTGCAAACGGCCCAATTCGAGACGTCTTGAGAAGCTACCGCCAAGCTGAGCTCAGCGGATGGCTTTGGTCCAGCCGTCTTGCAACCCTTATGTTATGGTCTGTGACGCCAAGCAAACCGAGATGACCATTTGCACACGAATTTTCCTCGAGATAATTTCTCTTTATGGAAAGCCGCTGGAATTGCGTTTCGCCGATCATTATTTTTCGATATTTCGTTTCTTTATGTATTAACTACCCCTATATAATACTTTCAATCTGACAATGTAAAAAACAGGTGATGAGACACCAGCCTCCAAGTTATTTCGCCGCATCCATTTCGATGCCCGAAGATCTCCAAGATCTAAATAACCATTTGCGGGCGTTGCGGTCGTCCTTGCTCGCAGAGTCAGCGGCAAGATGCTTCGCCGAATCGGAGTGCGCGACACACTTTTACAAATTTTCGCCCCTGAACCTGGATCCAGTCGGCGTTGATCCAGCGAATGAACAAGCGGTAGAACGCTATTTGCGGGGCATCGTAGCTCCACCGCGTTTTGCGATGCTTGGCGCAATGTGGGAAGACCTCTCGCTATTGGATTTCGAAATCGCAGCGTCGGATCTCTCCACGCTGCACGAGACCAGCCCGACTATAGGCGAAGCGGCGCTCCGGCTGGATATTCGAGGCATCTGGCGATTGGCCGCGTCCGCGGGCGGACCGGTTACAGCAGTCCTAGAAACATTAGTCCCTCAGCTACTGACGATAGCTGCGCTCGGTCATGTTTTTCACTACGCTCAAGCGCTCGCAGCACAGTTGCATACGCCGACCGGCTTTCCGGCGTTAGACCGGATAGACTACGACACCTCGGCCCAAGCACCCAAGGTCGGGACAGTATGTAAGGCGTTCTCAGAAAATTTCGACTTAATTGATCTTCTGATCGCGGCATATACGCCGTCAGGGCAGCTTGGCGATGTAGACGGCTACTGCGAGGGGCCGGGCTGCGATGCAAAAACTACTCGCATCTTTCGAAAGTGTGGCTTGCTCCATCGGGGAAAGAAGGAGCTGAAGCAGTTCACGAGAGCTCACGGCAGCGGACTCGAGGACTATCTAGACCGCAACATTGAAAGCTTGTCGCGCCTTCGAAACGGACTTGCTCCCACAATCGATCAACTCAAGTCCGGTTTTCACTACAATACGGCCCTAGGCAATATTGGCAGGACATCCCCAGCAGTTCTACTATACTTGGTGATCGAGCAGGCAGTGTCTTGGCTTGTGGCTCCGATCGTTGAAGGTCAAGACGAAGACAAGAAGATCAGAACGAAGCCGAAAAATGAATGGCCGCCAGATTTGATGGCGCGCCTTTCGGCTCGTCCCGCTTCAAGCGGAATAGCCACTTTAGCATGCAATCGGCCCTTGCATGCAGGCACGAGGCCTATGATCGACAACTTGTTCGCCGCTTACCGCTTCGCGATACTAGGGGATAACGAGGCTACCCCTACGAAATTCCGTAAACTCACATTCCAAAATCCTGGCGCTCAGCAGTGCCATGATCGCAAGCGCTTTAGCGGCGAGAAGGAAGGCCCGGCCAACTTCAGGAAGATAATGGAACAGTTTCGTGTCGATATGGAGAGTGGAAGAAATATCGACACACAAGCCAAACGCGACGCCGGCAAAATTCGCGACAGCCTCACGGGTCTGCCAAGCGACGCCGAACTGGCTCTTCGCTTCATACCACAAGCTTTTTCCCTATATATATGAAGACTTTGTCTAAGAGAAGTTATGGGTAGGTCCCAAATCGCCTGAACCGCAATCCGCCAAGGTTCGCGGATGGAACCTGAAACAAATATCGGAGACAAACACCCGCAGGCGGCTGTGCGTCGTAATCTCCTCGACAACAACGAACCACTCTCGCCGGGGGTCGGTCCAGTTGTCAAGTCTGCCACAAAATCTCGAGCGCCGGCCAACCTACACACCCGATCCAGCAGTTGCGAGACAGCAACCGGACGGAAGACCGTCACCGATCTGCCGACGGAACTGCCTATTCTGGACGGCGAAGCGGACCTCGTTTTCCGGATGCTTCAGCATCGGATTCATGATATGTTCTCGACTGATTAGAATTAGAGGAGATCTCTAGTGGCTCAGAGAATTCGCGCATTCGGCTACGTTCGCGTCAGCGTCGACGACGAAGGTCCGAACAACGCCAGCATCGCAGCGCAGACCCGAGCCATCGAGGAATTTGCCGAACGAAACGGCATCGAGATCGTTGAGATATTTTCCGAGCCAAACGTGTCCGGACGTAAGTTGGCTCGTAAGCAGTTCGATCGTATGATGGGTCTTGCGACGTCTCCATCGCGTCCGGTCCAACAGATTCTCGTGTTCAACCTTTCGCGCTTCGCTCGGCGGCTGCTGACGCAGGTAGTTAGCGAGCACAAACTCGCCGAAGCGCAGATTGAGCTCGTTTCGCTTACTGAAAACTTCGGCCAAGATGCGACCGGACGGATGATCCGCTCAATCGTAGCCCTCATGAACGAGAAATACGCGCAGGACGCCTCGCTCTTCACTCGACGGGACCGCCGCGGCAATGCCCGTTCCGGCTACTGGAATGGCGGGCCCGTTCCGTTCGGCTATCGCTCTGAAACCGTGGCGATCGAAGGCAAGAAGGAGCGCAAGAAGCTCTTCATCGTCGAGGAGGAAGCGATCGTCGTGCGCGAGATCTTCGATCTGGCCAGTCGTGGATTAAGTGGGCAACCGATGGGCACCCGAGCAATAGCGGCGCATCTAAACGAGCAAGGATATTCCCTCCGCGGCCGGAAGTTTTCACACGGAAATCTCGACGGCATTCTCACTCGCGAGCACTATGCAGGCTTTTACCGAGATAGCACAGCGGACGATCAAGGTATCAGGCCCTCCCACGGTGACGCCATCGTCGTGGCCTGCCCGCAGATCGTCGATCCAGTCCTTATCGCCTCGGTGGCAGCCCGGCGAGCAAAGGCCGCGCCGCGAGTCACGGCTCCGCGCCTCACCAACTCGCCGACGCTGCTCACCGCCGTCGCGAAATGCGGATCTCCGACCTGCGGCTGCGGGTTGACGATCCGCACCGCGAAGGGCGGACGATACAAATACTATACCTGCAACGCCCGCGCGTCCCGCGGCGCCTCTGCCTGTGACACGAAGGCGATCCGCGACGAAGTCCTTGATCCAATTGTGATCGAGACTTTGCTCCAACGGGTCCTACTCCCCGAGAGACTCAAGGTGTTAGTGTCGCATGTGATCGAAGTGTCCGACGTCGCCAACAAGCGCCGCGAAGCCGATCTTAAGCGCGTGCGCTCAGCGCGCATCGAGTCCGAGAAGCGCCTTCGCAACCTCTACGAACTGGTTGAGAATGGGCTCGAGAAGCCGAGCGATCGACATTTCGCCAAGCGCCTGTCCGAGCGAAAAAACGAAGTGGCGCAGTTGGATGCCACTGAGCGCAGTCTTGAGATCCAGCTAAATGATCACCGCGAGAAGATCGACGAAGCTTTCGTTGAAAAGTTCGGCAAGGTTCTGGTTCAGGAAATCCGCAACGGAACTCCTGGAAATCGGCGTGCATGGGTGCATCTGTTCGTCCAGCAGGTTTCTATAACCAACGACGAAATCGTGATCATGGGGACGAAGGCTGCGCTCGAAAGCGCCTTAATATCCGGCGCAAAACGAGGCACCGCACTGGTGCCCAGTTTTGACCGGGAGTGGTGCCGCTTAGGTGACTCGAACACCTGACCCCATCATTACGAATGATGTGCTCTACCAACTGAGCTAAAGCGGCACATTCTCTACGCAAAAGAGAAGTGGAGGCCCGAGCCGGAATCGAACCGGCGTGCAAGGATTTGCAGTCCTCTGCGTAACCACTCCGCCATCGGGCCTCGCCCGGCCTATCGGCACGGGAAGCGGCCCACTAGCGATTCTGGGTCAGCTTTGCAATCGCCTTACGTAACGTCGCACTGGACGCGGACGAAAACACTGGCAAATACGGTGCATGAGTATTGCCAGACTGACCGATCCGGTGTCCGCCAATGGCGGCAGGACCCGCTTTGAAAATCTTGATCACTGGATGCAGGGGCGTACGCTGTACGGCGGTGCTTCTGCCCTGATCGCTTATACCGCCGTCATTCGCGCATTCGCCGATCTGCCACCGCTGAGATCCGCTCAGATCGCATTCGTGGCACCGACCGGGCCCGAAATAGAGCTCAAGCGTGAAATCGTAAGGCAGGGACGCAATGTCGCGCAGGTACGCAGCGAAATCTGGTGCGAGGGCCAACGTACCTTAACTGCGTTCTGGCTGTTCGGCACGGAGCGCGAGTCGAATGCCGAACATGCTGCCGCGCAGCTTGCGGACTGGCCTGGGCCGCCAGAAGACGCCGAGATCACGATGACAGACAAAGGTCCCGCATTTATCCAGAACAACTTCGAGTTACGGCGCGGCCAGGAATTGACCGGTCCTGGGGAGCCGGTTGTTCGCCGATGGGCCCGGCTCGCTGAGAAAGAAGACCTCGATCCGATTAGTGAATTGATCCTGCTCGGAGATGTACTGCCCCCTGGTGCGATGCGGGCGATGAAGCGGCAGGGCCCGCTCAGTTCGATCAACTGGTCTTTCAATCTGCTTACCACCAGCCCCGAGACGCGGGATGGGTGGTGGCTATCCGAGAACGCCAGCCAGCACGCAGCCGGCGGATATTCGTCGGAGCGCCTGCGTTTATGGAATACCGATGGTAAGCAAGTTCTCGACGGCATGCAGTGTGTCGCCATTTTCGGGTAAATTAACGTGCTCAGGAAGGACCCTAGATTGAGCCTCGCCCCAGATCAGCGAACATTGGTTCTAGCAGGAGCCATTCTTTTCCTGCTCGGCCTCTTGGAGGGAGCGATCGTGCAAAGCTTCACCAATGCGAGGATGGCGCCTTCCGCTCATCTCACTGCTGTGCAGAGCGCCTTGGCCATGATGCTCGCGGGATTGCTTTGGACGTCGACACGTCTTCCCGGAAATGCCTCAACATTGGGCAAGTGGGCCATTATTATCGGAATGTTTGCGCTTTGGGTTGGGCTTACCGGCGCAGCGATAACTGGCGCCAGCAGCGTCCTTCCCATTGCGGGTGCTGGTTATCGTGCTAGCCCGTTTGCACAGATGCTGGTCGCGTTTGCCGTGCTCGGCGGAAGCTTTCTGCTGACCATCGGATGGTCGATCTTTGTCTGGGGTTTGCTCCGCGCAAACCGCGCTTAACTGCTGGCGCGAGGAATAAGTGCTCAAGAGTCGGTGAATTTGGGCGCACGCTTCTGCATGCCCGCCATCACCGCCTCTATCTGGTTGGGGGTTCGCATCACGGCAGCCTGCTCTTGGCTCTCGGCCAGCAGGATTTCGTCGCCGGACTTCTCCAGCATCGCTTCCGTTAGACGTTTCGCTCCACGAATGGCGTCGGGGTTACGACTTGCGATTTCGTTCGCGATATCATTCGCCTTGCCCAGCGGATCCTCGGTTACGTGGGTTGCCAGGCCAAGGGCCTGGGCCTCGGCGCCAGAAAACTCACGATTGGTGTAAACCAACTCGCGAAGGACATCATCTCGCACCAGACCGCGCCACAAGCGATACCCGCCCATGTCGGGCACGAGACCCCACTTCAATTCCATGATCGCCAGGCGTGTAGCTGGATGCACGACCCGGATGTCAGCACCGCTCGCGATCTGCAGACCGCCGCCGAAACACACGCCGTGTATTGCTGCCACGACCGGGACAGGGCACTTCCGCCAAGTCATGGCAACTTCCTGAAAGATATTGGCATTGTCGTGCGTGCGCGCTGTCAGAGGAGCGCGATCACCGTCATGCGTAGCTGTGAAACTCGACACATCGAGCCCGGCGCAAAAGGCCCTGCCCTCCCCTGCGAGGACGACAGCGCGTAGACCTTTCATAGACCGCAACCGATTACCCGTCTCGATAATCGCCTCGAATTGTGCGGGATCGAGTGCATTCATCTTGTCGGGCCGATTGAAACGCACCTGGGCAACGCCATTTTCGGCCAAATCGATAGTCACCCGCTCAGTGGTCATGCCTGTGTCCTTCAACGTGCGTGTTCCGCCAGAAATTTTTTGATGTTGCGCGCTGCCTGCCGGATACGCTGTTCGTTTTCGACCATCGCGATCCGGACGAAACCCTCGCCCTCTTCGCCATAGCCCACCCCAGCAGCGACCGCGACGCCAGCATGCTCCAGCAATTGTTTGGAAAATTCGAGGCTGCCCATGTGCTTGAATCCCGGGGGAAGAGGCGCCCAGGCAAACATGCTCGCAGCCGGGACGGGAATGTCCCAACCAGCGCGCCCGAAGCTTTCTACCATGACATCGCGGCGGTGCTGATAGCGCTGCCGGTTTTGTTCCACTATGTCCTGCGGGCCATTAAGTGCAGCGCAAGCCGCGGCCTGGATGGGCGTGAATGCGCCATAATCGAGGTAACTCTTCACGCGGGTCAGCGCGGCAATCAGTTTTGCATTGCCGACTGCGAATCCCATGCGCCATCCGGCCATGGAATAGGTCTTGGACATCGACGTGAACTCGACTGCCACATCCTTGGCGCCTTTTGCCTGGAGGATCGAGGGTGTGGGCTTGCCGTCGTAGTAAAGCTCTGAATAGGCGAGGTCGGAAAGCACCCAGACATTGTTTTCCTTGGCCCAGTCCACGACACGCTGGTAAAATGCAGCATCGACAACTTCCGCAGTGGGATTGCTGGGATAGTTTACCACCAGAACGGTTGGCCGTGGGACGGTATAAGCCATCGCGCTGTCGAGCGCCTGCCAGTAGCGTTCGTCGGGCGTGGTCGGGACGGAACGAATGGTGGCGCCAGCGATGATGAAGCCAAAGGTGTGGATGGGATAGCTGGGACTGGGTGCGAGGATCACGTCACCCGGCGCCGTAATAGCGGTGGCCATCGAAGAAAGTCCTTCCTTCGAACCCATCGTGACCACGACTTCGCAGTCTGGGTCCAGCTCCACCCCAAAGCGGGACTGATAATAATTCGCCTGGGCTTTCCTGAGCCCAGGGATGCCCTTTGACTGCGAATATCCGTGGGCGCTCGGCTTCTGGGCGACTTCGCACAGCTTGTCGACGATGTGCTGCGGCGGGGGATGATCGGGGTTGCCCATCCCCAGGTCGATTATGTCACGCCCAGCTTGCCGCGCCGCGTGCCGCATCGCGTTCACCTCTGCAATCACATAAGGAGGCAGGCGTTTGATGCGGTAAAATTCGTCGGACATTTAGGCTCCGTTGCGCGTAGTTAGAGTCATACTGATTACCTATTCGGGCCTCACACGCAAAGGTGCTCGCTCTTGCGAGCCAGAGAATTATCGTAGAGACCTATCAAGTGCTGCTTCGCGCCTGAAGGGGAGAGACATGGCCGAGACACCCGATCCGTTCACCAACCTCTATGAACAGCCCGCAAAATTGATGCGCGCCCTCTTCGCCCCGATGACAGGCGCAATGGATCCGGCGGCCATGACGGGAAACCAGTCAATGGGGCCGGAAGATATGCAGGCCTGGGCCGAATCAAGTGCGCAATTGCAGGCATTATGGGCGCAATTCCAGGCTGAGCAGATGAGCAATCCGCAAGCCTTGGTGCCCTATTTCGATCCCTCACGCTGGATCGCTCTGGCGAGCGACTGGTACAAGCAGATGCCGATCGCCCAGGCGGAACAGCAGCAGGCCCTGTGGGACGAGGGAATGAAACTTTGGTCCGATGTGCTGGGCCAGTATGGGTTGGGGCCAAAAGCAACGGATAGTGCCACCGACGATGTAGAACTTCCCCGGAAAGACCGGCGGTTCGCGGATGAGAAGTGGCGCGCGCATCCCGCTTATGCGCTCATCCATCAAACCTATCTCTTTCTAGCTGAGCGAATGGAGCAGATGGCGGACGACATCACCGGCCTCAGCCCCCAGCAACGCGAGCAGTTGCGCTTCACCACCAGGGCACTCACGGAGGCGGCGAGTCCCGCCAATTTCCCCCTCCTCAACCCCGTAGTAATGGAGCGCACGCTCGAAACCCACGGTCAGAATCTGGTAAAAGGCATGGAGCACCTTCTGGCCGACACGCGACGCGGCCAGCTTAGCCATTCCGACGCGGATGCATTCACTCTGGGTGAAAATATCGCCACGACGCCCGGCAAGGTGGTTTATGAGACACCGCTCTATCAGCTTATCCAATACAACCCCAGCACAGACGAAGTGCTGTCCACGCCGCTGGTAATCTTTCCACCGTGGATCAACCGCTTCTACATACTCGACCTCAATGAGAAGAAGAGCTTCGTCAAATGGGCGGTCGAACAGGGTGTGACCGTCTTCATGGTCAGTTGGAAATCAGCTGACGCAAGCATGAAAGATGTGGTCTGGGACGATTATGTCAAAGCGCAGATCGATGCGATCGATCAAATTCGCGAACGTCTCGATGTGCCGCGCGTACATACGATCGGTTACTGCGTCGCTGGCACCACCCTCGCCGCGACGCTCGCACTCCTTCACCGCCGCAGCGAAGAACATCGCGTGAAAAGCGCGACTTTCTTCACAGCGCAAGTCGATTTCGAGAAGGCTGGCGAACTGCTGAACTTTGTGGATGACCAGCAACTGGGTACGGTCAAGGCGCTTTCTCCAGATGGTTATCTGGATGGTCGCTACATGGCGGCGACATTCAATCTCCTTCGCGGCACCGATCTGATCTGGAATTATGTCGTCAACAACTACCTGCTCGGTGAGGAGTATCCTGCATTCGATTTGCTCCATTGGAACGGGGACGTCACCAATCTGCCCGCCAAGTGGCATCAACAATATCTACGTGACCTCTACCGGGATAATTTGCTGGTGAAGGCCGATGCGCTCAGCATCGACGGCACCTCGATAGATCTCGGTTTGGTCGAGACACCCACTTACGTCCAGGCAGGGAAAGAGGACCATATCGCACCGGCCGAAAGTGTCTGGAGGATGACAGAGCAATTCTCCGGGCCGGTCAAATTTATCCTCGCAGGGTCGGGCCATATTGCCGGTGTGGTTAATCCCCCGTCATCTGGAAAATACCAGTATTGGACTACCGACGCAGAGCCCCGCACGCTCGCCGACTTTCGCGAGACGGCCGAGGAGCACCCCGGCAGTTGGTGGCCCGACTGGATTGAATGGCTGCGCAGTCAGGACGCGACAACCGTACCCGCTACCGGGAAACGCAAGCCGGGCAGCAAAGGTGATAAAACCATCGAAGATGCGCCGGGGCGGTATGTCATAACCCGGTAGACCGCTGTTCTCCAGGCGGGGAACGTCGGAAGATCAGCTTGTTGAAGCACGTGCCCGTTGCCGGGTTCAGGCGACTCGAGCTTTATCGACTGGAATGAAACGAACCCGGCCATTGTGCACTGCACAATTTTCTTGACTTTGCTGCCGCCATGCCTATTTTGTGCAGTGCAACAAAGACGAGGTTATTCCGATGGCCGAAGATCAGGACAAGAGCGCCGCTGCGACTGAAAAAGCTTACAACGACGCCGTCGACAAAGCTGTTACGGCGAATGCCAAAACCGTTGGCAAGGCGGTGGAAGCGAAAAGCTCCGGTCCGGTGGAAGTCGATGCAGTAGCGAAAGCAGTTGCCGCTCCTGCGAGTTCCACTTCGGGTCAGACTAAAACCAGACCTGCGGACGCGCCCAAGACGCTTTCCAAAAAGAAAGCTTCTTCCCGGAAGAGCGGTTCAAAGAAGGCGGTCAAGCCTTCTGCTCCAGAAACCTCCCCCCCCTCGATTACCAAGTTAAAGGAAACCATCATGGCCAATGCCAAACCAGAAAAAACCGCTGATTACGCAGCCACCGCAAAGGATATGGCTGATGAAATGCAAAGCCGCGCCAAGGCCGCCTATGAAAAAAGCACCGAGATGACCAAAGAAGCTGTCGAGTTCCAGAAAGGCAATCTCGAAGCCCTCGTCGAAAGCGGCAAGATCTTGGCTTCGGGCATGCAGGACATGGGACGTGCTTATGTCGAAGAGGCGAAGTCTGCCGCCGACACCGTACAGGGCGACGTAAAGAGCATGGCTGCCGTGAAGTCGCCGACCGATCTGTTCCAGCTTCAAGGTGAGATTGCGCGTCGCAATTTCGACGCCATGGTTTCGACCGCATCGAAGAACACCGAAACCATGCTGAAGCTGGTAAACGATGCCTTCGCGCCGCTCTCCAACCGTATGAGCCTCGCTGCAGAAAAGGTCCGCACAGCGGCCTGATCAAACAAGCTTCAATACACCGGGGGCTTCTCTCCTCTCCCTTGCCCGGTGGTTGAAAAACGCGGGTCGAATGGCATTAATTGCCGTTCGGCCCGTTTCGTTTTCGACAGTCGTCCCGGTTCCTTCCCCACATCAAGATGGGATCGTGCTGGGCTGCAATCCATCAATCGAACCAAGCTGGTTTCCGCGCTTGCGATTTCGCCAGCCGATACGATATTGGCCCTGTGATGATCCACCCTTACCACCATTTTACGATAGCGGCTTCGACCGGCGACGACGATCCAGCCGAGGGTGACGGTCAGGCGAATGTCGCCACAAAAACCCGCGCCAAGCCAAAGAAGCCCAGTCAATACAAGGTATTGCTTCTGAATGACGACTACACGCCCATGGAATTCGTCGTCATCGTGCTGAAGCGCTTTTTCAGAATGGACATGGAAGAGGCCACTCGAGTCATGCTTCACGTCCATCAAAAGGGTGTCGGGGTGTGCGGGATTTTTCCGTACGAAGTTGCCGAAACGAAGGTGAACCAAGTGATGGATTTCGCTCGGCAAAACCAGCATCCTCTCCAATGTACGTTGGAAAAGGCCTGAGCCGATAGCATTCTTCGGTCACCCAGAACCCGATCCGATCGCCGAAGGGCAGGAAAGTGTCTGGGACTACCCGCGTCCGGCAATCGCCGAACCTTCAGATCGGCATATCGTGATCCGTCACAATGGCGAGACGCTTGCAGAAACCCGCAAGGCATGGCGCACCTTGGAAACGAGCCATCCGCCGACTTATTATTTGCCGCCCGAGGATGTAGCTACCGAATTTCTCGCCCCAAATCCGCATCGATCGCTCTGCGAATGGAAAGGCCAAGCAAGATATTGGGACGTTGTCTTGAGTGACGAGCGCATCCAAGCTGCTTGCTGGTGCTACCCCGACCCGGCTACGGCTTTTAGACCAATCGCGGGCTATTATGCCTTCTATCCTTCACCGTTCGACGAATGCTTGGTTGACGGGGAAAGAGCGCTCCCACAGCCTGGTGGCTTTTACGGCGGATGGATTACCAGTCGTGAAGCAGGGCCGTTCAAGGGCGTACCAGGTAGCCGATACTGGTAAGACATGACGCGCGCCTATTTTCGCGCTAGGGCCTCGGCCCACACGACCCACAGGCCGGAAACCGAGTGTTCAATTTCATTCCCGCAATCGACCGCTACATCTTTCGGCTAGTTATCGTGCCGATGCTCGGCGTCTTTGCGCTCGCCGCCTCTCTTCTCGTGCTCGACAAGATGTTGCGTCTCCTCGATTTTGTCGCAGTCGAGGGCGGTCCCGTAGGGGTAGTCTTCAAGATGCTCGCCACGCTCATGCCGGAATACGCCAGCCTGGCGATCCCGCTGGGATTGCTGCTGGGTATACTGCTCGCGTTTCGTAAATTGGCGACAACCAGCGAACTCGACGTGTTTCGCGCAGTCGGTCTATCGTATGGCCGCCTCCTGCGGGTTCCTTACCTGATCACTGCTGCGCTGATGGCGGTCAACATCGCCTTGGTATTCTTTATCCAGCCGGTGAGCCGCTTCACCTACGAACGGTTGGAATACGATCTGCGATCGGGGGCGCTCGGCGCTTCGGTAAAGGTCGGTGAGTTCAATACCATCGCAGACCGCATGGCTCTCAGAATTGAAATGAGCGAGGATGACGGGCGTGAATTGAAGGGCATTTTCGCGCGTGTTGCCAACGACAAAGGTCAGGTCCTCTCGATCAGCGCAAAGTCAGGCTCCTTTCTAGCCACAACCGACGATCCCGATACGATCATCCTACGCCTTACAGATGGAACGATCGTGCAGGACACCGGGCAGCAGGATCCCAGAGTGCTGACCTTCACCCGCCATGATTTGCCAATCGATCTTCCGGCGATCGAAGAATTTCGGTCGCGCGGAGAGGATGAACGAGAATATATCCTGCCCGAATTGCTCCGTATGGGATGGGCAGATGACGAGCCCAGGAGCAAGCGCGCCGCTTCTCAGGCCAGTTTCAACTTCAGGCTCGTGGAAGTCGTGATGATGGCTCTCATGCCCTTGCTGGCAGTCGCCCTCGGCATCCCGCCCAAGCGCAGTACAAGCGCGCTCGGCGTTTTCATCTCGATCGTGATGGTCGTCGCCTATCACAAGGTAAACCAATATGGCGAAGACGTAGGTGCCTTGGGAATGGTCGATCCCCTGTTGGCCCTTTGGGTGCCGTTCCTGCTGTTCGCCTCTCTCATCCTGTGGATGTATTATCGCGTCGCGTTCGTTCCGGGCGGACAAGCGATCGGCGCGCTGGAAAACTGGTTCTCGAAAATCGCCAAACGCATCGGCAAGCTGTTCCGCAGGCGCCGCCGCGTTGTGGTTGGCGAGGAAGGCGAGGACTGATCATGCAGCTTGATTTCTTCCCGTCGCGCACGCTCACCGTCTATCTTGCCAAATTGTTCGTGGTTCGGATCCTGGCTGTCCTGGCGATGCTGGTTCTGGTGCTGATGATGCTCGATCTGCTTTCCACCAGCGGAGAGATTCTCGCCGTCCCGGGAAATGGCCAAGGCGAATTGCTGACATATGCGGGCCTCCGAATCCCTCAATTGGTCCAGCGTTTCCTTCCCTATTCGGTGCTGCTGGCTACGCTGATCACCTTGGTGACGCTGAACCAGAATTCCGAAGTAATCGCGATGAAAGCCGCAGGGCTTTCTGCTCATCAGGTGCTCGCCCCCCTTCTGCTGACGGCGCTCGTAATGGGCGGGGTCAGCTTCATCTTCAACGAACGGGTAGTCACGCGCGCGACGGCGACGCTCAAGGCATGGGATGCAGCCGATTTCGGTCCCATCCCCGAAGAATCGCAGGTTCGCGCAGATGTCTATCTGACCGATGGAACCAATATTCTCACTGCTGCTCAGTTGACGGGCAGTGGGGAGAACATCCGTATGCGGGATGTTACCTGGTATCGGCGGAGTGCTGACGGGGCAATCGTGGAGCAGATCGAAGCCGCCAGCGCACGATATGCCGGGCCGGGCTGGCAACTGGAAGATGTAACCCGCTTCGACGTCGCCAGTGCTTCTCAGCGGGAAACCGAACGCATGCTCGTCGGCACGCAACTTACGCCGGCTCAGATTGATCTGGCGAAAGTGGATCCTGATGCGGTGCCGTTCTGGGAGCTTGGTGACCAGATCTCAGCATTCGAGGAGGCTGGTCGCAGAACCGGCGAAATGCGGGCCAAATGGTGGCACAAGCTATCGGGTCCACTATCATCTTTTCTGATGCCACTTCTTGGCGCAGTGGCCGCGTTCGGTTTGGCCCGGTCGGGCGCGCTCTTCGTTCGCGCGCTGATCGGCATGGCTTTGGGTTTCGCGTATTTCGTGGTCGACAATGCCGCGCTCGCCCTCGGCAATTTCGGTAGCTATCCTCCGTTTCTTGCTGCCTGGGCCCCGTTCTTCCTGTTCGCACTTATCGGTGAGACAGTCCTCATCCGAACAGAAGAATGACCGAATGGCACATCCGCCTGGCCCGGGCCGAGGATGCGGATTACCTCCCCGCGATCGAAACCGCGGCAGGCGAATTGTTCAAAACAGTTGATGGACTGGCAGGTATTGCCGGCACTCAAGCACTTAGCGCCCCGGAACAGCGCCGGTTAATTCGCAAGGGTCATTGCCTTGTGGCGGAGAGTGCAGGCACGCTTGTGGGATTTATTTCAACCGAGCCCTTTCACCGCGAACTCGATATTCGCGAATTCTCCGTTCACCCCGACTATCAGCGTAATGGCATCGGTGCGATCCTCTTACGAGCGGCCACGATTGACGCACATAATTCCGGCTTTCGGGCGATTACGTCGACGACTTTTGCCGACGTTCCATGGAATGGGCCCTTCTATATCCGGCATGGCTTCAAAACCGTCACCGATCTAAGCGCTCATCCACGACTAGCAGCAAACATCGAGCAAGAGGTCGAGGATGGTCTACCCCGCGAACGCCGCGTCGCGATGATAAAGTTCCTCGGCCTCGACGAGAACGCCTGACTGTTTCCGCCGGAAGATGTCCACCAAGGAAATCGGGCCCGATCAAACTCATGCCTACTGCCTAACTGCACATCCGGCCCAGGCCGCATGCAGTGACGCCAAGCCTTGCGTATGTCAGAGACTGACAGGGACCGCGTTCATACCACACACGTCGAAACTACAGCCGACGACGATAGTGGCGAGACAAAAATCATATCGGCTGATCTGAACGAGCTAGCCCGACAGAGCCGCTAAAACGAAAGGCTGGATCCCACAATCGAAGCAGATGGCCTCTTGCTCGGCTGAAAGTCGGCGTAGTGTCAGCCGCGCGGACGCATGGTGTTTCGCGCGATCCGCGCCACCAGCACCCCCATGCCGGCGTGGTTTGCGCCGTGATAACTGGAATCCGTCTCAAGCGCTGCAACCAAGCGACGGTGCGCCTCTGGCAGCGAATGATAGGGCATGGAGGGCATCAGGTGATGCAGGGCATGATAACGCAAGCCGACTGGAGCCCACAGTTCCGCAATACTACCGGGGGGAGGCACGTTGACGCTGTCGAGGAACTGCGCGGTTACAGTCATCGGTTCGCCTTCGTTTTCCCACAAATGCGCGACCAATGTGCGCAGCTGATTTAACAGCGCCACGACCGATGCGACGGCCAGCGCAACCAGCAGTGGTTTCCAGCCGAAAGCGAAGACGCTGCCGATCAGCGCCCAAGCCCACAGCATGCCAGCTGTTTCCTGGATCAGAACGCGACGCGGCAGATCGCCCTCCGGCGGGCGGCGACGGAAGTCGGGATTGATCGCAAGTGCGCTCAACCGCTGCCATGTCAGTTGCCGAAGCGGCGGGATAATCGCTCCCAGCGGAACCAGTACGGCAAAACGAAACAGCAATGCGACCGGCGCCAATATGGCGATGATCACGAATAGCGGCAGACTCCACGGCTTCATGAGCGCGAGCGGCAGATATTCCGGATCGGCACTCGTGCCGTATTGCGTGCGCTTGTGGTGCAGAGTGTGAACCTGTTCATACATGAAGGAGGGCGTCAGCATGGGAATGCCCACAAGCGCGTTCCAAGCAGAACGAAACCCCCGCATCGCTCCATTTCGGAAATGCGAGATTTCATGAATGAACAAGAGCGCCCGATACAGCGCCAGAACCGAGACCACCGCGGAAACGATTGCCAGCAAAGTGTTATCGACCAAAACAGCGCCTGCCAGCGCGCCATAGCCGATCAGCGCAGAGCCGACCATGTCTGCCCAGTAAACACTTGCTCGGTGTTCGGCGATATCCTTCGTCAGATCGCGGGCAGCGCGCAGCATCGCCTTGTCATCGGCGATCTGTGACAACCAGCCAGGCTGGCGAGTAATAGCTGCGCTTGAGGCAGTGGCAAAATTTGGTTCTGCGTTCATAATGATCGTTCCGGAGGCCGCGCCCATAGCGCACAAAGTCGCAGAATTACAGCCCGGCCCTTCGATTACAGATATCGGTGTCCGCTCAGGCTTCCTTGACTTTTGTGCGGTGCCATAGACAGGGCTAACCGCGGCTGAACAAGGATGAGACAGGTGAGCCAGAGCAATATCGTAATCGCGCCGGTAAAAGGCAAGAAAAGACGCGCCGAGTTCGTCGATCTTGGCCGCCAGTTCGCTTTACGCGAACCGCATTACGTTCCGCAGCTGCGCTCTGAACAGCTCGAGCTGGTCGATCCAGACAACAACCCTTTTTTCGGTCACGCAACGGTCGAATTGTTCATCGCGTTCCGCGATGGACACCCGGTAGGCCGCATTTCCGCCCATATCGATCATCTCGCCCTTGAGCTCCCTCGTGAACAAGGAATGGGTCCAGGCACCGGCATGTTCGGCTATTTCGACGCGGAAGATGAAGAAATCGCGCACGCGCTGCTTTCGAAGGCGAGCCAATGGCTGCGCAACGAAGGCATGAACCGCATGCTCGGCCCAATCTCGCTGTCCATCTGGGAAGAGCCCGGGCTACTCGTTCGCGGACAGGACCATTCTCCCATGATCATGATGGGTCACCACCCTGCCCATTACGGAAGCTGGATGGAAAGTTTCGGGCTGGAAGAAGCCAAGCGGCTCTATACCTACGACCTTAACATCGTTCAGGAATTCCCGAAGCTAGTCCAGCGGATCGTCGCTTCCGGCGAGCGCAACGAGCGCATCTTGATCCGGCCTATCGATATGAAACAGTGGGACACGGAAATCCGTACAGTGCTGCATATCCTGAACGATGCATGGTCGGATAATTGGGGTTTTATCCCGTTTACGGAGGCCGAGATCGCTCATGCTGCGAAAAAGATGAAACCGATCATCAAGCCAAATCTCAATATGATCGCCGAACTGGATCGAACGCCAGTGGCATTCATGATGGTCCTTCCGGATATGAACGAAGTCCTCAAGAGGATCGATGGGAAATTGTTTCCGTTCGGTTGGATCAAGCTTCTGGGTTGGCTGAGAAAGCCGATGGGCGCAGGTATGCGTGTCCCGCTCATGGGGGTGTTGAAAGAGTTTCAGAACTCCCGTCTTGCAAGCCAGCTCGCTTTCATGATGATCGAATTGATCCGCCGCAATGCGACCGCCGATTATGGCAGCGAAAGAGCGGAAATCGGTTGGATACTCGACGACAACAAGGGCATGAAAGCTATCGCTGAGACCATCCAAAGCTCGATCAATCGCGAATACGTCATTTACGAGAAAGCGACCTCTGAAAGCTGAAGCAGTTGCCGGTAAGCAACACGGGCCAGTAGACCGGCGTGGTCGGGAACTCCCACGCTTCCATCGCCGTTCGAAGAAAACAGTGCCACCAAAGCTGGCGCTACCCATTGAGAGATCGACAAGGGCCGCGTGAACAAAAAATCAATCCCAGCCCAACTCCCCCGCCATGTTCTGGTCGTGGAAGACGACGCAATTATCGGACTGACGATAGAGCAGACCCTGACCGATGCCGGCGTTCCCGAAGTGGAAATCTGCCCCACGACCGATAAGGCTCTTGCGGCACTCCGGCGCAAGCAACCCGATGTCATAATTCTCGATGTGCATTTGGCAGATCGGGACGATGGCTGGGCAATAGCGGAACTGGTCCGCACCCTGGGGCCTGACAGTCCTCGCATAATATTCTCGACAGGTATGCCGGAAGATATTCCGGAAGAGATCGCGGGATTGGGCACGGTGCTTGAAAAGCCGTATGAGCCGGAGGTTCTGGTGAAATTGCTCACCGAGCCCAAGCGCGAGGGGATCATCTCCCGTCTGCGCAGCAAACTGGCGCACGACTGACAAATCAAAGGCCAATGAATATCGCTATTAGATGTGCGGCCCTGGGAGCCAGGCAGCCTCAGCGAACTTTGTGATCGGAACCATCAAGAAAAAAGGCCTCCGCTCTTTTTGAGCGAAGGCCTTTCGGGATCATATCACCTGCCGCTTGGACGGGAGGGGGGTCTCGGCGGTGACATAGGGTAAATGAGCCAGCAAGAACCGGGTTCCCAGCGATCAAGATTTTTTTCAAACCACCATGCACCATAGATCAAATATAGGGGCGCTGCCCTTCCCCACTACGCGAAAAGCCGACCAAATCCGCCGCTGCATCCATGTCCGGAATGCAGATCTCTTTCTGACCCCACTCCACCAAACCATCGAGATGAAGGGCGCGCATAGTCCGGTTAGTATGGACCAGTGACAAACCAAGCATGTCGGCGACCTGGGATTGCGTAAGCGACAGGGCCAGCTTGTTGCCTTCTGCCGCGACGCCTGTGGCCTGGGCCCGATCGATCAGCCAAATGGCCAGAAATATCACGCGTTCTCTTGCACTACGCTGCCCCAGCGACACGATGTGATTTTCCAGCGCAGTCTCTTCCTTCGCTGCGAGCCACGTGACGTCGTAGCCTAGGCGGGGACTATCCTGGATGAGCTTCACGAAATCGGCTCGGTCGAAAAAACACACACGGGCCGGTGTTAATGCTTCGACCGAATGGTTCGCGGGATTATCGAAAGCCGCCTGCAGCCCGACCAGATCGCCAGGGAACATGAAGTTGACGATCTGCCTTCGTCCATCCTCGAGCGAGCGAAACCGGATAAAGACGCCTTCCAGAATGGTGTAAAGATGCCTGCCGTTCTCGGCTTCCGTCAGGAGGCTTTCGCCGCGAACAAGAAGGAACTCCCCCTTTTTTATCGAATTTATATAATGAGCCTGCGCTTCATCGAGCGGACGCAGAGCCTCGCATTCTTGAAGTGGGCAATGAACGCAATTATGTGGATCGGCGACGTCGAGCAAGGCAGGCCCCCATGCCTCAGTTAGTACAAGCTGTTCTCGTTTCCGTCGTAAGAAAAAGTCCGTTTGTCAAATCATGGGATTTCCCGGTGATTGACGGAACCTAAGCTGATACGGGGCGTTCAGCACGCGCAAACCACGGAAGGGGTTATATGTCGCTTGGTGACCAGATTGCTAAAAACTTACCTTATCTCCGCCGCTACGCGCGAGCCCTGACCGGCTCGCAGGCAACTGGAGATGCCTTTGTCCGCGCCACTCTCGAGGCGGCGTTGGCTGATGAACAACTCAAATCGTCTCTCGAAGGCGGTCGAGTTCCACTATATCGCGCTTTCAACAAGGTGTGGTCCAGTGCCTACATGGATGTGCCCGAAGTCGACAGCGAAGCCGGGCACGAAGGCGCCGCTCAGGATCGACTGAAGTCGATCACGCCCCTGAACCGTCAGGCGTTGCTGCTTACCACTCTGGAGGATTTCTCGGTCGAGCAGGCTGGCGAGATCATGGAGCTGGAATCTGACGAGATCGAACGTCTCGTGCAGGAAGCGGTCGGAGAAATCGATCGCGAGAGCGCAACCAGTGTCCTCATCATCGAGGACGAGCCGCTTATCTCCATGCAGCTGGAAGACCTCGTGACCTCCCTTGGCCACGAAGTTTGCGGAACGGCAGCCACGCGCACGCAGGCTCAGGAAGTTGTGGCGCAAAAGACGCCTGGATTGGTGCTGGCCGACATCCAGTTGGCAGATGGCTCCTCGGGACTGGATGCGGTGGACGATATCCTCGCTATCGATAGCGTCCCGGTAATTTTCATCACGGCCTATCCTGAGCGCCTTCTCACTGGCGACCGTCCCGAACCGACATATCTCGTGACGAAGCCGTTTCAGGAACAGACGGTCCGTGCTGCGATCAGCCAGGCCCTTTTCTTCGGATCAAGCCGGCCACTGGGCTGACGCACCCAATATTGCCAACAAGAAGGCCGCCCGGAGCTATTCGGGCGGCCTTCTTGCGTTGCAACTGGGTGTTTCGCCGCACAATTTCACTGAAGCCTGCGGAAGCTCACGGGCGATGCTCTTAAAGCGTATCTAGTCAGGGCTGGGACAGAAGATCACCCGCAACGGCACCATCTTGCGGAGCTAGCGGGTCACCGGTCTAGCCGAGGTCTCACTGGTCGAGTTTGGCTGCGGCATATTTGCTACGGAGGGCAAACTCGCTCGGCTCGCGCACGGCAGCCATCAATCGGCAGCGTACGCCCTTCGGGTCGAATTCGAGCTCAACTGGATGCCGGAGCTCGTGAGCGACGATCTTTTCAATCAGATCGATACCGAAGCCACGCTTGGTGGGTGGTTCAACATTGGGTCCGTTGCTCTCAATCCACTCGATGCGTGCAAGGTGCGGGTTTACAAGTTCCCACGTGACGGACACTTGTCCTCCACTGCATGACAAAGCGCCGAATTTCGCCGCATTGGTCGCCAGTTCGTGAATGGCAAGGCCAAGGGACAGCGCATCGTTGGGTGCAAGTTCGACGTCCGGGCCTTTCGCCACCACTTCGTGATCATTCGCGTTTATATAGGGAGCGAGCTCTACCGATATGACCGCTGCAATTGGCGTTGTCCCCCACTCAGACTGGGTAAGCAGGTCGTGGGTCGCGGAAAGCGCGCGGATGCGATTGTCTATGCCCTCGGCAAACTCATCCAGGCTCTCCGCCCTGCGGCGCGTAAGCGACACGATCGACAGCACATTCGCGAGAGTGTTTTTCACTCGATGATTTAACTCGCGCGTCAGTGAATTGCGAATGGAGTTCTGTTGAGCGAACCATTCCAGCGACCGACTATCTTCCTCTGCTTGCTGGGTAAGAAGGCGGGCCACTACAAGCAGTAGGCTCGCGACCGCGAGGCCGAAAAGCAAGGTGATGAGAGAGAGGGGCGAAAGGGCCATGTCCCGCTTTGACTGAACCACCAGCAACATGCGCCGATTGGCCAGATCGACATCGCGTTCCACGGTATGCCCATCATCGACCCAGTTTTCCGTCTCCACCATTAAGAGCGGCTTGCCGCCCGAAACGTCGAAAAAACGGAATGCAGCTTCTGGTGAAGTGATCAGTTCTGAAGCGGAGGTAAGAAACTGCGAGGCGTTGAACGGGCTGTATACGAAGCCTTTCAAGCTCCGCTGGGCGCCGCGTCCATCAAAAACTGGCATGTAAATAATGAAACCGAACTCGTCGGGACCACTATCCTGAACCAGATTGACCCGCCCGCTGGCCGTGGGCCGGACCGTCCGGGTAGCCTCGTCCATCGCTGCTCTTCTGGTGGGTTCCGAATACATGTCGAAGCCGAGCGCTTTGCGGTTGCGAAGAGTGTCGGGCTGAAGGAATAGGACGGGCACGAGCTGCTTTCGCGGGTCGTCTTGCAGAGAAGGCCTCACGTTCATCTGGCCCACGCGCCCGAAACTCAGCTGCTCCTCCACTGCTGCAAGCTGGTTATCGGTGATTGCTGGGGCCCATCCGATCCCTTCAGCTCCGCGGTAATCCGCATCGAGCCTCAGCTCAGAGACGAATTGCCGGAAGACATCACCGGTAACGCTTTGCTGTGAACCAAATAAGGCAGCTCCTGCACGCAAAAATGAGGAGCTGGAGTAAGCTCTCCTTTCGATGGCCGACACCATGGCATCGGCCTGGCGGCTAAGATCGGCATTTTCCCTGACACGCTCCCCTCGCTCTATGGCGAAGACACTGAGGACGGTGACCGCTGCGACCAAAAGAAAGATAGCCAACGGCACTGCCCGTGGATAATCCACGAGCCAACGCCGCTTCCCCCCACGTCGCATGAGTTTTTCTTGAACCAGCGGTATGCCTCACGATATTACAAGCTAAGCTTTGCCCATCTATCCGCCGAACAGAAGAAGGTTCCGTTATTTTTCTGCCGACTGATCATC
Source organism: Qipengyuania sp. NPDC077563 (assembly GCF_044901345.1). Lineage (NCBI taxonomy): Bacteria > Pseudomonadati > Pseudomonadota > Alphaproteobacteria > Sphingomonadales > Erythrobacteraceae > Qipengyuania > Qipengyuania sp. NPDC077563. The sequence goes on along the minus strand of NZ_JBJDPC010000003.1, from coordinate 610,705 downwards.
AATTCGCTTTTTGCCGGAACCTGTTGCATACAAGGGCGTTGTGCCAAAACTAGGGATCATGGGTCACGGGTGTGGGGCGGCGATCAAAGCTCCTGCTTATGTAGGCCAGGGACAAAATCTTTATACGATGACCGTTGATAATTCTTCCGCAAGCAAACATGGTACAAGCGGTGGCAAGGCAGCGAAAACCGGTGAGGGCGACCGCCCCGACTGGGCGCTTGGCCTGCGCCGACTTTACGATTCCGTTGTCGAGGAAGACCTTCCCGACAACTTCAAGGATCTCCTTTCGCAACTGGACAGTAAGGACTGATGGGGGCTGAACAGCGTACGGCCTCCGAGAAGGCCGATTTCAAACAGGAATTGACCGACGTCGTTCCTCATCTGCGCGCTTTTGCTCGCGGCCTGTGCGGTCGTGCCGACATGGCGGACGATCTTGTGCAGGAAACCTTGTTGAAAGCTTGGGCCGCACAGGAACGCTTCCAGCCCGGGACAAGCATGCGTGCGTGGACATTCGTCATCCTGCGTAACGCATATCTCACTGATATGCGACGCAATCGCTTCCGCGGCGAATATGACGAGACCGTGGCCGAGCGGATATTGACGGCTCCGGCCGGTCAGGAAGAACCGATCCATCTGTCCGATATGCATCGCGCCTTGCTGACGCTTCCGCCCGAGAGGCGCGAAGCACTACTGCTCGTGGGTGCCGGTGGTTTTTCCTATGAAGAAGCCGCCAATATCTGTGGCTGTGCGGTAGGCACGATCAAGAGCCGTGTGGGCCGAGCCCGCTCTGCTCTGAACGCCATGCTGGCCGATGGCTCGATCCCCAAACGGTCCATCGACGATGACACTGCTCACCGTGCGATACTTGAGGAACTTGATGATGTCGCTGCCGGACAGGGGTCTTCCTCGCGGAACTGATGGCGGGGCCGAACTCCTTGCCCTCTCGGCGCCAATCGCCGGATAAATGCACATGAGCGAAGGCCCAGTCCGCCCAGAGGATAAGCTTACCGCGCCGGGCGAAGGTCGCTTTTCGCTGGCGGAGCAGGAACTGCGCCTGATATCCGCATTGGTCCTGCTGATCGGCATCGGCCTGTTTCTCGCGCTCCCCTTCGTGTTGTCGATCGGGTCGGTGGTCTTCCTGCCAGTTGTGACCGCGGTCATACTGACCGTCATTCTCTCTCCGCTCGCCGACAAGCTGAACGGATGGGGGGTGCCCAATGCGCTTTCCGCCCTGATTTCCTTGCTGTTCTTTTTCGCGGTCCTGATCCTTGCACTCGCATTGATCCTTCAGCCGGCTACTGTCCTGTTTGATGAACTGCCGGCAATGCTTAATCAGGTAGGCGAGCGGTTCACCCAGTTGCGCGATCAGTTTGCGTGGATCGGCCAGATTAACGAACAGCTGGCCGAACTGATGGACCGGGGAGAATCGCAAGAGGTAGTAGTAGCGACGCCAAGCCTCCTCGAAGAACTGGCGTTTGCGACACCCAGCCTTGTGATCGAGACCATCCTCACCCTCTTGATGGCCTTCTTCATGATCGAGGCGAGAGTACGGCTCAGACAGCGGCTGCTGTTCGGTCGGTCGAGTTTTGGCACCAGCATCAAGGCAGCACGCGTTTTGCGCGAGGTACAGGACCGCGTCGCAGCTTACATCCTGACGGTGGGGTGGATCAATGCTGCGGTCGGCGTCATCGTTGCGCTCGGCGCTTGGGCGCTTGGCGTCGACGCCCCCATCATGTGGGGCGGCCTTGCGGCCATTCTCAATTTTCTTCCCTATATCGGCCCGACCGTCATGGTCGGCCTGCTCGCCCTCTTTGGTATCGGCACGGCCGACACGGTATTTGTTGGCCTGATCCCTGCCGCGGCCTATCTCGGCCTGCACACGATCGAAGCCAATGTCGTGACGCCGTCGATTCTGGGCGCGCGGTTCACTATGAACCCTGTCATGATCCTGATCGCCCTTTCCTATTTCACATGGATCTGGGGAGTATTCGGGGCCTTGCTGTCGGTGCCCATCCTGCTGATGCTGACCGCCTTGTTCGATCACGTCGGACGGCCCAATCTGGTGGGCTTCATCTTCGGGGAACCCCTGTTCGCCAATAATCTTCTAGACCTCTCCGCCGAACCAGAAGCAGAAGTATAAAAAAGGCCGCCCTGCAATCGCACGGCGGCCTCTTTAAACTATCTGAGCGGACTGCTTAGCAGGGATATTCCCAAGTGGTCCCACGCGCCAGATTGTCGCTGGCGAAGCTCCAATTAAGTTTGTCGCTAACTGCACCAAGGTACTCGGGACGCGCGTTCTGATGATCGAGGTAGTATGCATGCTCCCACAGGTCGATGACCAAGAGCGGGTTGATACCATCTTGATCTGCCAGCGTATCGCCATCATGCGTTTCTTCGATGGTGAGTTCGCCGTTCTTCACTGCGAGCCAGACCCAGCCGCTGGCGAAATGACCTGCGCCGCGCTCTTTCAGCTTGTCCTTGAGCTTGTCGACAGAACCGAAAGCCTTGTCGATCATGCTCTTGAGCTCGTCCGAGGCAGCAGTTTCCTCGCTGGCCATGGAATGCCAATAAAAGCCGTGGTTCCAGCTCTGGGCGGAATTGTTGAACAGGCCCTGGTTGCTGTCACGCGCGGAGGAAATCACTTCTTCGAGCTTTTTCCCATCAAGGTCCCCACCTTCGATCGCGGAGTTCGTCTTGTCGATATAAGCCTTGTGATGCTTTCCGTGATGATAGCTCAGCGTCTTTGCCGAGACGGCCGGTTCAAGTGCAGTGTCTTCATAAGGAAGGTCGATCAGCTCGAAAGCCATGAATAGGTCCCCTTTGAGAATTGGTGTTAAAAAGTTTGGAACTCGAGTTCCTAACGCACATCCAAGCTTGTGGTTGCAGCGAGCTGCGACAATAGGAACAGAAGCGTGGCAAATCGACTTTCTTTAGCCGCGCATTCAAGCCAGAAGATTGGTTACAAGGTTTTACGAGAGGCTCCCATGGCACGGAAATTTTTTGGCACAGACGGCATTCGCGGTCGCGTGAACGAAGGAGTGATGACCGCTGAAAATGCCATGAAGGTCGGTCAGGCCGCAGGCACGCACTTCCTTCGCGGGAACCACCGCCACCGTGTCGTGATCGGCAAGGACACCCGCCTCTCAGGCTATATGGTGGAAAGCGCACTGGTGGCAGGCTTCGCCAGCGTCGGGATGGATGTCATCATGACCGGCCCCCTGCCCACGCCGGCGATCGCGCTGCTGACGCGGGAAATGCGGGCAGACCTTGGGGTCATGATTTCCGCCAGTCATAATCCTTTCGAAGATAATGGCATCAAGCTGTTCGGTCCGGACGGCTTCAAATTATCCGATGCTGCTGAAATGGCCATCGAGACATTGATGGAACAGGAGCCGCTGCTGGTGAGCCCGGATTTGGTAGGCCGCGCGCGCCGCATCGATGACGCGAGTGGCCGATACATCCATGCCGTCAAGCAATCGGTTGCCAGCGATATTCGCTTCGATCGGCTGAAAGTCGTGGTGGATTGCGCCAATGGAGCAGCCTATCGCGTCGCCCCCTCGGCGATATGGGAACTGGGTGCCGACGTATTCGCCATGGGCGTCGAGCCCAACGGCACAAACATCAATCGCGACGTCGGATCAACCTCACTCGATGCAGTGAAAAAGCGCGTAGTCGAAGAACAGGCGGATATCGGCATTGCGCTCGACGGCGACGCCGACCGTCTCATCGTCATCGACGAAAAAGGGCGGGCGGTCGATGGTGACCAGATCATGGCGCTTATCGCCACGCGGCTGCACGAGCGCGGCGATCTTACTGGCGGAGGGGTCGTTGCCACCGTTATGAGCAACCTAGGCCTCGAGCGCTATCTGCATGGTCTGGGCCTGACGCTCGAGCGCACCAAGGTGGGTGACCGATACGTACTGGAAAGAATGCGCGAAGGCGGCTTCAACGTGGGCGGTGAACAATCCGGCCACATGATCCTGACTGATCATGGAACCACAGGCGATGGCACGGTCGCCGCCCTGCGCGTCCTGGCGAGCCTCGTCCGTTCGGGGAAGCGGGCAAGCGAATTGCTCCACGTGTTCGATCCTGTGCCCCAGCTCCTGAAAAACGTCCGCTATTCCGGCGGTGCGCCGCTGGAAAACCAAAAGGTCAAACAAGCCATTGTGGACTCCGAAAAGGAACTCGAAGGCAAGGGCCGTCTGGTGATCCGCCCTTCCGGTACAGAACCCGTCATACGCGTCATGGCGGAAGGCGATGACGCCGGACAAGTCGAAAAGGTGGTCGACCGTATCTGCGACGCCGTGAAGGCTGTCGCCTGATGCTGGAGATGCGCGCCAATTGCGAACGCTGCGGCACGAATACGCCAGCCGAGGCGCCGGGGGCGTTTATCTGCAGCCTCGAGTGCACTTATTGCGCCGATTGCGCAGATAGTCTGGACGATCTGTGTCCGAACTGCGGTGGTGAACTGATGGATCGGCCGACGAGGTCGCGCCAGATACAGGAACGCTATCCACCTGGATCGGCGCAGAAAGGGCGGGCATGACACAGACGCAATCACCCCCACGCATTCTGTCGATTGCCGGGTCCGATTCTTCAGGCGGAGCGGGCATCCAGGCCGACATCAAGACCATTACCATGCTCGGTGGGTATGCGATGACGGCAATAACGGCGGTGACCGCGCAAAACACCACGGGAGTTCAGGCAGTCGAGGTACTCGATAGCGATTTTGTAATGAAGCAAGTCGAAAGCTGCCTGTATGATCTTAGGGCCGATGCGATCAAGATCGGCATGTTGGGCTCGCCGGAGATCGCCCTGCGACTGGCGGAGCGCCTCGACAGCTTTGCTGGCCCTATCGTATTCGATCCAGTGATGATCGCCACCAGCGGGGCGGTCCTAGCCGATGAAGCCACCATCGAGGCGTTTGGCGCACTGATGCACATCGCCACGGCAGTCACGCCAAATTTACCGGAGCTTGCGGCTCTTACCGGGCGCAAGAACATTCCTGCCGAGGAAATTTTCGAGGCTGCGCGCGAATTGGCTGAAGCTCAGGACACGATCGTGTTGGCGAAGGGCGGCCATAGCGATGGCGACCAGGTCATCGACTATGTGGTGTCGGCCAGCGGCAGGATCGCCAGCTTCGGGCATGAGCGGATCGAGACCCGGCACACCCATGGCACTGGCTGCACTCTGTCCTCTGCCCTCGCAACCATGCTCGCGCATGGTCAGCCGCTGACCCACGCTGTGCGCATCGCGCGGGCCTTTACCCGCGCAGCCATCGAGCAGGCACCCGGTTACGGCAGCGGGAATGGCCCGCTCGGCCACCAGTCCGTCAGGAAACTGGAGCCGGGCGAAGCACTTTAGCGATCGAGTTCGTAAAAGGCTGAGATGTGGTCCCACGCATCTTCGGCGGTTTCACACCAGCGGAACAGATCGAGGTCCTTTTTCGAGATAGTGCCTTCCTCGGCGATCGCCTCGAAATTCACCACTCGCTTCCAGAAATCCTCTCCAAACAGCAGAATGGGCATCGGCTTCATCTTGCCGGTCTGGATCAGTGTCAGCAGTTCGAAGAACTCATCGAACGTGCCGAAACCGCCCGGGAAGACCGCCACGGCTTTCGCTCGCAGCAGGAAGTGCATCTTGCGCAGTGCGAAATAATGGAAGTTTAGCGACAGATAAGGCGTCACATAGATATTGGGCGCCTGCTCATGCGGCAGGATGATGTTGAGCCCGATGCTTTCACCGCCGGCATCGCTTGCCCCGCGATTGGCGGCTTCCATGATCGATGGGCCGCCACCCGAGCAGACCACGAACTGGCGCTTGCCGTCCTGAATGATCGATTTTTCGGTGACCATGCGCGCCAGCTTGCGCGCCTCGCCGTAATATTTCGACTTGGCAACGAGACTCTCGACGACCTTGCGCTCTTCCTCGGGCAGATCCTTCGCGCCTTCCAGCGCCTCTTCTGCGGATTCGGGCGGTGGGATACGCGCACTGCCATACATTACCATGGTCGATCCGACCCCGGCCTCGTCGAGGATCATCTCCGGCTTGAGCAGTTCGAGCTGGAAGCGGACCGGCCTCAGCTCTTCGCGCAACAGGAATTCCTTATCCTGAAAGGCGAGCTTATACGCCGGATGGGCGGTCTGAGGCGTCTGCTTGGGCTGTGATTTTTCGAATTCGGCCTCTTCCTCGGCCGGGTAGAATTTGCGATCCTGCAGATCGCGCTTGGTCTTTTCTTCTTCTGTCATGTCCGCGCGATAGTGCGGACGTGCAGCAGCGACAAGTCATGAGAAGAAAATGGCAGGGGTGACAGGATTCGAACCCGTGGCCCTCGGTTTTGGAGACCGATGCTCTACCAGCTGAGCTACACCCCTGCAGCGTCAAGACGGCGCGCATTAGTATGGGCAGCGCGAATTGGCAAGACGCGTATCGCACCTGCGTGCAAACTGTTAGAGATATTGCCATGCATGCGCCCACATCCGACCTGATTCCGGTAGAGCTGCTTTTACGCGCCTATCGGAGCGGTGTCTTTCCAATGGCGGATCACCGCAACGACCGGGAGGTCTATTGGGTCGAACCGCGGGAACGGGCCATTATCCCCCTGGATGGCTTCCATCTCTCGCGCAGTCTGCGCAAGGTTATCCGTCAGGACCGCTTTCGGGTGAGCTGCGATGAGAATTTCGCCGCTGTAATCGCAGCCTGCGCCCAGCCGCGCGAGGAAATGTCCGAAAGCTGGATCAGCCATCAGATCGAGGCGAGCTATATTGCCCTGCACGAGGCTGGACATGCCCATTCGATAGAGGTCTGGGATGGTGATGACTTGGTCGGCGGCCTGTACGGCGTGGCTTTCGACCGGGTGTTCTGCGGGGAAAGCATGTTCAGCCGCGCCACGAACGCCAGCAAGGTGGCTCTTGCCTGGTTGGTTTCGGCCATGCGCAACGCCGGTTACGCGCTTCTGGACTGCCAGTTCATGACCGGCCATCTGGGATCGATGGGAGCGGTAGCCATGCCGCAATCGGCCTATCTCGAACGGCTGCTTTCAGCGCGGGGGCGCCCGCAGACGAGTCTGCCGCAGGCCGTCGCTGAAACGCTGGCTCACTCTTCCCCGGGAAAATCCATTGCGCAGGATTTGACCCAGACGTCGTAGATTGGATGCTCGACGACATTGAGAGCCGGCTTGTTCTTGAACAGCCAGCCTGAGAAGACCTTGCGAAAACTGTCTTCGGTCCCGCGCTCGCGCACCAAGACCTGCACGAAAGCGCCCTCGTCTCTCTCGAACTCCCAGGGCGCGGTCCGTTCGCAGGCACGCAGACGAACGATCACGTCACCCACGCGGCGTTGTTCGCCTGGCCTCAGCTCAAGCTCTTCGCTCAGATTGTTGCGCTTGTTCAGCAGGCCGATGGTGGCGACACGTTCTTCCATGGGCGTGCCGATCCCGGCTTCGTCGCCCGCGATCTCGGGCAGGTCGACGCTTTCGAGTTCTTCGGGGATCTGCGTCTGCGTCGGTGTCGGCTCGGGCGGATCGTCCGAACAGGCGACCACCATCGTCACCGCCACGAGAAGCGCGACCGGGCGAAACATTTTCAAGCGTCCGGCGACCAGGCTTCGTAATCGCCCACCGCACGCGCCCGCTTGCCGCCCCGTTCCAAAGCGCCCTGCGGACGATAGGCCGTCGCCGTGCCGGTGGCGTTGGGGGTGTAATCGGTTTCCCAGATGCGTGCGGGCGGCAGGTTGCTTTCGGGGATATCGTCGAATGCGCCGTGCAGCCAGCCATGCCATTCGCTCGGCACGCGGCTCGCGTCATTGGCGCCTTCGTAGATCACCCAGCGGCGTTCGCGCTGCCCCTTCTTCGGCTTGGACCGGAAATAGGCGTTGCCCTGCGCGTCGGTGCCGACCTGTTCGCCGTTGCGCCAGCTCCATAGGTGCGTGCCGATGGTGGCACCGTTCCACCAGGTGAAGATTTTTCCGAGGAAACTCATGGTCGCGCGCCTAGCCGATTCGCGCCCCTGCGCCAAGCGTCTCGTGCGCAGCTCACCAGCTTACCCGATCGCCCGGTTCGATGCCGAGTTCAGCTGCGCGCCCGCCGGCAATTTCCAGCACCGCACTGGCCGAGCCGACCGAATACACCTGCTTTTCCGAATAGGGTTCGGTCATCGCGGCGATATTCGAGATGCGTCCGTCAAGCCCAACGAAGATGATATCGAGCGGGATCGGGGTGTTCTTCATCCAGAAGGCGCGCGCGGTCGGCTGGTCGCTGGGAAAGATCATGGCTTCATCGGGGCCCAGCTCGGTCCGGTACATCAGGCCTTGGGCCTGACTTTGCGGGGTGTCGGCCAGTTCCGCCCTGAATTCATGCGAGCCGTCCGGACCTGCCACGACCACCGGCACGATTGCGAGGCCCGATACCGGATGCGCGGCCTGCGCGGCCACCTCACCCTGCCCGCCCTGGACTTCGGCATCGGCCGCAGGCGAGCAGCCCGCGATCAACGCAGTCGCGACGAGAGAAATCAGTCCCGTACTTCCTCGACCCATTCTTCCAACTCCCCGATGTCCGCAATCTCGACCACGCGCCGCGCGTGATCGAAGGAATGACCTGCCCGCAATATCGCGGCAAGCTGCTTTTCGCGCCGCTTGTGCGATTCTTCCGAGCCCTCGCCCGCCACCGAGGCTGCGAAGGGGCCAAACCGCCGGCGCTTGGCATAGGCGAGCACAGCACTGCGGGCCGCCCATTCGCCCGGCGCATTGGCCTGCCGCAGATCTTCTTCCAGCCCGTCCGCCCGCAGCTTTTCCTCTACCCGCCGCGCGCCATAGCCGCGTGCAAGCAGCCCGCTGGCCTTCATGCGCGCATACGCCTCATCGTCGACATAGCCCTTCTCGCCAAAGCGCTCCACCAGGCCGGCCACATCCGGCTCCCCTTCACCCTCCCAGCCGCGCTCGCGCAGCTTGCGCCGCAGATAGGTTTCGAGCTTGCCCGACGAGGTGGCGAAGCGGGCGACATAATGGAGCGCAAGGTCGTTCAGCCGCACGCGGTCGAGCGGTTTAGGTGTGCGACGAGTGCGCCTGCGTGTTGCATGACCATCAGCCATCGGCCATATTCGTGCCACAAACCTTATCGAATGGGAAAGTTTGATAAGCAGCCGCACCAGATTTCGCGGTAGCTTTTCCGACGAAGGTCGCCTTCTAGGGCATTGTTTTCAAAAGGTTACAAGAGAAAATATGACCGACGCCGTTTTGACGCCGACGCCAAATGATTGCGATCTACCCCGCCGCCGGAGCGATTTTGCGACGTTCAACGAAGCTGTCGACTATGCCGCGCGCAGCGAAAAGGGGCTTAATTTTCACGATATGCGCGGCTCGCTGGAGCGCGTTTATCCGTTTTCGGAAATGCGCGATGATGCCCGCGCGCTGGCCTACAAGCTGGTTGCCGCCGGGATCGGCAAGGACGACCGCGTAGCTCTGGTCGCCGAAACCAGTCCTGAATTTGCGGCCCTGTTCTGCGCCTGCATCTATGCCGGTGCCTGGCCCGTGCCGCTGCCGCTGCCGACCACCTTTGGCGGCAAGGACAGCTATATCGACCAGCTTTCCGTTCAGCTGGAAAGCAGCGATCCCAAGATCCTTCTCTATCCGCCGGACATCGCCGAAATGGCCAAGGCGGCGGCCGACAAGCAGGGATGCGATGGTGAAAGCTGGGATGTCTTCGCACAGCGCGAAGGGCCCGAAGTCGAGCTGCCCGAGGCCAAGCCCCACGATATCAGCTATCTGCAATATTCAAGCGGATCGACCCGCTTCCCCACCGGCGTCGCCGTGACGCACGAAGCGCTGCTCCACAATCTGCGCGGCCACGCCGAAGCCACCGATATCGGCGCTGGCGAGCGCGTGGTGAGCTGGCTGCCATGGTATCACGACATGGGCCTGGTGGGCTGCCTGCTGTCCCTCATCGCCAATCAGGTCAGCGGCGATTACCTCAAGACCGAACATTTTGCGCGCAGGCCGCTCGCATGGCTCGATCTCATCAGCCGCAACAAAGGCAATTCGCTCAGCTATTCACCCACTTTCGGTTACGATATCTGCGCGCGTCGCATTTCCAGCCAGAGCAATGTCGCCGAACGCTTCGACCTGTCGCGCTGGCGCACGGCCGGCAACGGGGCCGACATGATCCGCCCCGACGTGATGCAGAATTTCGTCAACGCCTTTGCCGATGCCGGTTTCAAGGCGACGGCCTTTACGCCCAGCTACGGCCTGGCCGAGGCCACTCTGGCCGTTACCGTCATGCCGCCGGGCGAAGGCATCCGCGTCGAACTGGTCGAGGAAGAACGCCTCTCCGGTCGCCCGCGCGATCTCTCGCGTCCGGCCCGGTATCGCGCCATCGTCAATTGCGGCAAGGCGCTACCCGGCATGGAAGTGGAAATCCGCGGCGAAAACGGGGATGCCCGCGGCGATCACCAGATCGGCAAGGTCTGGTGCCGCGGCAAGAGCGTGATGCATTCCTATTTCCGCAACGAGGAAGCGACCGAGGAATGCCTCGTGGATGGCTGGCTCGACACTGGCGATATGGGTTATCTTGCGGATGGCTATCTGTTCATCGTCGGCCGCGCGAAGGACATGATCATCATCAACGGCAAGAACCACTGGCCGCAGGACATCGAATGGGCGGTCGAACAGCTGCCCGGCTTCAATCATGGCGATATCGCTGCCTTTTCGATCGAAACCGAAAATGGCGAAGAAGCGCCCGCCGTGCTGGTGCATTGCCGCGTCTCCGAACCGGACGAACGCATCAAGCTGCGCGACCAGATAGCCGACAAGGTTCGCGGCGTAACCGGAATGAGCTGCGTGGTCGAACTGGTGCCCCCGCGTACCCTGCCGCGAACCAGTTCGGGCAAGCTGAGCCGGGCGAAGGCAAAGAGGCTCTATCTCTCAGGTGAAATACAGCCCCTCGACCTGGCCGCATAAGGTTTGGGGCGCATTTCATAAGAAATGCACGGTATTATTCTGATTATCATGGTGCTGATTATCCCGGCTACCGTGGGGCAGCTGACGCGGTAAGTGAAGAATTGGCGGGCAAGCGGGTCTGATCGTCGAATACCGTCAGATCATCGCTAGGCAGACCCCTCAATGCTTTCTTGCCATCATGACCGTGCGCCATGGTAGTCTTCCACCGGCCCAGTCTGGCAGCGATTTTGGGGCGCCGCGACCGCGCCTGGACGCGCGTTTTCTGGCCCCGCCAGGCCTTATCGAGCAGACCTTGGAAGGGCTTGCGCGATGCGTCGGCCATGCTGGTCAGCCACTTGACCAATCGCGGCTCTGATCGAGAACAGCAGGCGAAACCTGCTTTAGGTCTCGAATTGTTCGTTTTAAAATCTCTTCGTCTTCATGCTCCGCGGGTCGCCCGGCGTTAACATCACAGAATTCTATTTTGTCTGAGTCTTTTGAACGCTAGGCTCGCCCCGCTTGAACATCCTGTCTTACATACCTAATACAGGATCGGAACAGTTTACGGAGGTCTTCGCCAGTCATGAGTGACGCCAAAACGCAGGCAGAACAGGCCAAGGCGCCTGCCGCCCCTACCACCACGGCCGCTCCGCCGGAATTCGACCTCACGCCTCCGGACCCGGTTCCGGTGGTTTCGGCCGAAAAGGCCGCCGGTCTCGTGCCGGTTTCGGAAGAGGTGAAGAGCAAGCTGGAGACCAAGGTCGACGGCTTCGTCAACGATCTGATCTCGCAGGATGCCAATTCGCCCGAATTCGGCAAGAAGGTCGATCAGCTGACCAATATGGGCCGCAAGGAAATCATGGCGGCCTCCGGCATGTCCAACCGCTTCCTCGACCGTCCGGTCCGCGCGATGGACAAGGACGAAGGCGTCGGCGCGAACCTCGCCGAACTGCGCCGCGTGGTGGAAGATCTCGATCCGGGCAAGCGGGGCAAGCTTTCGGGCACGCGCAAGATCCTCGGCATCATTCCCTTCGGCAACAAGCTGACTAATTATTTCCGCAGCTACCAGAGCGCGCAGACGCATATCCAGTCGATCCTCAACAACCTTGCCAGCGGCAAGGACGAACTGATCATGGACAATGCCGCGATCGACGTGGAACGGCAGAAACTCTGGGAAGCGATGGGCAATCTGGAGCAGATGATCCACATCTCCAAGACGCTCGACGCCAAGCTCGAGGACAAGGCCGCCGAACTCGACGCGACCGACCCTGCCAAGGCCAAGGCGGTGCGCGAAACGGCGCTGTTCTATGTCCGCCAGCGTACGCAGGACCTGCTCACCCAGATGGCGGTCAGCGTGCAGGGCTATCTCGCGCTCGACCTGGTCAAGAAGAACAATGTCGAACTGGTCAAGGGTGTCGACCGGGCCAGCACCACCACGGTCGGCGCGCTGCGCACGGCGGTCACCGTGGCCGAAGCGATGACCAACCAGCGGCTCGTGCTCGGGCAGATCACAGCGCTCAACGAAACGACTGCGGGCATTATCGACAGTACCGGCACGATGCTGCGCGAACAGACCGGCAAGATCCACGAACAGGCCGCCGCAAGCACCATTCCGCTCGAAACGCTGCAGCGCGCGTTCCAGAACATCTACGACACGATGGACGAAGTAGACCAGTTCAAGGTGCGCGCTCTCGACAGCATGAAGCAGACGGTCAATACCCTCTCAAGTGAAGTAGAAAAATCAAAGGGTTACATCGCCCGCGCCGAAGGCCAGGCCCAGGCCCAGCAACAAGTAGCCGACAGCGGCCTCCTCAGCATCGAGGGCTGATATGGGTGACCTTAGCAAAGATAGCGAACGGATCCTCCAAGAGGCCCGGACGCTGCGCGACGACAATCGTACGGGCGGACGGCACCGGCGCGCGGCCTCGATCGGCGCTGGCTCGGCCGAACTGAAAGCGAAGCATTACGCCAGGAAGCTGGTCCAGATCGCCATCGGCATCGTGGGCGTCTTGATTGCTGCTGGCGTTGTCGGCGCGGTCATCGGCGGCATCGGGTTCTGGGGGGTCATGCTGTCCGTCCTCGCTATTCTGGTCGTCATCGGTGTCGTGTCGACGCAGAAGGTCAAGGTCCCCAAGCGGGCAGACATCAACAAGGGTAATGTCCAGCAGATGGTCGGCCGTACCGAATTGTGGCTCGAGAACCAGCGCCCGGCCCTACCCCCGCCAGCGGCGAGGATCGTCAGCGATATGGGCGTGCAGCTCGACGCCCTCGGTTTGCAGCTCGAAGGCGTCGACCAGAACCACCCCAAGGCACGCGAAGTGCGCAGCCTGGTCGGAGAGCAGCTTCCCGAAATGATCGAGAGCTACCGCCGGGTACCTGCGCACCTGCGTAGCGAAGAGCGCGCCGGATCCACCCCCGACCGGCAACTGACCGAAAGCCTCGGCAAGATCAGCGGCGAGATCGACTCCATCACCCGCCAGCTGGCGGAAGGCTCGCTCGACGACCTCGCGATCAAACACCGCTATCTCGATTACAAATTCGGCGACGGCGCCGAAACCAGCCCCCAATTGGAGCATAAGGACTGATGCGCGTTCCCCTGCAACACAATCTCGGCAAGGAAGAGGTGCGCCGCCGGCTTCATGCTCGCAGTCATGAAATCGGCGACGCCATTCCCGGCGGCGTTGCGGATGTCAGCGTAGACTGGCACCATGAAGACTGCATGGCGCTCGACATCAAGGCGATGGGGAATGTAGTGAAATCGCGGGTTCTCATCGAAGAGACCCAAGTCATCTTCGAAGTCGATCTTCCGCAAGCGCTTTCCTTTGTCGAGCCAATGATCGCCGGAGCGATTCGCAAGAAGGGCCAGAAGCTGCTTGAACCCAAATAGGCAGGCATGCGGGGCCGACCGCGCGAGGTGAGCCAACCCTTTAAGCCGCAGGAACAAATTTGTTTGCCAACCGCTTTTACGCGGGGCAGCGGATTGGTATTGTCCGCTTACGCGTCCATCACCTTCTGCGAAGCTTGCGATGGGGATGGTCTGGATATGGGATCGCAGGTTGAGAAATGCATTACGGGAAGCGACGAGCGAAACTCACGCTCGTCTCGATGAAGCAGTTGGCCACTTGCCACTGTCGTCAGCGGACAAGTATGCCTTTTTCCTGACTGCCCAGTATCGGGCGCGCCTAGCTGTCGATGAAGCGTTCGAGAATCAGGCGCCCCATGGCATGGTCGCTCCGCCTTCACAGACTAGGCTGCTGGAACTCGACCTCAAGGATCTCGGCTCCTCGCCCACCCAGCAATGTGGCAAGCTGAGCTTTGATACAGAGTTTGAAGCGCTGGGTGCGGCTTGGGTGATCGCGGGATCCTCGCTCGGCAACCGCGCTATCCTGCATCAGAGGCGCAAGAGGGAATTAGCGGGACCGCAACGTTTCCTTGAAGACGACCGCCTTACATCTTATTTTTCTGATCTCCGCACAGTTCTCACCGAAATTCACGCGGCTACCCATGTGGACGAGGCCGTGCTGGGGGCTATGAAGACATTCGAGGTGTTCGAGCGCGCCTTTGCAATTAAGCGATCGGGAGTCGCTGGATGAATACCGAAAACATGCATGTCGACCTTTCCAGCTGTGACCGTGAGCCAATTCATGAGCTTGGGCTGATTCAAGGATTCGGCGCGCTGATCGCCATCAATTTGGACTGGTTCGTGGGACAGCGATCCGCGAATCTCGAGCAAATGCTGGGGCTCGATGAACCGGTCGAGATCGGCGCCCGCCTTTCGTCCTATCTATCCAAGACGGCTTTTGAGCGCCTTCGCAGCGCGGTGGCGGGCCTGATCGATCCTGATCAGGTCGGCCGCCTTTTCGGACTTGATCTGATCGGGGATGGCAGGCTTTTCGACTGTGCCGTTCATTCCATCGGGGCGTACATAATCATCGAAATCGAGCCGCATGCCGAGGGAGATGTCAACCGGCAGATCGGCCTGCTTCGTCCCATCATGGCTCGTCTGGAGAAATTCAGCGACGCCAACAAGCTGCTCGCAGAGGCGGCTCGTCAACTTCGCATGTCGCTCGATATCGATCGGGTCATGATCTATCAGTTCCACAAGGATCTGTCGGGCGAAGTGGTAGCAGAGGCCAAGCGGGATGACCTTGGCGGTTTTCATGGCCTTCGTTATCCAAAAAGTGACATTCCCGCACAGGCGCGCGAGCTCTATAAACGCAATCGCTTTCGCATCATCAGCAATGTCAACGAAAAGCCTGTCCCGATCGAGCCCGGTTATACCGCCGAAGGCGATCCCATAGATCTTTCCTTAAGCACGTTACGCGCGGTATCGCCGATCCACATCGAATATCTGCAAAACATGGGCGTGGAAGCTTCACTGTCGATATCGATCATCATCGAGGGCAAGCTTTGGGGCCTGTTTGCCTGCCATCACTATTCCCCCAAGATCTTGCCCTATTCGCAGCGTACATCTGCCGAACTGTTCTCCGAGCTCTTCTCGATGATGCTGGAGCGGACTCTGTTCCGCAAACGAGACGAACAACGAGACGCAAGTCGGCGGGTGCACGATCGGCTTATGCGGGACATCGCTGCCGGAACGCCTCTGGCCGAGAGCCTGCCTTTGCTGACCCCCGTAATCCAGCAGATCATTCCGCATGATGGCGCCAGCGTTTTCGTCGAGGATGTCTACGATTCCAGCGGCGCGGCCCCCAACGAAGAAGAGTTCCGCGCGATAATTTCAGGACTGAACAGCGCGGCAACCAGCCGGGTTCTGGCCATCGATTCATTGACTGAAAGATTGCCGAAGGCTGAGAGGTTTGCAGACCGCGCTGTTGGCGCGCTTGTCATCCCGGTCTCTCGCACGCCACGTGACTATCTTGTGCTCTGGCGCCGGGGACTGGTCCAGACCGTTACCTGGGCGGGGAAGCCTGAAAAGACGGTAGAATATGGGCCCAATGGACCTCGCCTGACACCGCGGAAAAGCTTCGAAGCCTGGCAGGAGTCGGTAGAAGGCCGGAGCGCTCCATGGACCGATGGAGAACTGCAGGTCGCAGAAGGTTTGCGGGTGACCCTTCTGGAGATTATTCTCCGGCTGACCGATGATGCCGTCAAGGAACGGGCCAAGGCTCAATCTCAGCAGGAACTGCTGATTGCCGAGCTCAATCACCGAGTGAGAAATATCCTGAACCTCATTCGTGGGCTCATCAACCAGTCCAAGCACGAAGCTGGCAGCGTCGAAGAATTTTCGGATATCGTTGGCGGGCGAATTTCATCTCTCGCCGCCGCTCATGATAATATTACCAAGGGTAATTGGTCTGCCGCTCCGCTCAGCGAACTGATCGAAACGGAGGCCCATGCCTATCTGAGCAAGCAGAAGGACCGGTTGCAGGTAACCGGGCCGGAAGCCATGGTGGCACCAGAGGCTTATACCGTCCTTGCGCTCGTCATCCATGAGATGATCACAAATTCCGCCAAGTATGGCTCGTTATCCGATAGTTCTGGTCGTCTCGACATAACGATAACCCGCAATTCGGACGATTCGCTGCAGATTGACTGGAAGGAATCGGGCGGACCACCGGTAAAGCCACCGACCCGGCGCGGCTTCGGATCGACCATCACCGAACGATCCATACCGTTCGAATTGAACGGCGAAGCCAATGTCGATTATCGGCTTTCTGGCTTGGAAGCCTCGTTCTGCGTCCCTTCACGCTGTGTCGAATGGAATGGCGCATTCATCGGCGAACCGGACGGAGCCAAGAACATGCAGCCGGATGATAATGTGCCGCAGGATGTACCTGAAAGCGTACTTCTGGTCGAAGATAGCATGATCATCGCTCTCGACACCGAAGACTGCCTTCGCGAACTCGGGGTGGAGAATGTCCATGTCCAAAGCACAGTTGCAGGTGCCCTGTCGTTTCTGGAAAAAACGTCGCCGGGATTAGCGATCCTGGACTATAATCTCGGAAATGAGAGCAGCGAACGCGTGGCTGAAAAACTGGCTGAACTGGGCGTAACCTTCTGGCTTGCGACTGGTTACGGAGAGATGGAGGACCGTCTGGGAGAACTGGGCGCCTCGGGCTTGCTCACGAAACCTTATGGCAAGGCAGAGCTGGCGACCATATTGACCAAATCCAAGTCCTGATGAATTCAGGCGGCAGCGAATAAGAGTGCCCGCTCGCAGGCGGTAAAGTCTATTAAATGCAGCGCGTCAGCCCAACCGGCGCCGCCAGGTTGAATTTCGCAGTTCCCGATGCGGCAATGCCCGGATAATGGGAGAACTTGCACCGCACTGGGAAATTGTGCTGCGATAGTTCCGGTGGGGCGACCGACGCATTGTGCCACTTTGAAATGCCGAGAAGTTAGCAGCACCTTTTCTTCGGTGGGATCTACGCTGGCCCAGATGCCCTTCGCCGCCGAAGGTTCGGCAAGAGACTGAATTGCTTCCTCGATTTGAAGGGGGCGCCCTCGGCCGTAATCGTATAGTCGAAAAGTTGTATCGACGTTTGGCTGTAGCTCAACCAGCGTAACCCCCGCACCAATGGCGTGCACAGTCCCAGCGGGCAGGAAAAGAAGATCATCTTTCTTCACCGGCCGCCAGCTCAGCAAATCTGACAGCGTACCATCCAATGCAGCCGACCTGATTTGCAGCGCTGAGAGAGGCTCACGAAAACCTACTGCGATACGGGCGGTAGGCTCTGCGTCGGTGACGACCCAGCACTCGTCTTTACCTATTCTCGCTG
Source organism: Qipengyuania sp. NPDC077563 (assembly GCF_044901345.1). Lineage (NCBI taxonomy): Bacteria > Pseudomonadati > Pseudomonadota > Alphaproteobacteria > Sphingomonadales > Erythrobacteraceae > Qipengyuania > Qipengyuania sp. NPDC077563. Next base: position 593,036 of record NZ_JBJDPC010000003.1, on the reverse strand, counting down.
GGCAGAACTTCTCCGTAGGATGGATTTGTATGGAGAGAATATCGTTCGTGAACAAATATTTGGAGAGGATGCGCTTGAGGGGAAGGGGCACCTCGAAACGGATTTCCCCGATTGCTTCATCTTGCTCGCCGTAAGGACACGGCAAATTCTTAGAGCCCCACGGCTTGCGAACCAAAGACGCACGAAGCCTCCCTCCGCTCAAGGAAGATCGCTTTCAAGATATTCGTTCAACTTTTGGGCGTGATCCCGGGCCATGATCAAAATTTCGTCTCCATCCACCACGATGACTACGTTCTCTAGCCCAATCGCGGAAACTCGTGGACCGTCGGAGTGTATCAGTACGTTTTTGCAATCCGCCATTCGCGCAGATGCGTCGGCAACATTGCCTTGTCGATCTGAAGGCCGAGCATCCATGAGTGCGCGCCAATTACCGACATCCGACCACTCCATCTCAGTGGTCACGACAGCAGCATTTGCGGTGTTCTCGAAAACGGCAAAATCGACACTTTCCCCGACGATGTCATCGTAGAGTTCTGCGGAAGGATAAAACCCGCCCTCAAGTTCTTTCCCGCACTCTACCGATCGGCTAACCAATTCAGCAGAGACCGGACGCAACTGTGCGAACTCACGCAGGAAATCCCCGGCGCGGAATACGAAAATACCTGCATTCCACACCACATCGGACTGCGCGATTAGCGTCGCAGCCTGTCCAGCATCAGGCTTCTCCCAAAAACGCGAAATGCTGTAACCAGGGTCGAGAGCATCGCCCAAGGTAATATAACCAAAGCCGGGTTCCGCGCGTCTCGGTGTGATACCAAGACACGCTAGCAACCCCCTTTTCGCAAGCTGCGCAGCTTCGGACACGGCCTTAACGAAAAGCTCGCCGTCACCTATGAGATGATCGGCAGGGCACACTAGGAGGATGTCATCGGCTTTTGCTAGCGTCGCAGCCAAAGCTATCGCAGTTGCCGTGTTGCGAGGCACCGGCTCAACCGCGAGCAGGCAAGAACCAGCCTGTTCGCGCGCAATATCCTCGTGGTTTTTCCCGCAAACTACCAAGGGCTTGAGAAACTTGGGGTGGGCCACCCGATCGATGGCTTGCTGAAAGAGCGTGCGCTCTCCAAACAGCTTTAGAAAGGGCTTTGGCATGTGAGGTCGGCTTACGGGCCACAGGCGCTTTCCAGACCCACCGCACAAGATGACAGGCTGGATCATGTGACATGCACCTTCAACATAGAATGTGCTTAGCTTCCCGAGCCAAGATTGTCAGTTAAAGAACCGTTGCTGGTAGAGGAATGTGGATGCGACTGGATTGCCTTGGGCATCCCGCGCAGGCTCGAACCTGATCTGCTGGTAGGACAACTCGCACACCCGAGCGTCCGTTTCAGGAAAAGGGCTAGCCCGATAAATAGAACACGACGTCACCCGTCCTGCGGCGGACACCGACAAGCGTACGATCACCGATTTGCCGATCCGCGCATCGCGTCCACCAGGCGGGATAGGAAATGCACTCGAATCGGAGATGCTTTGAACCAGTTCTGGTTTGGTTGCCGCGATACCGCCCTGTCCACCGCCGCCCCTACCAGCGCCTGTCCCTGAACCTGAGCCTGCGGCTCCCGTGCCATCACCAGCCTCAGTTGCACCCGAACTTTGGGCTGTCCCGGTGGAAGACGCACGTGGAACCGGCTTGTTCTCCCTTACCCTGACCGTTGGTTTGGGGGCAGTCACCGGCTCCGGAACCGCTTCTTCCCCTGGGTCGCCTTGAGCCCCCTCATCAGGTTCCGGCTCCACCACCGGCGGCTCTTCCTCCGGGGCAGTGACAGTGACGGTAAATGCAGCGACCACGGACCTCTCCACCTGTGCCGTCGCATTAGGGGCAAAGCTGCGAACCAGGAAATAGAAGACGGCGATATGCAGGATGATGATAAGTGCGATGACCCATGGATTGGGTCTCGACCTCTTACTGCTAAACCGGGAGGCTTGGTCGCTCATAGGCGCAGTAACGGGCCAACAGTGCTGAGCGTTCCGCCCGTGAGAGAGCAAACTACGGGTCACAGATCGCTCAACAAAAAAGGGCGGCCCAGAGACCGCCCTTTTTCGATTCTGAAGGGTGTAGAAGCCTTATCAGAAGCCCCACACCAGCGACGCGGTGAATGCCCGCGGCGCACCGATATTCACGAATTCTCCCGAAGTCGTAAGTCCGGTTGGTGCCGAACCGATATAAACTTCGTCGAACAGGTTCATCACGTTGAGCTGGAAGTATGCCTCGTCGAGATCTTCATCGAAGTAGCCGAGCGATAGACGAGCATCGATGTCAGCTACGGTGTAGCCGGGCAATTCGATGGTGTTGATATCGTTCAGGTAACGAGATCCCGTCCGCTTCACCTGAGCACCGAACTCGACAGGACCGAGATCGAACTGAGTGCGGGCGCCTACGGTAAACTTCGGCGCACCGGCTTCGCGCTTGCCTCCGGTGGCGGCAAAGCTGTTAGCTCCAATCTGTACGTCCTCTTCGATATCGGATTTCAAATAAGAGCCGAAGACATAGAAGAGAACAGGTTCACTTGGCTTCCAAGCGATGCTGCCATCCACACCGTATTTATCGACCTTACCGAGGTTACGGGTGATGGTACGGTCGGCCACCGGATCATAAGCGGAAGCTAGTCGGTTATTGTACCGGTTGAACCAACCGGTCAACTGGGCCTGAACCGTTTGGGTTTGATAGCGCACGCCTACGTCGACAGAGTGAGAAGTTTCGGGCTCCGGAGCAATTCCGGTATAGAGCGAGCCGTACAAAGCGTCAGTGCCTGGAACAGAAAGGTTCTTCGCATAGCTCGCAAAGACGCTAGCGCCGGAAGCTACCTCGTAAGTAAGACCCACGTTGGGCAATACGGCATCATAATTGTAATTCGCGGAAACCGGTGCAACAGCACCCCCATTCGCAGCTACATACTCTGCAATGTCTTCCGAACCGTTGATACAGTTGACATTTCCAGAAGGATCAGTGGTCACACAATATTGGTTAAGTTCACGTTCGAAGAAGGGAACACGAAGGCCCAGTTCTGCGGTAAGACCACCGAATTCACCACGGTACTGCGCAGCAGCCTGATGCAGAATTGCGAAAGACTTTCGGTTGCGCTTCTGAGGAGCTACTCCATTCGCATCAAGCAGCGGATCGTTAACAGGATAGATATCGACCGGTTCACCATTGCCTAAGAGCGAGCCTGCGGTGCCCGTCTGACGATGACGAGCGTGATCAAGCGTGTACGCCAAACGCACTCGATGATCGGGATTGATCTCATAAATAAGGTTTGCAATCACGCCATACCGATTTGTCCGAGTATGGCTGGGGGAAAGCACGTTCACGTAATCGAGTGTGTCCCCGTCGCCGTTGAGATCGACACCGCCGAAGTAATAATATGTGGTTCCACGGTCCGGACGGTTCGGGTTACGCGGGTCAGTGGTAAAGATGCCTCCAGTGTAACCATCTGGCGAGGCTCCTTCGAAACCAACCGATGTGCCTCCACCATTAGCTTTCACGTACTGGAAGCTAGGATCTACAGTCAGCGTCAGAGCATCAGTCAAAGTGAAGCGAGACGCACCACGAATGTTCCCAGTGTTAGAGGGATTATAACGACGCTCGAATGGCGTGCCACACGAGTTGTAACCATCTTGGACACCGGGAGTACCAGTGACGGTCGCGCATGGGGTACCGTCCGAAACTTCGTAGAACCGATCTTCAGGATCCTGCAGAGGGCTCGGTTCGCCTGTGTATCGATACGTCGAACCGTTAAAATTGTTGCGGTTTTCGTTGTAGTGACCGGCGAGCGAGATGAAATCGTCCGCATTGCCAAGCGGCTGGAAAATTTTCGCGTTGTACTGCTGCTTGTCTACGCCACCGTAGTTCGAGAAAACCGAGTCGTTCTCAGTGCGCGAAGCGCTGACATATGCTTTCAGTCCGCCAGGCGTCAGTTCACCAGTCTCGACCTTACCGAAAAAGCGATACATCATCCGATCGCCTGGATCGCCACGCGCGATAACGTTTCCGTAAGTGAGAGTGGTCGACACACCAAATTCATCATCCGGCGTCTTCGAAAGAATATTGATCGTGCCACCGGCGGCTGCTGCGGTCGGGCTGTCGACGTCTGTCGAGCCGAGGGTCACCGTTGCCGACCCGATGATTTCGGGATCGATCATCTGGTTGGTGTAAAGCGCGTAGTTCCCAGAATCGTTCAGTGGCAGACCGTCGAAGGTCTGCGAAATGCGATCGGATCCGAAACCGCGGATGGTGAAGCTGCCACCCAACGAACCAAACGGATCATTGTTGGTGAAGCTAACGCCCGGAACAAGGTTCAAGGTGTCGTTGATGGTCTGACCGGGTGCCTGACGCATGATAAGCTCGGAGTCGAGCGTCACCTTAGCCTTGGGCGAGTCGGGAATTTCCACGCCGCCTACGTCTTTCGAGCGCGTACCCGAGACAACGATAACGCTGCTGTCATCAAAATCGACCGATCCGGTCGACTGCGCTGCTGCCGGCACGGCGAGCATGGCGGTGGCTGTGCTGACCGCGCTCGCGGCCAGGAGATACTTGAACTTCATCGGAGAAGACCCCTTCGTCTCTTCAGATTGGAATATTTCGGTTAGCACTGGAGATGCGCCGCCCCGCTAGGCTGACGATGTTTCGCCAAAGCTATCCTTTTATGACAGAGTCAAGACAACCACAGGGAGGACGGGAGCGCCGTCACCGGCCCACCAAAAAATACGTGTGTTTTCCAAGCATTACTCCTGTTGCAAAAAGCACACAGGCGCTAAAAACTTTCCCGAGACAGTCGATTCCCCATGAGCCTCAGGCGAGATTGATCTCGCGCAGGCGCTCCATCAGGTAGTCATGGCTCGATATCGGTTCGGGATGGCCGGACGGATCCTCCGAGTCGATGCAGGACGGCAAAGTTTCAATGATGTAGTCGGGCCGGAAATGAAGGAAGAACGGCATTGAATAGCGCGCCCGATACGCAGCTTCCCCGCGCGGGTTGACGACACGATGGGTCGTCGAACGCAACTTGTGATTGGTCAGCCGGTCCAGCATGTCTCCGATGTTCACCACCAGCGCGCCGGGAGGCGGGGCGATGGCCAACCATTCGTCATCGGCGGTCAGCAATTCGAGACCCGCTTCTTCTGCACCGAGCAGCAGGGTGATAGTATTGATATCGCCATGTGCAGCGGCACGGATGGCGCCTTCAGCCTCGGCGCCTTCCAGTGGCGGATAGCGTAAAAGGCGCATAACCGAGTTTCCATCTTCGACCGTTGGGGCGAAAAAGTCGCGCCGCAAACCAAGGTGGATTGCGATCGCTTCAAGCACGCGCCCGCCGGCTACCTCAAAAGCGTTGTAAAGCTCGTTAAACGTCTCGCGAAAGCCCGATACCTCTTCGGGCCAGACGTTGTCGGCCATGTATTTCGAGAGCGGATGCCCTTCCGGCAGTTCGCGACCAACATGCCAGAACTCTTTGAGGTCATGGACTTGGGCGTCCTTCGCCTTCTCGGTACCGAAGGGCGTATAGCCACGCGCGCCCCCGCCTCCCGGGATCTGATAGGCTTTCTTCACATCGTCCGGCAGCGCGAAAAAGGCCTTGGACAGTTCTTCTGCGCGATCGATAAGATCTTGCGGAATGCCGTGGTCACGAATGACCGCGAAGCCATATTCCTCGAAGCTGCGGCCGATTTCCTTGGCGACTTCTTCGAGCGGGCGAGCAATGGATACACTGGCGATATCGGACATGGCGCCGCGATAGTCCCACCCGCGAATAGGCGCAATAGTGGCTCGCCGGCTAGGCGAGCGCTAACGAGATAAATCCAAAGGCGCGACTATGCACGCCTAGCACCACCACCGGCGACACCTGCAGAAAGGATACCGGCGCTGTCAGGCAACGAGCTGCTAATAAGGTAAGAACAACCCGGCAAGCGCAGCGCTCATCAAATTGGCAAGAGAGCCTGCCGCGAGTGCACGCAGGCCGAGCCTCGCGATGACGGGCCTCTGATTGGGCGCAAGACCTCCGGTGACGGCCATCTGAATTGCGATAGAACTGAAGTTCGCAAAGCCGCACAAAGCGAAAGTTATGATCGCACGACTGCGGTCATTCAGCGCGGCACCGTCAAGAGCGCCAAGATCAATGAACGCAACGAATTCGTTCAGAACGATCTTGGTACCGAACAAGCCGCCCGCGACACCTGCCTGATCCCATGGAATGCCAAGAAGGTACATTACCGGAGCAAAAACCCAGCCGAGCACCATCTGGAAGCTTAGAGCATCGTAGCCGAAGAGGCTGCCAACCCATCCGAGCAGGCCATTGGCCAATGCGACCAGCGCCACGAAAGCAAGAACCATTGCGCCTACCGCGACAGCGAGCTTCACGCCTGTCTGCGCCCCTTGCGCCGCAGCCTCGATCACGTTGGCAGGCTTTTCCCCGTCCTCGAAAGTCTCGGCGACCATCACTTCATGGGCCTTTTCGCTTTCGGTGATGGCAGCCGGGCCTTCGCCACTGATGCGGCCGCGCGGCAGAGAGAGCTCCCCTTCCGCTTCGGGCGAGGGTTCGCCATCGTCGGGCATGATGATCTTGGCCATGAGAATTCCGCCGGGCGCAGACATGAACGCCGCCGCAAGCAGGAACGGCAGATAATCGTTACCCAACAGGCCCGCGTATGCCGCCAGAATGGTGCCAGCGACACCGGCCATGCCCACGCTCATCAAAGTGAACAGGCGTGACGGGGCCAGTGCGGCGAGATAGGGCCTCACAACCAGCGGACTCTCGGACTGCCCGACGAAAATGTTTGCGGCCGCGCCCAAGGACTCGACCTTGGATATCCCAGTCACCCAACCGATCGCGCCGCCGACCCAGCGCACGATGCGCTGCATGACCCCGAGGTAGTAGAGGATCGAAACCAGCGCAGCGAAGAAAATGATTACCGGCAAGGCGCCGAGGGCGAAGGTGTTCGACAAGGGATTGTTTTCCGGTGCGCCAAAGAGGAACTGGGTTCCCTGATCTGCATAAGAAAGCAGCGCCGCCACGCCGTTGGACATCGCATGTATGACGGCCCTTCCGCCACTCGTGCCGAGCACCAGGAACGCCATCAGCGCCTGTAACGCAAATGCAGCGCCAACGATGCGTAACTTGATCCGCTTTTTGCCAGTGGAGAGGAGAAAAGCGATAGCGAGGATCACCACGATCCCGAAAATATTGATCAGTACTGGCGGCACGCGGACCCCTTCGCATTGCACTAGGTACAACTTGGACTAGTTGCGGATGAAATCGGCCGCTACCTTGCACGGCACTGCCTAGTCAATTTACGGGCGCAATTCCAGCTTCGGCTGTCACCAGACATGAAAGTACACCGTCTCTCATCATGACAGAACAGCATGGCGAAATTCGCATCAACGCCGCAGCGACACCGCTGGGGCTCTTCGTCTACACTCTGATCTATGGAGGCATGACGGTGCTTGCTGGGGTGCTGGCATTCAAGCAGGTCCAGCTTTACCCCACCAATCTTGCTGTCGAATCGGGCATCTTCGCCTTCCTGCTTCTCGTGGTGATTTCCAGCACGATTGCACAGCTGTACGGTGAGAAACTGGCAAATCGTATCGTGTGGTGGGGCTTCCTGCCGCTCCTGATCGCAGCACTTTTGATGCAATTAGTGCTGCATCTGCCCGCTTCCCCCGAAATGGCCGGGGGTCGTGGCGACGATCTGGCGGCCTTCGAGCGGGTTCATGCAACAATCTGGCGGGTCTGGGCAGCTGGCCCAGCTGCGTATCTGGTTTCCCTGCTGCTCAATGTATGGATCTTCGCCCGCCTGCGCGGGAGCGACGAGAACACGGGCACAGTATCTTTGATGCTGCGAGGCGCGATCGCATCGGCGCTCAGTCAGGCGATCGATTCGGTCATCTTCATCACGCTGGCCTTCTACGGACAATTCCCCATCGGCAACCTGCTGATCGGACAGATCATCGCAAAGGTTCTGCTGAGCTTTATCCTCGTACCGTTCCTAATCACCGGCGGTGTTGCCTTCGCAAGGCGGCTGGACAGACGCAGAAGCTGACGCCTCAAGGTCTGTCGATCCCCTCGATAATCCGGTCCTCCAGAGTATCTCCGTGGAGGACGCTGATATCGCCGGTTGTTTCGAGCACCACTGCTCTCACCTGGCTCAATTGCAGCACGTTCGCCTCGCGTAGCTTGGCGAAAAGGTCGCTCTCGGCGACACGGGAAATATCCAGCGCTCCCTCAACGATCTGACCGTTATACATAAGCATGATCGGGCCATTCTGAATTGCTTCCTCAAACGCTTCCGAATTGCGTCTGATTCGCGCGATCAGGTACTGAACGCCAAACAGACCACCCGTCGCCAGCAAAGCCTGCGTAAACGCAGTCCACTCGCTCGCCTGAACTGCCCCTGCGAGAAGCGAGCCTGACGCGATCGTCACGACGAAATCGAAATTGGTCATCTTGGATAACGTGCGCAGGCCGATCAGGCGGATCAGTGCGGTCACCCAGGCGACGCCGATTAGTGAGAGGATTGCCGCGCGGGCGACGATGTCGAGCCAGGTTTCTTCGAAGAACATGCCCCGCCAACGCGCGGACGCGGAAAGCCTTCCCGCACATGATAATAATCAGGCGGAGCAGCTCGCTCCGCCGAGCACGCAGAAACGGGCGCAGTGGGGATGGTTCAGGGGAACGTCGCAATCCGCCTCGGCCAACGTCCCGCCGAGGTCGAACCCGTCGTCATGCGGGATGAGCGTGCAGGCGACCACACGCGGTGCGGGTACACCCTTGCGGTGCACGACCATCCGGCTGGTGTTGCACATGATGTCGCTCGGCGACTTACCGAGAATGTCCCAGCAGGCGGTCGTGATCTCGGCGATATCCTTGTCGGCATCCATCTCGGGGAAGAGCACAAGTTTACCAAGGTCATCCATATCGAGGGCGATGCCTTGCTGGGCGAAGAGGGCGGCGTAGTGGTGGCGGGCGGGGTGTTCGCCTTCGCCGGGGAGGAGGCGGCCGGCGACCGCGATGGAGAAGCCGCCCTGCGACAGCCAGCGCAGCCCGTCCATCGCCGCGTCCCAGCTGCGCGGCCCGCGTTCGGCCTCGTGCACCGCCTTGCTGTAGTGATCGAGGCTGACGCGCAATGTCAGCCGGTCGCCATGCTGCGCGCGCAGGGAGAGCAGTTCGTCTTCGTGCCGCCGCATCGGCTTCATCGCATTGGTCAGCACCAGCACCGCGAAGCCGCGGTCGAGCGCGGCCTCCAGCATCTCGATGATGCCGGGGTTCATGAAGGGCTCCCCGCCGGTGAAGCCGATCTCGCGCGTACCCATGCCCTGCGCCTCGTCGAGGAAGCGCACCGCATCGGCGACCGAGAGATAGACCAGCGCATCATTGGTCGGGCTGCTTTCGATATAGCAGCTGGCGCAGGCCAGATTGCACAAGGTGCCCGTGTTCAGCCACAGCGTATCGAGGCGCGCGAGCGGGACGCTGGCGCGCGGATCGCCTTTGGCGGTGACCTTGGGATCGCTGAACTTTTCGCGCGGCAGGCTGGCCGCATCCACGGCGAAGGGCGAGGGTCCGGCCGGCGCATTGCGCGATTTGCTGCGGGTATCGTTCATGCCAGACGCCTCCGAATCCGCGCGACGAGCCCGGCCCATTTCTTCGGAACCGTGCCGAACACCGTCGGCTCCCAGGCGCTGAAGGCCCCGGCTTTCGAGATCTCGCTCCGGGTCGGATACGGAACGATGGCCGAACCGAGCGCGAAACTGCTGCTTTTGCCCGTAATCGTCTGGGCAAGCGGCAGGACCATTTCGCCGGCGTGCTTGCCGACCAAGCTGGCGCCGAGCACTTTCCGGCCTTTCAGCACGAGCTTGAGATGGCCCGCATCGTCGCCATCGGTCAGCGCGCGTTCGTTGTCGTGGAAGCTTTCGGTCACCACCCTGACCCTGTCCCCGTACCGGCTGCGCGCGTCCTTTTCGGTAAGGCCGACCTGCGCCACTTCGGGAGCGGTATAGGTACACCAGGGCAGCGCCGACCAGTCGACCTTGGCAGGGATGCCCAGCGTGATCTCGAGCGCCACGTTAGAGCCTTCATAGCCCGACACATGCGTCAGCCGCGGCCCGTCGCGGCAATCGCCAATCGCATAGATGCCCTTCACCGAAGTGCGGCGGCGATCGTCCACCACGATGCCATTGTCGTTCATCGCGACGCCCACTTCCTCCAGCCCGAAGCCGGTGCAATTCGCGCGCCGCCCGGTGGCGATCAGCAGATGTGTGCCGTCGATCGTCTCGCCCCCCGCCGTCAGCCGGAAGCCCGCGCCCTGCGGCTCGACCCGGTCGGCAGTCGCGTGGACGAAGCGTACCCCTTCGCGTTCCAGCGCGGCGCGGACGACCGCCACGCTGTCGGGATCGTCACGCCCCATCAACTGCCCCGGTTCGACCACCGTGACCGCGCTGCCCAGCCGCCGGAAGGCCTGCGCCATTTCCATGCCGATCGCGCCGCCGCCCGCGATCACCAGATGATCGGGCAATTCCTCCAGCGCGAACAGCGTCTCGTTGGTGAGGTAAGGAACCTCGTCCAGTCCGGCGATCGGCGGGATGGCGGGTTTCGATCCAGTGGCGATCACGATGCGCGGCGCGGTGAGCGTACGCCAGGCCACTTCCACCGATTGCGGGCCGGTGACCTGCGCCCAGTCGCGAAATACCTCGCAGCCCATCTCTTCGAACCGCTCTTCGCTGTCGTGCGGAGCGATGGCGGCGATGGCATCGTGGATGTGCCGGTGCACCCCGCGCCATTCCACCTGCGGCGGGGCCAGCGTGACGCCGTGGCGCGTGGATATCCGCGCCTCTGCCGCGCGCGCGGCGGCTGCGATCAGCGCCTTGGACGGCACGCAGCCATCGTTGAGGCACTCCCCGCCCATCTTGCGCGCTTCGATCAGCGCGACATCGAGCCCGAACAGCGCGCAGCCGCCCGCAGCAGTCAGACCGGCAGCACCGCCGCCGATCACGATCACGTCATGAGTGAATTTCATCACTTGCTCCCTAGGCCATTATGCTGGACAGGCGAAGGGCGTTTCCCGCATGCAGCATTTCGAAAGGCTTCAAGCCCCATGAATTTGGCCAATTCGCAGGATTATTACGGCAAGGTGCTTGCCTCTTCCGCCGATCTCAAAACCGATGCCTGCTGCACTGCAGAGGCCCCGCCTCCCGCCGTGCTCGCCGCCATGCGCAATGTGCATGAGGATGTGCGCAGCCGCTATTACGGCTGCGGCCTGGTCACCCCGCAGGCGATCGAAGGGTGCCATATCCTCGATCTTGGGTCGGGCAGCGGGCAGGATGCCTATATCCTTGCCCAGATGGTTGGCGAGACAGGGTCGGTCACCGGTGTCGACGCCACGCCCGAGCAACTGGCCGTCGCGCGCGAACACGAGGACTGGCACCGCGACCGCTTCGGCTATGCGCAATCGAACGTGCGGTTCATCGAAGGCGATATCGAAAAGCTGCTGGCGCTCGATCTGCCGGAAAACCATTTCGACGTGATCGTATCCAATTGCGTCATCAATCTGGTGGCGGACAAGGGCGCGGTCTTCGAAGCCGCGCACCGACTGCTGAAGGATGGCGGCGAACTCTATTTCTCCGACGTCTATTCGGACCGCCGCGTCCCCCTTGCCCTGCAAAGCGATCCGGTGCTGCATGGCGAATGCCTGTCCGGCGCGCTGTACTGGGGCGATTTTATCGCGCTGGCCAAGGCCGCCGGTTTTGCCGATCCGCGGCTGGTAACCAGCCGCCCGCTCGGCATCGACGATCCCGCCATCGCCGCCAAGCTTGACGGTATCGGCTTCCATTCGGCCACCTATCGCCTGTTCAAGCTGCCCGGCCTCGAATCCCAATGCGAAGATTACGGCCAGGCCGTGCGCTACAAGGGCACGCCGGCGGGGAGCGAGAGGGTCTTCGAACTCGACGGCCACCATCTGATCGAGGCCGGGCGGATGTTCCCGATCTGCGGCAACAGCTGGAAAATGCTGGCCGACACGCGCTTTGCCCAGCATTTCGATTTCTTCGGCGATTTCTCGACCCATTACGGCGTCTTCCCCGACTGCGGAATTGCCATGCCGTTTACCGGCGGCAGCGATAACGCGCCCCAGCCCGCCGCCTGCTGTTGAGGATCCTCGTCACCGGTGCCGCCGGCCTGCTGGGCGGCGAGCTGTGCAAGCGCCTGCTCGAAGCCGGTCACGCGGTGACCGGGCTCGTGCACCGCAATCCCACGATCTGCGGGAATGATGGACAGGCCCTCGCCATCGACACGCTCACGGGCGACATTTCCCAGCCCCGTTTCGGCTGGGAGGCAGAGCGGTTTGCCGAAGTCGCGCAGGCGCACGATTTGCTGATCCATTGCGCCGCGACCGTGCGCTTCGATCTGGCGGAGGACGATTACCGCGCTGTCAATGTGGACGGCGTGGCGCATGCACTGGCGCTGGCCGAAGCGGGCGAGATGGATTTTCTCCATATCTCGACCGCCTATGTCTGCGGCATCCGCAATGGCACGATCAGCGTGAACGATGCGCTGCCGGGTAATGGGCCGGAAAACGCGCCCGAAATCGGTTTCGCCAATGGCTATGAAGCCAGCAAGGCGGCGGGTGAGCGGCTGGTGCGCGCTAGCAGCGTGCGCTGGGCCATCGCGCGCCCTTCGATCGTGGTGGGCGATTACGAAACCGGCGCGATCCGGCAGTTCGACACCACCTATGCCGCGTTCAAGCTGATCGCCGAGGGCCGCGTCCGGCAGATGCCCGCACGGGCGGACGGTACGCTGGATTTCGTGCCGCTCGATCACGTGGCGCAAGGGATCGTTCTGATCGCCGAGCGGATGGAGGATGCGGCGGGCGGCACCTATCACCTCGTCTCGGGCCAGCCGCTTCCGGTGACTGCCTTTGCCGGCGCGATCGGGTCCTATCCCCAGTTCCACGAACCCCGGCTGGTGACGCCTGAGGAGTTCGATCCGGCCTCGCTACAGGCGCTGGAGCGGCGGCTCTACAAGCGCGTGGCTGGCCTTTACGCGAGCTATTTCCAGCGCGATCCGCATTTTTCGGATACCGAATTCCGCAATCTGTCGGGCCGGGGCTGCCCGCCTACGGGCCCCGCCTATATCCACCGGCTCATCGATCACTGTATTGCGGTGGGCTTCCTGCCCGCCGCCTAGCGCACGTCGGGATAGTGGCGCGCCATCCGCCCGCGCAGCCCGAAGGCCCAGAGCATACCGACCTTGAAATAGATCCAGTTCGCTTTCAGCGGCCCCCAGGCCGCGATCCGGCGGTCCGATGTTCGGACGCGGCGGCGGACCATCTTCACGCGGCCCAGCGCGGCAAGCTTAACGCACAGATCGGCCTCTTCCATAACCGCATCGCCCGGCGTGCAGCCGCCCACGGCAAGGAATTGCTGGCGGCGGAAGAACATGGCGTGATCGCCGAACAGCAGCCGCACCCCGCGCAGGAACAGATGCGGCCGGGTGATGAGCGGGGCGTACCAGGTCTTGGTCCAATTATGGATCGTGGTGCCCCAGCGCACACCTTGCGGCCCCGCGATCACCGGCGTGAAACTGGCGAGCGCGATGGCGGGATCGGAGAGAGTGTTCTCGATCACCGCAACCATGTCGGCGGGCGGGATAGTGTCGGCATGGAGGATGCAGACAAGCTCGCCCTGCGCCTGCTCCACCCCGTGATTGATCTGCTTCGCCCGGCCTCTTGGCGCGCTCAGCACGCGCCATCCGGCGGCCTCGGCGATGGCTATTGTGGCATCGCTGCTGCCGCCATCGACCAGCATGATTTCCAGCGGTGCGGGACCCAGCGCGCCGAGGCTGGCGATCAGCGCGGGCAGCGCCTTTTCCTCGTCCAGCGTAGGGACCAGCAGCGTGACGCTCATTCAAATTCGGGCCACTGGGCCAAGTCTTCGGCGGTATCGATATCGGCCAGTTCTGGCAGGATCGCCGGGCCATGGCCGCGCACCGCCAGCCGGGCGAGCGTTTCGGGCAGCACCTTGGGCGTGCTCCATTCCATATCCTCGAACAGGAACGCCACGGGCTCGCGAAAGCCGATCAGATAATAGCCGCCGTCATTGGCCGGGCCGAGCACGACGCGCCGATCCTCCAGCGCACCGGCGGCAGCGCGCAGCAGCGGCGCGGTGATGCCGGGGCAATCGCTGCCGATGATGAGGGCAGGCGCCTCTACCCGCGCCATCCGCGTGCCGAGATCGCCATCGCCCTGCTCCACCACCGCTACATCATCACCGAACAGGCCGCGAAATGCGCCGACTTCCCCGCCGGTCACGCGCAGTTCGAAAGCGAGCCCGCTTTCGCGCGCTACGTCCACGGTGAGTGCAAGCAGCCGCGCATAGAGCCGCGCGGCGCCTTCCTCGCCCAGCGCGGGAATGAGGCGCGTCTTCACCTTGCCGGGGACCGGCAGGCGGGCGAATATCGAAAGACGGGGACCGGTCATCGCCGTCACCTTAGCGCCTGTGCGCCGCGGGTGAAGGGGATGACGGAAGAAACGTGGTGAGCCGTGCTGGGTTCGAACCAGCGACCTACTGATTAAAAGTAAGCCGCCCAACATGAAACTTGGCGTGCACATGCTCGAAATAAATCGCTGCATCCACTGCTTCTAACGGGAATGTGCCGATAATGGCTCGTTTCTCGTCATACCGCTCAACGACTCTCCGAGACATTCAGGGGCACCCAAAGTCACCCACGGCGCGAATGAGACGGACACGAGACGGACATGGCAAGAACAAAAATCACAGACAAGGTAGTGCGCGAACTCACTCCGTCCCCTGACGGCAAGCAAAAGATTGTTAGGGACGAGGTCATCGTGGGTTTCGCCGTTCGCATCACCGGCAGCGGGTTCATCTCGTTTGTCTTTAACTATGTATGCAACGGGGTGCAGCGGAGGCTGACCATCGGATCGCCGCCCGCTTGGTCAGTAGCTGCGGCTCGAGAGAAGGCGAAACAACTACGACGGCAGGTCGATGTCGGAATTGATCCACTTGAGGACAAACGCGCAGCACGAAACGAGAAAACTGTCGATGAAGTATGGCAGCGCTATCAACGTGAGGTGCTATCCAAGCGTGCTCCAAAGACGGTGAAAGACGTGACCTCTATCTGGGATCGTTTGGTTACCCCCACACTAGGCAAGATGCAGATCACGAGAGTTCTGGCGCAAGACATTGAGAGCCTTCATGCGACGGTGAGCGAAGCCACACCCACCCAATCGAACCGGATGCTCGCGAGCATCCAGCACATGTTCACCAAATCCATCCATTGGGGACTAGTATCGCATAACCCAGTCAAAGGGATTGATCGAAACCCCGAAGAGAGACGCGTCCGGTTTTTGTCGGAATGCGAACTGCGCCGTTTTCTCCGCGCTCTTCGCAAACGACCGCAGACCAGTTCCACCTTAGCAATAGAGTTCCTGATGTTGACTGGTGCCCGAAGCGGCGAGACTTTCCGCGCGAAATGGGTCGAGGTTGATTTAAGAAAAGCGGTCTGGACGAAACCTAGCGCCCACACAAAAACCAAAAAAATTCATAGCGTCCCGCTGGCATTGGAGGCTGTTGAAGTATTGAAGCGTGCACAAGAAAACCGCCGAAGTGAGTTCATATTTCCGGGCATCAATGCTTCACACATCAAGTCAGTGAAAAAGGCCTTTGCAGCCATTCTGCGTGATGCCGACATAACAGATTTCCGAATTCACGACCTGCGGCATTCCTATGCTTCTTGGCTCGCGTCCGAGAATGTGCCTCTGACAACGATTGGTCGTCTTTTGGGGCACACACAGGTATCAACCACGTTGCGCTATTCACATCTGAACGACGAAGTGCTTCGGAATGCGACCAGTATAGCAGGGAGACGGATGCGACAGGATGAGCAATAAGACACGCAGATCAGGTCATTCGCATATTGAGAATGCTCAGCAGCTTTTCGAGCGCACAGGTGATTATCGGTATGTTGCGCTTGCCATTGGTTCCTCCCCAACGAAGCCGCCGAAATGGGCTATGCAAGCCTGTCTAGCTGAATGCGAACGAACTGAAAGTAAGGCATATTCTGTCGACGAAGACAGGATAGGACAGGTTCTTGATGATACGATACGCGCTCTAGCCAATCATGAACGAGATACGCGCAAAAACTGTCGCATGTCGCTCCGTGCGGCCATTCTTAAAGCCACAGGAAGAGTAAGCGGTCCACTAGACGAAGATAGCGAGGTCAGGCCTTACCGCAGGGCATGGGACAGGGAACAGAAAGAAGATCGTCGTCACAGCTATTTGGGATTGGAAGGCTATGAGACGACGCACCGCATCCATCGCGTTCTCATGGAAGAGTATGGGCGTGAGTTCGGTATGCCGACCGACCCTCTCAAAGATTTCTGGCGAGCCGAGAATGGCGACGAATAGTTTCATGTGACCATTATTGGCCGAATGTCGGCATATTTTGCTTCGATAGGTTCTCTTAACTCCGGTCCAACACTGGAGAAGCAAATGACCCATGATTTCCGAGACGACCTGATCACTTGCGAAGATGCGGCGCGACACTTGGCTGTATCCATTCGTACGTTGAGCCGCTGGGCTAGACTAAGGAAGGGGCCACCACGCATAAAAGTGGGGCGAAGCATTTTCTATCGACGCTCAGCGATTGAGCATTGGCTGCTGTCGTTAGAGAACGGCTGATTGTGATTTCATTGCAGCAACAAAGGCGGTTCGCTCGGAAACTCATTTCTACAATCAGTCGACGGAGCGAAGCTGGCAATTCCCAGATAGCGCGGTCGCTGCTCAATAGAGAGATTGAGCGATATCTTGGGTCTTGGGCTGTTCAAGCCTCAACAATGTTCAGGATACGCAGTGAGAAGGTCTCGGCAAAGTATGCGATGTCCGAATGGGCAAAGGCGCAAACAGACCCTATCGTTCCATATTCTTACCGGAGGTATCGGCCAGAGCCACCCATCGATTGGTATCTTAAAGCCCGCGCCACCACCGGTCACAGGAAGATATGCGTCTTACCCGCTCAGATCGCCATGTGGCATCGAATGGCGAAAGACCTAATCGTCGCTCAACATCATCCGCGTGCTCACATCGGCGACTGGCGTGAAAGGGGCCGAGATCATCAAATCCGCCAAATCGTAAATGCTGTAGAGAATGACGACGCTTTTGTCGTTGTCGCAGATGTGGTGCGGGCGTTCCCAAGCGTCAATGTCGATACAATCTATGAACTTCCATATCTACCAGAAGCACTGATCCGTAGGGCTATCGACTATCGGTTCCTTCGCTTCTCGCGTGGGTATGTGGGAGCATGTCCATGGGACGAGTTAAATCTCATGCATGGTGAACTTGAAATGGCTCCGAGCGGTCTCTTGGAAGGATCGCCCGTGTCGAATGCTCTTTTTTCGGTGCTTCTAGATGATCTGCCGGATCACTTGGACGAATGTATAAGCGCATTCGTTTACTGTGACAACGTCATCCTGGTAGCGCCGACGGAGGAGCAAGCCCAAAATGCAGCGAGGTCTTTGGTCAGGTATTTCTCCGGCCACCGAGCGGGGCCATTTGAAGTGAGGTCAGAGGTG
Organism: Qipengyuania sp. NPDC077563; assembly: GCF_044901345.1. Lineage (NCBI taxonomy): Bacteria > Pseudomonadati > Pseudomonadota > Alphaproteobacteria > Sphingomonadales > Erythrobacteraceae > Qipengyuania > Qipengyuania sp. NPDC077563. Next base: position 575,411 of record NZ_JBJDPC010000003.1, on the reverse strand, counting down.
CGGAAGGTGCGATATGGTTTCGATCATCTTGGTTACTCGCTATACTGCCGAGGCAACGAGGTGGAAGTCGACTTGTCTCCTGCCTCTTGGAAAAGGCTCCTAGCGCGCATCCAAGATCAGGAGGCAAGCTGTGCTGAAACTCTGCGATGGTTACACACCTCATATGGTGCGCTGACCCAAGGCAAGATAAACAACTGGGTGACACTTATTCTCGGCGAGGAGATGCGACGAAGAGACGGAAGATCGCCTGCTTCCCACGCGTATTGCGACGCGTCGCAGACTTTGAGCAAGCGGAACGCGGAAAAGGCTGACCTCTAATGTAGCTTACTGATGTTGGTTTTCTTCAATGGGTAGTGCTTTCTGCACCAAACCTGGTTAGATAGCGATCGCATTAGAGTGAGGGCACCCGATGCGATGAAATTGGTCGAATTGTTTTGTGGAGCGGGCGGGTTCTCGCGGGGCGCTCATTCGGCCGGATTTGAAATTTCTGCCGCATACGACCTCGACGAGACATTGACATCGTCCTTCGAGCGCAACTTCCCAAACACTCTTTTGCGACATCGTGATGTGAGCAACTTGCAAGGCGCTGAAATAGCGGGAGATGTCAGCGGCGAGATAACTGGGCTTATCGGGGGCCCGCCATGTCAGGGATTTAGCAGCATTGGGCGACGCGAAGTCTCGGACCCACGCCGCCTACTGCTTGGCCATTTCTTTCGCTTAGTCGCAGAGATCGAGCCCTCATTCTTCGTGATGGAAAACGTCCTTGGATTGACGAGCGCGCACTCGCGCGACGTTTTGGCGCAGGCGATGCAGAAAACGGCGGCGGCTTACAATATTTGCGAGCCCCTTATCTTGAACGCTGCTGATTTCGGAGCCGCAACATCCCGACGCCGAGTTTTCGTTATCGGCTTGCACCGAGACTTTCAAACCACGTTCGAAGGTGAAATGTTGGAGCAATGGAAAAGGCCTGCCGCTACTGTCCATCAAGCAATCGCAGATTTGCATGGAGCTGAGCGTCTAGGAGATAAAGATGACGGCTTCGATCATTGGCGTATCAAACGACGGGGTGCACCCTCCGAATATGCCCGCTCTTTACGATCAATAGACGGACGATTTACGGGGCACAGGATAACCGATCATTCAGACAAGGTCATTCGCAGATTTTCTGAAGTGCTTCCCGGCAAGACAGACAAGGTAGGCAGACACCATCGGTTGAAATGGGATGGGCAGTGTCCGACCCTGCGGGCGGGCACCGGCTCAGACAGGGGGTCGTATCAATCCGTGCGGCCTATCCACCCCGTAGACAACAGGGTGATAACAGCAAGAGAGGCGGCACGACTACAGGGTTTTCCGGACGACCATGTTTTTCATCCGACCACATGGCATAGCTTCCGAATGATCGGGAATAGTGTCTCGCCAATCGTTGGCGATGTCGTTTTGAAGACGGTTGCTCAAACCTTAAAACTTAATGTGAATGAGCATTATACAGAGGCGGCGGAGTAGTAGCTGGTTGATCATGTAACCAAAGAACGCCGATCATGGTTGATGTCTCGCGTCAAAAGCAAGGACACCTCACCGGAATTGCGGGTTCGGAAAGCCGCTCATTCGCTGGGATTACGGTTCAGGCTTCATCGGAAAGACCTACCTGGTAAGCCGGACCTTGTTTTTCCGAAACACAAGACAGCCATCTTCGTCCACGGTTGCTTTTGGCATCGGCACAAAAATTGTCCTAAGGCGACGACCCCTAAATCGAGGCGCGATTTCTGGCTGGAGAAGTTTGCGGCAAATGTCAGTCGTGATGAAAGGGTTAGCCTGGAACTTCGAGATCGAGGCTGGTTGGTAGAAACCATCTGGGAGTGTGAAACAAAGATTGATGGCCCGCTCCGCGCTCAACTTATGGATATTTTCGGACTTGAGTGAAGCCTAAGCCAAGATTTGAGCGAAGGCTGGATACTGTCGATAGTGGGTCTGAAAGGCCCTCAACTCATCTTCGTGCAAATCGAACCCGAGGGCCTGAATGTCGTCTCGCGAAAGAGCGGCATCGCTTGGCAGTTGGGCTTGCAGAACGGCGGCTTCCTTCATCGTTAGATGCGGAGCATGAACTGGATCTGCGGGTTTGCAATCCCAATCGTCTCTTTGCACGATGTCGCGAGCCACAGTTGCTGCACCCTTCGTCGGCAAGAGCCCTCCGACCGTGACCATTTGCGCTCCATCCTGATAGAGGACCCGAAATGCCGGGATAAAGCCGCCCGGGCGGGAGAGTTCGGCGGCAACGGACTGCATATAATCTAACGAGTAATCGGCGAGCGTGCTCTGGAGCCTCTCCTTCTTAAAGTCTGCTTTGGGTAGATTGTCTGGTAGGACCGCACCCAAAATTTCTCGCAGCCTCTCGGGTCTATCTGTGGCCTTGCCGTACTTCATTTCCAAGGCATTGAACGTGCAAAGGAAAATGCTGTTAGCGGGCGCGCGCTCGATAACGAGCCGGATGTCCTCGCGAATGTCTTCGTTCAATTCGTAATCGTAATCGAGCCAAATGAGCCAAGGCCTTGATCGCAGGGCGTTATCGGCTAACAATTCGGGAAGGATGTTGCCGGACAATCCCTCCTTCACGGTCACGGTAGAAAAAGGCGCGTTGAAGGTCGCCCGACGAAAGCCGATTGGATCGGCCTCGATGGAAAACATTTCACGAACGCCGAGAACTTTGTGTGCGAGGAGGAAGTCGGTGAACCAAACGGACCCGAAGCCCACGTAAATCATGTCTTCGTAATCGAGATGACCCTGCAGACGGCGGATGCCCTCAAATACGATCTGCCTTTGAATGCTCTTACTCGGCCTAAGACTGTAATTGATCGTGTTGAAGGAGGGCATCATTCGTCTCCTACGAGATCGTCATAGGCATACTCGAACGATTGCAGGCCGACTTCACGGTAAGAGAGCGTCGCTTTGCCCATCGCACGCGCCAGCTTCTTTATCCGAGTGACGGGGACCGAGTATCCTATGTTGCCTACTCTTTCCACGGGCTTCGCCGCGTAGCGGGGCAAAGTTACGGTCTCCCGCTTGGCCAAGGATCTCAATTTCACAGGCTTTGCAGCGGCTTCCACCGCCTTCGCTTGTTCGAGGGACTGCTTTCTTGAGTTGGTATAATTGATCCAAGCACGTGTGACCTCGCGCATCTTGGGACGCGCGCGTCGATAGACTTCGGACGAAGTGTCCACACTGCGCTTTGTAGTTGTCATCGGAAGAGCACCAGCATCCTCGGCCGTAAAGATTATCATGCCGATGAAACCCGAATATTGTCTGTGCCACTGAGGCCAACCGTCGCTTCCCCAACCGGAGATCGAGGTCTTGTCCGCTGCGAGGACGATCCGCCCGTTGCAGACGACATACCAGCCGAAGCGCCGTTCACCTTCATCTTCGACATCCGGGTCACCGCTATCCGGGGGAGGAGCCGCCATTCCGCCTATCAACTCGACCTTTACGATCTCACCTTCGACTTCGTCCTCGTATTCGATCCGCATCGGGGCAAAGCCGTCACCTTCGCGTAATTCGATCTCCCAACCGGTAATTTGTTCTCCATTGAGGTCAATGGACAGGCCACGATCAAGGTGCAGCGAATAATCGCGAGCGATCGTACGCCGAAGGTTCTGTATGAAGGCGGGGCTGTCAAACGACGTTTTGGAACCCGAAGTCAGTTCCTCGACTACGATCTCGACGCCGTTTTCTTCTAGATCGTCGGCCTCCACGATGTCGAAGTCCCAAGGGGGACTATCGTCGCTCAACCAACTGTCGACATCGATGGGAACTTTGAATGATAGACGGGTGTCGTCATCATCAAGGAACGTGCTGCGCACGGATATGTCGCGCCCTAGCTTGAAAACTGCTCGCTTCATGCCGATCCCATAAACCCCGATGCTATAGGCATCGCCTGTATCGGTTGCCGGTCGACCGAAGCTGAAGGCATGCTCAACTGCGTCGTCTAGTGTCATCCCTCCGCAGTTGTCCCTGATAGAGAAACAATCAGGTGTTCCAACGATCTTGATCGAGAACGGGGACAGGTCAATGGTCTCGTCCAAACCCATAGGCTTGCTTCCGGCGGTCCTCCATGCGCCGTCGACGCTGTTGTCGATCAAGTCGAGAATGCAGTCTTCGAGAGTGATGTCCCTCGTAATCATTCGCACGAAAAATGCTTTGGTTGGATTGGCGACCGCTTTGGTCTTGCCCGCCTCAATTGTCATTGCCCCTCCACGTCATTAGTCTGCTAGCGTCAAATGAACGCGTAAACATTAACGGGCAAGGCAATGTTTTCCCAGCGCGCATCTGTGTTCGCAATACGGCTTCCCCTTGGGAGACACCTGTAGAAGCAGGTCATCCTTCCCATGTGGGTCGCCCCGGCCCCATTTGGACACTTTCTTCTGAGCCCTAGAGCCTAGGTGGACGAGGCTCTCACTCGTGGACTTCAAAGCCGAAAAACCGAAGTGCCTTTATGGTTCGGCCATTGACCGGGGGGCGGTCGGGATCAAGCCAGCCAAGCAGTTCCATAACGCACGCCTCGCCGAACCCGGCCAACTTCCACTGCTCGTTCCTGATGCAGTCATATGCACGGTTCAACGCAACTCCCGAACCGTAGAGGAGGTGCGACAGCGTAACCTTGATGCGGGGTAGAGAGTTTTCAGCGAACTGCGCTTTCAGGCCGGTTATCCCGCCGGAGACATGCCTAAGACGGTCGTTGAACGCATGGACGCCGATCAAGGCGTCGAACAGATCGTCATAGGAAAGAGCAGCGATTGCTTCGGGCGAGGCCATCGCGTTACGGAGCCGGTGGATGCGATCAGTTTCCTTTTCGGCATCATACATATCGCCCGCTTGTGTATCGGTTGAGGTGGTCCATGCATCGAGGCTCGATAGGACACGCTGACGCCGTTCCGCTGCCGAGGCGAGAGTAGTCTCCTTCCACGTTTCTCCTGGGGCTTCAACCAGACGGCACCAACCGAGAAACCTCCCGATCTCGATAACTGGGTCTTCGCCCTCAAACTCAGGTCGTCGCTTGCCGAACGCAGCAAAAATCGCTTCTACCTCCCGGAACGCCGGGATGATCTCCTCGTCGTATTTTCTGTGATACTTTTGGAGAAATGCCCTTTCCTTGCTCACCTTTTCGCTACCGACTTTGGCACTCGGAACGACTGCCTCCGGGACGAACTGTTCCAGCTTGAACTGGAACTCCTCTTCTTCCTTGGGGTCGCCAATCTGACGAAAAGCCAGTTCGTATTGCGACAGAATGTCAGCGGTCAACGTTTCGGCGCTTGACCAGAACATCTCATAGAGCGAGACGAGGTCATCGAAACCATCATCGTTCCTGCGCACGACGACCGACACTTCCCTGTTGGTTTTCAATCCGCTGTCCGTCAGATTTGCGGAGCCCACCAGCGCAACGTCACCAACGATGTAGAGTTTCGCATGGAACTCTCGGTCAGTGTAATAGCGGATCCGCACGAGGGGGTTGGCGATGGCTTTCCGAAGGATTGGCGGCGGCGTGATCGAGCAAAGGCGCACGAGCAGGTTCACTTTGCAGCCGCGCTTCGTCAGTATTCCGATTGGTTCCGTCGTAGTGAAGAATGGGCTGGCGAGATAAGCGTCACACCCAACTGACGTGCAATGCGAGAACCAGTTGATAGTGTAACCTGTGGAAGCTGTGTTTCCGTAGCTATCCCGTAGCGCCATCATGCGTTTCTTCTTTCTGTCCTTTAAAAAGGCGGCCGGGCATACCTCGTCATCCACTCGCCAATTCGCGATGCACGATACGATGGCAGTTGGCGCATAGCACTTGCAGTTGATCCAGGGTGGTCTCATGCCCAGGCTTCATTTCCGAGATCGGGATGCTGTGGTGCACCTCCATGCATCCCTCCGCCAAAGCTGCTCCGAATAAATCGACCCAGTCATTTTTGCACCGCTCGCACCATAGCCGACCATTCTCGGCTATAAACTGCTTCTTCTTTAGTCTCGCGAGACCAGCCGCCCTCTCTTTGCGAAGATGCTTCGCAATACGTGGGTTGCCTTCCGTCCAAGTTCGTTCGTCGTCTGTTGGCGGAACGTCCGCGAGGGCCTTTTCCAACTCAGCACGCGGAGTTCTCTTGCGAGTTGCAGGAAAGCGTTCGGTCCCGGCGATGCCTCGCTTTTCGATGCTGTAGCCGAGGTCGTTCATAATCCGAAAGGCTGTGTTTCCCGGCCCGGAAGAAAATAGATATGAATGGGTGTAAGTGCGCAATGCTTCACTGAGCGCAACACCGAAAACAGCCTTCGCTGGAAGTGCGTCGCCGTTGTCAGCGATGAGCCAATATTCTCGTGGGTCTGCGAAGGAATGCCAGCGCGGATCATTTCCTGCGAGTTCGTCAATGGCTGTTTCAATATGCTCCTTGCGCACCTGTCGAAGAACCGCTGCCGGGAGACCACTCTTACCGCCCTGGAGGATCGTTCCTTGGATAATAGGGATGATCGAATAGGCGGGCTGGCGTGGCGTTATGATGAGAAGTCGGCGGTAAGCCCCTCGACTGCGACTACCTGCATTTGAACGGCGAACGATCTCGTCGAACTGATCTTCTACGGAGGCGGTAACCTCAGATGTGTCAAGAAGCAGACGTTCGTTAAGCGGCCGATCCTGGACTGGCCCACTGTCTAAATAGATCTTCGGATACGCGCCCTCTTCATGGAGACGGCTTAGAATAAGTTCGAGCGCTTTCCGATATTCGGGATTGCGCTCGTTATTACCCGCAGATCCGCTACGGCTGTGTAGAACAACCCGACTGTCCCCCACCTCAACTTTGGCGGAGAGCGGTCGCTGCTTTTCCGTCAATATCTCGGTCTCGATCATCTTGTAATCCGCTCCCCCTGCGATGCGTTTCTCCCTACGCGAGATTGGCTCGCAGTGCTAAGCCCAAAAACGAACTGAACAGAAGGAGGCGCGAATGGGCACCAAATCGGCATGGACACCAGAGCGTAGGGCTAAGCAGCGGGCCGCCATTGCGAAGACGAAGCCTTGGCTCCAATCGACGGGACCGCGCACTGCGGCAGGAAAAACGGTATCAAGCCAGAATGCTCGTCTGCCGGACACCTTGAGAGAAGCACGGAACCAGATTGCCGAAACCCGTGCGCTGGCGCTTGAGATTTTTGGGCGTCAGAGGATGCCAAGGTGGCCTTTTGACTAACGCTTTTAGAGCCATTTTACTCTCGACCACGGAGCACACTCCCCTAGGATAACCTTGTGATTAATCAGGAGATGCTGTGCTCATAGGATACGCTCGGACGTCAACATTCGATCAGATCGCAGGTCTCGAAAGTCAGATCGAAAACTTAACTGCTTCAGGCTGTAGCAAGGTCTTCTCCGAACAGGTTTCATCCGTTGCGGAACGAGCGCAACTCGAACTCGCGCTCGATTTCGTGCGAGAGGGCGATGCTTTGGTCATTGTTCGACTGGATCGCCTAGCACGATCCACTAGTGACCTCCTTTATATCATCGCAAGGCTTGAAGCTAAAAAAGTTGGTCTTCGTGTCCTCGATTTCGGTGGCTCGGAAATGGACACACAGTCGCCGACAGGAAAGCTGATGCTGACCATGTTCGGGGCACTGGCACAGTTCGAGCGCGAACTCATGCTAGTTCGCCAGCGCGAAGGCATCGAGCGAGCCAAGGCAGCGGGCAAATACCTGGGCAGGGTCCCCACAGCCCGCCGCAGGCTTCCAGAGATGCGCGAAATGGCAGAGGCGGGCCTTACCCCTCCGGAGATCGCCAATCGCCTCAATCTCTCCCGAGCGAGCGTATACCGCCTGTTGAAGGAAGATCGTTCGTGACCGAGCCAGCCGAAGTCTTCGCCCGGATCGCAGCGGAGTTGGAAGACATGCATGGTGTGTCGGTTGAAGGCCAGTCAGGCGACCAGCCGCCCGAAGGGATCGCCGTCATTGCGCTTGAGATTGGCAACCGGTTGCAACGGGTCCGCGACCTTTTGGCCGAAGTGCAATGCTCGTCCGGGCGTCCTGCATGAAATGGCCCCCCGCCGACGTCCTGCTAGATCGCAAAGTCGAGGCTCTGGTTTCTGATGGCTTTGCCCTGCCCAGATGGGGCTTCGCGGTCCCCGGCCCCTACAACGGCGCGAAGGGCGAAGAGCGCATCTACGCGTGGCAGAAGAACCAGATCGCTTGGCGGCTAGGTTGGCTTCCTCGCAACCAGACCTGTTCGATCTGCGAGGCCCGGCCAGCCGAACAAGGCCATCAGGAACTTTACCAGCGGCCTTTCGCGCTCATGCCAGTATGCAGATCGTGCCATGTCCGTCTTCATCGAAGGTTCGGCAACCCTGATCGCTGGCAGGCCTTCGTAGATCAGCTTTCGCCCGATAACTGGGCGAGGATGCTCCTGCCCGAGCAACTGGATCGTCTGGATGCGATATGGCTTGCGGCCGTGCCCGACTGGCTGGGTGCGCTTACTGCTCTTTCGAAGGCTCGGCGAGCAGCGCAGTAACCGGCACATCCAGTGCGATCATAATGCGTTCGATTACGTCGATGGTCGGTGCGCGCTTCGCGTGCTCGATATGGTTCAGGTATGTTCGGTGAATACCGATCAACGCAGCGAAATCATCCTGCGACATCTCGCGCTCCCGCCTAAGCAGCCAGATATTCTTGGCAAGGTTGTCGCGAAGTCGCATCGTAGACGATGGACCATAACCCGAAACTGGGCGCACCCGACTATCGTCTACAAAGTTCTTTCCGGGATCGGGCCGATCTCTTAGGGTAGACTATCATCTACTTACCGGGGGTCAGAACTTTATGAATGCAGACGAACGCAAGTGTCCGGAATGCGCAGAGACGATCAAGAAGGATGCAAATGTCTGCCGCTTCTGCGGTCATCGTATTCGCGGCGGCGGTCCGACCGATGGGCCAAGAAACGAAGCCGAGCAGAAGGTTGCACGCAACTCCAAGATCGGCTGTGCCGCTGCTATTGTTGCCATTGTCTTGCTCATGGCGTTCTGTTCACCAGACACCCCGGATGACCTCGGTGCATCTCAACCAACTGCTGCCAAAAAGCAGGCAGAGAATGAAGAGGATGATCTTACAGATCGCAGCACGCAGATCATGTGGGTAACGCGCACGAGGAACGGGGTGGAAAGCAGATTGAAGGACCCCGACAGCGCGGACTTCAAGGATGTGCGGTTTTATTCAGGCGGCCCGTCGCCCGCCGTTTGTGGGCAGGTGAACGCGAAGAACAGTTTCGGCGGCTATATGGGGTTCCAACGCTTCATTGGGTCTGGCGAGAAAGTCGTGTTTCTCGAAGATGAAGTTGCCAGGAGCGAGTTTGCTGATGCGTGGACTACTCTTTGCATCAAAGCTGACCGGGATGATGTTTACCTTCCATAAGTCTGGCGGCAGACGGACACCAGACGGACACAAGGAGAGGCGACTAGTCGGAGAGCCAATAAAATTGGCAGAAAAGGTGGTGAGCCGTGCTGGGTTCGAACCAGCGACCTACTGATTAAAAGTCAGTTGCTCTACCGACTGAGCTAACGGCCCGACCACGGGCGGCTCCCTAAGCAGGTGGCTCCGGCTGGTCAAGCATGGTTTGTCCAGCTTTTCGCAGACCGGCCCGTTCGGGGCCTTGCTGCGGTGCTTGCCGTGCGGGTCAGGCGCGCGGTGCGGGTCGGGGTTTACGGATGCGCGCGGCGAGTTGCCGCAGCGTGAGCGCCGTTACCGGATCGCGCCAGTGGGGGGCGATTTCGGCGGCGGGTTCGATAACGAAAGCCCGCTCGCGAAACAGCGGGTGGGGGATAGTGAGGTCTGCCGATACCCAGACGCCGCCGCTCCACAGGACGATATCGAGATCGAGCGGACGCGCGCGCCACCTTCCTCCGCGGCGGCGGCGTCCAAACTCGCGCTCGACCTCCTGCAGGACATCCAGCAGCGCCGGTGGGGGCAGCCCGGTCTCGATCACCGCCGCCGCATTGGCATAGCGCCTGATCGAGGGGCCGATGGGCCGGCTGGCGATGATGCCGGAGACCGCGGCGATTTTGCACTCGGGCCCGGACAGCCTGCCGATGGCGGCCCGCAGGACCTGCGCCGGTCCGCCCACGCCGGGAAAGCGCATGTTCGAACCCAGCGCGACAAGATAAAAGTGGCGCGCGTCGGCCATCACGCGTCGCGGCGTGCCGGGCGAGGCATCAGATATCCTCGGCGATCCGGCCGTAAAGCTGCGGGCGGCGATCGCGGAAGAAGCCCATTCCCGCCCGGTGCTTGGCCGCGCGGTCGAGATCGAGCGTCGCGACCAGCACGCCGCTTTCGTCGGCGCCGAATTCCTCGATCAGATCGCCCCATTCGTCGGAAATGAAGCTGTGCCCGTAGAAGCTCTGCGGGCGGTCGGCGGGCCCTTCGTGGCCGATGCGGTTGGCGGCGCAGACCGGCATGCAGTTCGACACAGCATGGCCGATCATCGCCCGGCGCCACATGCGGCTGGTGTCGAGTTCCGCGTCATAGGGTTCGGACCCGATGGCGGTGGGATAGAAGAGCACTTCCGCCCCTTTCAGCGCCATGACGCGGGCGCATTCGGGATACCACTGGTCCCAGCATACTCCCACGCCGATCCGCGCGCCGAACAGGTCCCACACCTTGAAGCCGTCGTTGCCGGGCCGGAAATAGTATTTTTCCTCATAGCCCGGCCCGTCGGGAATGTGGCTCTTGCGGTAAGTGCCCATGATCTCGCCGTCCGGCCCGACCATCGCCAGCGTGTTGTAATAGTGGTGGCCGTCGCGCTCGAAGAAGCTGGTCGGAATGGCGACGCCGAGCTTCTTCGCCAGTTCCTGCATCGCCACCACGCTGGGATGCTCCGCCGTGGGGCGCGCGCGGGAGAACAGATCCTCCTCCTCGTCGCGGCAGAAATACTCGCCCGCGAAGAGTTCGGGCGGCAGGATGACCTGCGCGCCCTTCCCGGCGGCTTCTTCCACCAGTTGCGAAACGGCGGCGATATTGTCCGCCTCGTCCGGAAGGGCGAGCGGCAGTTGCAGGACGGATATGGTCAGCTCTCTCATGCGGCAGAGCGTTATTTCTCCCGCAGCGCGAAGTCCACCTGGATATAGACCTGGCTGCGCGTGGTGCCGACCATCATGCCGGGCGATCCCTCTTCGGGGCGGGGAGCGGTGCGCACCAGCGGCGGCGGTGGCGGCGCAACGGGCGGAGGCGCAGCCGCAGCGCTTTCGACCATCGCATCGTTCATCGCCTGCGCACCGCGCAGCCATTGCTGGCCCTGCTGGCCGCCTGCATCGCGGATGTAGAGCACGCGGCCGATCTCCATGTCGGCAGCCTTGGCATAGGCCTGCGCCCGGATGCGGGCGGCCTTGTAGGCATCGGCATAAGCGAGATTGGCGACCGTCTCGGGATCACTCATGGTCAGGCTGGGGCCGGACAGGACATTGGCGCCCGCTTCGGTAACCGCGCTCACCGCGGCGCCAGCCCGATCGGGGTTGTCCATCGTGACCTGGAAGACGTTCGAAGCCTGGTACTGCCCCTTGCGATCGCCCCATTCGACCCGCCGGACGGAGACATTCTGCGTCTGGATATCGTCTTCCTCGACCCCGAGTTCGCGCAGGGCAGCAACGATCTCGGCGATCTTTTCGGCATTCGCCTCGCTTGCCTCGGTGGCGCTGCGCGAGAATGTCTCGATCCCCGCGTTGAACTGCGCGCGGTCTGGCTTGCTTTCGGCCTGGCCGCTTGCGCTTACTGACAGCAAGGTTTCCGAATGATCGACGCCGCGAACCTCGTCGGCCCGGTCGCCGCACGCCGCCAGCGCAAGCGTGGCGGCGGAAAGAAAAAAGACATTACGCATGAGAAACCCCTGATGACACAATATTACATCAGGGGTTTCTCATTTGCAGACTGAACGGCTGCTGACAGCCGGATTGCCGCTTACATGCGTTTGCGGAAGAGCAGCGTCATCCGATCGCTTTCGCCCAGATCCTTCAGCTCTTCCTTCTTGCCGCCCCAGCTGGGAGGCATCTGCCAGACGCCGCCTTCGTGATTGGCCGGATCGCGCGGGTTCGCGTTGATTTCACTCATGCCGACGAGATCGAAACCATGTGCCTCTACCAGCGCAATCACATCTTCCTGCCTCAGATAGCCGTTCCCGCCCAGTGTGTAGTCGCCTGGTGCATCGGCATTGGCGCGGTGCTGGACGATGCCCAGCATGCCGTCATCCTTGAGCAGGCTGCGGAGCCGCGTGAGCTCCGTGTAAAGCGCCCCGGACCGCAGGAGATTGTGCATCTCGCGGAAAATCAGCACGCGGTCCGCGCTGCCGTTCATGGCCTCGGTCAGATCCTGCGAGCCATGAATCGCAACCGGCGCACCGGTGAGGCCCCACTGCGGATAGCTTTCGGAAAACTGCCCCGGAAGCTTGCCGAAATATTCACCGAACCTGCTCGCATCGGCAGCGGAAGGATCGGGAGTCACGCCGATATAACGGCCATCGGTGCCCAGATAAGGCACCAGCACCCGCGTGTACCAGCCGCCTGCCGGCATGTAATCGATCACGGTCATGCCCGGTTCGACGCCGAAGAATTCCAGGGTCTCGAACGGATGGCGATACTGATCGCGCGCGCGATCCTCGGCGCGGTTCTCCTGAGCCAGCGCGGCCATCAGCGCCTGATGCCGGCTGTGGCGTTCGGCCATCGGCCCGTCGCTGTGATGATCGGCAACCGCAGGAGCGGCTAAAGCAAGGGCGGCGGCCCCGGCAAGCAGTAGGCGCATAGAAATTCTCCCCATCTGAAACGAATGCTGTCTTCCTGCCCCCTGCCGCAGCCGATGACAAGCGCGACCAGTCTTCCTACATCTTCGAGCGAAGGAGATACGAATGGCTCAGGAACAGGTTATCGTGGCCGGCGGGTGCTTCTGGTGCACCGAGGCGGTGATGAAGGACGTGATCGGCGTAACCGAGGTCGAGAGCGGCTATATCGGCGGGGAAAAGCCCGATCCGACCTATAAGGAGGTATGCAGCGGGACGACCGGCCATGCCGAAGGCGTGCGCGTGACCTATGACAGCGATCGCATCAGCCTTGAGCAGATCCTCGATGTGTTCATGGGAACGCACGATCCGACCCAGCTGAATCGGCAGGGCAATGACGTGGGCACGCAATATCGCAGCGCCATCTTCCCGGCCGATGATCAGAAAGAGGCGGCTGATGCGGCGATCGCACGCTGGAATGACGAGCATCCCGGCCAGACAGCCGTGACGACCATCGAAAGCGGCGAATGGTATCCTGCTGAAGATTATCATCAGGAATATTGGGAAGGCGAAGGGCAGCGTAACCCCTATTGCCTGGCGGTCATTCCGCCCAAGCTGATGAAGCTGCGCAAGAGCTTCCAGCAATATCTCAAGGAAGATGCCGAATAAGAGAAAGGGGCGGACATCGCAGTCCGCCCCTTCTTTTTAGCCGGATGTGGCTGACCTCAGCCTTCCTCGGTTGCCTTGCTGACGAGGATGTTGACCGAGACACGGCGGTTCTGCGCCTTGCCATAGGCGGTCGTATTGTCTGCCGCAGGGTCCGCTTCGGCCATGCCGGTCGGGGTGAGCATGCGCCAGGGTTTCCAGCCGCATTCCTGCTGGAGGAAATTGACGACGCGGCCTGCGCGGCGTTCACTGAGCACCTGGTTATAATCCTGGCTGCCGTCGGAATCGGTATAGCCGACGACAAGCAGCAAAGCGTTGTCCATCGCTTCGGCATCGGTGGCAATGGCGCAGATTTCCTGACGACCTTCGGGCGAAATATTCCATTTGCCGCTGTCGAAATAGACGTTGGTGACGCCCTTCACATTATACTGGTCGATATTCGCCATGCGGCCGCGCAGCGCCTCGGCAGCTGCGGCATTGGCATCGATATCGGCGCGATGTTCGGCGAACTGCTGCTGGGTGGCGCCGCGGATCATGGCAGCTGTTTCGAGATCGCTGCCCTTGAGCTTGATCTGCTTGGCAACCAGTCCGCCATCGAACTGCAGGGTTTCCACCTCGACCGGAATTCCGTTCAGCAACTGGTTCGTACGCAGTGCCTTGCTGCCCAGGCCCAGAAATCCACCCGTGGCTTTTACTTCGGTCCCGTCGTCGACGATGACAGTCGCGGTCTGGCCGTCTTCGGTCGTGACCTGGATGGTTTCACCGCTCCGGGCCGTGATGATGCCTTCGATTTCCGGACCTTCGGTCAGGGCCGATCCGTACACATCGATATCGGAACCATCCTGCGCCAGCGCAGGGGCCGCCATGGGTAGCGCGGCAGCCGAAAGCAGCAGGGGAAGAGCTGCGGTTTTTGTCAGTCCAGTCATTCAAATTCCTCCGTCTAGGGCCGCCACGCGCAGACGCGGCGACGGCTCATGAACCCGTGTCGCAGGTGCCGTTCACGGGTTAGAATACCTCTACTCATCAAGCTTAACGCCCGAGAAGCTCGGGTGCGGGTGCGCCCGAGGGAGGGTTGGGTGCTGGCGCCGGCCTTGCTCGAAAATGAACAATGGCAAGAATAAGGCAATGCCGGGGGCAGTTCGCGCCGCCCCTGCGACAAACCGATCCGCCGCCATGGGCGGATCGCCCAATTCAGTCGGCTTTCTGGCTGGTCGAAATGAAGAAGCCATCGAGCCCGCCTGTTTCGGCGAGCATGCCCGGATCTGTCCGAAGCGTGCCATCTTCCGACGGCGCAAGATCTGCCGGAAGGTTTCCTGCATCGATGGGCAGGAGGCGGAGGCTACCCGGCAAAGCCTGATCCTCGCCTTCTTCGCGCTCGAGCGAACAGGTCGCATAGACGAGGGTGCCGCCGGGCTTGAGCCATTCGGCCGCGCGGCTGATAAGCGCGGATTGGAGCTGCGCCATCTCCTCGATCTGGCGCTGACCGATTCGGTGCAGCACGTCGGGATGGCGCCGCGCCGTGCCTGTCGCCGTACACGGCGCGTCGAGCAGGATGGCATCGAACTGGTGCTTGGGCTCCCATTCCAACGCATCCGCGCGAACCACGCTGGCTTTCAGACCTGTCCGCCCCAGATTTTCCTTCAGCAGGGCGAGCCGCCGTTTCGAGACATCAAGCGCGGTGACCTTCCACCCCTGCGCGGCCAGCTGGAGGGTCTTGCCCCCGGGCGCGGCGCACAGGTCGAGGACGTGCCGCCCCTCTCCCGCACCCAGCAGATGGGCCGGCAGCGACGCGGCAAGGTCCTGGACCCACCAGGCCCCGTCGGAGAAACCGGGCAATTTCTCGACATTCTCGCCGCGGGCAAGGCGCAGGTGCCCGGGCATCAGGCTATCCGCAGCCAGTTTCGCCTTCCATATCTCGGTCTGCTCCGGATCCTTGAGCGTGAGATCGAGCGGCGGCGGAACGGCCAGGCCGCCCGCGATGGCTGGCGCCCGTTCGCCCCAGCGCTCCGCTACCGTTTCGGGCAGAGTGGGCGCAGCAGGCAGCGCGGCCTCCTGCTTCGTCAGCGTGGAGAAAACGCCATGTGCCAGCCGCCGCGGTCCACCGGCCAGTAGCGGCAGACAGGTCGCGATGATGGCGTGCGGCGGCGTGTCGAGGCGGAGCCACTGCGCCAGCATCATGCGCAGGACCATCCGGGCCTTCGCATCGGACGGCAGGACCGTCTTCGTCGCACTGTCGATCTGCGCGTCGAGGTCGACCAGCCAGCGCAGAACTTCGCTGGCGATGGCCCGGGCCAGCGCCCGGTCTTCGAACTTGCGCACGTCTTTCGTCGCCGCGGCGAAGGCAAGGTCCATGGTGTCGCCCCGCCGAAGGACGGCATCGAGCAGACGAAGCGCGGCGCGGCGCGCGTGAATTCCGGAAGGCTGTGCCATTGGTCCGCGCCCTACGCCTACTTGAAACCATGCGCCAGTCCGCGCATCTTCATTATATGACCAAACGCGCAGACAAGCGGCCCGAGACTTTCAAGAAGCCCGATCACTGGACGAGCGAACCGCCGCCCAAGCCGGAGAAAGGCGAAGTCGACGAGGATCTCAGCCCCACCCGCTATGGCGACTGGGTGAAGGACGGGATCGCGATCGATTTCTAGATCCGCTCGAGTGTGATCTTGAGCCCGTCCTTTGGCTTGGGAATGGGCCAGGCCTGCCAGTCGGGCTCCTGATCCAGCGCGATGCGGTAGCGCGGGAGCAGCTGGGCCATCAGGATCTTGATCTGCATATAGGCAAAGTGCAGCCCCAGGCACATGTGCGCCCCGCCGCCGAACGGCACCCAGGCATATTTGTGGCGCGCCTTTACCGCCTCGCTGGTGAAATGGTTCGGATCGAAGCCATAAGGGTCGGACCAGTGCTCTTCTTCATGGTGCACGTAATTGGCATTGATGCCGACATGCGATCCGGCGGGAATGCGATAGCCGCCGAATTCGAATTCCCGCAGCGCGCGGCGCGGGGTCGAAGGAACGGGCGGCATGATCCGCAACGCTTCCTTGAAGGCCATCTCGACCAGCTCCAGCCGGCCCATGTCTTCATAGGCGAGGTCGCGCGCCCGGCCGTCCGGGCCGAGGCCGCCGGTGACGCTTTCGATTTCCTGGCGCAGCTTCTCCTGCCAGTCGGGGTTCTTGGCCAATTGCCAGATCAGCGACGTGGCCGAGCTGGTGATGGTGTCATGCGCCGCCATCATCAGGAAGTTCATGTGATCGACCACCTCGTCGACCGGCATCAGACTGCCATCCTCATATTCGGCGGTCGCGAACTGGCTGAACATGTCTTGCCCCCCGCCCTCGGCGCGGCGACGGTGGGTTTCCTGTGTGAAAAAATCGACCAGGAATGCGCGGCCATCGGTCCCGCGCTTCATCTGGGTGAAGGGTAGCGGCCTTCTGACCGGCGCTACCGAGGCCTGGACCATGTCGATGAATGCGGTGTTGATCCTGTCGGCTTCCGGCCCCCACTCGATACCGATGAAGCTATCCGCCGCCAGATCGAGCGTCAGCGTCTTGATGGCAGGATAGAACTCCATCCGCCCGGCGCCCCATTCCTCCACCTTGTGCGCGATCCCGCGGTTGAGGCTGCCCGAATAATGGCGCATCGGGCCGGGCTTGAACGCGATCGACAGCGCCCGGCGGTCGGCCCGGTGGTGGTCGAAATCCAGCAGCATGAGGCCGCGCGGGAACAATTGGTCGAGAATCGGACCCCAGCCCTGCTCCGAAGAAAAGTTCTTCTCTCGGTCGAACAGGACAAGCTCGTTGGCGTCGGCGCCGATCAGCGCGATGTTCCAGCCCCCGAACGCCTTGCTTTTGTATACTCGGCCGTACGTTTCGACCATGTGCTGCGCAAAGGCGTGCGGGTCTTTGAGCATCTTGAAGGTGTTGCCCACCACGGGCCAGCCGCCTTCACCGGGTATGTGCGCAAGCTCTTCTTCGGTCGGATTGCCTTCGGACCAGTGAGCCGGGATCGGATTGTGTGCTGCAAGTGTGGCCATGCGGCCGGTTATGCCTCAGCCGAGATTAAGTGGCAATTAGCAATCTATATCCACCCGGCAAGCTCGCGCCGCAGCAATGTTTCAAGCATGGCCACGCCAGCCTCCGATGTATTCAGGCAGGACAGCGCAGCGAACTGCTCGCCGCCCGCCTCGAAAAACTGGTCCCGACCCTGCATCGCAAGCTCTTCCAGCGTTTCCAGGCAGTCGGCCGAAAAACCGGGCGCGGCGATTGCCATGCGCTTGGTTCCCATGCCCGCTTCCTCAGCAATCACCGTATCGGTTGCCGGTTCGAGCCATTTGGCGCGCCCGAAGCGCGACTGGAACGTCGTGCGAATCCGCATAACGCGTTCCGCAAGCTTGTCCTGCAGGAGCCGGGAGGTTTTCTGGCAATGACAATGATAGGGGTCGCCAAGGTGCAAGGTCCGCTCGGGCATGCCGTGAAAGCTCAGCAGCAGCACTTCCGGCACGAATTCCAGGCCATCAAGCTGGCGAGTGAGGTCCGCAGCCAGCGCGTCGATATAGGCGGGATCGTCGTGATAGGGCGGCAGGGTCCGCAGGCTTGGTTGCCAACGCATTTCCCGCAGCTTGTCCGCAGCCTTGTCCACAACCGTCGCCGTCGTGGCTCCGGAATATTGCGGATAGAGCGGAGCGAGGAGAATGCGTTCGCAGCCAGCGTCCATCAGGGCTTGTAGCCGTTCCGGGATGGAGGGCGTACCGTACCGCATCGCCCAGTCCACCGTGACGCCCTCTCCCAGCCGCGCCTGCATCGCTTCGGCCTGCTGCCGGGTAATGACGGCCAGCGGGGAGCCTTCCTCGGTCCACACCTGCGCATAGGCATGGGCGCTCTTTTTCGGCCGGGTATTGAGAATGATGCCGCGCAAAATCGGTTGCCAGGCGATGGGCGGGATCTCGACCACTCGCCGGTCGGACAGGAATTCCGCAAGATAGCGCTTTACCGGCCCGGCCTCAGGCGCATCCGGTGTTCCAAGATTGACGACGAGAACACCAACGCCGCCCGAGCGAACGGGGGGATGGTCGGCTGGAAGATTCTGTTTTTGCCAGGTCATGGAACGAGGGGGAGACGGTAAGAACGCTCGCCCGTCAAGGCGAACAATGCATTGGCAATAGCGGGAGCCGCCACGACGACGCCCAGTTCACCGGGATCGAAGGGCTCTGCATCGCTTTCAACGAAGTCGATCCGCATGTCGGGAGTGTCGGCCAAACCGGGCAATCCCATCCCACCGAAAGTGCGCGGGACAGGGTGGCCGCTCTCGAAACCAAGCGGTCGCCCAAGCGCCAGTCCCATACCGTAGAGCAATCCCCCTTCGACCTGCTGGCGGGCTATATCGAGATTCACGATGCGACCGATATCGACCACCGCGCTCAGCTGACGCACCTTAATCCCGCCTTCGCCCCGCATGAGATGCGCGACGCAGGCGATGTGTCCGGCTGCATCCTCGCCGAGCCGCATGCGTGCTACGGCAACTCCTTCACCGGAACCGGGCTGCGCGCCATCCCATTCACCAAGCCGCGTCGCCCTGCGCAAGGCTTCCGCCAGCCGCGGGGCGGTGCCCAGCATGGCCATACGGTAAAGGAAGGGATCGCGCCCAGCCGCCCGGGCAAGTTCGTCGACCACGCACTCTGTGAAAAAACAGGTATAGCCCTGAGCCCCGCCGCGCATGCGGCCGGTCGGCAGGGATATCGTCGCCGGGACATGCTCTACCGCGACATGCGGGATATTGTAGGGCGGAACCGCGCCTTCCACGACGAGAGGGTCTGCTAGACCCGCACTTTGCCTCTGCGCCGCTTCGGGGACATGATTTCGAAACAGACGATGCCCCGCTTCGCGCATCCATGAAGGCGACACTATCCGCGCCCGCCATGCGACCGGCTGCCCCTCTGCACCGATTGCCGCGGCGATCTCGCCCGAAACCGGCGCTCGCGGAGGAACCGCTTGGAAATCCTGCGCGCGCGACCATGTCAACTGGACCGGCCTCCCCACCTCGGCGGCGATCTGCGCCACTTCGATAGCGTGCTGCTTTTCCAGGCGGGCATCGAAGCTGCCGCCGGCAGGCATGGGGTAAAGTACCACATCCGAATTCGTCAGCCCCACAGCCTGCGCCGCGGCATCGCGAGCCGCTTCGGGTGCCTGCGCCGCCATCCACAATTCCAGCCGTCCTCCGGCCAGCCGCGCGGTTGCCGAGGCCGTTTCCAGCGGAGCATGCGATGCAGGAGCAATGTCGAAGCGCCGCACAATCGCCGTGTCGCCCAGCAGGCCATCGAGATCGCCCATGGTCTCGATGCGCTCGGCAAGCTGAGCGGAGCTATTTGCCGCTTCTTCGAGCTGCGCTTCGAGCCGGTCCTGCTCCAGCGCTCCCGGTCCGGTGAATTGCGGCCGCATCTTCGCCAGCGCCCGATCGGCAATCCACCAGCTTTCCGCCACCGCGGCGAGCCAGCGCTTCGACCGCACCACGGCAACCAGACCGGACATTCCCGCGGCCTTTCGTTCGCTGAACCGCAGGAGTTCGGGCAAACCCGCCGGGCCGTGGCGTATGGATGCATAGACCATGCCGGGCAGCCGGACATCGCCTGCAAACAAATGGCTGCCATCGACCTTGGACGGCAGGTCGAGGCGCGGATACATTCCCTGCGCCTCCGCTTCACCGGGTATCGGCTGTTCGAATGCGGGCATGGGCCGGAGCGGTGCGGGATCGGGCGGATCGTAGCGCACCGCGTCCTCCACAAGATCGCCGAAGGCGACACGCTGCTCTCCATAGATGACGAAGCCTTGGGCAACCTGGCATTGCTCGGGCTCCACATCCCACCGATCTGCTGCAGCTCGCGTCAGCATGTCTCGCGCGCTTGCAGCGGCCTCGCGAAGCGGCAGTTCATATGCGGCAAGGCTGGTCCCGGCGGCAGTGGCCGTGAACGCATTGCTGCGCGCGAAGCGGCCAGTTGACCAGTCGTTATCGGGTAGCCAGCCGTCCAGCAGGTAAGACCATTTCCCGGCGAGCGGGAGATTGGCGAACATGCCCGATGGCGGGACCGGTTCAATTCCAACCTGACGCCAGTCCGCTCCCAGTTCGACTGCGGCAATCTGCGCAAGAACGGTGCCGATCCCCTGCCCCATCTCGAGCTGGGGCTGGGCGATGGTGACAATCCCGTCCCGGCCGATAACCAGCCAACCGGCGAAAGTTTCGTCGCCAGGCCGGGCGACCAGCGGACTGGCATATTTGCGCGGCCAAAGATTCCACGCGATCAAAAGCCCTCCGCCAGCCGCCGCTCCGACGAGCAGTTTGCGGCGTGAAACGGAAAGGCCGCTCAGTTTCTTTCTGCGAGCCACGCTTGCAAACTCTCGGCTATCGCCAGGAAGGGTTCGGCAATGGGATGGTCGAGGGCTGCGGGCGGCTTGCCATGATCGCTTCCCTGACGGATTTCGATATCGAGCGGGATGCGTCCTAGAAACGGCAGATCAAGGCGCTCTGCAGCTGCTTCCACCTGCCCGGCGCCGAAGGGATTGGAAACCTCGCCGCAGGAGGGGCAAGCATAGCCCGACATGTTTTCGACCAGACCGATTACCGGCACCCCGGCACTGTCGAACAACTGGCCCGCCCGCGCCGCATCGATCAACGCCAGATCCTGCGGGGTCGAAACGAGCACGGCACCCGCCGGTTTGAACTTCTGCACCATAGTCAGCTGCACATCGCCGGTTCCAGGCGGCAAATCGATCAGCAGGACTTCGGTATCTTTGCTCCAATGGGCCTCGATCAGCTGGCCGAGCGCACTTCCGGCCATGGGTCCGCGCCATGCCAGTGCCTTGCCCGGCGCAACGAGGTGTCCCATCGAAAGGTGCGGCACACCGTATTTGCCATCGATCGGGATCGGCTTGTTGTCCCGCGCCTCGGGTTTTTCCCCCTGCGTCCCGAAAATAACCGGCTGCGACGGGCCATAGATATCGGCATCGACCAACCCCACCTTCACGCCCTTGCGTGCAAGCGCAATGGCAAGATTGGCTGTCAGCGTCGACTTGCCGACCCCGCCCTTGCCCGATCCGACCGCGATGATCACCGGGCCCTTGCGCTCCGCCGTCATCACGACGCGCACATCGCTGACGTCTGAGCGCCGCCCCACGGCCTCCTTTATTGCAGCCTCCGCCTGGGCGCGCCCCGCCTCGTCCAGGCTGCCGGCATCGACGACAAGCGTCGCCCTGCCCTCGTTGAGGACGGATCCGGTGACAAGAGAGGCTAATTCGGGAGGAAGATCGGCGGAAAAATCGGTTCGGCTCATGGCTGGCGCTGCTGTAGCATCGAAAAGCGCGCCGCAACCCCTGTTTTTCCGGCAAAGGCTGCCTATAAGACAGTTATGAGAATTTTGGACGGGCTTGGACAGAGGATCCGCCTAGCAATGGCTGGCAACAATCCGTGGGGTGGGGGGAGCGATGATTCCTCCGGTTCCGGTGACGGTGAAACACCCAAGGGTGACAAGGGTAAGGGCGAAGGTCCCCGTAATCCCTGGTTGCCATCGGGCTCTGGTGGAAGCGGCGAAGGGCGCCGCGGTCCCAATATCGAAGATATCTTCAAGAATCGCGGGCCCGAAGGTCCGCGCCGCAAGGGCGGTGGCGGCGGGCCTGGGGGCCCCGGCTTCCGCATTCCGCAACGTCCCGGTGGCAAAAGCTGGTTCCCGGTCGCGATCGTCGCAATCGTCGGCGTCGTCCTGCTCGCTACCAGCGCGCATCTGATCGATCCTCAGGAAAAAGCAGTCGTCAAACGTCTCGGCGATTACAGCCGCACGCTCGATTCCGGGCTTCAGTTTACGCTCCCTTTTCCGCTTGAGACTGTGGATGTCGAGAATGTGGAAGGGGTCCGCCCGATCCGCATTCCGGGAAATGACAATCAGGCCAAGCTGATCCTGACCGGCGACCAGAATCTCGTCGATCTGAGCTACATTGTACGCTGGAACATCCAGGATCTCCAGCAATTCAAATTCCGCGTTGTCGACCCGGAAGAGACCGTCAACGAAGTTGCCGAAGCGGCAATGCGCGCGGCAGTCGCCGAAAAGCAACTGGACGAGACCTTCTCGGGTCAGGGACGCGCCGCGATCGAACTGGACGTGCGCGAACGCATGCAGGCGACGCTTGACCGTTATCAGGCGGGCATAAGGGTGCTCGGTGTCGAAATCGAAAAAGCCGATCCGCCGAGCCAGGTGGTCGATGCTTTCCGCGATGTGCAGGTTGCCGAACAGAATGCGGACGCAGCGCGCAATCAGGCGCAGGGTTATGCCCAGCAGGTGCTGGCGCAGGCGCAGGGTGAGGCCGAAGCCTTCGACAAGGTTTACGAGCAGTATCGCCTCGCGCCCGAAGTGACCCGTCAGCGTCTTTATTACGAGACCATGGAACGTGTGCTCAGCAAGACCGACAAGACCATCGTCGAGGCCCAGGGTGTCACACCCTACCTCCCGCTACCGGAAATCCGGCGCCGGGCTCAGCAACAGCCCGAAACCACTGTAACCGCACCGGGAGGCCAGTAAGATGCAGCGTATCTGGGAAGACCACCGCCTCACGATCATCGTGGCCGGACTCGTCCTGATCGGGCTCATGATGAGCCTCTATATCGTGCCCGAAGAAGAACAGGTCGTCATCGTACGGACCGGTGAACCGCAAGGCATCGTGAACACGCCAGACGGTCAAAAAGGTCCGGGGCCCTATCTCCGCGTGCCGTTTCTCGACCGCGTGGTAAGGATCGAACGCCGACTGCTCGATCTCGAGATGACCAATGAAGAGGTGCTGTCGAATGACCAGCAGCGGCTCCTGGTGGATGCCTATGCACGTTTCCGCATCATCGATCCGGTTCGTATGGTGGAGCGTGCCGGGACTACCGATGGCGTGCGTTCCGCGCTTGAGCCGATCCTGAATTCGGTTCTGCGTCAGGAACTCGGCCGCCGAACGTTTCAGGCCATGCTAACCGCCGAACGGGGCTCCGCGCTGCAGAATGCGCGCGCCAATCTCGACCGGCAGGCACGCCAGTACGGTGCCGAAGTCGTCGACGTTCAGATCACCCGCACCGATCTGCCAGATGCCCCCCTCCAGTCCGCTTTCAGCCGGATGGAATCGGATCGCGAACGTGAGGCAAGGACGATCCGGGCGCAAGGCTCGCGTGATGCGCGGATCATTCGCGCTGAGGCCGATGCGGAAGCCGCTCGCATCTATGCGGAAAGCTTCGGCAAGGACGCTAATTTCTATGACTTCTACCGCGCCATGCAGAGCTATGATGCGACCTTCGCTTCCGAAAACGGCGATGCGGCCAGCAGCATAATTCTGTCGCCTGACAACGAATATCTGCAGCAGTTCCGCGGACGCCGTTGAACATTCGTCGATTGAACGAGGGGTACTACCCTGCCGTTCAAGAGGCATTCAGCGCTAGGCCGCAGTCTACGCAGCGGAACTGCCGAAGCCGGAGCGTTTTGTGAAAGCGTGCTGGCTCCGAACGAAGTCAAAGAGGATTTGAAAGAGGACGTGAAAAAAGTGCGATACGCTTATTCCGTAACTGCCACCCTTTTGGCCGGTGGCGCTGCCCTTTCCCTCGCCGGGTTCCCGGCCGGGGCGCAGGTCGCCCAAAACGACGATTCGCAGATCGCGCGCGTCGTCCCGCGTGCCGGGGCGCCCGAAAGTTTCGCCGATCTGACCGAGCAACTGCAGCCGGCCGTGGTGAATATTTCGACGCGCCAGCGAATTGAGGTTCAGACCGGCGGCAATCCTTTCGCCGGAACCCCGTTCGAGGGCATGTTCAACCGCCGTCGCGGGCAGCAAGACAGCGAACCCCAGTATCGTGAGGGACAGTCGCTCGGCTCGGGCTTTATCATCTCTTCCGACGGCTATGTCGTGACCAATAATCACGTCGTCAGCCCGACCGGGCGTGGCTCTGTCGAAGAAATCACCGTGACCCTGCCGGACGGCACCGAATACGAAGCCGAATTGGTCGGCACCGATGCGGCGTCCGACCTCGCCGTCCTCAAAGTCAACCGGCGCGAAGCTTTCCCCTTCGTGACCTTCGGCGATTCCAGCCAGGCCCGTGTGGGTGACTGGGTGATCGCCATCGGCAATCCCTTCGGCCTCGGCGGAACCGTGACGAGCGGGATTGTTTCCAGCGTTCTGCGAAACGCAGGCAGCGGCGCCTACGACCGCTATCTGCAGACCGATGCCAGCATCAACCGCGGCAACTCCGGTGGACCGCTGTTCGACATGCAGGGCAACGTCATCGGCATCAACAACGCCATCATTTCGCCCACCGGCGGAAGCGTGGGCATCGGCTTTGCGATTCCTGCTGAAACCGCGGCCCCTATCGTCGACAAGCTCCGGCGCGGCGTCGAGATCGAGCGCGGCTATCTGGGCATCCAAATCCAGCCGGTGACCGAGGACGTCGCCTCCTCGCTCGGCCTTGCGCGCAATCGCGGCGAGATCGTCCAGATGGTGCAGCCCGGCG
Organism: Qipengyuania sp. NPDC077563; assembly: GCF_044901345.1. Lineage (NCBI taxonomy): Bacteria > Pseudomonadati > Pseudomonadota > Alphaproteobacteria > Sphingomonadales > Erythrobacteraceae > Qipengyuania > Qipengyuania sp. NPDC077563. The sequence continues at coordinate 550,495 of NZ_JBJDPC010000003.1, read as the reverse complement.
AACCGGCCGATCGCGGCGGCATCGAAGCGGGCGACATCGTCCTTCGCGTCAATGGGAAGGACGTAACACCTGATCAGACGCTGTCCTACCTCGTCGCCAATATCGCACCGGGCACGTCAATTCCGCTGGATGTGATCCGTGACGGTGAACGCCGCCGGGTCAATGTGACCGTGGGCAAGCGCCCGAGCGAAGAAGAGATGCGACGCAGTCAGATGTTCGATCCCGACGCGGAGCCGGAAGACGACATGTCGCCCAGCGACAGCGAAGTCATCCAGGAGAGTGTCGGTCTGCAGGTGCTGGAACTGACGCCGCAGATTGCACGCCAGCTTGGTGCCGGATCTGACACGCGCGGACTTGTGATCGCTTCAGTTGACCAAAATTCCGACGCGGCTCGCAAGGGCCTCCAGCGTGGGGACATCATCCTGACGGCAAACTACCGTCCGATGACGTCGGTTGCTGATCTCGAGACTGCGGTCCGCTCGGCCAAGGCCGAAAACCGTGATGCGGTTCTTCTTCGGATCCAGCGTCGCGGTGGTTCGCCGCAATATGTGGCTATTCGCCTTCGCTGATCCGAACCAAAGTAGTGCTCGAAAATAGAGCCCTCCCGATACGCGTTGGGAGGGCTTTTTCGTACCTAGTCGGAAGTCGCCTAACCTTGAGCAGGATGAGGAAGATCGCCTCTAACGATCCCGTCCGATCACGCCGTCAAGAAAATCGTCGTCGATCGCTTGCGGAGCGCCATCTTCTCCGCGCCCCGTCGATGGTTGCGGCCGCGGCGGTGGGACGCGCTGAACTCTTGGCTGCTGCGGTCGGATAACCTCCACGCCCGAGCCGTCCTCTGGCTCGTCACGCGGTCCCGGCAACGCCCCCTCTGGCCCCTCGCTTCGGCCAGGCTCGATCAGATTGCCCTGCTCGTCGATGTAGTAATAATCATCCGGGTCGCCGAAGAAGAAGTCATCCTCTTCATCCAGCTGCCATTCCGGCACCTGAACTTCGGTCTCAAATTCTTCCACCGGGCGGTCCTTCACCGCATAGCGCATGAAAGCAGCAAAGGCCTGTGCCGGGGCGCGGCCTCCCTGCAAACCGCCGACCCGTCGGTTATCGTCCCGGCCCATCCATACACCGGTGGTGACGCCCGATGAAAACCCGACGAAATAACCGTCCTTGTTCGAACTCGTGGTCCCTGTCTTACCCGCGACCGGACGCCCGATTTGCGCAGCACGCCCCGTTCCGGTCTGGACTGCGGTCTGCAGAAGATCGGTGATGCCCCGCGTCACGTTATCGGGAATGATTTGTGTACTGCGGGCGCGGCGGTGCTGATAAAGCACCTCTCCATCCGTCGTCGTGACTTTGACGATCCCATAAGGGGTTACCGAATTGCCGCCGGCCGAGATCGCCGCGAATGCGCGGGTCATATCCAGCAGGCGCACTTCGTTTGAACCAAGTACCATCGCCGGATAGGTATTGATCGGGGTAGTGATACCGAAGCGGCGAGCCATGGACGCCACCGAACCGAATCCGACTTCGTTGCCGAGCTGGGCGGCTACCGTGTTGATCGAATAGGCGAAAGCGGTCCGCAGATTAGTCTCGCCGATGTTTCGCCCATTCGAATTGTTGGGACTCCAGCCGCCGATCGAGACCTTTGTATCCACTACGCGATCATCAGGGGTATAACCCGCCTCCAGCGCGGCGAGGTAAACGAACAGCTTCCAGCTCGAACCCGGCTGGCGGAGGGCATTTGTCGCCCGATTGTAATTCGTCTCGACATAATCGGTCCCTCCGACGAGAGCCAAGATGGCGCCGTCGCGATCAAGACTGACCAATGCGCCTTGCGCTCCTTCGGGGGCATTGCCCGCTACCGCAGCAGTCGCAGCTTTCTGCATCCCGGGATCCAGCGTGGTCCACACTTCGATCGGTTCGAAAGTTTCGGGCAGCAGGAGATCCAGTTGCGGGAGCGCCCAATCGGTAAAATAGCGCACCGAGTTGGTCCCCTGCTCCGGCTTAAGCTTGACCGCCGATACATCAACTTGTGCCTCGCTCGCGCTGATACGGCCCTGCTCGCGCATCAATTGCAGGACCACGCTTGCACGGCTGACCGCCGCATTGACGTCGGCGGTGGGGGAATAGCGGCTGGGTGCCTTCACCAGCCCTGCGATAATCGCCGCTTCGGCAGTCGACAGCTCGGTCGCCGGATGGCTGAAGAAGTTCCGGCTCGCGGAATCGATACCGTAAGCGCCGCCGCCGAAATAGACCTTGTTGAGATAGAGTTCGAGGATCTGTTCTTTTGAGAACTTCCATTCCATCGCCATAGCCAGGATGGCTTCGCGAAGCTTGCGATCGAGCGAACGATTGCTGTTGAGGAAAACATTGCGCGCAAGCTGCTGGGTAATGGTGGAGGTGGCGCCGAGCCGGTTCTCACCCGTCGCCCACACATATACGGCGCGCGTCAGGCCATAAGGGTCCACGCCGGGATGCGAATAGAATCGCCGGTCCTCTACAGAGATCATGGCATCTTTCATGACCTGCGGGATCTCGTTAGCGGTGATCCACTTGCCATAACTAGGGCCAAGTTCGACGAGTTCGGAGCCATCTCGCGCGCGCACGACAATGGTCTGCGCATTCTGGGTTGCCTTGAGTTGATAATAACTCGGCAAGGACCGGGCTGCGAACGCCACTGCGATAGCGAGAAAAATCAAGCCGAGGACAGCGATGCCTGTACCCCACAGAAGCATCCTGCGAAACCAGACCTTCACGCGGCTGGTTTCCCCCCACCCCTCTTCTGCCGCCCGCCGCGCACGCTCCGATCGCTGGCTGCGTTTACGGCGGCTGCCTCTCTTATCCATTCCCTGCGGCTTCCCTCATGTTCCAGGCGCACGGCCCTATATCCGCCACAATCTCCCATGGCGAGACGGAACCTCGGCTTAACGAATCGTACGGAGGCCGCAAGCCGCCCCCTTAGTCGTCTGGTTCGAATTCGAGTGCTGCAGAGTTGATACAATAGCGAAGGCCATTCTCGCCGGGGCCATCCGGAAACACATGGCCAAGGTGCCCTTCGCAGTTGGAACAGGTAACCTCAGTCCTGATCATGCCATGAGTGACATCGCGGTGCTCTTCCACTGCGGCGCTTTCGGCCGGCGCCGTAAAACTCGGCCACCCGGAGCCGCTGTCATATTTGTCCGCGCTTTCGAACAAGAGCTGACCGCAGGCAGCGCAGTGATATTCCCCATCAGCCTTGTTCTTGTCATACTTGCCGGTGAAGGCGCGCTCCGTCCCTTTTTCCCGCAAGATGCGATATTGCTCAGGGGTTAGCTCTTCGCGCCACTCGGCTTCCGATTTTTCGACTTTATCGCTCACAGCTTGTCCTTCATCTCATCTGCTTCCATATAAGGGCAACAGGGCGCGCCAGTTGCGGTTCCGCTTTTGCTTGACGATTCGGTATCCCATCGCTAAGTGCGCCGCTTTCCGGCGGTTAATCCGCCTTTTTCGACACGCCCAATTGAATTCCAGCCGCTTTTTGTCGCGGCCTGATCGAGGACAGATATGGCCAATACGCCGCAAGCCAAGAAGCGCATCCGTCGCAACAACCGCCGCGCCGAAGTCAACGGTGCGCGCATGAGCCGCATCCGCAACTACGTTAAGAAGGTTGAGACCGCGCTCGAAGCTGGCGACAAGGATGCTGCCCAGACCGCCCTCCGCAATGCTCAGCCGGAAATGGCTCGCGGTGTTGCTCGCGGCGTGATGCACAAGAACACTGCAGCTCGTAAGATGAGCCGCCTGTCGAAGCGCGTTGCCGCGCTCTGATTTTTAAGCGGCTTCGGCCGAACACAGACACGTGAGGGGTCGTCGCAAAACGCGGCGGCCCCTTTTGTCGTATTCGGGTTGTACTTTGAAATCAAAGTGTCTCCGAGCCGTAATGAAATCGGCGGAAATACTGCGATTCGTCAGCCCCATTTCGTTAAATCGAAGCTTTTTCAAAGGCATCCACGGAGGGCTGCGGGGTCACGTTGAGTCAACTAGATTATTTCAGATTTTTTGCTGTTATCCCCCTTGCGACTCATCGCTGCTGCGACCTACACAATGGATCTGCTCGGGGGGGACAGCCCGGGTATTCATATCGACGGCCAAGGGGAGGGACCACCCGAGAATCACGCGATTCCGGGTAGCGGCGAAGCTATGCGCGCACTCCCTCTGGCCCACTTAACTTTTGGACGACCGTACGGTCACTCGGGGATCTACACTCCAATGGCGAAATCAGGCGAGCTTGCTGGCAAGCGGAAGGCAAATAACGAAATGGAAGACCTGGAAGCCGTAAACCTGGCAGCCGATTGGGCAGATATCAGCCAAGGCCTGCGCAAGGATTTGGGGCACCAGCTTCACAGCCAGTGGATCAAGCCCATACAGCTTGGCCGGATCGATTCTGAGACCGGCACGCTCGATCTGTTTCTTCCGACCGAATTCAGCGCCAATTGGGTCAAGGATCGCTTTGCCGACCGGCTGAGTCTGGCGTGGAAAATCGCGCGCAGCGAAGTGCGTCAGGTCGCCATTTCGGTTCACCCTGGCCGGCGCCAGGTTGCCGATCTGCGTCTTCACAGCAACGGCCGTCGCCCTGCGAACGATGCCGACACTTCGATGATGGCAATCGGTGCCGATACTCTGGGAGATACCGGCTTCACCTCTTCGGTGGGCCTCGACGCCAGCCTGACCTTTGCCGCCTTCGTGACCGGCGAGGCGAATATTCTCGCGTTCAACGCGGCCCAGCGCATGTCTGCGACAGAAAAGCCGCAATTCAGCCCGCTTTACCTCAAGGGCGCCACCGGACAGGGCAAGACCCATCTCCTGCATGCCATCGGACACACATTCCTTCAGACACACAGCCGCAGCCGCATCTTCTACTGCAGCGCCGAGCGCTTCATGGTGGAATTCGTGCAGGCCCTGAAGGCCAACCGTATGATTGAGTTCAAGGCGCGGCTGCGCAGCTTTGACTTGCTGCTGGTCGACGACATCCAGTTCATTATCGGCAAGGCCTCGGCTCAGGAAGAACTGCTCTACACGATCGATGCACTTCTGGCGGAAGGCAAACGCCTCGTCTTCGCAGCCGATCGCGCGCCGCAGGCTCTCGACGGTGTGGAACCGCGCCTGCTGTCGCGCCTTTCGATGGGCTTGGTGGCGGACATCCAGCCCGCCGACATCGAACTGCGCAAGAAAATCCTTCACTCCAAACTGAGCAAGTTCGCACCGCTGGCCGTACCGGAAGACGTGCTGGAATTTCTCGCGCGTACCATCACGCGAAACGTGCGTGAGCTGGTCGGGGGACTGAACAAGCTGATCGCCTATGCGCAGCTCACGGGACAGGAAGTCTCCCTGCAGTTGGCCGAAGAGCAGCTGACGGATATCCTGTCTGCCAATCGCCGCCGGATCACGATCGACGAGATCCAGCGGACCGTCTGCCAGTTCTACCGCATTGATCGCAGCGAAATGAGTTCGAAGCGCCGTGCGCGTGCGGTGGTGCGCCCGCGCCAGGTCGCCATGTACCTGTCAAAGGTACTCACCCCGCGCAGCTATCCCGAGATTGGCCGCAAATTCGGCGGGCGCGACCATTCGACGGTCATCCACGCCGTGCGCCTGATCGAGGATTTGCGCCAGCGCGATGCTGATATGGACGGCGATGTGAGAAGCCTCCTGCGCCAGCTGGAAAGCTGACCAGTCCACATCGTAGGCACCGTTGGTCGACAGGCCTTGCACAGCCTTGTCGACAGCGTGCATGGGAGCGTCCAAAGGGGCAGGCATGAGCAAGCCGATCAGTCTGCCCAAAACGCTCCCCTCCGCCTTGTGGCGGGGCACATTATGCCGCTGCCCGCGATGCGGCGACGGCAAATTGTTCCGCAAATGGCTGAAGCCTGTCGATCGCTGCAGCGTGTGTGATCTCGATATCACCGGACAGCGGGCGGACGACCTTCCAGCTTATATCGGAATTTTCGTGAGCGGGCATTTGCTCGCCCCCGTCATCATCACGCTCGTGGTCAGCTATTCGCTATCCCCCATGGCGTTGCTCGCCATCATCATTCCGCTTGCACTGGTGATGCTCATCGCCCTGCTGCAACCATCCAAAGGAGCCGTCATCGCTCTGCAGTGGTGGAACGGGATGCACGGCTTCAAGCGGGAACGCGCGAACGGAGAAAACCTGTGAGTCTCACGCCCGAACGTCTCGATCGCTTTGCCCGGCACATCGTCTTGCCTGAAGTGGGCGGCGCTGGGCAAATGGCGCTGGCAGAAAAACATCTCGTGCTCATCGGCTTGGGTGGGATCGGCAGCCCCGCGTTGCAATACCTCGCTGCCGCTGGGATCGGGAAGCTGACCCTCGTCGACGACGACAAGGTCGATCTCAGCAACCTACAGCGGCAGACGCTTTATAACGAGCGTGACGTGGGCCACGGTAAGGCCATCTCTGCAAAGCGATGGGTCACGCTGTTCGACCCTGCGCTCGATGTCGAAATCAGTGATCGCCGTATCGATCCCGCCCGCGCCGCCACGCTTGTTGCCGATGCTGACCTTGTGCTCGACGGGACCGACAATTTCGCCACTCGGCTCGCTGTCTCCGACGCCTGCGTGAAAGCCGGCGTGCCATTGCTGTCAGCTGCAGTCGGGCGCTTTCAGGGGCAAGTCGCCGCTTTCGCAGGGCATTTGCCCGACGAAGCCTGTTACCGCTGTTTCGTCGGCGATGCTTTCGATGCCGACGATTGCGATACCTGTGCCGAAGATGGCATGCTGGGCGCGATGGCAGGCTGGGTCGGAAGCTTTGCCGCGCTGCACGCGGTTCGCCTCCTCCTCGACGGAGTGAGCGCCTATGGCGATTCGCAATGGAGCCGGGTCAATCTACTCGACGGCATTAAACCGGGCATGCGCCAATTCGTGATCACGAAAGATCCCGCATGTTCGGGCTGCGGCCACTAGCAGCCCAGGGATCTCTCCTGCCGCGAACGAGCTGGTTGACGTGTTCGGAAGCCACAGTAACTTCGCGCGAGACCGGGCAGGTAATACTGCCGCAGAGAGGATCTTGGCCATGTTCCGAAACCTTTTGACCAGCCAGCTGGCGGCATTTGCTATGATCGCGGCAACTCCGGCGTCGGCTCAAGCCGACCGGATGACCGCTATAGCCACACCTGAACAAGCCGATGCGATCGCTCTCGGCACCGGTTCGATGCCGGGGGCGACCACAGCGGAAAGCTGGCATTCCCAATATGGAAGCGTGTTTGCCCGGAACGTGGTCGACTCCACGGTGACGCCCTTTCTCGCCGATCCGGCGATTGCGACAGGCAGCGCGGTAATCGTCGCCCCGGGCGGCGGTTTTCGTACGCTCTCGATGGAAAACGAAGGGTGGCAGGTAGCCCAAGCCCTGAACGAGCGGGGCGTTTCCGCCTTCGTTTTGAAATATAGACTTAACCAGACACCCGCCGACCTCCAAGAATTCGCCTCATTGCCGCCTCCGCGCCCCGCCACGGATCCGGGCGAGAACGCAAGACCAATGCTGGATCAGCGCATGGCCAGCATCGGCCCGATGATCGAGGACGCGGAGGCTGCTTTCGCCTTGATCCGCGTCAATGCAGCAGCATGGGGCGTAGACCCGGACCGGATCGGTATGATCGGATTTTCGGCCGGCGCCGCACTGACGATGGCGACCGCGATTACCAGCGAGAGCGCCAAACCGGCGTTCCTGGCTGATATCTACGGCCCGCTCGGTCCGCTTGACGTGCCGGCCGAAAAGCCGCCATTATTTATCGCCCTTGCGGCCGACGATCCGCTCTTCAACACGACCGACTTCGGCATCGTGACCTCATGGAAAGACGCGGGCGCGGCGGTCGAATTCCATTATTACGAGCAGGGCGGTCATGGCTTCGGCATGTATCAGAAGGAAACAACAAGCACCGGCTGGTTCGATGCCTTCACCGACTGGCTGGTGATGCATGGCTTTGCCAGACCGCTGGAGTAACGCTTACCCGAGCACTTCTGCGACCCATTCCGGGACCAGTTCGCTCGCCCTTCCCTTCCGGGTCTCGTCGAACCAGTAGGATCCCTCGCTGCGCTGTAAGTTGAGCTCCAGCGTATGCGCACCGAATTCTCGTGCATCTCGGACGAAGCCCGCAGCCGGATAGACCGCCCCGCTAGTGCCGATGCTGACGAACAAGTCAGCGCGTCGCAGTTCTTCATAAATGCGGTCCATCTCGTAAGGCATCTCGCCGAACCAGACGACATCGGGACGCAGTGCCTCTGCGCCGCAATCTGGGCATGCAGGGCTGCCGACAAGCGGTTCACTCCATTTATGCCGCTGCCCGCAGCTGGCGCATAAGGCGCTGAGCAATTCGCCATGCATATGAAGTACGCGTTTGGCCCCGGCCCGTTCATGCAGGTCGTCGACGTTCTGCGTCACAATCAGCAAATCGCCTTCCCACTCCGCATCCAGCTCGGCCAGCGCCCGGTGAGCTGCGTTCGGCTCCACCTTTTGCACCGCCTCGCGCCGTGCATCGTAGAAGCGCTGCACGAGAGCGGGGTCGCGTGCGAAGCCTTCGGGCGTTGCGACGTCTTCCACCCTGTGCTGTTCCCACAGGCCGCCGCCGTCACGAAAGGTGTCGATACCGCTTTCCGCCGAAATCCCGGCGCCTGTGAGAATGACGATGTTGCGGATAGAATCGGACAAGTTTCGGCTCCCGGTCGCCCCACGCTTGTCGAAAGGGCGTCTTATCTTCTAGCCACACGTTAACGAACCAAACGGAGCTATGACAAGCTCAGCCCGAACGGAGGTCAGCTTGGCGAATATTGGTGTCATCGGAAGCAAAGGCGCGATGGGTGAGGTGTTGCGCCGCGTCATAGAAGAGTCCGGCCACGATTTCTCGGGCGGCGCGGACAAGGGCGACGATGTCGGCAAGCTGGCCGATGTATCGGACCTGCTGGTCGATTTCTCCGCGCCGGCCGCCCTGCAATCCAATCTGCATGCAGCGGTCGGGGCCGGAATCCCGATCGTGATTGGCACCACCGGGCTCGAGCGCAAACATCACGATGCAATCGATCAGGCCGCGCACGCCATTCCGGTGCTCCAGACGGGCAACACGTCTCTTGGAGTGACCCTCCTTGCTCACCTCGTTCGCGAAGCCGCTCAGCGGCTCGGCAAGGGGTGGGACATCGAAATTCTCGAAATGCATCATCGCCGCAAGGTGGACGCTCCGTCCGGGACCGCGCTGCTCCTTGGGGACGCTGCCGCCGGCGGACGGGGTATCGATCTTGCAACCAATAGCGAAAGCGGGCGCGATGGTGCGACTGGTCCGCGTAGTGAAGGTGCGATCGGCTTCGCCGCTCTGCGCGGTGGCACTGTTGCCGGGGAACACAGCGTCATCCTGGCTGGCGAAGAAGAACGCATCACACTGTCCCATAGCGCAGAGAACCGCGCCATTTTCGCTCGCGGAGCAATCCGCGCAGCCGAGTGGCTCCGCACACGCGAGACGGGCCGGTATTCCATGGATCAGGTTCTGGGCATCTGATTTGCACATATGACCAAGGATCAGATCTTCGAGTTCTTTCGCCGCCTGGCGGAGGACAATCCCTCGCCAGAAACCGAGCTGGAATATGGGAATGCTTACCAGTTGGTGGTCGCAGTGGCACTGTCTGCCCAGGCGACCGACGTCGGGGTCAACAAGGCCACGCGTGCGCTATTCCGCGAAGTCGAAACCCCCGCGCAAATGATCGCGCTGGGCGAGGACGGGCTGAAGGAGCACATCAAGACCATCGGCCTGTTCAATTCCAAGGCGAAGAACGTCATCGCGCTGAGCGAACTGCTGGTGGCCGAATATGGCGGCGAAGTGCCGGACACGCGCGAGGACCTCGTCCGCCTGCCGGGCGTCGGCCGCAAGACGGCCAATGTCGTCCTCAATTGCTGGTTCGGGCATGAGACCTTCGCTGTCGACACGCATATCCTGCGCGTCGGCAACCGTACGGGCCTTGCGAAGGGAAAGACGCCCGAGCAGGTCGAGGTGAAGCTCGAGAAGCGCGTGCCCCAGCCCTTCCGGTTAGGCGCGCATCACTGGCTGATCCTGCATGGCCGCTATGTTTGCAAGGCCCGCACGCCCGAATGCTGGCGCTGCCCGGTGGTTGACCTTTGCAGCTACCGCAAAAAGGTGTTGGAGAAGCCGAAGGGTCGTTAGCGGTCCGGCTTCCCGTCGAGGCAAATCCTCTCGCCCGGTTGCAGGGTTGCCTGAGGTGCGATGCCCTCGAGATAGATCAGCGTTTCCGCTTCCTGCTGGTTCATGCCCATCGCGCTGGCATGAGCCATCAGTTGTGGCACCGTAAATCCCGAGCCGTTCTCGGGCACGGTGATCAATGTGCCCGCGCACCCGGATGCGCGGTCTCCACCCCCGCTCCCGCCCGCCTGCGGTGTGCAGGCGGTGAGCGTCGCGATCAGCACCGCTGCCGCGGCGGCTGACCGCCTAGACATCGTCTGCCGAGACCATTTCGCGCCGGTCGATCTCGCCCGTCATCACGGCCACCGTCGTCGCCACGGCAGCATCGCCGCTGACGTTGGTGGTGGTGCGCATCATGTCCATGATCCGGTCCACGCCGGCCACGAAGGCGATCGTTTCCAGCGGCACGCCCACCGCGCCGAATACCAGCGCCATCATGATCAGCCCTGCGCCCGGAATGCCTGCCGCACCGACCGCGCCGAGAGTCGCGAGAATCGAGATGAGGAAGTAGTCGCCCCAGCTCAGATCCACGCCGAAAATCTGCGCGCCGAACAGCGTGGCGAGGCCGAGATACATCGCCGTGCCGTTCATGTTGATGGTCGCCCCCAGCGCGATCACGAAGCTGGCGACCGAATTCGACACGCCGAGATTCCGCTCCGCACAGCGCAGCGTCACAGGCAGCGTGGCGTTGGAGCTGGCAGTGGAATAGCTGACCGCCATCGCATCGACGATGCCGCGGAAAAAATCGCGCACCGGCAGCTTGGCGAGGAATTTGATCATCGCCGAATACATGACGAAGATTATCAGCAGGCAGCCGGCATAGTTCAGCGCGACCAGTTTCGAGAGCGCGACGAGCGCATCCAAGCCCAGTGTGCCCGCAACCCAAGCCATCAGCGCGAAGACGCCGAAGGGGGTGAGTTCCATCACCACCATGGTCACCTTCTGCATGATCACGGCACCGCTATCGAACACCTTCTGCACCGGCAGGCCGTCTTCCTTGGCCATCAGGATACCGATGCCGATCAGCAGGCTGAAGACGATTAGCGGCAGCACCGACACGTCTGCCATAACCTGCACCGGGCTTTCGGGCACGATCGACAGGATCATGTCCACCGCCGTGGTGGGATTGGGTTCGGGCGTGGTGCCCATCTCGATCGCACTGGTATCGACGCCCGCTCCGGGAGCGATGATGGTGCCAAGCGCGAGGCCGAGCCAGACGGCAATCTGCCCGGTGACGACGAACAACAGCATCGCCCGACCGCCCACCGCGCCTAGCTTGCGCAGGTCGCCGATCGCCGCGACGCCGCTGACCAGGCTGAAGAAGATCAGCGGCACGACCAGCATCTTGATCGACTTGATGAAGAAATCGCCGATCCATTTGATGCTTTCCGCCTCGGGACCCCAGGCATAGCCCGTCAGCACGCCCAGGAGGAGCGCGGTGACGACGCGCTGCCACAGCGGAATTTCGAACCAGGTCTTCAGCAAACTGTCATCCCCTCATGTCGTCATTGTGAGCGGCGCAGCCGCGCGGCAATCCATGGCGCAGTTCGCGGCGAATGCAAAGCGGCATGGATTGCCCCAGCGCCCCGGCACCTCGCCATGACTGCCTATTCTGCGCTCAACGCTGCGCGGGCGATGCGCGCATAGATGCGGCTGAGCGTCGCCAGATCATCGACTGCCACAGCCTCGTCGCGCTTGTGCATGGTCGCGTTGCAGAGGCCGAATTCGATCACCGGGCATACGCTGCGCAGGAAGCGCGCGTCGGAGGTGCCGCCGGTTGTGGAGGGTTCGGGTTCGAGCCCCGTTTCCGCTTTCACCGCCGCGGCGATGATGTCGGAAAACGCACCCGGCGGAGTCAGGAACGGCTCGCCGCTGATGATTGGCAGCGCGGTGCCCCCGTGTCTCTGGGCCACCGCTGCGACTTTCTCCGACAGCGAGGCGCCCGAATGGCAATCGTTGAAGCGGATCGAGAGCCGTGCCTTTGCGGCCTCGGGAATGACGTTATGCGCCGGATTGCCAACTTCGAGGTCGGTCACTTCCAGATTGCTCGGCTGGAACCAGTCGGTCCCTTCGTCGAGCACCAGCGCATCGAGTTCGGCCAGCATCGCGACCAGTTTGGGAATCGGATTGTCGGCCAGATGCGGATAGGCGACGTGGCCCTGCGTGCCCTGCACTTCCAGCCAGATGTTGACCGAACCGCGGCGGCCGATCTTCATCATGTCGCCCAGCCGGTTCACGCTAGTTGGCTCGCCGACGAGGCACAGGTCGGGCTGGTGGCTCGCCTCGCGCATGAAATCGATCAGCGCGCGGGTGCCGTGCAGCGCGGGGCCTTCCTCGTCGCCGGTAATGATGAAACTGAGCGTGCCCGCATCGGCCGGGACCTGCGCCACGGCATCGACCATGCAGGCGATGGCGCCCTTCATGTCGACCGCGCCGCGGCCGTAGAGCAGATCGCCGCGCACTTCGGGGGCAAACGGCTCGCTCGCCCAGCCGCCGCCCGGCGGGACGACGTCGAGATGACCGGCGAATGCGAAGTGGCGCGATCCCGGAGGGCCCTTGCGAATGGCGAAGAGGTTTTCCACCGGCGCTTCTGGCGTTCCTTCCTCACCCGCTCCGCGCGTGAACCGTGTGACTTCGAAGCCGAGCGGGGCGAGCATGGCCTCCAGCTCGTCGAAAACCGACCCGGTGGCGGGCGTGACGCTGCGGGCGGACATCAGGCGCTTGGCGAGATCGAGGACTTCGGTCATGTTGCCTCCGCTAGCAGGAGAGTGTGCCAATGCCCAAGCTCGATCTCGACGCCATTCCCCAGACCAATGCAACCGGCTATCCGCCGCCCTACGACCAGGACGTCGCAGGCCGGAGATATCGGCACCTTGCTCCTGCTGCCGGGTTTACCAAACTCGGGGCCAGCCATGTGGTCCTGGACCCGGGTGCCTATTCCTCACAGCGGCACTGGCACGAGGGGCAGGACGAGCTGCTCATCTTCCTGCAGGGCGAGGCCGTGCTGATCGAGGATCAGGGCGAAGTGCCGGTCCATGCGGGCGATATCCTCGCCTGGCCGGCGGGAGACCGCAATGGCCACCGCCTTCACAACCGGTCCGACAAGCCCTGCGTCTTCATCGCCGTGAGTGCCGGAGATCGTGATGAGGACCGCGGCGAATATCCCGACATCGACATGGTCTTCACCCCCGAAGGCTATTTCAAGCGGGACGGCACGCCTTATCCGACCAAGCGCGCACCCTGATCACGTCCGTCACCCGACCTACTCATCGGGCCTCTTCATCAGCCAAGGGTCCCGGCGCGAAGGCCTTGTCCAGATATTCCGCCATGCGGATCCCGGCCTGCGTCACCCGCCTGCGCAAGATCGGGATCGCACGCTCGATATCCTCCTGCGTCAGCGCCGTTTCATCGGGCAGTTCCTCGCCATCGCAGGGGGCGCGGTCGAAAGCATTGGGATAGACGAAGTCACGCGCCGTTTCCCAGCTCTCCCGCCCCCAGTCGGCGGAGGTTCCGCCGCCCAGTTCAGCCCGCTCCGCTACGGAATAGCGGCGCACCAGCGGCGTGGGCGAAGACGTGATGGCGCGTTCGGCCAGCGGCCCGTCCCAGATCCAGTGCAGGTTCAACCCCGGCGCAATGCCATAGGCGGTCGTATTGTCATTGCCGCCGCGGTCACCGTGATCGCCCGAATGCAGCGGCATATGTACGTCGCCGATGAAATGGATGAGGAAGGTCAGCGCCTCCAGCCGCACATTGGCGGGCAGGCTTTCATCGGCAAGGATACGCTCGTTACGCTCGATCTGGGCGAGGATGCAGTTCTGCCCCGAGCAATTGGCGCGCGGATCATAGGCTTCACAGACCGGCGCGGTGCGGTAATGCCAAGCGAAGGTATAGCCCCAGCGCCAGTAATCGCTGCGCAGGCAATCGGGCCAGGAAGCGGCATCTTCGAGACTCGCAAGCTCGCAATCGGGTACGCCCAGCTCGGGCGCGGCCTTCAGCAGGCGCGCGATGGCGGCCCGCGTTTCCGGCTTCACATTCGCAAGCGCGATCGATGCAGTGGTGCGGTGGGCGTAATCGCCCCATGCCATGGCCTGCGCGGGCAGCAGCGCAGCCAGCGCTGCCAGCAGTGTCAGGAAACGGTTTCGTATTGTTCGATGACCCATTCTTCGTTTTCCGATGCGGTGATCCACGCCTGCATCCACTCATGCTCCCATAAGGCCTGCATATAGGCCGCCGCGAAGCCGGGGACGGCAATCTGATAGCTGATGAAGCGGCTGACGACGGGGGCGAAAAAGACGTCCGCCGCGCCGAAGGTGCCGAAGAGATAAGGGCCGCCGCTGCCGAACCGGCTGCGCGCTTCGGCCCACAGAGTGAGGATGCGCAGGATGTCGGAGCGGCAGGCCTCGCTCGGCGTGAAACCGTCGAAGCGCTTGCGCACGTTCATCGGGCATTCGCCGCGCAGGGCCTGGAAGGAGGAATGCATTTCGGCGACCATCGATCGCGCCATGCCGCGTGCGGTCTCGTCCTTGGGCCAGAACCGGTCGCGCCCCACCTTGTCGGACAGGTATTCGAGCATGGCGAGGCTGTCCCAGACCACGGTTTCCCCGTCCCACAGCAGCGGGACCTTGCCCGATGACGGCATGATCTCGCCGCCCTGCCGGGTCGCTTCCCAATCCTCGCCATACAAGGGGACGACGATTTCGTCGAAGGACAGGCCGGACTGCTTGGCCGCCAGCCAGCCGCGCAGGCTCCAGCTGGAGTAGTTCTTGTTACCGATAACGATCTTCATGCGGGCTCCACCATTCCCAGTTCCCTTGCGCCCTATCCGTTCATCCACGCGCTGTCGATGCTGAATGGTGGAGCGCTTGGAGCGCACCTCAGCGTAAAATTCCTCGAGCATGGCAAGGGCGGTTTCCGGCGTCAGGTCGTTTCTCATAGCCCCAGCCATGCATAGCCAGATGCGTGTAGGAAAACGGTTTCTGGCAGGCTATTGCCGCTGCATGACCCTGCGCCCTTTCCATCTCGCCTTCCCCGTCCGCGACCTTGCGGAAGCCCGCAGCTTTTACGGCGGGACACTGGGCTGCGCCGAGGGGCGTTCGTCCGATGAATGGATCGATTTCGATTTCTACGGCCATCAGATCGTGGCGCATGCGGGCGGGGATGCGGGCGACCGGGCAAGCAACCCGGTCGATGGTCACGACGTGCCCGTCCCGCATTTCGGCGTGGTGCTGACGATGGAGGACTGGCAGGCGCTGGCCGACCGGCTGACGAACGCAGGCACGCAGTTCGTGATCGAGCCGACGATCCGCTTCAAGGGCCAGCCGGGCGAGCAGGCGACGATGTTTTTCCGCGATCCCAGCGGCAATGCGCTGGAAATGAAAGCCTTCGCCGACGACGCGATGTTATTCGCGACCTGATCGGCTGCGAGCGAGGCAGGGACTTCAGTCCTCGTCCCTGCCCCGTTTCTCATCCTCGCGGGCGTGCATGTCACCCCACAGCTTCTCGGTCCCGGCCTCGACCGAACGGTTGACGTATTGCGATGCGACCAGCCAGCCCTTGATCGGGCGCAGCGGCAGCACACAGCCCAGACCCATCAGCGGAATGGCGATCACGAACAGCAGGACTACGGGCAGTTCCAGCGCGACCTGCATCCACACGATCAGGAACAGCAGCGGGAAGGCAACGAAGGTCAGCGAGAAGAAGGCCGGGCCATCGTCCGGCGAAGCGAAGCGGTAATCGAGCCCGCAGACATCGCAGCGATCGACGACCTTCAGCCAAGACTTGAACATCTTACCCTTGCCGCAATGCGGGCAAAGGCCTTTCCAACCCGATTTGAAGATCCAGGCGGTCTTTTCGCTTTCGTCCAGTTCCAAGATGCAGCTCCGAATGGTGGCCGGTGTGACACGCGCTTGTGGCCAAGATGCGCTGGCGCGCGAAATCGAGCAGTGTGGGCGCGCGCACAAGCACAAATATGTGCACCCGGCTTGCGCGCCGTTCATCTAAGCGGGGTTCGTTGATTGCGAAAAACGCAACTATAATAGCCGTTCCGTTGCGCTTTTCGAAAGTTCCATTCAGTTAATCGATTATTCCGATGCTAGCAATCGCAACATATCGCTTTTGTGCATCGCAACAGACCTTATCTGGGGTGCATCAGTTTAACCCGAACAACGGAGAAACCCATGGGTATTATCGGAAGCCAGATCAAACCGTTCAACGCCACCGCATTCCAGGCAGGCAAGGACTTTTTCGAAGTCACCGACGAAGACGTTAAGGGCAAGTGGGCCGTTTTCTTCTTCTATCCGGCCGACTTCACTTTCGTCTGCCCGACCGAACTGGAAGATCTCGGCGAACAGTACGCCATGCTCCAGAAGATGGACGTCGAAGTCTACGGTGTGTCGACCGACACCCACTTCAGCCACAAGGCATGGCACGACACTTCGGAAAAGATCGGCAAGCTGCAGTTCCCGTTCCTTGGCGACCAGAACCACATCCTCGCACGCAATTTCGACGTGCTGCGTGAAGGCGTCGGCCTTGCTGACCGTGCCACCTTCGTGGTCGATCCGGACGGCGTGATCCAGATCATGGAACAAACCTGTGAAGGCGTTGGCCGCAATGCGAACGAACTGGCCCGCAAGATCAAGGCTGCACAGTATGTCCGCGCCAACCCCGGCCAGGTCTGCCCGGCAGCATGGGAAGAAGGCAGCGATACGCTTTCGCCTTCGCTCGACCTCGTCGGCAAGATCTAAGCTGCAGGCGAATATTTTGGAGGCGGCGCTTACCCTTTAAGGCCGCCTCCCGAGACTGGAACACGCTTCCCGTCTCATGCCGAGGCCCGGGGGCTTCCCCCCTCCCCCCCAACCCCCGGGCCTCTTAATTTCTCACCAGCGCCCTCTCTTCGCGCATGCGAGGAGATAAAGGCGACGCGGCAATCCATCACTTCGCCCGATATCCGGCCCGATATCCGGTTACGGCAAATGGCAGGAGATGGATTGCCACGTCGCCCCGTTCCGGGCCTCTCGCAAAGACGAAGGATACGACCGATGCTCGACGCCAATCTTACCCAGCAACTCAAGACCTATCTTGCCAATCTGCGCGAACCGGTGGAACTTGTCGCTTCGCTCGGCGGTGACGAGAAGTCGCGTCAGACGCGCGAATTGCTCGAAGAGATCTCGGCGCTGCACGATATGGTCAGCGCAAGCTTCGACGGCACTGACGAGCGCAAGCCCAGCTTCGTGATCCGCCGCGCCAGCGATGCGGAAAAGTGGGTGCGCTTTGCCGGTTTGCCGATGGGGCATGAGTTTACGTCGCTGGTTCTCGCCCTGCTGTGGGCAGGCGGCCATCCGCCCAAGGTCGATGCCGATCTGCTGGAGCAGGTCCGCGGGCTGGAGGGCGATTTCAATTTCGAGATGTATTTCTCGCTCAGCTGCCACAACTGCCCCGACGTGGTCCAGGCGCTGACGCTGATGGCGCTGGAAAATCCGCGCGTTACCGCCACGCTGATCGAAGGCGGCGCGTATCAGGACGAAGTCGACGCGCGCGACGTGATGGCCGTGCCCGCGACCTTCCTGAACGGCGAACCCTTCTACAACGGCAAGATGGAACTGGCCGAAATCCTGGCCAAGGTCGACACCGGAGCCGATGCCAAGGCGGCAGAAAAGCTGTCCGCCAAGGACGCTTTCGAAGTGCTCGTGATCGGCGGCGGCCCGGCCGGCGCGGCTTCGGCCATCTATACCGCCCGCAAGGGTTTCAGCACCGGCATCGCGGCAGAACGGTTCGGCGGCCAGCTGCACGATACGCTGGGCATCGAGAACCTTCCCGGCACCGCCTATACTGAAGGCCCCAAGCTGGCGGGCGATCTGGAACGCCATGTCGGTGAGTACGAGATCGACGTGATGAACCTGGCGCGGTCGGTAAAGCTTATTCCTGCCACGCAGGAAGGCGGACTGCATTCGGTCGAACTGGCCAATGGTGCGACGCTCAAGGCCCGCAGCCTGATCCTTGCCACTGGCGCGCGCTGGCGCAATCTCGGCGTGCCGGGCGAAGCGGAATATCGCAACAAGGGCGTGGCCTATTGCCCGCATTGCGACGGCCCGCTGTTCAAGGGCAAGCGGATCGCGGTGATCGGCGGCGGCAATTCCGGCGTCGAGGCGGCGATCGACCTCGCCAAGATCGTCGGCCACGTCACGCTGATCGAATATGACGAGCAGCTGCGCGCCGACGAGGTGCTGCAGAAGAAGCTGCGCAGCATGGACAATGTCGAGATCGTCACCAACGGCCAGACGACCGAGATCACCGGCAGCAACGGCAAGGTCGACGGGCTGATGGTGAAGAACCGCGAGAGCGGCGATACGCGCCGGATCGAGCTGGAGGGCGTATTCATCCAGATCGGTCTCGTGCCCAACACCGAATGGCTGGAAGACAGCGGGCTGGAGCTGACCAAGTTCGGCGAAATCGTCACCGACGAGGAAGGCCGCACCAATCTGCCGGGCATCTTCGGCGCAGGCGATGTGACCAATGTGCCTTACAAGCAAATCGTCGTCGCCATGGGCGAAGGCTCGAAAGCCGGCCTGTCGGCCTTCGATTACCTGATCCGCACCGAACCGGTGGACGAGATCGCCCAAGCGGCCTGATTTTCCCCCTTCAAACGCCTTCAAAGCGCCGTCATCCCAAGCGGATGGCGGCGCTTTTCCATGGCCGGAAACACCTTGCCGCAAAATCGCCTCAGCCAATCAATTAGAACCGTTTAATCGATTGGACGAATGACCGGCTATTGGGCAGATTGCTTTCATCCTCGGACGGGAGACCGAGTCTAAGTTAGCAGGAGAGAAGACCATGGACGCCAAGACCGGAGATATCAGCGGTTGCCCATTCACCGGAAACAGCGGCACGCGGGACCTGTTCGGCCGCCGCAACCGCGACTGGTGGCCTGACCAGCTCGACCTTGAAATCCTTACCGAGGGCGGCCGCGCAGCCGATCCCATGGGCGAGGATTTCGATTATTGCGAAGCCTTCAATGCGCTGGATTACACCGCGCTGAAGAAGGACCTCACCGATCTCATGACCGACAGCCAGGAATGGTGGCCGGCCGACTATGGCCATTACGGCCCCTTCTTCATCCGCATGGCATGGCACGCCGCCGGGACCTATCGCACCGGTGACGGGCGCGGCGGTTCGTCCAGCGGGCAGCAGCGCTTCGCCCCGCTCAACAGCTGGCCTGACAACGGCAATCTCGACAAGGCGCGCCGCCTGTTGTGGCCGATCAAGCAGAAATACGGGAAGCATATCAGTTGGGCCGATCTGTTCATCCTGACCGGCAACGTTGCCATCGAGAGCATGGGCGGCCCCGTCTTCGGCTTCGGCGGCGGGCGCAAGGACGTGTTCGATCCCGAAACCGTCTATTGGGGCACGGAAGACCAGTGGGTCGATACCGGCGCGGAAACCCGCATCCAGCCCGACGAGGGCAAGGCGCTGGAAAATCCGCTGGCAGCGATCCAGATGGGTCTCATCTACGTCAATCCCGAAGGTCCGGGCGGCAATCCGCACGATGCGGAAGGCATGGCGCGCGACATGCGCGAAACCTTCGCCCGCATGGCAATGAACGACGAGGAAACCGTCGCCCTGACCGCGGGCGGCCACGCTTTCGGCAAATGCCACGGTGCCGCCCCGGCGGACTCGTTCGGCAGCGCGCCCGAAGGCGAGACGCTGCACCGCATGGGCTTCGGCTGGCTGACCGACCCTGAAGAAATCGAGAAGGGCCATATCACGACCTCGGGCATCGAGGGCGCGTGGACGCCCAACCCGACGCAGTGGGGCAATGACTATTTCCGGTTGCTGTTCAAATATGATTACGAGCTGACTCAGTCACCCGCAGGTGCGAACCAGTGGACCCCGGTCAATCCCGAGGAAGCCGACATGGCACCCGATGCGCGGGACCCGAACAAGAAGGTCCCCACCATCATGACGACCGCCGACATGGCGTTGAAGCGCGATCCGGAATATCGCAAGATTTCCGAGCGCTTCCTCAATGACCAGGCTGCGCTGGACGATGCCTTTGCCCGTGCATGGTTCAAGCTGACCCACCGAGACATGGGGCCCAAGGTCCGCTATCTCGGCCCCGACGTGCCGGGTGAAGACCTGATCTGGCAGGATCCCATTCCCGCCGGCTCGCAGGTTTCGGACAGCGATCTGTTGTCCTTCAAATCGAAGGTTCTCGATAGCGGCCTGTCGGTCGCCGAACTGGTCAAGGCGGCATGGGCTTCGGCCTCAACCTATCGCAATTCGGACCACCGCGGCGGCGCCAACGGCGCGCATATCCGCTTCGACGAGATACGGAACTGGGCCGTCAACGATCCCGAAGAACTGTCGCGCGTTCTGGACAAGCTCGACGAAATCCGCGGCAGCATCTCGATGGCCGATGCGATCGTCATCGCCGGTTCGGCGGCAGTCGAGAAAGCTGCGAAGGATGCCGGCTTCGATATTGCCGTCCCCGTCACTACGGGCCGGGGCGACGCCAAGGCGGAAGACTTCGACGCCGAGAGCTGGGAGCCGCTGGAACCCTTCGCCGACGGTTTCCGCAATTACCTGAAGACCAAGGCTTCAGTGAAGACCGAGGACATGCTGATCGACCGGGCGCATCTGCTCGGCCTGTCGATCCCCGAAATGACCGTGCTGGTCGGCGGGCTGCGCGTCCTGGGTGCGGTGAGCCACCACGCCAAGCATGGCGACAGCATCGGCGTCCTGACCGAAACGCCGGGCAAGCTCGACAACAGCTACTTCGTTAACCTGCTTCACATGGGCACCGTCTGGGAAGTGGTCGACGAGAGCGGTGACGAGGAATTCGTCGGCAAATGCCGCCTGCACGGCGACGAGAAGTGGCGCGCCACGCGCACCGACCTCGTATTCGGCTCCAATTCGCGGCTGCGCGCCGTGGCAGAAGTCTATGCCGAAAACGGCAATGAGGAGAAGTTCGTTCGCGATTTCGTCAAGGCCTGGACCAAGGTCATGGACGCGGATCGTTTCGATCTCAGCTACGCCAAATATCACTCCTAAGGCACAGCTGCCTACGAAGATGCAGGAAGCCCCCGCCCCTCCGGGCCGGGGGCTTTTTGCTGTTCGCCTGACGCGATCACTACGAACGCTTTTTCGAATGCTTACCGGCAGGAACACGCCCGCATCTGACCCGTATTCAAGGCATCCCCCGAAAAAAGGCGCGCGACATGGCAAACGGCAAAGTTCCCCCCACCACCACAGATGCTGGCATCCCGGCACAGAGCGACGAGCATTCCCTCACTCTGGGCCGTGACGGTCCGATCGTTCTCAACGATCACTACCTCATCGAGCAGATGGCCAATTTCAACCGCGAGCGCATTCCCGAACGGCAGCCGCATGCCAAGGGTTCGGGCGCTTTCGGCTATTTCGAGACCACGGCTGATGTGTCGAAATACACCAAGGCAAAGGTCTTCCAGAAGGGCGTGAAGACCGACACGGCCATGCGCTTTTCAACCGTGGCGGGCGAACGTGGCAGCCCTGATACCTGGCGCGATCCGCGCGGCTTCTCGGTCAAATTCTACACCGAAGACGGCAATTTCGACATGGTCGGCAACAATACGCCGATCTTCTTCATCCGCGATCCGCTGAAATTCCAGCATTTCATCCGCAGCCAGAAGCGCCGCGCCGACAATGGCCTGCGCGATCACGATATGATGTGGGATTTCTGGACGCTGAGCCCCGAAAGCGCGCATCAAGTCACCTACCTCATGGGGGACCGCGGCGTGCCGAAGAACTGGCGAGAGATGAATGGCTACGGCAGCCATACCTACATGCTGATCAACGAGGACGGCGAGAAGTTCTGGGTCAAGTTCCACTTCATGACCGATGTCGGCGAGATGAGCGGAAACGCCCACCTTACGCAGGACGAGGCCGTGAAGAAGGCGGGTGAGGATAGCGACTATCACCGGCGCGACCTGTTCGATGCGATACATAAGGGCGATTATCCCAGCTGGACGCTGAAATGGCAGATCATGCCTTACGAGGACGCGAAGACCTATCGCATCAACCCCTTCGATCTGACCAAGACCTGGCCGCACAGCGACTATCCGCTGATCGAAGTCGGCAAGCTGGTGCTAAACGAAAACCCGGTCGACTGGGACACCGAAATCGAACAGCTCGCGTTCGAGCCGAACAATATGGTCCCCGGCATCGGCCTGTCGCCCGACAAGATGTTGCTGGCCCGCGGCTTCTCCTATGCCGATGCGCACCGCCACCGGCTGGGTGTCAATTACAAGCAGATCCCGGTGAATTCGGCAAAGAATGCCAAGGTCAATTCCTACTCCCGCGCAGGCGCTATGCGGGTAACGAATTCGGTCGATCCGGTATACGCGCCGAATTCCTACGGCGGCCCCGCCGCCCAGCCGGAAGTGGGCGGGGAGGCGACCTGGCACACCGATGGCGACATGGTCCGCATGGCCTATACGCTGCGCGAGGACGATGATGATGTCAGCCAGCCCCGCGCCCTGATCAACGACGTGATGGACGATGCCCAGCGCGACCGCTTCGTATCGAACGTCGCAGGCCATCTGGCAGACGGGGTAAGCGAAAAGGTGCTGGTACGCGCTTTCGATTACTGGAAAGCCATCGACCAGACGATCGGCGAGCGGATCGAAAAGATGGTCCGTGACAAGATCGGCGGCAAATCGGAAGCACCGGGCATGGCGAGCGCGCTCTCCATTGGCGGCGAAGGGAGCGCGATGAAAGAAGCTGCCGAATAAGTGAAAGCAGGCGCGGCTGGCGTTATAACCAGCCGCGCTCTTTCAGCAGCGACACGTTGGCACGGCTGACCGGTGCCTCGATGCCATTGTCAAGCACCAGCCGCACATTGCGGCCTTCACGCTTCACATCCGTTACCGATCCGCGCGCGACCCACCAGCTCCGGTGGACTTGCTCGCCCTCCATCCCGCCCAGTTCCGCGACGGCGTCACGCATACGCATGAGAACAAGTTCGCTGCCCAAGGCAGTATGCGCGCGAACGTAGTGATCTTCCATTTCAAGAGCGATGAGCTGGCTGCCGAGTTCCGGAGACAGCCGGTCGGTGAAGCGCAAGCTGGCTACAGGTTCAGCCTCACGCACCTCCCCATCTGTCGGCGCCATCTGGGGCGGGACTGCGGGATCGGCAGCATGCGGTTCAATCATCCGCGTCGCCGGGATGAGATTGAACATCAGCGTGACCACTGCGCCGACGAGGGCAACCAGGCCATAATGAACAAGGGCCGTTTCGAATGTCGGCATGCGGACGGCTCCGCCTCCGGCATTTACGACCCAGACCAGGCAGGCCATGGGCACCGAGGCAATCAGCACGGCGGCTGCCCACAAAGGAAGCGCTGGCAGGGCGAGTAAGGGTCCGAGCCGCAGCACGATCGCTCCGATCGGCTTGTAGAATGCATAGCCCGAAACCGCCAGCACCACCCAATAGGTAATCCGGGCGGGAACCGACATGCCGACCGTGCCCAGAGGAGCCAGCAGGCCGAGCACCACGCCGATGGCGACCAATACCGACAGGTCGATCACGATCTGGCGCGCACGCATGGCGGCCGGTCCTGGCACATTCGCTGTCATCGGGAGCGAGCCTAGCGCCAGTTCGCGCTTCGTAAAGTGGCATTCATCCGTAAATCCGCGCAATTGGCGAAGCAGCGGGCCAGAAGGCGTAAGCCCGATTGCCCGCGAATGGGCGTGCGTCAGAACCGTTTCCGCAACCGTCACGGAGACAGACAATGACTGCCATCGCCTTACCTTTCAGCAAAAGCGCCGCTGCGAAATCCAGCTTCGATCTTGGACCGATCGCCAGATCGCTGGTCGGTGTAGCCTGCTTCACCATGAGCTTTCTGGTGCTGATCGCTCTGGGCCGGGCAGCGCTGGGACTGGTCGACAATTTGCATCACTATGCCAAGCTGCCCATACTGATCCACGTCGCCACGGTGCTCCCGGCCATCCCGCTTGGCGGCTATCTCCTGCTGGCGAAGAAGGGCACCCCGCGGCACAAGCAGCTGGGCAAGCTCTGGCTCGTCCTGATGCTGGTCACGGCAACCAGCGCCATCTTCATCCAGTCTACCGGTGGCTTCAGCTTCATCCATATCTTCGTGCCGGTGACTTTTCACGCCGCGTGGAAGACGATCGCGACTGCCCGCAAGGGCGATATCGCCGGCCACAAGAAGCATCTCGTGTTCACCTATCTCACCGCGCTGATGATCCCTGGCATCTTCGCCTTCGTCCTGCCGGGCCGCCTGATGAACGTCATGCTGCTGGGCTGATCGGCGCCGGAGCGGGATGCTGGCAATGCGGGCACGGTGCGCTAGACAGGCGGAATGTACCCCTACTATCCGTACCCCGCCCGCATCCTGGCCGGCATCATTTCGGCCATCGCGATCCTTTCGCTCGCCGCGCAGTCGATCGGCAATATCGAGCGAGACGGATCACTGATCGAAGGATGGAGCGCAATGCTGCGCTTCTTCACGATCTGGGGCAATCTTGCCTCGGCAGTGGCATTTGCCTGGATCGCATGGCGCGGCCGGATCGAGCCGCGCATTCCCTTTGCGCTTGCGGCCGCGCTGGTGATCATCGCGGCGGTCTATCACCTGCTCCTCGCCTCGATGCATCATCCCGAAGGTCTGGATTGGTGGACGAACATTGCGCACCATACGTTGGTCCCGGCAGGCGGGATACTGTGGTGGCTGCTGTTCTCGAAGGACGAACTGGCGGGCTGGCGTTCGCTTCCCATCGTCATGCTGGTGCCGCTGATCTACGGCGCGTTCGCGCTGATCAATGGCGCGGTGACCGGATTCTATCCCTATTTCTTTCTCGACCGGAGCACACTCGGTCTCGGCGCGGTCCTCGTGAACATGGCGGGGCTGGCGATCCTGTTCATGGCAGTCGCAGCAGCCTTGTTGGGGCTGAGAAAGATTATCCGCGTTCGCGCCTGAGCACGATATAAAGCGCGCCGTCACCGCCGTGCCTGATGTGGGCGCGGCGGACCGCGACGATGGCGGAATGGTGGCTCGACGCGGCCAGCCAGTCCAACACCTTGGCGCGAATGGCGCCCCGTTTATGCCCACGGTCTGCCGGATCGACGGGGCGCGGCTTGCCCGTCACCAGCAGGATCGTGCGCGCGCCCATCGCGCGGGCCTGAGCGACCCCGCTCATCAACCGGTTATAGGCGGCATCGAGGCCATGCCCGTGAAGATCCAGCGTGAAGTCCGGCTGCACCGCACCCGACCGCATCCGCTTGTCCCATCCAGCGTCGAGCGTGTTGCGCGTGGCATCGATCTGCTTGGGCGCGGGCTTGGGAGCGGGGACCTGGCGCACCGGCTTCGCGGCCGCCTTGCGCGGCTGCGGTTGCGGCTTGGGCGGAGCGGCGGCCTTGGATAGCCGCATCGGACTGGGAGCTTTGGCCGGATGCAGGCGATCGACCGTTGCGGCGACCTTTTCCCACGCTTCCGCTTCGTCCTCCGAAAGGCCCCGCGGCGCGCTCATGGGGCGGACCCGAAGCGCGCGGTCATTGCTGGAGGCGCGCGAGCGTTCCCTTGGGAAGCAGCAAATAGGCCATTCCGCGCCCGCTCATGCCTCCGGCGATTTCGCTCGCATCGCCGCCATTGCCCCAGAAGGTGTCGAAGCGGTTCGCGCCCTTGATCGCGCCGCCGGTATCCTGCGCGATCCACAGACCGTCGGCCACGTCGCGGTCGAGGTCGAGCCAGACCGGCGCGCCGTAAGGAACGAAGTTGGGGTCCACAGCCACGCTGTCCCCCCGCTTGACCGGCACTTCAAGCGAGCCGAGCGGACCATCGGTGTCGAGCGGGCGGAAGAAGATCCAGCTCTTGTTGAGGTTCATGATCTCCGCGCCCTTTTCGGGGTTATCGCGGATGAACTGGACGATGCCCTGCATGGAGGTGGCGTAGGGCGTGCCGTCGCCGATCAGTCCCTGCTCGCGCATCACGCGGCCGATGCCGACATATTCGCGGCCATTCTGGCCCGCATAGCCGATGCGCATCACGCTGCCGTCGGTCATGCGCAGCAGGCCGCTGCCCTGGATTTGCAGGAAGAAGAATTCGACCGGATCGGCTGCCCACGCAATCACCGGAACCTTGCCGTCCAATGCACCCTCGACGATCTGCGAACGCTCGTAATAGCGCACGAACTTGCCGCTTTCGTCATATCGGCCGAGCGGGGCGCGCCCGCTGCGCTCAACTTCGGGAATGTCGTCGGGCCAGCCGCGCACCAGATCTTCCGGCATGGCATAAATCGGGACGTCGTACCCAGGTGCCGGCGTCCGGCTGCCAAGTATTTCGGGTTCGAAATAGCCTGTTGCGAACGCCTTGCCATCACCGACGATGACGGTCTCGAACTGTGCGCGGAAAAAATCTGCCGCCGGGCCGGACCAGTTTTCCGCGGCTGCGCACGGTGCCTGCCAGTCCACCCGGCGCGTCAGGCCACTGACATCGTCGCGAAACAGAATCTTGCTGCAGGAGGCGCGAAAAGCCGTGAGCGCGGACGCTGCATCGAAGCTCTGGAACGGCATGGTCTCGATCGCTGGACCCGGAGAAAGCGTGGCGGCGAGAGCATTGTCAGCGGGGATTGCCGGGGGCGGTTCGACCGCGCCCGTATCCAGAGGCGGGCGTGCACCTGGAACTGCGGCGCATCCCGCTAGGCTGAAGGCTGCAACCAGCCCGGCGAGAAAACGCATCTAACCCTCCGAAGTCGAATAGCGAGCGTCAGCCCTGATCGGTTTCGTCCAGCACCCAGTTCGGGTCGCGCGAATCGACATTGCGGCTGAATGTCCAGATGTCGCGGCTTTCCACCGCATCATCGAGCGATCCGGCGACGACATTGCCGTCCTTGTCGCGGGTGAGCGAGGCGATGTCGGATACGAACAGAACCGAGATGCGCGCCGTGCGCCGGTCCAGCTCGGCCGAATGGATGGTCGCATCCTCGATGCGGATCAGGCGGTTTTCAAGCGTTTCGCCCGCAGCCTGCCGCGCGTCGATCGCGCCGGAGAAGCCGGCATAGACATCGTCATCGGTCAGTTCGCGCAGCGTTTCCTTGTCGCCCTTCCAGAAGGCTTCGAGGATCATGCCGTAAGCCGCCTTCGCCCCTTCGAGGAAAGCCAGCAGATCGAAGCGCTGGTCGGCGCTCGCAATCGCGCGGATCGCGCTTTCATTCTCGGACGAGGCATTGTCCACACCGCGCAGTGTCACCGGCTCCCTGACCGGCGCAGCACCGCGATCTAGCGCCGATGGCGCGCCCTTGGCGTCCGGCGCGTCGAAGCGGCGGTGCACAGGCTCTTCCTCATGCTCCGACCGCTGGCCGAGCACGGAATAGAGGCGCAGCCCCAGAAAGGCTGCAATGGCGGCGAGGATGACGATCTCGGTGATCACAAAAACAAGTCCAATCAGTATTCTCTCCTGCCTACGCACCGTAGCGTCGGCAGTTCCGTCCTACCTGCCCTAGATAGGGTCGAATTACAAACGGGCAATGTCGGACGGATGCCCTGATGCACCGCGTTTGCGCCGGATCGTGCCCGCTGCGCAGGCTCATTGCTCCCCGCCCGGTCAGGTGCTAGGCGCGCGCCGAACCGGTCGGAGAGCGCATCGCGCCATTCTTCCGACTCCGATGATTCGATCTGCAGAAGAAGTGATACGCGAATATGGCCGAAGAAAACGACGTACTGACCGATCTCAACATGGATCCCGCAGCCGGCGGCAACGGTGCGGACAATCGCCCGACGGTTGGTCTCATCAACCAGTACATCAAGGATCTTTCGGTCGAGAACCCGAACGCACCCGGCAGCTACCAGTGGCAGGAACAGCCCCGTGTCGACGTTCAGGTGAACATCGGCGCCGACAAGGTGAGCGAAGAAGTCACTGAAGTCGAACTGAAGGTTACTGTCCGCGCCGATGGCGACCAAGGCAATTTCTACCTCGTCGAGCTGGCCTATTGCGGCCTCGTCGGCATGCGCAACGTACCAGACGAACACGCCCATGCCTTCCTGTTCGCAGAAGCGCCGCGCCTGCTTTTCCCTTTCGCCCGCGCGATCATTTCCGACGCGGTACGCGATGCCGGTTTCCCGCCGCTTTTGCTCGACCCGATGGATTTTGGCGCGCTATATCAGCAGCAGCTTCAGGCCCGTGCGGCACAGCAGGGTGGTGAAGACGTCCCTGCACCGACCGGCAACGCCTAATCGGCCAGATCAGGGAACAGGCTAGGCCATGAGCCTGCTCAAAAATGTCGGCACGATCGGCTCACTCACCATGGTGAGCCGCGTTGCCGGCATGGCGCGCGAGATGATCTTCAGCCGCGTATTGGGCGCCAATGGCGTGACCGACGCGTGGTTCCAGGCCTTCATCATCCCCAACGTCTTCCGCCGCCTGTTTGCGGAAGGCGCGTTTTCGGCGGCCTTCGTACCCATGTTCTCCAAGCGCCTTCACGGCGAAGGGGGCATAGAAGACGCGCGCAGTTTTTCCGACGACGTGCTGAGCATTTTCCTGCCGGTGCTGATCGTGGTCTGCGCCGTCATGATGCTGGCCATGCCGTGGGTAATCTGGGCGCTGGGCGACCAGGCCCGTGATCCGGTGAATTTCGACATGGAAGTCGATTTCGCGCAGATCATGTTCCCCTATATCTTGCTGGTGAGCCTGGTGACGCTGTTCACCGGCATGCTGAATTCGGTCAGTCGCTTCGCGCCGGGCGCCAGCTTTCCGATCCTGCTGAATGTCACGCTGATCGCGGGCTTGCTGTTCGGCGATTATGCGATGAACGAATGGGGCTGGACCACGCGCCAGGTCGGGTACAGCCAGGCCTGGGCAGTCACGATCGGCGGAATGATCCAGCTTGCCTGGCTGTACTACTGGACGCGGGTTGAGGGGTTTCGCCCCAAGCTGCTCTGGCCGCGCATCACCCCGGAGGTGAAACGCCTGTCGATCATTGCGCTGCCAGCGGCGATCGGCGGCGGCGCCTACCAGCTTAATACGCTCGTCCAGCTCTACTTCCTTAACCAGCTCGACAGCGGTTCGATCAGCTACATGAACTATGCCGATCGCCTCAACCAGCTGCCGCTGGGGATCATCGGGATCGCCCTGTCGACCGCCATCCTGCCGACCCTGTCGAAATTCGTCGGGGCCAAGAACAGGGAAGGCACCGACCGGGTGCAGTCCGACGCCATCGAACTGTCGATGCTGCTGACCCTCCCCGCCGCGGTCGCGCTTGCGGTATGCGCCGTGCCATTCACCACCATGCTGTTCCAAGGCGGCGCTTTCTCGGTCGAACAGGCGCGGCTGACCGGCAATGTGCTGGCGGCCCTCGTCCTCGGCCTGCCCGCCTATGTGCTGGTGAAGGTGCTGGTGCCCAATTTCTACGCCCGTTCTGATACGCGAACGCCGGTCTATGCCGCCTTCATCTCGCTCGTCGTCTTTCTCGCGGTCTGTATCTGGAACAACGGGATGAACCTTGGCGGCCGCAGCGAATGGCTGGGTTACGCAATCGACCTCCCCCGCCTTCAGTTCGCAGGGCTGGGTTACGGCGTGGTCGGAATCGGTTTTGCCAGCGTGATCGGCGCATGGATCAATGTGGGATATCTGTACTGGGTGCTGGTCAGGCGCGGATATTACACGATCCCGCTCGCCCTTGTCGGACGGCTCGCCCGGCAGCTGATCGCTGCCGCCGCGATGGGCGCCGCCTTGTGGTTTGCCCGCGATTTGCTAACCGGCTGGTACTCTGCCGGATTGTTCGCACGCGCGGGCGCTCTTATCGTCCTCGTGCTGTGTTCGGCAGCGGTCTATTTCGGCGTGGCCTTCCTGGTCGGCGCGATCGACAGGCAGCGGATCGTTGCCTTCACCAAGAAGAGAGCTCCATAATTCCATGCGCGTAGTCTCCGGCATCCAGCCCACCGGCAATCTCCACCTCGGCAATTACCTCGGGGCGATCCGCAATTGGGTGCGGATGCAGGACGAGATGGGCGATGGAGAGCAGTGCTTGTTCTTCCTGGCCGATCTGCATGCCATTTCCATGCCGCATGACCCGGCTGAATTGCGCAAGGGCACGCTGGAGATGGCGGCCGCCCTGGTCGCGTGCGGCATCGATCCGGCGAAGAGCGTGTTGTTCAATCAGGCACAGGTCCCCCAGCACGCCGAATTGCAGTGGCTGCTCGGCGGGACGGCTCGCATGGGCTGGCTCAACCGCATGACGCAGTGGAAGGACAAGGCCGGCAAGAACCGCGAAGGCCAGTCGGTCGCGCTGTTTACCTATCCCGTGCTGCAGGCCGCCGACGTGCTGCTGTATCAGGCGACGCATGTTCCCGTGGGCGAGGATCAGAAGCAGCATCTCGAACTGGCGCGCGATATCGCCCAGAAGTTCAACAATGACTTCGCGTCGGAAGAGGCCCCGGTCTTCACCCTGCCCGACCCCATCGTTCCGCCGCAGGCCGCACGCATCATGTCGCTGCGCGACGGCATGGCCAAGATGAGCAAGTCCGATCCTTCGGAAATGAGCCGGATCAACCTTGCCGATGACGCCGACACGATCATGAAAAAGGTCAAGAAGGCCAAGACCGATCCCGAAGCGCTGCCGGGCGAGGAAGCCGGGCTGGCCGGACGCCCCGAAGCGCTGAACCTGGTCACGATCTACGCTGCCCTGACGGATGGCAGTGTGGAAACCGTCCTCAAGGATTTCGGCGGCGAAGGCTTCGGCAAGTTCAAGCCCGCCTTGGGCGAAGTGATGGTGGAAAGCCTACGCCCGATCTCCGAGCGCTTCACCGCATTGCTGGAAGACCGCGAGGCGCTGGACGCCATCCTTGCCCGCGGCGCATCGCAGGCACGCGAAATCGCGGTGCCGACGCTTGAGAAGACATACGAGTCCCTGGGCCTTGTACGCGGCTGACAATAATCAGCTCCTGCCAGTCAAAGAGGTCGTATCGAAGACCTACAGCGAACTCCTGTCTTTCGTCCGCTCACCGGTTCCGCCTGTCGGGCGCCAACCGCTTGGGCGGACAAGAACCATCGCACTCCTTACCGTCCTCGGGATCGATATCGGAATTGTTGCGGTCTTCCTGATCGCTATGTTCAGTGCAGAAGCGGCTGGGGCAGCATTTCCGGCTACCCCAGACTTCGGGATCAGCCCGCTCTTCCTATTCCTATTCGCCACGACGGTCGCGCCGGTGCTCGAAGAAGTTATATTTCGCGGCTGGCTTAGCGGACGCAAAGCTGACCTCGAATTCGCGGGGACGATATTGGGTCTCGCCGCGATTGCGTTTGCTGGCTTCGCCTTGTTTTCCGGAGACGCAATCGCCTGGCTTTCGGTCTTCGCCATTAGCGCGGTTGCAGCTTTGTTACGATGGGGGGTTCGCCGAAAAACTCACCAGGCGATGCCTGGCTGGTTCGCTCGCCATTACGCCAAGATCGTCTATCTGAATTCCCTAGCTTTCGGCACCGTTCACCTGACGAATTACGACACCTTCTCCGCAATTCATTTAGTGATGGTTCTTCCGCAGACGATAGGCGGAGTACTCTTGGCATTCACGCGCACGAGGTTGGGCCTAAGTGCCTCGATAGTCCAGCACGCCCTCTTCAACGCGTTGGTTTTCGGCGCAGATACTGCCTTTGCCAGTTAAACCTTAACAGCAGTCCCGCTCGCCGAAACCATCAGCATCGAACCCGTGTCACCGATGACCTCATAGTCGAGATCGACGCCGACGACCGCATTGCCTCCGCGAGTCGCCGCTTCAGCCTGCAATTCCTCGATCGCCTGTTCACGGGCATCGCGCAGGATGCGCTCGTAGCTACCCGAACGCCCACCGACGATATCTCGGATATTGGCGAAGAGGTCGCGAAACAGGTTCGCGCCGACGATCACTTCACCGGTGACGATGCCGAGATAATCCTGAATGGGCCGCCCTTCGATGGTGGGCGTGGTGGTCACGATGACGCCGCGCGCGTCCTTCCAGGGTCCGGGCATTCCAATCTCCAATCATCTACTGTATTATCAGCATACCACGCCTGCTGCGTGGATCAACCGTTGATGATCATCCCGCCATTGGGATGGAGCACCTGTCCGGACATGTAGGAGCTGTCTTCGCAGGCAAGAAACAGGAAGGACGGAGCGACCTCATTGGGTTCGCCGGGCCGCCCCATCGGCGTGTCTTCGCCGAAATCGTCCATATTCTCGGGCGGCTGGCCACCCATGGGATTGAGCGGCGTCCAGATCGGGCCCGGCGCCACTGCATTCACACGGATGCCCTCGCCTACGAGATTTTCCGACAGCGACCGGGTGAACGCAGTGATTGCTCCCTTGGTAGAGCTGTAATCGAGGAGGATGGCAGCGCCCTGATACATGGTGACGCTGGTGCAATTTATGATGGACGCGCCCTTCTTGAGATGCGGACGGGCGGCCTGCGTGAGGTAAAACATCGAAAAGATATTGGTCTGAAACGTGCGCTGCAACTGCTCGACTGTGATATCGGTAATATCGTCATCGGGGTGCTGCTCGCCGGCGATATTGGCGAGGATATCGAGCTGGCCCCATTTGTCGACCACGCGGTCGATCAGCAGTTTGCAGCTGTCGGGACAGCCGAGATCGCTTTCGTGCAGCAGGACCTCGCTGCCTTCCTGCTCGATC
The DNA here is from genome assembly GCF_044901345.1 of Qipengyuania sp. NPDC077563. NCBI lineage: Bacteria > Pseudomonadati > Pseudomonadota > Alphaproteobacteria > Sphingomonadales > Erythrobacteraceae > Qipengyuania > Qipengyuania sp. NPDC077563. Next base: position 517,622 of record NZ_JBJDPC010000003.1, on the reverse strand, counting down.
GCCTTCGCTGTGATCTTGGCGTCGTCGCTCTCCTCGAGATAGGCGATCGCCACCTTCGCGCCCTCGCGCGCGAACAGGACGGCGGTGGCGCGGCCGATGCCGCTGTCACCGCCGGTCACGATCGCCACCTTGCCTTTCAGCCGCCCCGATCCGGGATAGCGCGGCTGCCATTCGGGCTTGCGTTCGAGATCGGTCTCCGACCCCGGCATGCGGGGTTCTTCGGAGATTTCCTCAACGAATGCGGTTTTCACATTTTCGGTGGTCATGGGTGAAATCCTTTCACCCAACCAACCCGGTGGCCTTGCGCGGCGTTCCGTCGGTCCGCCGCAGCTTGGCCTCAACCCATGCCGAGCGCGGCCTTGTAAGTGCCGAGGATGGTTTCCTGCTCGCTACGCTCGTCAGGCTTCATCTTACGCAGCTTGATGATCTGGCGCATGATCTTCGTGTCGTATCCGACAGCCTTGGATTCGGCATAAACGTCACGGATATCGTCCGCGATGCCCTTCTTTTCCTCTTCGAGGCGCTCGATACGCTCGATCAGCAGGCGCAGGCGGTCGTCGGTGGCTTCGGCCATTTTCAGGAGTGCTCCAATGAAATGAGAATCGGTTGGCGGGTGCGATAGCCACCCACCCGGCCCGGGTGAAGGCGCTTGTGGTTACTCCACCCGATTTTTCGCGACGCTTTCCTTCATCCGCGCGAGCTGTTCGTCGGTCGCGGGGGTCTGGCGGGTCGCCTTCCATTCGTCCTGCGGCATTCCGTGGATCACTTCGCGCGCGGCGGCCTTGTCGCCGTCGTAGCCTGCATCGAGGATCCAGTCGGCCAGACAATTGCGACAGAAACCCGATAGACCCATCAGGTCGATATTCTGCGCATCGTGGCGATGCTGCAAATGGCGGACCAGGCGCCGGAAGGCCGCCGCCGCTACGTCATCGGGAAGTTGGTCGAGTGTGTCTGTATTCGTATCCATCGAAAGCTTGTCCTTGAGTTGCCACACGGCTCTGCCATAGGCGTTGTTCATGCAAAAGCTCGATCCGAGAGGCCGCAAGGTCAAAATCCTCGCCACTGTCGGCCCCGCCAGCCGGTCTCCCGAAATGCTCGCCCGGCTGTTCAAGGCCGGAGTAGACGCCTTCCGCGTCAATATGAGCCACGGCGAACATGGCGATCACGAACAGACGATCAAGGCGATCCGCCAGATGGAAAAGGATTTCCATCGTCCGATCGCCATCCTCGCCGATCTTCAGGGCCCCAAGCTACGCGTCGGCAAGTTCAAGGATGGTCAGGCGGTGATCCGGCATTCTGGCCATTTCACGCTCGATCGCAATCCCGAGCCGGGCGATGAAACCCGCGTCCAGCTGCCGCATCCCGAACTGTTCGGCCTGCTCGAGAAGGGCCAGCGCCTGCTTATCAACGATGGCAAGATCCGGCTTAAGGTCATCCGCGCCGACGAGAACGAAATCCTTTGCTCGGCCGAAGTCGGCGGCGTCATTTCCGATCGCAAGGGCGTCAACGTGCCCGATGCCGAAGTCCCGATCCCCGCACTGACCGACAAGGACCGCAACGATCTCGCCTTCGCGATGCACCAGAATGTCGACTGGATCGGCCTGAGCTTCGTGCAGCGTCCCGAAGACCTTGCCGAAGCGCGCAAGCTGATGGGCGGCAAGGGCGCGCTGTGCGCCAAGATCGAAAAGCCGATGGCGGTGCGCCGCCTCGACGAGATCATCGAGATGTCGGACGGCATCATGGTCGCGCGCGGGGATCTGGGCGTCGAGCTGGAACCGCAGGAAGTTCCGCCGCTCCAGAAGCAGATTGTCAACAAGGCGCGCACCGCCGGCAAGCCGGTCATCGTCGCCACGCAGATGCTCGAAAGCATGATCGAAAGCCCGGCCCCGACCCGGGCCGAAGTCTCCGACGTGGCGAATGCGGTCTATGACGGCGCCGACGCCGTGATGCTGAGCGCGGAAACCGCTGCGGGCGACTGGCCCGAAGAAGCGGTTACCATCATGCACCGCATCGCCAAGCAGGTGGAGCAGGACGAGGCCTATCTCGGCCGCGTGCGCTTCCTCGAAACGCCGCCCGATCGCACCACTGCCGACGCGCTGGCGCATGCCTGCATGACCGTCGCCGACACAGTCGCCATCGAAGCGATCACCGTCTTTACCGGCAGCGGCTCCACGGCCCGCCGGGTGGCTCGCGAACGGCCCAGCGTGCCGATGCTGGTGCTCACGCCGAGCATGACGACGGCGCGCCGCCTCGGCCTGCTGTGGGGCGCTCATGCAGTGGCCACCAAGGACATCGGCAGCTTCGAAGAGATGATCGCCAAGGGCAAGCGCATGGCGCTTCGTCACGGGCTCGGCAGCGCCGGTTCGAAACTGATTGCGCTGGCCGGCGTCCCTTTCGGCACGCCCGGTTCGACCAACCTCATGCACGTCGTCACCGTGGCGGGTGACGAGCTGGAAAAGCACGGGGAATAATCAGGTCGGCGCGATATCCTCGTCGAGCTGAACGCCGCACCCTTCGAGAGCCTGACCCACGGTCCGGTAAAAGCGGCAGACGTTGCTATCGAGCTTTTCCAAGATCTCCGCCACCGGTTCGTGAACGGCGGCGAAATGCAGAGTGATGCCCATCGATTTGAGGCGCATCACCATGCGCCTCAGCATGGAAAGACCGCTTGCGTCGATATCGTTCACCGCGCTCATATCGAGCACTAGGCCTGTTACGCTGTCATGTTCGGCCAGCCGGTTGAAGACTTCTTCTTCGATATAGGCGGCATTGGCAAAATAGATTGACCGGTCGATCCTGACCACGAGATTCGGCAAAGTGGTCAGCTCGACCGCATCGCGCTCGATCGATCGAAAGCTTGCTCCCCCGTCGTCCGTGCCAACCCGGGTTACGCGCGGCACCGAGGAGAACCAGAGGAAATAGGCGAGCCCCAGAAGCGCCCCGATGGCGAGGCCGAACCGTACGCCGAGCAGCAATGTCGACAGGAAAGACGCCCCGACGATAACCGCCTCGACGCGGTCATGGTCCCAGACCGCCCGAATTTCCCGCAGGTTGATCAGACCGAAAACGGCACTGATCACCAAGGCGGCCAGCGCGGTCTTCGGCAGGTAGGCCAGCAGGGGAGCAAGAAGGAAAAGGACGGCCACAATGGCGAGCGACGCGATGATGGAAGTGAGCGGAGTGCGCCCGCCGCTATCGCCGGCCAGCGCCGACCGGCTGAGGCTGGCACCGACCGCATAGCCACCGGTGAGCGAGGCAGCGATATTGCCTACACCCAATGCCACCGCTTCCCGGCTCGTATTGAGATTGCTGCGATCTTCCCCGGCGAGCGCCTTGGCGACGGCAGTGGCAGTCACAAAAACGATGATGGCCACGGCCAGGCCGCTCGGCAACAAACCGATCCAGACGGAAGGTTCGGCAAAAGAGCTGAAGAGATGCGGCAGCCCGCCGGACACAGCGTCTACCGTGGGCACTTTCGCCGGGCTGGTCGCGGCGATCCAGCCTGCAATCACGATGACGAGGAGGGGGAGCGACTTTGCCAGGGCGAGGCGGAATGGCGGTTTAACCCCGATCTTCCAGAGAACGACGGGCGCATAGCGATTGGCCAGCAACAGCGCCGCCAGCGCACCGGCGCCGATGGCCGCGGTGACCGGACGCAGCTGCTGCAATCCTTCCCCGAGTGCAGAGAGCGCTGAAGGGAGATTCCCCGCCCGCGGGACATCGATCCCGAGCAGAGTGGGCAGCTGGCTTGCTGCAATCAGGAACGCGGCGGCGGCAGTGAAGCCCAGCAGGACCGGTTCGCTGATGAAATTGACCAGTCTCCCCAAGCCGAAGCCGCCCAGAATGACCAGCAGGATACCCGCCTCGATACCGATGATTGCTGCCCCGACCTGCGGTTCGAGCGCCGCATTCCCGACAGCTTCGCTGATCACCAGCGATACCAGCGCCACCGGTCCCACGGAGACGAAGGGGCTGGTGCCGAAAAAGAAATACAGGACGGGAGGAGTCAGCGCTGCGAAGAGGCCCATCTGCGGCGGGAGCCCAGCCAGCTGAGCATAAGCCATGGCCTGCGGCACGAGCAGGATGGAAAGCACGAGGCCCGCGATGACATCCTTGCCGGCGCTCTGGGCACTGAACGCATCCAACCATCGTGTGGTAGGCACGAGCGCCTCACCTGCCATGCGTCGCAATTCTCCTTCTGGGCGGTAACCTCGGCTATGAACGCGGCGGGGCGGCGGAGCGTTCCAACCGTTCCCGGGCCTTCTCTTCCCCGATCAGCGGTAGAAGCTCTTTCATTTCCGGACCGTGGTCCTTGCCCGTCAGCGCCTGCCGCAGGGGCAGGAACAGGGCTTTGCCTTTGCGCCCCGTCGATTTCTTGAGCCTGGCTGTCAGATCTTGCCAGGGAGTTTCCGACCAGGTGAGAGCTGCTGCGGCGTCACCGAGAAACGCCCTGTCTTCCGCTTCGAAATCGGGCTGGTCGATCGGACCGGTGACCAGTTGCCACCAATCGCGCACCTCTTTCAGATGCGTGATGTTTGGGCGGACAGCATGCCAGCCGGCTGCGTCCATTTCATTCGGCAGCCGGTCTTCAACCTCGGCGAAATCCATCTGGTGGAGGATCGCGGCGTTGAGTCGATCGAGCTCGCTGTCGTTGAACCGTGCAGGGGCACGCCCGAAGGTCGACAGATCGAAACTGGCAACCAGTTCGCCGCGATCAGCGATCGCCTCGACGGGGCGGGACGTTCCCAGCCGCGCCAGCAGTGCGACGATCGCCTCCGGCTCGATGTCGCGCTCGCGAAACGCATCGCAGCCGAGCGAGCCAAGGCGTTTCGAGAGCTTCCCCTCATTTCCTACCAGCAAGGCTTCATGCGCGAACCGCGGCATTTCACAGCTCCCATATGCTGCAGCAATAAGTGCGGTAAACATCTGAATTTGCACGGCGGTGTTGGATACATGGTCCTCCCCGCGCAGGACATCTGTGATGCCCATATCGAGATCGTCGACCGCGCTGGGAAGCATATAGAGCCAGCTGCCGTCGGCCCGCCGGACAACCGGATCGGACAGCTGCGACGGATCGAATTTCTGCGCGCCGCGAATGCGATCGTTCCAGCGAATGGCTTCATCGTGGTCAAGCTTGAATCGCCAATGCGGAGCGATGCCCTCCGCCTCTTTGGCTGCCCGGTCCTCTGCGCTGAAATCGAGCGCCGCACGGTCATAGATCGGCGGCAGACCACGTCCCAAACGGATCTTGCGCTTGAGTTCGAGCTCCTGTGCCGTCTCGTAAGCCGGGTAAACCCGACCAGCCCGCTTCAGCGCCTCGAATGCCGCCTCATATTTGTCGAGCCGCAGCGATTGCCGCTCTTCCGCATCCGGTTCGATACCGAGCCAGGCGAGATCCTTGCGGATACCATCGACATATTCCTCCCGGCTGCGCTGTGCATCCGTGTCATCTATCCGAAGGATGAACCTGCCGCCTGCCTGACGCGCCAACAGCCAGTTGTGGAGCGCGGTACGGATATTTCCGACATGAAGATGGCCGGTGGGCGACGGCGCAAAACGCGTAATGGTAGTCATGGCCGCAGCCGATAGCGCAAGGCGCAGGATATGGCGAGCGGTCCGACACGGATCCCGATCGTGAGCGCGGACGTCAGCCTGTGCGCAAGGCTTCCTGCGTCCGCGCCCGCGCAGAGGCCGTCACTTTCTGGCGCTTGCGGCGATACTCCAGAAACTCCGTGCCGAGATATTCGCTGGGGGATGCCTCTCCACCGTCCGGGGCCAGCAAGGGAATGGGCATGCATTCTGGCGAGGACGGCTCAGCAATCAGGAACCCCTGCGCCTCGTCGGCGCCCAGCTTGCGCAACATGTCCAGCTGATCGGGCGACTCGATCCCTTCTGCTGTCACTGCCACGCCGAATGCGTCGGCAAGGCGGGTGATGCTCGATACGATCGCCTGGCTGGCGATGTCCTGCACGACATCGGTCACGAACGTGCGATCGATCTTGAGCCGATCGAACGGAAAGCGGCGCAAATAGCTGAGCGAGGAGAAGCCGGTGCCGAAGTCGTCGATCGCGATCTTCACACCTAGATCGCGCAAGGCCATCAGGTTCGTCAGGCTCTTGTGGTCCTCGTCCATCAGGACATGCTCGGTGATTTCCAGCTCCACGCGCTCAGGAGCGATATGTGTCATATCGATGGCCTGTGCGACCGTACCCACGATGCCCGGTGTTTTGACCTGAGTGGGCGACAGGTTGATCGCTATGCGAAAATCGCCAGATGCTCTCGAGGCATCGAAAAGTGCCTGCTGGATAACCCAGTCACCGAAAGACAGGATCTGGCCCGTTTCCTCGGCGAATGGCAGAAATTCGTTTGGCGCAATTATCCCGCGCTGCGGATGACGCCAGCGCAGCAAGGCTTCGTAGGCCGTGATTTCTCCGGTTCTGAGATCGGCTACGGGCTGGTAGTCGAGATACATCTGCCCCCGGTTGAGCGCTTCGCCCAGATCCATCTCGATCTCGCGGCGCTCGCGGGCCGCTCTGTCGAAGCTCGGATCGAAAAGCGCCAGGTCATCGCGGCCCTTCTTCTTCGCCATGTGAAGCGCCAGATCGGCACGGCGCATCAGCTCGTCGGCGTCGCAATCTCCGTCGAGAGAGCGCGCGATTCCGACGCTGGCCGATATGCGATGACGCTGGCCATCGATGACGAAGGGCGCGCGCATGACGGAGAGAAAACGATGCGCGCGTTCAAGCAGCAGACCGTCCCCCGACCGCGTGTTGATGAGGACGGCAAATTCGTCCCCGCCAAGCCGCGCCACCAGATCCTCCTTGCGCACCTCCTGCTCCAGCCTTGCTGCCGCCTCGCGCAGCAACGCATCACCCAAGGCGTGGCCACGGGCATCGTTGACCGCCTTGAAATCGTCGAGGTCGATATAGAAAACTGCCGCATCGAAGACAGCAGAGGTGCCTTCCTTTTCCTTCCCGCGAAGCCTTTCATTGAAGAGGTGGCGATTGGCCACTCCGGTCAGACTGTCGTAATGGGCCATGAAGGCGACCCGTTCTTCGACAAGCCGTGCGCTCGTCACGTCCCTAGCGACACCAGCCATGCCTGCGCCACCATCGCGGGGCCGTGCAGACAGTCGCCAGTACCTGAGGTTTCCGTCGATCATGAGGCCGACCATCAGATCCCGGAAAGGCTCTTGGTTCGAAAGACGCTGCGCAAGTATGTCGCGCTCCTTGCTGGGCTTGAAAAGCTCGAGAAACGCGAGCCCTTCCAATTTTTCACGCTCGATCCCGATCAGAGCTGCAAATCGCTCACTGACGTCGCGCAGATTTCCGTTCGGTCCGATCATCCAGAGGCTATCCGAGGATTGCTCCTCGTAATCGTCCAGCAGCACTCTGATCATTGCCTCGTTTTCACGGCGCCGGAATTCGCTGCGGACGGACTGGCGAAAGCTGCGCTCCTGATTGATCAGAGTGATCATCAACACGATCCCGAAGGATGTGAGCAACGTCAGCGACGGCCAGCCATCCAGACCCGCCACCGCCAAGGTAGTTGAGGCCAGACCGACCGACATGCCGAGGATATGGAAAATGCCGACACCCGGGCTACTGCGATAAGCCATCAGCACGCTGCAATAGATCGCCGTCCCTGCGATCCCGAGGAAGGTGATATCGATCGGATCGGCAATGATCGCCAGATAGGGAAACAGGATCATCCAGCCGATGCTGGTGGCGAATTGTGCGGCGACAACCAGTTTCCAGCGGCGATACAGCGCCTGCCAAGGGGCGTTTGCCGGGTCGAAATTGCGGGCCAGGAACACCGACAGCGCCACTAGCGCGATCTGGATCGCGGCAAGGACCAGCAGGTAGGGCCCATTGGCCGGATCGTAGAACACCTTGGTGACGACGAGGATGGTCACTAGGGAAGGTACGAGCAGGATACCCAAGCCACGCTTCAGATCGCCCAACCGGCGACGCAAGGCGAACTGCCCTGCCGGCGTGGAAATACAATTTGGATGACCTGGCTTCAAAGCGACCCCCTGCCCGAGCTTTTCACCTCTGCCTAATAAGCCATTGACGTTACGGAAATCTACTTATTTATTAGCTCTTCTTCATAACCACTGCGGTGTGTAACAAAAAAGCCCCGCCGAATTTCTCCGGCGGGGCCCATCTTTATTTGCGAATCGCGAAGTGGCTTATTCGCCGTCTTTCGCATCTTCATTGAGGTAGTCACCCGCATCGGCATCGGTGCCGTGGGTTTCCCCCTCCATGCTCGCCAGCGGATCGTCGCCGATCGCAGCTTCGGGGCCCTGTGCGAGTTCCGCCTCGTGCTCTTCTGCTGCGGTGTTGGCAGCGATTATCGCATCCTGAGCCTTCTTCCACTGTGCCCGCAGGGCAGCGTCGCGGCTGGAGGCGGTCACGCGCATCCGGTTCATGCCCGCACCGGTACCGGCGGGAATGAGACGGCCGACGATGACGTTTTCCTTGAGACCGACCAGCGTGTCCTTCTTGCCCTCGACCGAAGCCTGGGTAAGCACGCGGGTGGTTTCCTGGAACGACGCCGCCGAGATGAACGAACGCGTCTGAAGCGATGCCTTGGTGATGCCGAGAAGGATCGGAGTGCCCTTGGCGTGCTCCTTGTTCTTGCCGAGCTTCGCGTTGGTTTCGTTCAGCTCTTCCAGATCGACCTGTTCGCCCGGCAGCAGCACGGTATCGCCGCTATCGGTGATCTCGACCTTCTGCAGCATCTGGCGAACGATCACCTCGATGTGCTTGTCGTTGATCTTCACGCCCTGCAGTCGGTAGACTTCCTGGATTTCCGTGCACAGATATTCCGCCAGCGCCTCGATGCCGAGGACTTCGAGAATGTCGTGCGGGTTCGGCGAACCCGAGATCAGGGTGTCGCCCTTCTTGACGAAGTCGCCTTCCTGGACGTCGATGATCTTGGTCTTGGGGATCAGGTACTCTACCGGATCACCTTCCTCCGGAACGATCGCGATCTTGCGCTTCGCCTTGTATTCGCGAACGAATTCGATCTTGCCCGAAATCTTGGCGATGATCGAATTGTCCTTCGGCACGCGGGCCTCGAACAGTTCGGCAACGCGCGGCAGACCACCGGTGATGTCGCGCGTCTTGGCGGCTTCACGCGAAGCGCGGGCGAGGATGTCACCTGCCTGCACTTCCTGACCGTCCTCGACTGACAGCACCGTACCCGGCGCCAGCATGTAACGCGCAGCTTCGCTGTCGTCCCCGGCATCGTTGAACAGCGTGAGGCGCGGACGAAGATCGTCCTTCTTCGCGCGTCCGCCGCTGCGGATTTCGGTGACCACACGCTGGGCGATACCGGTGGCATCGTCGACGCGTTCTTCCATCGTCTGCGTGTCGACGAGATCCTGGAAGCGAACCACACCCGACTGTTCGGTGATGATCGGCAGGGAGAACGGATCCCATTCTGCCAGACGATCGCCTTCCTTCACCTTGCCGCCATCCTTGTGCATCAGCACGGTACCGTAAGGCACCTTGTGGATTTCGCGTTCGCGGCCTTCCTTATCGATCACGGCCAGTTCGCCGTTGCGGGCGAGCGAGAGGATACGGCCCTTCTTGTCGGTGATGGTCGGCATGTCACGATATTCGACCTTACCGTCCGACACGGCTTCGAGATGCGAGGTCTCGTTGAGCTGTGCAGCACCGCCGATGTGGAAGGTACGCATGGTCAGCTGCGTGCCGGGTTCACCGATCGACTGTGCGGCGATGACGCCGACAGCTTCACCGATGTTCACCGGCGTACCGCGAGCAAGGTCACGGCCGTAGCAGGTGGCGCAAACGCCCTGCTTGGCTTCGCAGACCAGCGGCGAGCGGATCTTGGCGACCTGCGTCTCGGCGTCCTCGATGACCTTGACCATCGGTTCGTCGATCAGCGTGCCAGCCTTGACGATTACTTCGCCGGTAGCGGCATTGACGATGTCTTCGGCCGTGGTGCGGCCGAGGATACGCTCGCCGAGCGAGGCGATGACGCTACCGCCCTGCACGATGGCACGCATTTCGAGCGCATTGTCGGTCTTGCAGTCCTCTTCAACGATGACGCAGTCCTGCGACACGTCGACCAGACGGCGGGTCAGGTAACCCGAGTTCGCCGTCTTCAACGCCGTATCCGCGAGACCCTTACGGGCGCCGTGGGTGGAGTTGAAGTATTCGAGGACGTTCAGGCCTTCCTTGAAGTTCGAGATGATCGGGTTCTCGATGATCTCGCCCGACGGCTTGGCCATCAGCCCGCGCATACCGGCCAGCTGCTTCATCTGGGCCGGGCTACCACGCGCACCGGAGTGGCTCATCATGTAGATCGAATTGATCTGCGCTTCCTTGCCGTCCTTGTCGACCGGCTGCGAGCGGATCTCTTCCATCATGGCGTCGGCCACCTTGTCGCCGCACTGGCTCCAGGCGTCGATGACCTTGTTGTACTTTTCCTGCTGGGTGATGAGACCGTCCTGGTACTGCTGCTCGTAGTCAGCAACCAGCGCCTTCGTGGACTCGACCATACCCGCCTTGCTGTCGGGGATGATCATGTCGTCCTTGCCGAAGGAGATGCCGGCCTTGAACGCGTAGCGGAAGCCCAGCACCATGATGGCGTCGGCGAACAGCACCGTGTCTTTCTGGCCGGTGTGACGATAGACTTCGTCGATCACGTCGGCGATGTCCTTCTTCGTCAGCAGGCGGTTGACGATGTCGAAGGGAACCTTGTGGTTCTTCGGCAGACATTCGCCGATCAGCATGCGGCCCGGGGTGGTGACGAAACGCTTCATCTCGACCTTGCCCTTTTCGTCCGCTTGCGGGACGCGGGCCATGATCTTCGAGTGCAGCGTTACATCCTTGTTTTCCAGTGCGTGATGCACTTCGGCCATGTCGCTGAACATCGGCAGAATCTCGTGCTTCTCGCCGTCGTCGCCGTCCATGTATTCGGGCGTCTTTTCCTGGCGTTCCATCGACAGGTAATAGAGACCCAGCACCATGTCCTGCGAAGGGACGATGATCGGCTTGCCGTTGGCGGGCGAGAGGATGTTGTTGGTCGACATCATCAGCACGCGCGCTTCCAGCTGCGCTTCGAGGCTGAGCGGAACGTGGACGGCCATCTGGTCGCCGTCGAAGTCGGCGTTGAAGGCGGCGCAGACCAGCGGGTGAAGCTGGATCGCCTTACCTTCGATCAGCACGGGTTCGAACGCCTGGATGCCGAGACGGTGAAGCGTCGGGGCGCGGTTCAAGAGAACCGGGTGCTCGCGAATGACTTCGTCGAGGATGTCCCAGACTTCCTTGCGTTCCTTCTCGACCCACTTCTTCGCCTGCTTCAGGGTCATGGAAAGACCCTTGGCGTCGAGGCGGGCGTAGATGAACGGCTTGAACAGTTCGAGCGCCATCTTCTTGGGCAGGCCGCACTGGTGCAGCTTGAGTTCCGGACCGGTCACGATGACCGAACGGCCCGAATAGTCGACGCGCTTACCCAGAAGGTTCTGACGGAAGCGGCCCTGCTTGCCCTTGAGCATGTCGGACAGCGACTTGAGCGGACGCTTGTTCGCACCGGTGATCACGCGGCCGCGGCGGCCGTTGTCGAACAATGCATCGACAGCTTCCTGCAGCATGCGCTTTTCGTTGCGGACGATGATGTCCGGTGCGCGCAGCTCCATCAGGCGCTTCAGGCGGTTGTTACGGTTGATGACGCGGCGATAGAGGTCGTTGAGATCCGACGTCGCGAAACGGCCACCGTCCAGCGGCACCAGCGGGCGCAGTTCGGGCGGAATGACCGGCACGACTTCGAGGATCATCCATTCGGGACGGTTGCCGCTTTCGATGAAGCTTTCGACGACCTTCAGGCGCTTGATGATCTTGGCGGGCTTGAGCTTCGACTTGGTGGTCGCCAGCTCTTCCAGCAGGTCTTCCTTTTCCTGCTCGAGATCGAGATCCATGAGCATGGTCTTGACCGCGGATGCACCGATGTCGGCCGAGAAGGCATCTTCGCCGTACTCGTCCTGCGCTTCGAGCATCTCGTCTTCGGTCAGCAGCTGGTTCTTCTCGAGCGCGGTCAAGCCGGGCTCGGTCACGATGTAGCTTTCGAAGTAGAGCACGCGTTCGAGCTGCTTGAGCTGCATGTCGAGCAGCAGGCCGATGCGCGACGGCAGCGACTTCAGGAACCAGATGTGCGCGACCGGAGCAGCCAGTTCTATGTGGCCCATGCGTTCACGGCGGACCTTGGTCACAGTGACTTCGACGCCGCACTTTTCGCAGACGACGCCCTTGTACTTCATGCGCTTGTACTTGCCGCACAGGCATTCGTAGTCCTTCACCGGACCGAAGATGCGCGCACAGAACAGGCCGTCACGTTCGGGCTTGAACGTGCGGTAGTTGATCGTTTCCGGCTTCTTGATTTCGCCGAAGGACCACGAGCGGATGCGCTCGGGGCTGGCGATGCCGATCTGGATCTCGTCGAAGGTTTCGGGCTTCGCGAGCTGGTTGGTGAATTTGGTCAGTTCGTTCATGACTTAATTCCCTAAGGGATAATTCTAACAGGCGGAGGAGCGGTGGGGAGCGATGTGCTCCCCTATTCCGCCGCGATCGCGAGGCCGTCGTCGTCCTCGTCGTCGGCAAGCGACTTGAGTTCGACATTGAGACCCAGGCTGCGCATTTCCTTGACGAGCACGTTGAAGCTCTCCGGAATGCCGGCTTCGAAGGTATCGTCACCCTTGACGATGGCTTCGTAGACCTTGGTCCGGCCGATCACGTCGTCCGACTTCACGGTGAGGATTTCCTGCAGCGTGTAGGCTGCACCGTAGGCCTGGAGTGCCCAGACCTCCATCTCACCGAAGCGCTGGCCGCCGAACTGCGCCTTACCGCCCAGCGGCTGCTGGGTGACGAGGCTGTAGGGGCCGATCGAACGGGCGTGGATCTTGTCGTCGACCAAGTGGTGCAGCTTGAGCATGTAGATGATGCCCACGGTCACCTTGCGGTCGAACGCTTCACCGGTGCGGCCATCGAAGAGGACCGACTGGCCGTCTGCATCGAGGCCGGCCTTTTCCAGTTCCACGGTCACGTCGCCTTCGCGGGCGCCGTCGAACACCGGGGTGCCCATCGGGACGCCGTAGCGCAGGTTACCGGCCAGCTCTACGATTTCCTCGGTCGAACGGCTCTTCAGGTCTTCGGCATAACGGTCGCCATAGACTTCGTTCAGACGCTCGATCACCGCTTCGGGCGGCTTCGCATTGGCGTAATCTTCCGAAGCGTTCGGATTGGCCTTCTTCCAGTCTTCGAGCTGCTCGCCGATCTGCATGCCCAGGTTACGGGCAGCCATGCCGAGATGCGTTTCGAAGATCTGCCCGACGTTCATGCGGCTGGGAACGCCCAGCGGGTTCAGCACGATGTCGACCGGCGTACCGTCTTCGAGGAACGGCATGTCCTCGACCGGCAGGATGCGCGAAATCACACCCTTGTTACCGTGACGGCCGGCCATCTTGTCGCCCGGCTGCAGCTTGCGCTTCACCGCCACGAAGACCTTGACCATCTTGAGCACGCCCGGAGCGAGCTCGTCACCGCGCTCGAGCTTTTCCTTCCGGTCTTCGAACTTGTCGTCGATGACCTTCACGCTCTCGTCGTACTGCGACTTGACCGCTTCGATCTGCTGCTGGCGATTGTCGTCCGCAACCGCGAACTTGAACCACTCGTGACGATCGATGCTGTCGAGCACTTCTTCCGTGATCTCGGTACCCTTCTTCACGCCCTTGGGCGCAGCCGAAGCCGTCTGCCCTTCGAGCATGTCGCGCAGGCGGTTGTAAGTGGCACGGTTCAGAATGGCGCGTTCGTCGGCAGCGTCCTTGCGGAGGCGTTCGATTTCCTCGTTCTGGATGGCGCGCGTACGATCGTCGATCTCGATACCGTGACGGTTGAAGACACGGACTTCGACGACGGTCCCGGCAACGCCCGGCGGCAGACGGAGCGAGGTGTCGCGCACGTCGCTGGCCTTTTCACCGAAGATGGCGCGCAGAAGCTTTTCTTCCGGCGTCATCGGGCTTTCGCCCTTCGGCGTGATCTTGCCGGCCAGGATATCGCCCGGGTGCACTTCGGCACCGATGTAGACGATGCCCGCTTCGTCGAGGTTGCGGAGCGCTTCCTCGCCGACGTTCGGGATGTCGCGGGTGATGTCCTCGGGCCCGAGCTTGGTGTCACGCGCCATGACTTCGAATTCCTCGATGTGGATCGAGGTGAAGACGTCGTCCTTCACGATACGCTCGGAGATGAGGATACTATCCTCGTAGTTGTAGCCGTTCCAGGGCATGAAGGCGACGAGCGTGTTACGGCCCAGTGCCAGTTCGCCCAGATCGGTCGAGGGACCGTCGGCAATGATGTCGCCGGCTTCGATCGTCTCGCCGACCTTCACCAGCGGACGCTGGTTGATGCAGGTATCCTGGTTCGAACGCTGGAACTTCTGCAGCGTGTAGATGTCGACGCCCGACTGGCCGGGTTCCACATCGCCGATCGCGCGGATGACGATACGGGTTGCGTCGACCTGGTCGACCACGCCGCCGCGCTTGGCGGTGATGGCCGCGCCCGAATCGCGCGCAACGGTTTCTTCCATGCCGGTGCCGACCCAGGGCGCTTCCGCCTTGACGAGCGGAACGGCCTGGCGCTGCATGTTGGCGCCCATCAGCGCGCGGTTGGCGTCATCGTTTTCCAGGAACGGAATGAGCGAGGCACCGACCGAGACGAGCTGCTTCGGGCTGACGTCCATCAGCGTGATGGTTTCGCGCGGAGCCATCAGGTTGTCGCCGCTCTGACGCGCCGAGACCAGCTCTTCCACGAAGCCGCCGTTTTCGTCGAGTTCGGCCGAAGCCTGCGCGACGGTGTGCTTCTGCTCTTCCATCGCCGAGAGGTAGATGACCTCGTCGGTGACCTTGTTATCCTTCACCTTGCGGTACGGCGTCTCGATGAAGCCATACTTGTTGACGCGGGCGAAGGTCGACAGCGAGTTGATCAGACCGATGTTCGGGCCTTCCGGCGTTTCGATCGGGCAGATACGGCCATAGTGCGTCGGGTGAACGTCGCGGACTTCGAAGCCGGCGCGCTCACGCGTAAGACCGCCCGGGCCAAGCGCCGAAACGCGGCGCTTGTGGGTGACTTCCGACAGCGGGTTGGTCTGGTCCATGAACTGCGAGAGCTGGCTGGAGCCGAAGAACTCGCGCACGGCAGCCACGGCGGGCTTGGCGTTGATGAGGTCGTTCGGCATCACGGTCGACACGTCAACCGAGCTCATGCGCTCCTTCACCGCGCGTTCCATGCGCAGCAGGCCGACGCGGTACTGGTTTTCCAGCAGCTCACCCACCGAACGCACGCGGCGGTTGCCGAGGTTGTCGATGTCGTCGACTTCGCCCTTGCCGTCCTTCAGGTCGACCAGCTCCTTGACCACGGCCAGGATGTCTTCCTTGCGCAGCGTGGTGACGGTGTCTTCGGCATCGAGCTCGAGACGCATGTTGAGCTTGACGCGGCCCACGGCCGACAGGTCATAGCGCTCGGCATCGAAGAACAGGCCTTCGAACAGAGCTTCTGCGGTTTCCTTGGTCGGCGGTTCGCCGGGACGCATGACCTTGTAGATCGCTTCCAGGCCCTCGTCGCGGTTCTCGGCCTTGTCGACCTTCATCGTGTTGCGGATCCACGGACCCGTGTTCACGTGATCGATGTCGAGCAGCGTCAGGCTGTCGACACCGGCAGCGTCGAGCACTTCGAGGTTCTCTGCCGAGACTTCGTCACCGGCTTCGATGTAGATGCGGCCCGTGCTTTCGTCGATCAGGTCTTCGCTGGCATAGCGGCCGAAGATTTCCTCGGTCGGCAGCAGCAGGGTTTCCAGACCATCCTTGGCCGCCTTGTTGGCAGCACGCG
The DNA here is from genome assembly GCF_044901345.1 of Qipengyuania sp. NPDC077563. Lineage (NCBI taxonomy): Bacteria > Pseudomonadati > Pseudomonadota > Alphaproteobacteria > Sphingomonadales > Erythrobacteraceae > Qipengyuania > Qipengyuania sp. NPDC077563. The sequence continues at coordinate 501,714 of NZ_JBJDPC010000003.1, read as the reverse complement.
GGCTGATCTTCTGACCGGCGGCGAACACTTCTTCGCCCGTCTTGGCATCCACCAGCGGGAAAGCCGGCTTCTGGTTACGCCAGTTTTCAGCGACGAAGGGCAGTTCCCAGCCATCCTTGGCGCGCTTCCATTCGACCTTGTCGTAGAAGTGCGAGAGAATGTCCTCGGCATCGAGGCCGAGCGAGTAGAGCAGCGCGGTGACCGGCAGCTTGCGCTTGCGGTCGATACGCACGTTGACCACGTCCTTGGCGTCGAATTCGAAGTCGAGCCAGCTGCCGCGGTACGGAATGATGCGGGCCGCGAAGAGGAGCTTGCCCGAGGAGTGGGTCTTGCCGCGGTCATGGTCGAACAGGACACCCGGCGAACGGTGCATCTGCGAAACGATGACACGCTCGGTACCATTGATGATGAAGGTGCCGTTGTCCGTCATGAGCGGCATGTCGCCCATGTAAACGTCCTGCTCCTTGATATCGAGGACGGAGCGGGTTTCGGTTTCCTGGTCGACTTCGAAGACGATCAGGCGCAGCGTGACCTTCATCGGCGCGGCATAGGTAATCCCGCGTTGGCGGCATTCGACGATGTCGTATTTCGGCGGCTCGAGTTCGTAATGCACGAAGTCGAGTTCGGCAGTGCCGGCAAAATCGCGCAGCGGGAAGACCGAGCGCAGCGTCTTTTCAAGACCCGAGACATGGCCCTTGTCCTTGTCGGACCGCAGGAACTGTTCGTAGCTCTCGCGCTGGACCTCGATCAGGTTGGGCATGTCGACGACTTCGTGGATGTCGCCGAAGATCTTGCGGATACGCCGCTTTGCGGTACCCGAAGCCGTGCTGCGGGGGGCCTTCGCCTTGGTAGCCATAAGGGGTAATTACCTCTTCTCGTGTGCCAGCTCCGCAATGTCCATTGACGCGGACAGGAGCGAAATTTGATGTCTCATGCGCGTGAGAGCCGTATCGTGAGACGCAAAAAGGCCGCAGCGAATGCACACCCTTAGCGGCGGCAGCTGCAGCTCATGAAAAGCGTCGCGATATGGAAACGCCGCTTCCATCCTGTGTCCGATCCCCGCGCATGAATCAGACTCGCTCGAAGCGTGCGGTCGAGAAGGCATATAGGATGCGCGCCCGACAGGGTCAAGGAGCGCGATTCCGAGCCACATATCGTTTTTCGATATTATCGATTGACGATAAGAACGAATCTCTCCATATCGAATATCGATAAAGGAGATATGCTCGTGTTCCGAACGACAATCTGGATATTTCGCATCGCGAACTGGCTGAACTGGATTGGCGCAGTCTTGTTCACTCTACTTCTCGCTGCGCTGCTATTGGCGAGCGAGCATTTCTATCCGGCAATTACGCAAGCGTTCGAGGTCCGCGGACAAGAGGCAGTCCGGGCGGTATGGACATGGCTTGTCTCGGTCTGCGCTATCGTGGTGCCGGCTGCGATCTGCATCCATGTGATCTTCACCCGCCTGATCGCCCTGCTCCGTGACGCGGCCATCGGGCAGGCTTTCAGCGAGCAGAATGCACGCCGGCTCAAGGCAGTAGGCTGGGCGCTTCTGGGCGTGAACATCCTTGACCTCATATTCGGACAAATATCGGTCTGGGCGAGCGCGGCCAGCGGCGAATATTTCGGCTGGACCTTCTCGCTCACCGGATGGTTCGCGGTTCTTCTGCTGTTCCTTCTGGCCAAGGTTTTCCGCGAAGGCGCCGCCATGCGCGAAGACCTGGAAGGCACCGTCTGATGCCTACCGAGGACACCAGCGCAATCGCTGTCCGTTTGGACGAGCTGCTGCAGGATCGCGGCATGACGCTGACCGAACTGTCCGAACGCATCGGGCTCACACTCGCCAACCTTTCGATCCTGAAAACAGGCAAGGCCAAGGCGATCCGCTTTTCGACACTCGAAGCCATCTGCCGCGAACTGGAATGCCAGCCGGGGGACTTGCTTAAATATAGGGAGGATTAAAAATGATCTGGATAAAACGTTTCTTCACCGACCTCGGCGGGACCTATGTCGACAGTCTGCGCGCGATAAAGGCCCTACCCTGGCTATTTGCCGCAATCATCGGCTGGGAGTTTGCGCAGCATATCGTCGAAGTGCGTATCGGCATGTTCGAAAGCCAGGAGATGGGGCGCGCCGTCGCAGATGACGGGCTGCGAATGGCCTTCGGCTGGGTGAAGATGGCATCGATCTATGTCGGGGCCTTCTTCGTCATCCGGTATTTCATCTCCCAGCGCAGTGACCGTAGCCTTGCGCCTCTGGGCTAAGCAGGCCTCCGCTACCTCCCGTATTTCGCCTACTCATTGGTCGTTTTTGCAGCGCTATTCTATGCACGCTCCCTCATTACCGAAGAGCATGTCGATACGTTCCGCGCCGCCGTGGGGCTGGGCCAGCAGCTCCTGGAACCTCTGCTCATCGCCTGGGTCGTAGCCGCTGCGACCGACGGCAGGATTAGCGGACCTATCGCATCGGCGCGACGGCTCGGCTTGCTCTATTTTCTCGCACTGCCACTCCTGTTACTGGCACGTGTTCCCGCTAGCCTCCTGCATCAGCATCTCAATCAGACCGCCGTCGGCAGTATGGGAACGGAATTGTGGTTGACCCTGGCAATCGACGCTGTCGTGGTTGGTCTTATCGTCTCCATCGTCCCGTCAGCCATGGTGCGAGTGGCAGGGTGGATGGACAAGCGCAGCATGCAGAAGCGTCCCGCCGAACCACGCCCTCTCACAGCGTGACTCCGCCCGGCACGCATGAAAATGCACCCAATGCAAAATGTGTCTTTTACTTGACGAGAATAAGGCTATTTTAAGGCCACGCCAATCATGGCGCAGGAATACGAATCATGAAGAAAATCGCTCTCGTTGCAGCTCTTCCCGTTGTGCTGACCCTCGCTGCTTGCGGCGAAACCGCTGAAGAAACGCCGGTTGAAGAAGAAACCACGGTTGTTGAAACCGCTCCTGTCGAAGCACCGATGGCTGACGACACTATGGCGACCGACGACACCATGATGGCCGACGAAACCGCCGCTGACCCGATGGCTGAAGAAGCTCCGGCCATGGACGAAACCGCTCCGGCAGCAGAATAATCTTCTCCGGCCGCCAGCGCGGCCCGATGGATTGACGAAAGGCCCGGTGTTCGCACCGGGCCTTTTTCGTTGCGGAACGCTCGGCATTCGGGCCCGTTCTTGGAATAAGCCAATTAGGAGAATTCACATGAAGCCCGCTCTTGCCCTCGCCCTGCCTCTTGCGCTCACCCTCGGCGCCTGCGGTGAACCGATCGATGGCTCAGACACTGCCGATATGCAGGGCGATGCGGTAACCGCTCCGTCGAGCGATGACGCCATCGATGGTGAAAATCCGGCCACCGACGGCATGCTGGAAACCGAAGTCGAAACCGATACCGAGGCAACCGGTCCCGAACCGGTCGGCGACCCCATGATGGAACGCGACGAAACCGCGATGTAAGCAACTTTGCCTCATGCGCCCGCACTTGACGCGGGCGCAGGAAGCTTTAAAGGCCCGCCCCGCACAGGCGGGTCTTTTCGATTCTCGCCCGCGCATCCGTCCGAGACAGCTGGTGACCGGGATCTGCCCGGTCTTAATTTCCGGCCTAGACGGGGACAGAGATTTTCCGGCGGTGTCCTGCATCGCCGTTCGCGCCAGTCTCCATGCACTATGGTGGCGCACTCCTTCCCCCTCAACGGACTCGCCCGTGTCGCATTGCCGGCATGGACAAACGTAGCCGATCGTCCGGGAGCCATTCCGGTCGGTCATAGTGAAGGAGTATGGCATGGATCGTTCGCAGAAAACCGACGCGGTCGCCCAGCTCAGCGAAGTCTTCAACCAGGCTGGCGTGGTCGTCGTGACCCGCAACCTGGGCCTTACGGTCGCCCAGTCGACCGAATTGCGTACGAAGATGCGTGAAGCCGGTGCGTCCTATCAGGTTGCGAAGAACCGTCTCGCCAAGCTCGCCCTGAAGGACACCGACTACGAAGGAATCGCTGAATTCCTGACTGGTCCGACCGCTCTCGGTTATTCCGAGGACCCGGTTGCCGCGGCCAAGGCCGTGGTGGAGTTCGCCAAGACCACCGACAAGATCGAAATCGTCGGCGGATCGATGGGCGCGCAGAAGCTCGACGAAGCAGGTGTGAGGTCGCTGGCCTCGATGCCGAGCCTCGACGAACTTCGCGGCACGATCGTGGGCCTCCTCAATGCGCCGGCAACCAAGGTTGTCCGGACCATCAAGGAACCCACTTCGATGCTCGCACGCGTGGTTGGCGCCTATGGCGCCAAGGAAGCCGCGTAAGAGCAGGTTCGAGCACAGAACACCTATTCATCGGGGCATTTTTCCAACCCACGCCCCGGCCACATATTATTGGAGTGAAACATCATGGCTGATATCGCCAAGCTTGTTGAAGAACTGTCGAAGCTGACCGTCATGGAAGCCGCCGAGCTTGCCAAGGCACTGGAAGAAGAGTGGGGCGTGAGCGCCGCTGCTGCTGTTGCCGTTGCTGGCCCCGCCGCTGGCGGCGCTGCTGAAGCTGCTGAAGAAAAGGACGAATTCGACGTCGTTCTCACCGGCGACGGTGGCAAGAAGATCCAGGTCATCAAGGAAGTCCGCGCCATCACCGGTCTCGGCCTCACCGAAGCCAAGGCTCTCGTCGAAGGCGCACCGAAGGCCCTCAAGGAAGGCGTCAACAAGGCTGAAGCCGAAGAAATCAAGAGCAAGATCGAAGCAGCCGGCGGTACCGTCGAACTCAAGTAAGCCTTATTCCCGCCCCGGTGGGATATGCTTACGCTTCGATCTCTCCTCGAGAGATCAGACGAAGGGCGGTGCCGAAAGGCGCCGCCCTTTTTCATTACGTGCTTGCATCTTTTAACCGCTTACAACTATTGGCACCCTACCCCAAAAGTATTAATCCTTATTTGCAGAACGTTCCTTGACAGGACCGTTCTTTGCCAGAACGCGGTCGTGCCACGAGAAGGAGGCATCATGTATTTGTTCTTCCTTATCGCAGGATATCTCATCGCGACATTCCTTGGAGCTGTTCTTTTCGTTCGTATCTTCCCGCGGTCCTTCTGCTCACAGACAATCGACCGATACGTTCTGCTTTTCCCGCTTTTTCCGTTATTTGTCTTTATTGACGTGATGAGTCTTGGCGCGCGAGCCCTTGCCATCGCAGCCAACTGGCCGGTCTACGCTTTCGACATCCTCACCGGACGGCCTCGTCGCCGGTCCAGGAAAAAAGCCTACACCTACTATTACCGGTATCGCAGAAGCTCGGACAAGCGCCGACGCGGCGATTAGTCTACCGCGCGAAGGCCTACAATTTCAGGTTTACCCGAACGCCCATCGTGTCGATGCCGGGATTCTGCTCGCTGTTGAACAGCCGCGCATTGCTGATGTGGACCCAGCTCGCCTCGATCGAAAACCGGTCGGAGATATCGTAGCCCAAGGCGATTTCCGGCTCGAACAGCACCCGGCTGCCGAGATCGGTACGAATGCCGGTGGCGGGATCGACCCGCAATTCCGGCGCATCGTGCACGACAAGTCCCACGCCGGGGCGGAGGTAGACTTTGCCCATTTCCGCCTTCCAGCTCACGCCCGCGCCGACGAAGCTGGTATCGCCCGACAGGTTTACCGAGCCGAAGACATAGGGCTGCATCCCGCCCAGCGCGCCGATCTCGTCGAAGCGAAGACCGGCCTGGACATCTGTCCCGCCCTCGTTCGTGTCGAAGGTGAACGGCGTGTCGACCGCGTGGACATAGACGCCGCCATAGACTTCCTGCGCCATTGCAGCACCGGGCACGAAGCCGGCCAGCACGAGGATTGCCGAAAACGAACGGATAAAGCGCATGCGAAATCATCCTGCAATGTCGTGGACGTTGCAAGCGATAGTAGGCCGGTTAGCTTTCGTGGGCCTGAAGCGCGCTCTTGTGACCGCGCGATCAGGCCCGCGAAATTATTCGTTGCCCCAGTTGATATGGATATCGACGCTCACTTCATCCACGCCCGCCGCTTCGGCGATGCGCTTGCGACTGGCCCGCACGATATCCGCCAGCGAGCCCTGCTCTTCGTCGCCCTCCAGGCTGGCCACTTCTTCGCCCAGCCGCGGGGCGCCGTAGACCAGTTCGAGTTCGCCGACACCGAGTTGCTGGGCGAGAATACCCATGGTTTCGTGGCGCGGGCGAACCTGGTCGCCTTCCCACTTCCACAGCGTCGGCTTGCTGACGCCCACCTTCTGCGCCAGTTCGACCATCGTGAAGCCCGAGGCGGTACGCAGGCGCTTGATCCGCGCGCCGAGGGTTTCGTGATCGACGCCGTAAGCCTCCCGGAACGGGCTGTGGAAACGGGCGGCATCGCGCACGCTGTCCAGCTCGTCTTCCGAAATCGGCGTATCGAAAGAGCAACCGTAAAAATCCTCCGCCGACCAGACAACCCGGGCACCGACCGCCCCGCTCTGCGGAAGAACGACCTGGATGGGATCGTTTTGCGAAATGTCCGAACTGGTCCTGACCAGCATCCCGCCAGTGGAAATATTCATGATTTCCGCATCGAACGCCCTGCCAGCCTGTCCAACACCTGTCCTCAACTGCAGCACGAGCCGCGGTTCTCGCCGATCGAACATTCTTTTTGGCTGAGCCGTCATTAAATTGGAATTCCTTTGCTTGACCCGCCCATCGAATACTTCGTCTTTTTGAAGGAATGTGGAACGACTGTCTACGGGTAATCCCTAAGTAAGCATATTGTAATAAACTCATCTATTCCCGCTGGCAAGGCTGGCCGGATACAAGCCATTTGAGGTTTCGGGCAAACCCTTCTATCCGGCCCTCCGCTCCGCCTGCGCGGGGCCTGCCGAAATGACAGACATCCCTGCCCCCATGCCCCTGCCCGACCGCAGCGATGGCTGGCGCGACGAACTTCGCGCGACATTCCGGCTGAGCTGGCCGCTGGCGGCTGCCAATCTGCTGCAGATGCTGACCTATGCCGTGGACGTGATCTTCATCGCCCGGCTTGGGGAAAGCCAGCTGGCCGCCTCGGCGCTGGCGATCGCGCTGTTCGGGCTGGTGATGTGGGCGCTGTCTGGCCTGACCGGGGCCGTGGCGCCGGTGGCAGCCGCCGAGCTGGGCGAGCGTGCGCCTGCCCTGCGCCCGGTGCGCCGTTCGGTGCGCATGGCGCTATGGCTCGCGCTGGCATCGGGGATCGGGGGGATCGGCCTGTGCCTCCTGCTCGGCCCGCTGATGCGCGCCACCGGGCAAGAGGCGGAGATCACCGCCATGGCGCTCGAATACAATACCGTGCTGGTCCTCTCGCTGGTGCCGATGCTGTTCTGCAACGTGCTGCGCAATTTCGTCTCCACGCTCGACCGTCCGATCCTGGCGACGGCGATCACGGCAGGCGGCATCTTCGTCAATGCGGCGGCGAACTACAGCTTCATCTTCGGCAATTTCGGTGCGCCCGAGCTGGGCCTGCGCGGCGCGGCGGTGGCCACGATCATCACCACGCTGACGACGCTGGCGGCCTATGTTCTCGTCATCCGGCTCGACCCGCGGCTCCACCGCTATCGCATTTTCGGCCGCTGGTGGTCGCCCGACTGGCCGCGGTTCTGGCACATCGCGCGCATCGGCACGCCCATCGCGCTGACCATCACGGCGGAGGCCGGCATCTTCGGCGTGGCGGCGTTCCTGATGGGCAATATCGGTGCCAGCCAGCTGGCCGCACACACGGTCGCGCTGCAGATCGCCGCGCTCGCCTTCCAGGTCCCCTTCGGCGTGGGCCAGGCGGCCACCATCCGGGTGGGCTATTTCTATGGCTCGCGCAATCGCGACGGGATGAAGCGCGCGGGCTGGACCGCGATTGCGGTGGGCACCGGCTTCATGGCGCTGACGGCGATTGCCATGATCGCGATCCCCAAGCCGCTGCTGGCGATCTATATCGATCCCTGGGATCCCAAGAACGCCGTGCTGGTTGGCTTCGCGCTCAAATATATCGTCATCGCCGCCGCTTTCCAGCTGGTCGACGGGATGCAGGCCGTCGCCGCCGGGGCGCTGCGCGGATTGCAGGATACGCGCGTACCGATGTGGATGGCCGCATTCGCCTATTGGGTGCCGGGCATCGGCATGTCGCTCTGGCTCGGCTTCTACACCAGCCTCGAAGGCGTCGGCGTGTGGATCGGGCTGGCGACCGGCCTCTCGGTCGCGGCCCTGCTGCTGACCTGGCGGTGGGCGCTGCGCGACCGGCTCGGCCTCACCACGCGCCCCTGACGTATCCGCGCGCGCCTCAGGCGGCGCGCTGGGTAACCTCGCGCTGCGGGAAGGGGATCGAGATGCCGACATCGTCGAAGCGCGCCTTGACCTTTTCGGTCAGGTCCCAGCCCAGGCCTAGATAATCGCCGGTGGTGCACCAGACGCGCAGCCCGATGCCGACCGAACTGTCGTCCAGCGAGGCGACGAAGGCCACCGGTTCCGGATCGGCCAGCACGCGCTCGTCCGCCGCGGCCATGGCCAGCAATTCCGTCCGCGCCTGCTCCATGCTGTCGTTATAGCCGATGCCCACGATCAGCTCGAACCGGCGGATCGGATGGCGATGGAAATTGACGATCGCCTGGTTCCACAATTCGGAATTGGGGACCATCACGAACAGGCCGTCGAACTGCTTCAGCTCGGTGGTGAACAGGCCGATCTGCTGGACCGTGCCGGTGACCGAACCGGCCGAAATCGCCTCGCCCACCTTGAAGGGGCGCTGGACCAGGATCATTACGCCCGATGCCACATTGCTGAGCGTGCCCTGCAGCGCCAACCCCACGGCCAGCGCCATGCCGCCCAGCGCGGCGAGGATGCTGGTGGTCTCCACCCCGAACTGGGTCAGCACGGTCACTATGACCAGCGCCCACAGCGCATATTTGACGAGGTTCGACAGGAACTGCGCCACGGTCGGATCGAAACGGGGCGAGCGGGTCAGCGCGCGTTCCACCCAGCTCGACAGGATCTTGGCCGCCAGCAGGCCGATGATCAGCACGGCGAAGGCGCCGGCAATCTCCATCATGTGCAGCTGCAGCCACACCAGCACCTGTTCGGGAATGGTCAGGGCCGAAACGGTCTTGTCGGTCTTCATCAATACGCTCCAGAAAGTCGTCGCCACTGGCGGATTTGCGCGGCCCGATAGCCAATTTGCCTCGCTCTGGCCAGCCCGCGCCACGGCCCATCCGATCGGACGAATTTTTTTCGCTTCGGCCCGTTGACTCAATCCGCGCTCGATCCCAAATGCGCCGTGCTGGCACTCCAGACCAGTGAGTGCCAACCATCATTTTCACTCTCGAATAGAAAGGTCATCACTATGGCATTTCGTCCGCTTCACGACCGCGTGCTCGTTCGCCGCATCGAAGCCGAAGAAAAGACCGCTGGCGGTATCATCATTCCCGACAGCGCCAAGGAAAAGCCCAGCGAAGGCGAAATCGTCGCTGTTGGCGCCGGCGCCAAGGCCGAAGACGGCACCGTCACCCCGCTCGATGTGAAGGCTGGCGATCGCGTATTGTTCGGCAAGTGGTCGGGCACCGAGATCAAGCTCGATGGCGAAGACCTTCTCATCATGAAGGAAAGCGACATCATGGGGATCATGGGCTGAACGGGATTTAACCCCCAGGACACTGTCAACTGTGTCAACTTCAGTCATCTGATCAACTAGAAATCTGAACGGAAAGGACAGCAACATGGCTGCCAAGGACGTAAAATTCAGCCGCGACGCGCGCGAAGGCATTCAGCGCGGTGTCGACATTCTCGCCAACGCCGTGAAGGTCACGCTGGGCCCCAAGGGCCGCAACGTCGTGATCGACAAGAGCTTCGGCGCACCGCGCATCACCAAGGACGGCGTCACCGTCGCCAAGGAAATCGAACTGAAAGACAAGTTCGAGAACATGGGCGCGCAGATGCTCAAGGAAGTCGCTTCGAAGTCGAACGACGCCGCCGGTGACGGCACCACCACCGCCACCGTGCTCGGTCAGTCGATCGTCACCGAAGGCATGAAGTCGGTTGCCGCCGGCATGAACCCGATGGACCTCAAGCGCGGCATCGACCTCGCTGTCGAAAAGGTCGTTGCGGACCTCAAGGGCCGTTCGAAGGACGTGTCGGGCTCGGGCGAAATCGCTCAGGTCGGCATCATCTCGGCCAATGGCGACCGTGAAGTCGGCGAAAAGATCGCCGAAGCCATGGAAAAGGTCGGCAAGGAAGGCGTGATCACCGTCGACGAATCGAAGGGCCTCGAATTCGAGCTCGAGACCGTCGAAGGCATGCAGTTCGACCGCGGCTACCTCAGCCCGTACTTCATCACCAACCCGGACAAGATGACGGTCGAACTCGAAAACCCGTACATCCTGATCCACGAGAAGAAGCTCTCGAACCTGCAGGCGATGCTCCCGGTTCTGGAAGCGGCTGTCCAGTCGGGCCGTCCGCTGCTGATCATCGCGGAAGACATCGAAGGCGAAGCGCTGGCCACCCTCGTGGTCAACAAGCTGCGCGGCGGCCTCAAGGTTGCTGCGGTCAAGGCTCCTGGCTTCGGCGATCGCCGCAAGGCCATGCTGCAGGACATCGCGATCCTGACGCAGGGCGAAATGATCAGCGAAGATCTCGGCATCAAGCTGGAAAACGTCACGCTGGGCATGCTCGGTGAAGCCAAGCGCGTCACCATCGACAAGGACAACACCACCATTGTCGACGGTGCCGGCTCGGAAGACGACATCAAGGCCCGCGTTTCGGAAATCCGTACGCAGATCGACAACACCAGCAGCGATTACGACAAGGAAAAGCTGCAGGAACGTCTGGCGAAGCTCGCCGGCGGTGTTGCCGTGATCAAGGTCGGCGGTGCCACCGAAGTCGAAGTGAAGGAACGCAAGGACCGCGTCGACGATGCGCTGCACGCAACCCGCGCAGCAGTCGAAGAAGGCATCGTCCCGGGCGGCGGTACCGCGCTGCTCTACGCTTCGAAGGCTCTCCAGGGCCTGACCGGCGAAAACGACGACCAGACCCGCGGCATCGACATCGTCCGCCGTGCGCTGCAGGCTCCGGTTCGTCAGATCGCCAGCAACGCAGGCCATGACGGCGCAGTCGTCGCCGGCAAGCTGTTCGACGGCAATGACGAAAGCATGGGCTTCAACGCCGCCACCGACACCTATGAAAACCTGGTGTCGGCCGGTGTGATCGACCCGACCAAGGTCGTGCGTACTGCACTGCAGAACGCCGCCTCGGTTGCCGGTCTGCTGATCACGACCGAAGCCGCTGTCGTCGACAAGCCGGAAGACAAGTCGGCAGCCCCTGCAATGCCCGACATGGGCGGCATGGGCGGCATGGGCGGAATGGGCTTCTAAGCCATACCGACCAGCCGACAGGCACAATAAAGAAGCCCGGCGGGAGCGATCCTGCCGGGCTTTTTATTTGTTCGGGATTGCGCCGTTCAGGGCGTGGCGCCGCCGTCCGGGTTGAGATGGCCTTCGAACTTCGGGACCGGGCGGATGGCCGCCTCTTCCGCGGTCGCGGCGATGCCGTTGCGTTCGATATCGCCGAGCAGCCATTTCATCTCGGCGATTTCCTTGCGCTGGGCGGTGATGATGCTGTTGGCCAGTTCCTGCACCCTTTTGTCGCGGATATGGGCGCGTTCGCTGGTCATGATGGCGATCGAATGATGCGGGATCATCGCCGACATCCATTCCTCGTCATAGACGGTTTCCTGGCTGCGGACGAGGAACAGCGCCACCACGAAAGTCACCACCGATACGCCGATGATGATCCAGTTCTTGGCCGTGTTGCGGTACATCCCCCACATGAACAGCAGCATGACGATGGCCATCACCGCGCCCATCACGAACATTATCCAGAACCGCGTCTCGCTCCACATCACATGATCGAGCGCATAGGTGTTGAGATACATCAGGCCGAACATGATCACGGTCGATGTGCCCACCATCGCCATAAAGCGTTTGTAATTGCCTTCGCGGGGCGTGCTGTTGTCCTGCATTTTCCCTGTCTCCTTTGCCGTCATTCCCAAAGATGCCCGAACCCGTGGGCCAGTTCGCCGCCAAGCCAGCCCTGCGCGACGATCGCCGCTGCCGACAGGCCGAGGAGCAGCCGTAGCATGAGGCGGCGTTCACCCTTCCGCAGGGCGAGGAGTGCGATCACGGGCCCGAGAACTCCGAGCCCGGTACCCAGCCAGCGGTGCCATTGCATGATGTCTCCGCCGCCCAGCCACAGGCCCGTGTGGATCCAGCCGAACAGGGCGGCCACGCTCGCCGCGATGCCTCCGCTCGCCGCCGCGATATCGGCAGCCGCCCGGCTGCGGCCGCCGGGCCGCGCGATGGACAGCAGTTCGGCGAAAGCCGCGAACAGCAGCAGCGCGATGGGGAAGTGAACCGTCGCGGGGTGGAGATTGGTCAGGAAGTGCGGGATGCGGCTCGGCTCCAGCTGTTCCGTCTCTACCGCAGCGCCTGTGCCCTTGGCGGCCGGTTCCACAGGCTTCTGCTGCTGGGGCACCGGCTGCGCGGCTTCCTCCTCCGGCGAGGCTTGCGCCGCCTCCTTTTCATGCCCCTGCGGCCCATGCGCCAGCACTGTAGCGGGGACCGCGAGGCCGAGGACGAACGCCGCCAGCAGGCCGCCCTTGATCATGCCTTGGCCTTGGCGAACAGATCCACCAGCTCGGGGAACTTCCGCCGCTGATCCTCCGCATCGCCCGAAGCGATGGCCTCCGCGACGCAGCAGGCCGCGTGGTTCTTGAGGATCTCGGTCTCGGCCTTGGCCAGCGCGGCCTTCACCGCCTGGAACTGCTGCAATATGTCGATGCAGTAGCGGTCTTCCTCCACCATCTGCGCCAGCCCCCTGACCTGTCCCTCGATCCGCGACAGACGGTTCAATACGGCCTTGTTCGGGTCCATGCGGCAATCTCCATTGAATACTCCCCGGGGGTATAATATGAGAATGCCATGATATGCAAAGAAAGTCCTTCCCCGGTCGTTTCGCGGCGTAAATTCCTGCTCGGTTCGGCGATGGCCGGTTCCGCCGGGCTGGCTGCCGGGGGGCTTGCGGTTCCGGCTTGGGCGCGGGGCGAAAGCCTGACGCACGCCCGGCAGGGCTTCGGCGAAGTGTCGGGCGAACGGATCGGGCTGACGATAGACCGGCACCACGTCACGGTCGGCGGGCGCAAAGGCCATGCGGTCGCCGTCAACGGCAGTGTTCCCGGCCCGCTGCTGCGCCTGCGCGAAGGGCAGGACCTGCGCATCGATGTGACCAACCGGCTGGACGAGGACAGCTCGATCCACTGGCACGGCCTGCTGCTGCCCTTCCAGTTCGACGGCGTCCCCGGCGTGAGCTTCCCCGGTATCCGGCCGGGGGAGACCTTCACTTACGAATTTCCCATCCGGCAGAGCGGCACCTATTGGTGGCACAGCCATTCGGGGCTGCAGGAACAGGCGGGGCATTACGGCCCGATCGTGATCGAGAGCGCCACCCCCGATCCGCGTTACGACCGCGATTACGTGGTGCTGCTGTCCGAATTCAGCGCCATGCACCCGCATGAGATCGCGCGGAAGCTCAAGGTGGGCGAACATTATTTCAACTACCAGATGCAGACCGCGACGGATGGCGACATGCCGGCGGACGAGCGGCTGATGTGGGGCGGCATGCGCATGAATCCGCGCGACATTTCCGATGTCACGGGTTCCACCTACACCTTCCTCGTCAACGGTCACGGGCCGATGGACGGGCTGGAATATCTCTTCACGCCGGGCGAGCGGGTGCGGCTGCGCGTTATCAACGGTTCGGCGATGACCTTCTTCAACGTCCGCATTCCCGGCGTGCCGATGACAGTGATCGCGGCCGACGGCATGGACGTGGCGCCGGTGGAGGTGGACGAGTTCCAGATCGGCGTGGCGGAAACCTACGATGTCATCGTGGCACCGCCCGCGGGCAGCCATGCGCTGGTGGCCGAAGCCATGGACCGCAGCGGCATGGGCCTCGCCTCGCTCACCTCGAGCGCGGGCACGCGCGCGGCCCTGCCGCCGCTGCGCGAACCGGTCACGCTGACCATGGCCGATATGGGCATGGGCGCGATGGACGGCGGCCATGGCGGCGCGATGAAGGAGGATGCGCATGGCGGGATGGACCATGCGGGGATGGACCACGCTTCCATGGATCATGGGGCGATGAACCACACAGCCTCCGCGAGCACACCGGCCATGGACCACGGTTCGATGGATCACGGCGGCATGGACCATTCGATGCGCGATACCTCCACCCTGCCCAAGGATGTGAAGGTCGGCCCCGGCCTCGACATGGTCGCGCCCATGCCGATGGACCGGATGGATTATCCCGGCCTCGGCCTCGACACGGTCGATCACCGCGTGCTGCGCTATACCGATCTCAGGGCCGCGCGCGCCAATCCGCATCGCATGCCCACGCGCCAGTTGGAGATTCACCTCACCGGCAATATGGAGCGCTACATGTGGAGCTTCGACGGCCGGAAATTCTCCGCCGTGAACGACGATCCGATCCGCTTCGCTCATGACGAGCGCGTGCGGGTCAAGCTGGTCAACGACACGATGATGGCCCACCCCATCCACCTGCACGGCCATTTCTTCGAACTGGTCAACGGCGCAGGGATGATGAACCAGCCGCTCAAGCACACGGTCGTCGTCCAGCCGGGCAGCACCGCCACTTTCGATGTCACCGCCAACGAGCCGGGCGACTGGGCCTTCCACTGCCACCTGCTCTACCACATGCACGCCGGGATGATGCAGACCGTCACCGTGCGGCCCTTCCCCGCGCCGGAGGACGAGGCATGAGCGCGCGCACCGCCCTCGCCGCGCCGGTGATCCTCCCACTGCTGCTGTCGGCCGCGCCGCTGGCCGCCCAGGATCACGCAGCAGATCATGGGCAAGATCATTCCGGCCACACCATGCCGGACCACTCCGCGCACCAGCAGCAAGAGCAGGCGCCCGAGCCATATCAACCCATGGCCGGCCATGACGGCCACGCCCGGATGGACCATTCCGGCCATGCCGCCGCGCCTCAGGCAGGCACCATGCCCATGGACCACTCGGCGCACCCAATGGGCGAGCTGTCCAGTGCCTCACCCCCGCCCGCGGCCTTCGAAGGCCCGCTCTACGCTGCCGATGCCATTTACGGCGCGGCCACCATGGCGCAGGCGCGCGAGACCAACCGCGCCACCCACGGCGACATGAAAACCGGCACGCTGATGGCCGAACGGCTCGAAGCGCGTATTGCCGATGGCCATGACGCCTTCCTGTGGGATGTGCAGGGCTGGTACGGGGGCGATATCGGCAAATTCGTCCTCAAGTCCGAAGGCGAAGGCGCGTTCGGCGGAAGGAGTGGCGGGAGCGGCGGCGGCGTCGAGGATGCCGAAATCCAGGCGCTGTGGGGCCATGCCATCGGCCCGTGGTTCGATCTGCAGGCCGGGGCGCGGCTCGATCTGGAGCCGGAGACGCGCAGCCACCTCGTCCTCGGCGTGCAGGGCCTTGCGCCCTACATGTTCCATGTGGACGCGGCGGCCTTCCTGTCCGACCGCGGCGATCTCACTGCGCGGATCGAGGGCGAATATGACTACAAGCTCACCCAGCGCCTGATCCTCCAGCCGCGCGCCGAATTCGAACTCGCCGCGCAGGACATTCCCGAGCGCGAGACCGGCTCCGGCCTCACCAGGTTGGAGACCGGCCTGCGCCTGCGCTACGAACTGGCCCGCGAATTCGCCCCCTATGTGGGCGTGGGCTACGAAGCGAAGCTGGGCGAAACGGCAGACCTCGCCCGCGCAGCCGGAGAAGACCCGGACGGCCTCGCCCTGCTACTCGGCCTGCGCGCGTCGTTCTGAGCTGCGGGCACCTGAAGGCCGCTACGACCGGTGGCCTTGAGGATACCGGGCACGCACGATCTTTATGGCAAGCCGCAGGAGTGGCCGAAGGCTATCGGTGCGGATAATATGTTCGGCCAATCGCCTGCTTCTATCCGAGCGGAATCCGTCTGGCGGGACCAAGACAACAAGACCTGGTCGATAGGGAACCACTGAAATCCCATACCTGCGGATAAAAGGCATCAGGCCTTCCCGTTGCAGGAATTTTAGAAGGTAAATCGGCGGCGAGAACTCAGGCGAAAGCTTCTTGGTCGCCCGCCAGTTTCGGTGGGAGCCGCGCGGGCCATATGATGGTCTAGCCAAGCTGTGCTTTCCGGCAGAATTTCATTTGCCCTGGCTACTTGCGACCAGAAAGCTCCGCAACCCGGTTGTCATCGACAAGCCAGCCCAAGCCATCAAGAACTTGGTCGCGCACCATGGACAGTAGAAGATCCCAAAAGATCACGTGGAAGGGAGACGCGCGACGGCTTTGATCTCGAAGTCAAAGCCGGCAAGCCAAGTCACACCGACGGCGGTCCAGGCCGGGAACGGCCGAGCGGGGAAATAACGCTCCTTGACGGCCATGACGTCTGGAAGCTGTGCTTCGGGATCGGTGTGAAAGGTCGTGACGTCGATCACGTCGTCGAAACTGCAGTCAGCCGCGTCCAGCACGGCCTCAAGGTTCCTGAACGCGCGTTCGACCTGATCAGGAAAGGAAGCCTCGGGTGAGCCGTCTTCACGACTTCCAACCTGCCCAGACACGAAAAGAAGATCTCCCGATCTGACGGCAGGAGAGTAGCCATCATTCGTGGTACGGCTGCGAGCGGCTTGCTCGCGATCCGAATTCCACATACGCTGTGTATCTGAAATATGTTCACATACGCGGCGTATGTCAACGGGAAGATGAAGAAAAGGGATTGAGACAGAATGCCGAGACGAACCCGCGCCGAAACGATGCAAGAGACGCGTCAAAAGTTAATGCGATCCGCTCGTTCGGCCTTTGCGGACAAGGGCTTCTTCGAGACATCGATGGATGACCTGACGTCCGCGGCGGGGTTCACGCGCGGGGCGCTTTACCATCAGTTCGGCGACAAGAAGGGATTGTTCGCGGCCGTCGTCGACGAGATCGACGCGGAAATGGCTGATCGTGCGCGCGCCATTGCGAAACAGGAGGGATCCGTATGGGCGGCGCTTCTGGCCGAAGGCGGAGCTTACATTGAAATGGCACTCGATCCCGAAGTGCAGCGTATCGTCCTGCGCGACGGTCCAGCGGTGCTGGGCGACCCGGCGCTCTGGCCCAGCCAGAACCGCTGCCTCGACGCCACCCGCGAGGCAATCACACACCTTGTGAACCAGGGAGTGCTGAGGCCAGTCGATATTGAGGCCGCATCACGGCTGCTGAACGGTGCCGCACTCAACGCGGCACTCTGGCTCGCGTCCTGCGACGATCCTGCGACGATGCTGCCGAAGGCGCAAGAGGCCTTCCGCATGCTTGCAGAAGGCTTGCTTGCGCCTGAACTCCACTGAGCGCTTCTTGGAAACAAGGGCGCCGATACCCCCCCTCTCACAAGTCACTGGGGAACCCCAGACCCATCCTGAGAACCCGAAACTCCCCCGATGAGATCGTTATGGCCGGCGCCGCCCTGTGGCTCGGCCTGCGCGCGTGGTTCTGGGCGCTTCGGCGCATGAACCCGTTCCAAATCGGCATCCCTGCTTTGCGGGTCGACGCAGACGCGGGCGATCAGGGGCAGGTGGTCGGAGCCGACATCGTCGCCAATGGCCAGTTCTTCCACCTTTACCCCGTCGCGCACGAAGATCTGGTCGAGCGGCCAGCCGACCAGCGCGTAATCCGCCGGGAAGGTGGCGAAGCTGCCGCGGCCCGCGCGGGGGTCGGAGAACTTGCCTTCCTGTGCGAATTTCTGCGTCGTGCGCGACCACGGCACATCGTTGAAATCGCCAATCGCCAGTACGTTGGACAGCGCATCGGGCGTCCTGGCACCGGCGCGGGCGATATTGGCATCGCGCTTGGCCGTGCTTTCACCGGGCAGCGGCGGGCGCGGGTGCAGACCGATCAGTTCGAAGCGCGCGCCGTCGCCCATGCGCAAGGTGGCATAGAGCGTGGGCGTGTTAGAGCTGGTGTTGGCGATCATTTCCGCCCGGTCGACTTCCAGCCGTGTGGCGAAGGCCATGCCGTATTTGTTCTCCAGCGGGCGATCCAGCCGGTAACCATAGCCTGAAAGCACCGGCTCCAGCTCGGCCATCCACTTCTCATTGGTTTCCATCAGCAGCAGGATATCGGGGTCGACCCGCTGGATCAGGCTGGCCGTTTCGGCATAGCGATCGTTCGGCTGAAGAACGTTGAAGGAAAGCACGCGCGCACAGCTCATCCCGTCGACTTCCTCGGGCAAGGGCACCTGTGTCGAGGCAAGGAAGGTATAGGGCCAGATTCGCCACAGATTGATGGCGATCACGCCTGCTGCGAGGCCTAGCGCAATCCACTTTCGGGCCCGCGCCATGAACAGCGCGATCGTGCCCAGCAATGCGGCCAGATAGATCATCGGTTCGCGCATCATGTCGAGCATACGGACCGAACCCCGGTTGGTCCCCCACAGCGAAACCAGCGTTGCCGCTAACAGGATCACGAGCAGGACAAGGATAACCTTGCCCACGGCTTTAGGCGCTTTCATTCATTTCCCCCGATTGCGGATACAAAACGACCGCAGCAGTCCTACTGCCGCGGTCGCTTGTTTGTTCCGCCAGGGGAAGAACGGTTCACCCGCCCTTGCGGCTGTTCTCCGCGGCGCGGACGACTTCGGCGGGCCAGGTGACCTGCGTCTGGGTCTGCGGGTTGAACACGCCGCCTTCATATTGCGCCGCTTCGGCTGCGGCGATTTCCTCGGGCGTGAGGAACTCGCTCGGCTCCAGCGCGAAGATGTCGAGGCCGCGGCTGATCTCGGTCGCGTAGATGCGGCCCTTGTACCAATAGGCCGACCAGTATCCGCCGGTTACCAGCTGGTCCTTGTCCACCGGCCCGCGGTCGAAATAGGCGATTTCGAACGGGTTGCTGGCATCGGTGAAGTCGATCACCGAAATGCCGCCCTGATACCATGCCTGCACGAAGATATCGCGCCCCGGCACGGGGATGATCGAGCCATTGTGCGCGACGCAGTTTTCCTTGTCGCTCTGCGGCGCGGGCAGCTTGTAGATGCCGCGATAGCTCAGCTTGCCGTCCTCGATCGCATAGAAGGCATCTGCGCCCCAATTGGCGGGATCGCCCGCCTGGCAGCGCGGCCGCCCGCCGCCGCCCCATTCATCGGTGAACAGCACCTTGGTGCCATCGTTGTTGAAGGTGGCCGAATGCCAGTAGGCAAAGCCCTTGTCGGTCACATCGTCGATGCGCCTGGGCTGGAAGGGGTCCGAAATGTCGAGGATGATGCCATTGCCCGAACAGGCACCGGCGGCCAGATTCTTGGCCGGGAACACGGTGATGTCGTGGCACTGGTTGGTGACAAAGGTTTCCTGCGTGCCTTCGCCGTGATTGCCGCCGCGCCACAGGCCCGCGATCTGGCCGTCCTTGGCAAAGACGCGCGGGCTGTCGACGATGCGCGCCGCCGACGGATTGGCGACGGGGATTTCGACCACGTCGATGCTGAACAGGGCGGTTTCATCGCCGGCGGTGTCGAAGCAGCCTTCCAGCTCCTCGTTATCGCGCACATAGCTGGTGCCCGAGTTGTAGACCACGATCCGGCGCTCGTCGGCGCTGACGATCGAATGGGTGTGGCTGCCGCGGCAGGTCTGCACCAGCCCGACCTGGCGCGGGCGGGTGATGTCCGAAATGTCGAAGATGCGCAGGCCGCGGAAGCGCTCCTCGCTGACCTTGCCGGCGACGCCTTCAAGGCCGCAATCGATCCGGGCGCGGCTGTCCTGCACGCTCATGATCAGCAGATCGCCGACGATCGACACGTCGCCCTGCCCGCCGGGGCAGACGGTGGAGGACACCAGCTGCGGCACGCCGTCCGTGCCCAGGCGATAGGCGTTGAAGCCGTGATAGCTGCCCGCCACCATCAGATCGCCCGCAAAGGCGATGTCGGTATTGGCGAAATCGAGCAGCGAGCCGCGCTTGCCGAACTGGGGCTTTTCCTCCTCGGCATCCTCTGCCGCCGCGGCTTCGGCCCTCGGGGACTTGGCCTTGCCTTCCTTCTCGTCCTCGTCCTTCTCGATCAGCGGCTGCAATTGCGCGGGGTTCTGGGGATCGAAGAACCCGGCGGGCTTGGGCTGCGCGGCGACGAGGCGCAGGTTCAGGATCGCCTCGCCCGCATCGCGGAAGCCCGCGGCCAGCGTGGCGCGCGGATCGCGGGACAGTTCGGCCAGCACCGAATTCATGCGGTCGATTTCCGCCTGCTGGTCGGTCACCACATCGTTGGTGAATTCGAACAGGACGGGTTCATAGGCGCTGCCGGGGGCATCGTGCAGCTCGTCAACCATGTCGAGCGCGCCCTTGTGATGAGCGATCATCAGCTGGAGGAACAGCTCGTCGAAAGCGGTGCCGCTCGATGCGGCCAGCTGGGTCATCTGCTCGGGCGTGGCCATGCCCTTCATCAGCCCCATGCCATGCGCCGCGGTATGCATCGAATGCGGCATGGCGATCTGTTCGCGGCGCTGCTCCAGCCATTCGCGCATGAATGTCATCTCGTCGCGCTGGCCCGCCTCGATCCGGTCGGCGGTCTTGAGGATGGCATCGTTATTGGTGCGATCGGGCGCCAGCCGCGCCATGTCGACCGCCTGCTGGTGATGCGCGATCATGCCCTGCATGAAACGGACGTCGGCGGGCGAATAGCGCGTGTCGGACAGAGCGATGGCTTCCGCCTCGCCGATCACCCGCGGCGCTTCTCCCGGCGCGCCCGGCAGCACGATGGGGGCGGATTGCGCCATCGCGACACTCGAAGTGGAAAGCAGCAGGCCGCAGGCAGCGGCGCGGAACAGATTGGTCATGAAACAGGTCCCCAAGATTGATGCGGGCGATCAAGACTCAGCTTCGCCGCCGGGTCAACCGGACAATCTGCGAACGTCATGGACGATCTGCCGGGTTCCGGGCCCGCTCCATCCGATCAAGAGGGTGTTCGGGGACCATTTCGGAACACTGGCCGTTGGTTGCGCGAGACCCAATTACTGGAGGAGACATCCATGAAACTGCCGCACAAGGCCCATGTCGCAATCGTCGATGGCGAGAATTTCACCGTCATGCAGAACACCGGCCAGCCCTTCGAACCCAAGCTGGAAGGCGCCCAGAAACCCGATCTCGAAGCCACCAATTTCAGCGCCGGGATCAAGCATCAGGACGATATGGGGCAGCGTCACGGCGCCACCGATCTCAACGAACTCGCCCACGGCGCAGCGGCGGCGGAATGGCTAAATGCCAAGGCGGTCGCTGGGGAAATCAACGATTTGCTGGTGATCGCGGACCCCAAGACCCTGGGCGAAATGCGCCGCCATTATCATTCCGAACTCGAAAAACGGCTGGTCGGAGAAATCGACAAGACGATGACCGGAGAACCAACAGACCGCATCGAAAAGGCCATTGCTGCGGCCTGATACGGGCAAGAAATCGGCTCTTCACCGCTAATAGCCGATAGTATCTCCAGCGCTGCCGCGACACAATTCGTCGCGGCAGTGCTTGCACCTTTTCGCCACATATCGTTAATGTCCTGAAAACCATCGATTTGGTAACGGGATAGCCATGCGGATCAGAAAACTCGGGAACATGCTGGCAGCCGGGGCACTCGCTCTGGGCCTGCCCGCCATCGCCAATGCGCAAGGATATACTGCGCAATTCGATCAGGTTCTGGGGACCGAAGCGCGGACCCCGCAGACATACGAAGCGGTATATGACGATCCGCTCGGCCAGCGCATTTCCCAACTCGCGGAAGGCTCGCAGGGCCGCATCGGGGTCTATGCCATCGACCTCACCACGGGGCACGAAGTCGGCGTTCTGGCCGATCAGCGCTTTCCCATGGCCAGCACCAGCAAGGTGGCCATCGCCGCCACCTATCTCGCCGGTGTCGATGCCGGGAAATGGAGCCTGACCAGCGAATGGCGGCTCCCGCGTCCGGGCGGCGCCTTTCTGTCCGGCAAGCAGCATCTCGACCTGATGATCAGCAAGAGCTGCAATGCCTGCACCGATGCCCTGCTGAACGCGGTCGGCGGCCCGCAGGCCGTCAATGAATGGATGCGCGGCGCAGGGATCACCGAATTCCAACTGACCCGCGATATTGCGACGCTGGTGCGCGAAGACGGGCGCGTCGATCCCGCATCCGCCTCGGATTTCCGCGACAGCGCCACCCCGCGCGCCATGGGCCAGCTTCTGGCGGGCATCTATCAGGGCAAGTGGCTCAGCGCCTCTTCGCGCGGCGTCCTGATGAACGCCATGCGCGCCACCACCACCGGCAAGAAGAGAATGCGCTCTGCGCTGCCGACCAGCGCCGGCCTGGCGCACAAGACCGGCACGCTTGCCCGCACCGCGAGCGACATCGGGATCTTCCACACGCCCGACGGCCGCGCGGTTGCTGTTGCGATCTATGTCACCGGGCAGAGCCCTTCGATGGCGGTCGAGAATGGCGACCGGAGCCGGAAGCTCCAAGCGCGGCAAATGCGCGACGCCCGCATCTCGACGATCACCGGCGCGCTATACCGCGGCTTTGCCGACCGTAAGGCTGATGGCCGCGTCTGGGCGGATGCCGATTACGGCGGCTAGATTTTCCTGCCTTCGAAGCATGGTCTCGCACCAAGTGGCAGGACCTATAAGAAAGGGCGGCGCCATCCGGCACCGCCCTTCTTTTTTGGAACGGTGAACCGTTCCGCAAAGCTAACCGAATTAGTCGGCCTGAGCTTCTGCGGTGGTTTCGTCCTGAACGTCGGCTTCGACTTCAGCAGCAGCTGCGTCAGCGTCGGCAGCCATTTCGTCAGCGCCAGCTTCCATTTCAGCAGCGCCTTCTTCCATGGTGTTGCCAGCGGCTTCCATGTTGGCTTCGGTGTCGGCAGCAGCCGAATCAACGGTGTCGCCAGCGGAATCTTCGGTTGCTTCCGAGCAAGCAGCGAGCGAGAGAGCAGCGGCCGAAGCGGCAGCGACGAGTGCGATCTTACGCATAATGGTAAATCCTTAAACAGCGAGTTCTGAATGCGGAGAGGAACTCCATCCCCGCGCAAGGCCATCCAAATCCGGCCTTACGGTGTCTAAATAGTGGCGACATTGTGGCACTGCAAGCCTTTTTGCCCCAATCTGCCATGATCTTGCCGCAATCCCGCGCATTTACGCCATTTTTACTTTCATCTTTTTTCCTCCCCTTGGCGCTCCCCATCCGCGCGGCTGGCTGCTAGTGCCCCATGCGATGGCAGACAAGCAGCACCTCTATCTCGTCGACGGTTCGGCCTATATCTTCAGGGCATATCACCGGCTTCCTCCGCTGACCGATCCGGAAGGCACGCCGGTCGGCGCGGTCTATGGCTATACCACCATGCTGTGGAAGCTGGCGGACGATCTCGACAAGGCAGACGGTCCGACGCATCTCGCCGTCATTCTCGACAAATCGAGCCACAGTTTCCGCAACGACATCTACGATCAGTACAAGGCCAATCGCCCCGATCCGCCAGAGGATCTGGTGCCGCAATTCCCGCTGATTCGCGACGCCACCCGCGCCTTCAGCCTCCCCTGTATCGAGGAGCCCGACGTCGAGGCCGACGACATGATCGCATCCTATGCTCGCGCCGCGCAGGCCAAGGGCTGGGACGTGACAATCGTCTCTTCCGACAAGGATCTGATGCAGCTGGTCGGTGAGAAAGACGGCGCCAGGATCGACATGCTCGATACGATGAAAAGCGCGCGCATCTACATCGAGGAGGTCGAGGAAAAGTTCGGCGTGCCGCCCGAAAAGGTGGGCGACGTGCTGGCGCTGATGGGCGATTCGGTCGACAACATCCCCGGCATCTTCGGCGTCGGCCCCAAGACGGCGAGCAAGCTCATCGCCGAACATGGCGATCTGACCGCCGCGCTCGATGCGGCCGAGGGCATGAAGAAGAGCAAGCTCAAGGAACGCCTGATCGAGCACCGGGCCAATGCCGAGCTCAGCCGGGTGCTCGTCACCCTGCGCGAAGATTGCGGCCTGCCCGTCGATCTCGAGGATATGAAGCTCGCCGGTGTGCCTTCCGAACCGCTCGCGGCGTTCCTGGAAAAGCACGGCTTCACCAGCCTGCTGCGGCGCCTGGAATCGGGCACGGGCAGCCCCAACCGCGCAACCGATCTCAATCCGCCGAAGCAGGAAACAGCGGGCAGCGAGCCCAGCGCCGAAGGCAACGCCCAGCCCCTGCCCGACATGCCCGCCGTCGATCGCAGCGCCTATGAATGCGTCCAGACCGCTGAGCGCCTGCAATCCTGGATCGACCGGGCCCGCGAAGCGCGGGTGGTGGCCGTAGACACGGAAACCAGCTCGCTCGACTGCATGCAATGCGATCTGGTCGGCATCAGCCTTGCGCTGGGACCCAATGATGCCTGCTACATCCCGCTCGCCCATGGCGGCAGCGACATGTTCGCCGAACGACCCGACCAGGTCGAGATGAAGGCGGCGCTGGAAATGCTGAAACCGCTGCTGGAAGACGATGCGGTGCTCAAGATATTCCAGAACGGCAAATATGACCTCAATGTCCTCTCGCGCAACGGGATCGAGGTGTCACCGATCGACGACACGATGATCATCAGCTTCGCGCTGGACGCGGGTCGGAGCGAAGCGGGTATCGGCGGCGGACACGGCATGGACGAACTGGCCGAGCGCCATCTCGGCCACACATGCCTCAGCTTCAAGGACGTCTGCGGGACCGGCAAGAAGGCAATTCCTTTCGGCGAGGTACCGCTCGACAAGGCGACCGAATATGCCGCCGAAGATGCCGACGTGACCTGGCGCCTCTATAAGCATTTGCGCCGCCGCCTCCCGCTCGAAGGAGGTACCAGGGTTTACGAACGGGTGGATCGTCCGCTGGTCCCCGTCGTGGCGGGAATGGAACGTCACGGCATCAAGGTGGATCGTGCACAGCTCGCGCGCCTGTCGGAAGAATTCGCCACCGAAACCGCGCGGCTCGAAGGCGAAATCCACGAGCTCGCCGGGCAGGAATTCGCCGTCGGCAGCCCCAAGCAGCTGGGCGAAATCCTCTTCGACAAGCTGGGCCACAAGGGCGGCAAGAAAGGCAAGAGCGGGCAGTATTCGACCGACCAGTCAGTGCTCGAACGCCTCTCCGGTGACGGCGCGAAAATCGCCGACAAGGTGCTGGAATGGCGGCAGCTGACCAAGCTGAAATCGACCTATACCGATGCGCTGCAACAGGCCATCAATCCGCTGACCGGCAGAGTGCATACCAGCTACAGCCTGGTAGGGGCGCAGACCGGGCGCCTGTCCTCGACCGATCCGAACCTCCAGAACATCCCGATCCGCACAGAAATCGGCCGCCAGATCCGCGAAGCCTTCGTGGCGGATGAAGGCAACATCCTGCTCGCGGCCGACTATTCGCAGATCGAACTGCGCCTGGCTGCACACATGGCCGATGTCGGTCCGCTTCGCGAAGCGTTCGAGGAGGGCGAGGACATCCATTCGCGCACTGCCAGCGAGATGTTCGGCGAAGTCACCCGCGATACGCGAGCCCGCGCCAAGACGATCAACTTCGCTATTCTCTACGGTATTTCGCGCTGGGGCCTCGCCGGCCGCCTGAAGGTCGAACCCGACGAAGCGCAGGCGATGATCGACACGTATTTCAAGCGTTTCCCGGGCATCCAGAAATACATCCTCCACACGCTCGAAAGCGTGCGCGAGAAAGGGTATTCGGAGACGCTGTTCGGCCGCAAGACATGGTTCCCCCGGATCAATTCGAAGAACCCGAACGAACGCGCCGGTTCCGAGCGCGCGGCGATCAATGCGCCCATCCAGGGCACCAGCGCCGACATCATCAAACGGGCCATGGTGCGCATGGGGCCGGCGCTTGAGGGGGCTGGCCTCGGCCATGTCCGAATGCTGCTGCAGGTCCACGACGAACTGGTCTTCGAATTACCCGAAGCCGATGCCGACGCAGCATCGCAGGTCATCGAGCGGGTGATGGCAGGTGCGGCACGGCCCGCTGTCGATCTGTCGGTGCCCCTCGGCATCGACATCGGTACCGGCAAGAGCTGGGGGGCGGCGCACTAGTGATGGATATCCCGAAGAGGCCACTTGGCTTGAAGCTGCCAAATGCCATCGTGCTGCTGATCATCGGCGCCGCAATGATGGCGCTCATTTTCCTCGTCTATCAGACCGTCGAAGCCGAGCGCTCGCAGCGCCAGCAGTCAGGGCGGACCGCAGAGCTGATCGAGGAACTGAAGCGCGTGGAAACCGCCGCGCTCAACGGCGAGACCGGGCAGCGCGGCTATCTCATCACGCTCGACCGCCGTTATCTCGAACCCTATCAGGCTGGCCGGGAACAGATCGATCCAGCCCTGCGCCGGGTGCGAGACCTGCTGGGAGACGACGTGACGGCGCGGCAGGAAGAATTGCTGGACCAGATCAGCATGCTTTCCAAAGCCAAGTTCTCCGAACTCGAAAATACGGTCGTGCTGCTCGAGGACGGGCAGCTGCTGGAAGCCCGGCGCGCGATCCTGAGCGACCAGGGGCAAGAGACCATGGAACGGTTGCGCCGCGCGCTCGACGAGATGGAGGATATCGAACGCGAGCTGCTCTCCAGTCAGGTGCAGGACACCGCTCGCCTCGAGGGGCGCGTACTGCCGCTGCTTGCCGCTTTGATCGCGCTGCTGGTGATCGCGATCTATTTCGGTTCGCGACTGGTATCGCGCGCCGCCCGCGCAGAAGCGGAAGCCGCGCAGGCCGCCGCAGTGGGCGAAGCGCGCGACCGTGCAGATCTGCTCGCCCGCGAACTCAATCACCGGGTGAAGAACCTGTTCGCTGTCGTGCTCGCAATCATCCAGATGAGCGCGCGTGACAAGCCGGAGGCCAAGCCGGTGACGGATGCCATTTCCGAACGCGTCCGGGCGCTCCTGACCGCACATGAGGTAAGCCAGGGCGCGCTCGATCGCGAGCTCGCATCGCTCGAGGCGCTGGTCGAGACGACGCTCGCGCCCTATCGTTCGCAGACCCAACCGGCGCAGATCGATGGGCCGGAAGTCCTGCTGCCGGCCAAGCGGATCACACCGCTTGGTCTGGTGCTTCACGAATTGACGACCAATGCCGTCAAATATGGCGCATGGGCCCATGGCGGCGGGATCGATGTGAGCTGGAAATGGGTGGGCGACGCGGTCGAACTGGTCTGGAGCGAGGGCGGCGCCGAGATCGAAGGCGAGCCCGACCGCAAGGGCTTCGGCAGCCTGCTTATGGAAAGCGCGGCGCGCCAGTTTGGGGGAAGCGTGGAGCGGGATTTCACTCCGACCGGCCTGACGGTCAGGATCACTCTGCCGCAGGTGGAAAGAAGCACAAGCCTTGCCACCACGGAGCAAGGTCAATAATCGCGTAGGCGATGCTCGAGCGGTACTATCCCCAGAACTGGCCGGTTTCCTACGAAGGCCTGATCCACACAGCGATTGCCTTGGGAGTAGCCACTTTCCTGGCGCTGGCCCTGCACTGGATCGTGTTCAAGCTGCTCGGCCGGGTCACCCGCGCATCGGCCAGCAGGGTGGACGACACTCTCGTCGCCAAGATCCGCAAGCCAATGCGCTGGGCGATGATTGCGTTCGGCATTTCCATTGCCGCAGAAAATGACGCGCTGATTGGCGACGGGTGGGATACGCTGATCCGGTATCTCATGCCTGCCGTCATCGGCTGGGTGGCCTTCTCCTTCGTCAAGGGGCTGGCCGCGGGTTACGAGGCGCAGCTGGCGGTTACCGGCGAAGAGGTCCTGCATCGCGGATACCGCACCCGTATCGCGATCCTATCGCGCACTGCGCGGGTGGCGATCGTCATCATCACCATTTCGCTTATCATGGTGAATATTCCGGGTGTGCGCGATGTGGGCACTACGATGCTGGCCTCCGCCGGTCTGGCGGCCCTCGCCGTCGGCGCGGCAGCGCAGCCAGCGCTGAAATCGCTTATCGCGGGCTTGCAGATGGCCCTAACGCAGCCGCTCCGCATCGGCGATCTCGTCAAGGTCGACGGGCAGGCCGGCCGGGTGGAGGAAATCCGCATGAGCTTCGTCACCGTGCGAACCTGGGACGAACGCGTGATGGTCGTACCCACCAGTCGCTTCCTCGATCAGAGTTTCGAGAATTGGTCGCGCGTCAGCGAAAAGCTGACCGGCCCGGTGATGCTGCATCTCGATCCGGCCGCCGAAGTTGAGCCTATCCGCGAGGAATTCGAACGCTTCGTGAAGGCGCATCCGCTGTGGGACGGGCGCAATCTGGCGCTGCTGATGACCGAAGCCTATCCCGAAAGCATCGAACTGCGGCTATCCATGAGCGCGGATACGATCGGCGATCTCTTCACCCTGCGCTGCGAAGCACGGGAGCACATGGTGGCCTGGCTGCGCAAGAACCAGCCCGACGCGCTGATCCGCCACCGTCTCGAAGTGGAAGCGGCAAATCAGCGCGCGATGGGCAATTAATCAACCTTCGGCATTGCCATGCTTCCGGTCGCGTGTCGGCTCGAGCATGCCTTCGTGGATGAAGCCGATCGGCTGCACTTCGGCCGCCCGCTTCTTCAACTCGCCACGCATCTTCTTGTATTCGGCTTCCATCTTGCTGGTCACCGTGGCGCGGCTGTCCTTGAGCGCTTCCTCGAAGTCAGGTCCGGTAACCTGTTGAACGTCACCACCGGCACGCTGCAGGGCATTGAGACCCGCCCTGCGAACCACGTCTTCCAGATCGGCACCGGTGAAGCGCTCGGTCTTGCCAGCGATGTCCGTCAGGCTGACGTCCGCAGCCAGCGGCATATTCGCCGTGTGGATGCCGAGGATCTGCTCGCGGCCAGCCTTGTCGGGAGTGCCGACATAGACCAGCTCGTCGAACCGACCTGGCCGGAGCAGAGCAGGGTCCACCAGCGTCGGACGGTTGGTTGCGCCGATCACGACCACCGACTGCAGCTCTTCCAGTCCGTCCATCTCGGCAAGGATGGTGTTCACCACCCGGCCGGTCACCTGAGGTTCGCCCTGCCCGGACCCGCGGGCGGGCACCAGGCTGTCGATCTCGTCGATGAAGACGACGCAAGGGGCCACTGCCCGCGCGCGCTTGAACATGCGGGCGATCTGCTGTTCGCTTTCGCCGTACCATTTCGAGAGGAGATCGCTCGACTTCATCGAGATGAAATTGGCTTCTGCTTCCTTGGCGACAGCCTTGGCCAGCAAGGTTTTGCCGGTGCCCGGCGGGCCATAAAGAAGGAAACCCTTTGCCGGCCGGATCCCCAGACGCCGGAAGGCCTCGGGGTTTTTCATCGGAAGCTCGATACCTTCCTTGAGCTTCGAGATCGATTCGCCGACGCCGCCGATATCGTCCCAGCCCACATTCGGAACCTGGACCATAACCTCGCGCATGGCGCTGGGCTGGATCCGCTTGAGCGCCGAGAGGAAATCCTCACGGCCCACATAGAGCTCGTCGAGCACTTCGGGCGGAATGGTCCGCTCGTCGAGATCGATCTTCGGCATGATGCGGCGGACGGCGTCGATCGCGGCCTCACGCGTGAGCGCGGCAATGTCTGCCCCGACAAAGCCGTAGGTTGCCTTGGCGAGTTCGGTCAGGTCGACCCTGTCGCCCAGCGGCATTCCCCGCGTATGAATGCCGAGAATTTCCCGGCGGCCTTTCTCGTCCGGCACCCCGATGACGATCTCGCGGTCGAAGCGGCCCGGGCGGCGCAGCGCTTCGTCGATCGCATCGGGCCGGTTGGTAGCCGCAATGACCACGAGGTTGGAGCGCGACTCCAGCCCGTCCATCAGAGTCAGCAGCTGAGCGACCAGGCGCTTTTCCGCTTCGCCGGGAACACGGTCCCGCTTGGGCGCGATCGAGTCGATTTCATCGATGAAGATGATCGCAGGCGCGGCCTTGGTCGCCTGCTCGAACACTTCCCGCAGTGCCTTTTCGCTGTCGCCATAGCCCGATCCCATGATCTCGGGGCCATTAATGGTGAAAAACTCGGCATCGCTTTCGTTCGCCACGGCCTGCGCCAGACGTGTCTTACCAGTGCCTGGCGGGCCGTGCAGCAACACGCCCTTCGGCGGATCGACGCCTAGCCGGGTAAAGAGTTCGGGATAGCGTAATGGCAGCTCCACCATTTCACGCAGCGCCTGAATGGTGTCCTCTATGCCGCCGACATCGTCATAGTTGACGACGGCGCGCGCATCGCGCGGAGCCTCGAACTCGGCGCGCAACTCCACTTCGGTATTCTCGTCGATGTGGACGATGCCCTTAGGGCTCGTCGACACGACGGAGAGACGTATCTGCGTCAACGCATAGGCAGGCGCATTGAACATACGGCGCACCTCGGGAGGCATATTCTGCACCGGCTGCTGGCCGGTCGTCGCCACCAGATCGCCTGCCATGAGCGGCTTGCCTGCAAAGTTGCGCTTGAGAGCCTGTGCCGGTCCCTGCAAACGCATGTCGCGATTGGCCGGAGCGAATACCACCCGCGTGGCGGCGCGCGATTCGGCGGCCTTCACTTTAACGTGCTCGCCCGATCCGACTTCGGCATTGCCGCGCTGAAGACCGTCGAGCCGGATGACTTCGATCGCCTGGTCTTCATCGTAAGCCGACATGGCAATCGCCACAGTCGCCCGCTTGCCGATGATTTCGACCGGATCGCCTTCGGTAATGCCCAGGGCCTGAAAGGCGGAGCGGGGCATGCGTACGATGCCATGGCCGCTTTCTTCCTGCCGGGCGGCAGCCACCTGCAACCGGACTGTTTTTTCGTCTACCGCCGTCGCAGCGTCAGCATCGGCCATGTGGAGCTATCTCCCTCGCAAAGTGTCATTCAATCGGCCCCGAAGATGGGGACGGGTCACAGACATGCAATGAGCGAGAAAGGCTATGGTGTCCGCACAGAGCGGGAGGCAGACAAGAAAAAAGCCCGGCTGGCGAACCAACCGGGCTTAAAAAGTCTTGGGAGAGGATGCCTAAAAGGCAAGAGGAGATATGCCGTCATACCGGTTTTTGTGCAAGTGCGAAAAGAACAAGTTTTCTTGAAAAAAACGCAAGGTTAATTCTTAAGAGCCTGATTTTAATGATGCGCCGGGAAGCGATATGCTCGCAACTGCAGCAAAGTGGTCTTGAAGCTTGCTTGAAACGCACTTCGAATTTGGCGCAGGTGCGGTAAAACATGACCATCGAAACTGCCGGAGCGGCGTTATCCAAATGTGGGGCGGCCGCCGCATTCTAATCTTGCGGGGTGACTTGCAACCCGCATCTCGCTAGCAGCGAAGCCGTAACGGAGGTTCGATGAACAAGCTTTTTCCCGACGCCGCTTCCGCCCTCGATGGGCTTCTTACCGATGACATGTTGATTGCCAGCGGAGGCTTCGGCCTGTGCGGCATTCCCCAGCGGCTGCTGGAAGCGATCAGGGAAAGCGGGGTCAAAGGGCTGACTTTCGCCAGCAACAACGCCGGGATCGACAATGAAGGCATCGGCATGCTGCTGCGGACACAGCAGGTGAAAAAGATGATTTCTTCCTATGTCGGCGAAAACAAGGAGTTCGAGCGCCAGTTCCTTTCGGGCGAGCTCGAAGTCGAATTTTGCCCTCAGGGGACGCTCGCCGAACGCATGCGCGCCGGCGGGGCAGGCATCCCCGGTTTCTACACCAAGACCGGCGTCGGCACCCAGGTGGCCGAGGGCAAGGAAGTGAAGAATTTCGGCGGTCAGGACTATATCCTGGAGCACGGCATTTTCGCCGACCTTGCCATCGTCAAGGCATGGAAAGCGGACGAGACCGGCAACCTAGTGTTCCGCAAGACAGCCCGCAACTTCAACCAGCCCGCCGCTACCTGCGGGAAGGTTTGCGTGGTCGAGGTGGAAGAGATCGTCCCTGCAGGCAGCCTTGATCCGGACTGCATCCACTTGCCGGGCGTTTACGTCCAACGCATGGTCGTCGGCGCGCCATACGAGAAGAAGATAGAGTTCGTGACCACGCGCGAGCGGGAAAGCGCATGATACGCGCCGCTCTTGCGTCCGCCGCGGCTCTTGCGCTGTCTGCGTGTGCGACCACACCGCCCACGCCTTCGGCAGTCGCCGACGCCCCGGACACGATGCAATGGCTCTATGGCTCGGGTGAAGCGGCCGGTGCGTCGATCCAGGCTTGGAGGTCGCTCGCCGATTATGCTGTCGCCCGGTCCCGCCAGCGCAGCGTGCCCTTTTCGGTCGCGATGGGCCTCGATGGGACCATCGCGGAACCGGCGAGCTGCATGACCGGCGATCGTGCGAAGCCGCTCGCCGTGGTGTTCGACGTCGATGAGACCGTCTTGCTCAATATGGGTTACGAATATTGGTCCGCCGCAACCGGCGCCAGCTATTCGGGCGAAACGTGGAAGCGCTGGGAAGAAAGCGGGTCAAGCTACGTCAAGCCCGTCCCCGGCGCTGTTACTGGACTTCGCCGGTTGCGCGAAGCAGGCGTCACGCCCGTTTTCAACACCAACCGCCAGTACAGTGCCGAAGGCGCAGTCCGCGCAATCGCGGCGGCCGGCCTCGGCGATGCAGTCCATGGCGAGACGTTATTCCTGCGCGGCGACGACGGGACGAAAAGCGGGGGCAAGGATGCCCGCCGGGCCATCATCTCCGAGCGTTACTGCGTCATCGCGATGGCCGGGGACAATCTCGGCGATTTCGCCGATGTGTTCAACGATGACGCGCTTCCCGCTTCCGAGCGGCGCGAACTGGCGGCGCGCGGCGACCTGGCGCAGCTCTGGGGCAATGGCTGGTTCGTTCTTCCCAACCCCGTTTACGGCGATTCGCTCAAGGGCACGGTCGACGAGGTCTTCCCCGAAGGCACGCGCTGGACACCCGAGACGGCACCTTCCGGAGCGCCCGCAATCATGAACGAAGGCAACTGACATGACCGATACCGCCACCCGCACCGGCTGGGACCGCAACCAGATGGCCGCACGCGCCGCGCGCGAGCTTGAGGACGGCTATTACGTCAATCTCGGCATCGGCATCCCGACGCTGGTCGCGAACCACATTCCCGAAGGCATGCACGTCACGCTGCAGAGCGAGAACGGCATGCTTGGGATCGGCCCGTTTCCTTACGAAGGGGAAGAAGACGCCGATCTCATCAATGCTGGCAAGCAGACCATCAGCGAACTGCCGCACAGCGCCTATTTCGACAGCGCCCAGAGCTTTGCCATGATCCGCGGCGGCCATATCGACCTCACCGTATTGGGCGCGATGGAAGTGGCCGAGAACGGCGATATCGCCAATTGGATGATTCCCGGCAAGATGATCAAGGGCATGGGCGGCGCCATGGATCTGGTCGCGGGGGTGAAGAAAATCATCGTCGTCATGGATCACACGGCCAAGGATGGCAGCGCGAAGTTCATCCCTAGCTGCACCCTGCCGCTTACCGGCCAGAACGTGGTCGATATGATCATTACCAACCTCGGCGTCTTCCGCCGGCCCGATCATGACAGCGCTTTCCAGCTGGTCGAACTTGCTCCCGGTGTGAGCGAAGAGGATATCGCCGCCAGCACGACCGCGAAATACGAGGTCGCGCTCGGCTGACGCTGCAATGGCCACGTGGCTCGACCATCCGCGTAACGAGAACAGCCCGCTTGCAGGGTTGAAGGTGCTCGAACTCGCCCGCGTTCTCGCCGGGCCCTGGGCCGGACAGATCCTCGCCGATCTCGGCGCGGACGTGATCAAGGTGGAGAGCCCCGAAGGCGACAATACCCGGATCTGGGGACCTCCCTGGGTCGAGCATGGCGGCGAAACAACCAGTGCCTATTATCACTCCTGCAATCGCGGAAAGCGCGGGATCACCGCCGACTTTCGCGAAGAGGAAGATCTCGCCCGGGTGGCCAGGCTGGCGGGCGAGGCCGATGTCGTGCTTGAGAATTTCAAGCCCGGCGGCCTCACGAAATTCGGGCTCGATTACGGGACGCTGTCGAAGGCGAACCCTTCCCTCGTCTACTGCTCCATCACCGGGTTCGGACAGGATGGTCCGCGGAGGGATGAACCCGGCTATGACTTTGTGGTGCAGGGCATGAGCGGCTTCATGGCGCTTACCGGCGAACCGGAAGGCGATCCCATGAAAATGGGCGTGTCGGTGAGCGATCTTTCCTGCGGGCTCTGGGCGGCCAATGCCGTGCAGGCGGCGCTCCTCATGCGCCATCGCACCGGTAAGGGGCAATGGATCGACATGAGCCTGCTCGACAGTTCGGTCGCCCTGCTGGCCAATCAGGCCATGAGCTACCTTTCCACCGGCCAGAATCCGCCGCGCATGGGCAATGCACATGCGCAGGTCAGTGCCTATGGCGTTTTTCCCACGTCCGACGGGCAGGTCGTGCTCGCGCCTGCGAACGATGCGCTTTTTCGGCGATTGCTGACCTTGCTCGGCCGCGAGGACCTTCTGACCGACGCGCGCTATGCCACCAACGAAGGCCGGATCGCCCGCCGCGGGGAAGTTGATGCCCTGATTGCCGAAGCTACCGCGCAGTGGTCACGTAAAGATCTGCTGGCGGCCTGCGCAGAGGCGGCCATCCCCGCCGGGCCGATCAATGAATTAGATGAAGTTTTCGCCGACCCTCAGGTCAAAGCGCGCGGCATGGAGATAGAGATCGGCGGTCTGCCATCGGTGCGCAGCCCCTTTGTTTTTTCAGACGCCGACCTCGCGCTCGAAAAGACCTCACCCAGCAAGGGTCAGGACGACCGGTAAAGAAAAAGGGCGGCCCGGTGAGCCGCCCTTTCGCATTCGATTTGCTGTGCGTTAGCCCGTTGTGCGTCAGCCCAGCGCGGCTTTCAGATCGTCGACCAGATCGGTGCGCTCCCACGGGAAGCAATCGCCATCCGCCTGCCTGCCGAAATGTCCATAGGCCGCACTTTTGCGGTAGATGGGCTTGTTGAGGCCGAGATGAATGCGGATGCCGCGCGGGGTCAGGCCGCCGAGCTTTTCGATACC
Source organism: Qipengyuania sp. NPDC077563 (assembly GCF_044901345.1). Taxonomy (NCBI): domain Bacteria; kingdom Pseudomonadati; phylum Pseudomonadota; class Alphaproteobacteria; order Sphingomonadales; family Erythrobacteraceae; genus Qipengyuania; species Qipengyuania sp. NPDC077563. The sequence continues at coordinate 466,729 of NZ_JBJDPC010000003.1, read as the reverse complement.
ACGGATTGCAGTCTCCAGCGCTTCATCGGTCACGCCGTCGGCGCTGGTACCGTGCGTGTCGACATAGATCGACAGCGGCTTCGACACACCGATGGCATAGGAAAGCTGGATCGTGCAGCGACGCGCCAGACCGGCCGCGACGATGTTCTTCGCCAGATAGCGTGTGATATAAGCAGCGGAGCGGTCGACCTTGGTCGGGTCTTTGCCACTGAAGGCGCCGCCACCGTGCGGGGCCGCCCCGCCATAGGTGTCGACGATGATCTTGCGGCCCGTAAGGCCCGCATCGCCATCGGGACCGCCGATCTCGAAAGCACCGGTCGGATTGATGTGCCATTCGGTTTCGTCCGAAACCCAGCCTTCGGGCAGGATTTCCGCCACGACCTTCTTCACATAGGACTTGAGTTCGGCTTCCTTCTCACCCTCGTGATAGCCCTTGGCGTGCTGAGTCGAAACTACGATCGCTGTGCAGGCCACCGGCTTGCCATTCTCATAACGCAGCGAAAGCTGGCTCTTGGCGTCGGGTTCGAGGAAGGGAGCAGCGCCGCTCTTGCGATCTGCTGCAAGCCGTTCGAGAATCTTGTGCGAATAATCCAGCGTGGCCGGCATGAGATCGGGGGTCTCGTCGCAGGCGAAACCGAACATGATGCCCTGGTCCCCGGCCCCTTCGTCCTTGTTGCCGCTTGAATCGACACCCTGCGCGATTTCGGCGGACTGGCCGTGGAGGTGATTTTCGAAGGTCAGCGTCTTCCAGTGGAAGCCATCCTGCTCGTAACCGATCTCGCGGACGGTGCGGCGTACCGCTGCCTCGATCTCGTCCTTCGCGCCGGGCGCCCAACCACCGTTGTAGGACCACTCCTCGTTATTCTTGTCGTACATGGGAGCACAGCGGATTTCGCCCGAGAGGATGATCCGCTGCGTGGTCGTCATGGTTTCGCAGGCGACGCGCGATTCGGGATCCTTGGCGAGCATCAGATCGACGATCGCATCCGAAATCTGATCCGAGACCTTGTCCGGATGCCCTTCTGACACGCTTTCAGAAGTGAAGAGATAATTGGTGCGCATTCCGAACCCCGATGAAAGATATAAAGATAGCTTTAAGTGTTGCTTTCCCTGCTAGCGACGGATGCGCCTGACTGCAACCAGCGATCCGATGAGAAGCAGCACGCTCCAGATCAGCGTGAGCCAGTGATCCATGCCGTAGAACAGCGTTGGCTCGTCTGCCGGAGGCACGAAGGTGTCGATCCGGTCGGCTACATTGCGGCCGATATGGTGCCGCACGATCCCGCTGGCATCGATCACGGCGCTGATCCCGGTCGTCGTCGAGCGGAGGACGGGCAGGCCTTCCTCGATCGCCCGCATGCGCGCCTGCGCCAGATGCTGCGGCGGGCCCCAGTCGCCGAACCAGCCATCGTTCGACGGGTTGAAGATGTAATCGGGCCGGTTGCCACGCTCGACCACTTCGCCGGAAAAGACGATTTCGTAGCAGATCTGCATTCCAGCCTTGCCATGAGGTCCGAAGTCGAACGTCTGCGGCCCCGGACCTGGTATGAAATCGATTGAGCCTGCGACAAGGCGCCTCATGCCGAGCGGTTCGAGCAGCGCGCGCATCGGGAGATATTCCCCGTAAGGCACCAGATGTGCCTTGGCGTAACGCTGGCCTAGATTGCCTTCGGCATCGATCGGGGTGATGGCATTGTAAGCGCCCGTCGCCCGCGCGCGGCCATCCACGTCCTCGATCCTCAGATCGACAGCGCCGGTAAGCAGAAGCGCGCCCTCTCCCAGCGTCTGGCCGATCTGGTAGCGCGCGAAGGCGGGATCGCCGCCAGCGGTCATCTGGTTGTAGTAGCGCTGCGGATAACCGGGCCGGAGGTAATCGGGCACGCCGCTTTCAGGCCACAGCACAAGCCGCCGCGAAACCGCACGCTGCGGCACGCTCAAAGAAGCGATGCGGAGAAATTGCTCTGCATATTTGCTGGGATCGTCGAGCTCTTCCTGCTGGAGATTGGGCTGAACCAGTGTCAGCGGCAGGGTGCCTTGCGTCGGCGGCGGGCCCGGCAGGACCATGGCGGCCACCACAGCGATCACCAGACCGCCAGCGACGATCCAGCGCCGCGCGGCGATCGTCCAGGCGAAGATGCCGCACAGGGCGACCGTCAGCCCGGACAGGGCATAGCTGCCGATCCATGGCAGAACCACCGCGAGGCCGGGGCGGTCCCAGCTGCCCAGCAGCATCATCGAGAACGGGCCCCAGGCATAGCCGGTGAAGACCCAGCTGCGGAACCATTCGGCACCGATCCACAGGCCGCCCAGCGCCAGCGCGAAGGGCAGAAGCCCGCGCCCGCGCGCCACAAGCCATGCGCCGAGGCTGGCGAGCGCCGGCCAGACGGCGAGATAGAGTGAAAGGAGCGGAACGGCCGCCCAGCCCAATATGGCGGGCATTTCGGCCTGGTAGGTGAAGGCCGTGGCGATCCAGTTGTTGGTGAGCGTGAAATGCGCCACGCCGAACAGCCAGCCGGTCAGGAAGGCGCTTTTCCCGCTTTCCTGGCGATAGGTCAGCCAGACGAAGGCGGCCATGGCGGCAAGGCCCAGCAGCCAGATATGCAGGGGCTGGAAGCCGGTCGCCGAAAGCAGACCGAGTAACAGGGCGCACCAACGCGGGTGCCGCAGGGCGAAAGCGGGGATTCTCTCCATCGCCACGCCTGTTACGTCAGGGCGCGGCGATGGCAAGCGAAAGCAGGATGAGCGAGCGCGATCAGCCGACCGCGCTCACGTCCTCGCTTTCCTCGGTCTTGCGACGGCGGCGGCGCGGCGCAGGCTTTTCCTCGTCAGCGCCGATTGCGGGCGGGAGGGCAGCCACGTCGATTTCGCCTTCATTGCCGGGAGCACCTTCACTGGCCACTTTGGGCTTGCGAGGAGCACGGCGCTTCTTGGGCGCTTCTTCCTCGTCGCTCTTGCGGGTGAAGGGGTTTTCCTCCGGCTCGTAATCGCTGCCATCGTCGTCGTTCGACGAACGGCGCGGCCTGCGGGCCCGGGTTTCCTTCTGTGCCTGGTCTCGGCCCTGATCGTCACCCTGGCGGGCGCGTGGGCGGCGGTTCTTGCGGCGATCGTCACCATCATCGTCCGAATCGTCATCATCGGACTGGTTCGAGCCGCGATCGTCGTCGCGCTTGGCCTTGGCTTCTTCCTGGCGCGCCTTGTTGTCGGCGATCACGCGGAAATAATGGTCGGCGAACTGGAGATAGTACTCGGCCTGGACGCGGTCGCCATTATGCTGGGCGTCCTGGGCAAGCTTCTTGTACTTGTCGAGCAACTGCGGCGCATTGCCGCGTGCCCGGCTGTCGATCCGGTTGGCCGAATTGCCGCCGCCCTGATTGCGATTGTTGTTGCTACGACCGCGGCGACGGTTGTTATTACGGTTGTTGTTCAAGGAATACTCGTCCTTTTATGGCGCGGCGCGAACCCTCGGTCCGCCTCTGGCCGCGTAATCCATCGTTCATGCAGCGCCCTCACGCAGCATGCGTGCCCCTGTCTGTGCATGGTATGCAACAGCTGAAAGCCGCGCACCGGAACTGCCATGTCGGAGCTTTGGACCGGTGGGTCGAACACTCTCGCGCACCACTGGCCTGTGGCCAGAGTTAGAGGGTCGAATCGGCTTTGCCAACCCCCTATCTCAGAATGAGTGCACGAGGGCGATTTGCAAGGTCCCGCCGCAGCTCGGATGAAAAGCCGTTTTCGGCGGCCAGGGCGCCAACCGCCTCGGCCTGCTCATGCCCGATTTCGAGGATCGCGATCCCTTCTGGCGCCAGCAGGCCGCGCAGGCAAGGCAGCAGCAGGCGATAATCGTCCAGCCCCTCCGGCCCGGCGAACAGGGCAGTGGCCGGCTCGTGGTCGCGCACATCCGGATCGAGCGCGGCGCCGTCTTCCACATAGGGCGGATTGCACAGCACGATGTCGAACGCGCCCAAAGTCGCCGCCCAGCCTTCCTCGCGCCAGTCGAGCAGATGGAACCGCACGCGGTCCTCAAGGCCCAGCAGGTCGGCATTGTCATGCGCCACGCCGAGCGCGGCGGGCGAGAAGTCAGTCCCGATCCCGCTGGCCCCGGTCTCGGCGACCACGCTCAGCAACAGCGCCCCGGTGCCTGTGCCGAGGTCGAGCACGCGCTGCGCCGCCGGCTTCAGCTCCAGCGCGGCCTCCACCAGCATCTCGCTGTCGCCGCGCGGGATCAGCGTATCGGGAGTGACGCGAAACTCGCGGCCGAAGAACTCCTGATAGCCGAGGATATGCGCCACCGGTTCGTTCGCCGCGCGCCGATCGACCAGATCGCCGTAGCTCGCAGGCGCAGGATCGCGCATCGAGCGCAGCAGCATTTCCGAGCGGCCCGTGCCCAGCGCATGCGCCATCAGCAATTCGGCATCGAGCCGGGCGGTATCGCTCGTCGCCGCGAGCCGCCCGGCCGCCGCGCGGATGGCATCGCCGACATTCATGTCACTCACTGAGCGCCGCGAGTCGCTTGGCCTCGTCCTCCGCGATCAGCGCATCGACCAGTTCGCCCAGCCCCGGCCCGGCGATGATCTCGGGCAGCTTGTGCAGGGTCAGCCCGATGCGGTGATCGGTCACGCGGCCCTGCGGGAAGTTGTAGGTGCGGATGCGTTCGGAACGGTCGCCGCTGCCCACCATCGCCCGCCGCGCCTCGGCCTCGGCCCCCTGCGTCGCTTCGCGCTGGGCGTCGTACAGGCGCGTGCGCAGCACCTGCATCGCCTTTTCCTTGTTCTTGTGCTGGCTGCGCGCATCCTGGCAGGTCACCACCGTACCGGTCGGCAGGTGAGTGATGCGGATCGCGCTGTCTGTCGTATTGACGTGCTGCCCGCCCGCGCCGCTGGCGCGGTAGGTATCAATCTTGAGGTCGCCCGCATCGATCTGGACATCCACCTCGTCCGGTTCGGGCAGGACCGCCACCGTGGCGGCAGAGGTGTGAATGCGCCCCCCGCTCTCGGTTTCGGGCACGCGCTGCACGCGGTGCACGCCGCTTTCGAACTTGAGCTTGGCGAAGACCCCATTGCCCGCGACATTGGCGACGATTTCCTTGAAACCGCCGACTTCGCTGGCATTCATGCTGACCGGCTCCACCTTCCAGCCCTGCTCTGCGGCATAGCGTTCATACATGCGGAAGAGATCGCCCGCGAACAGCGCCGCTTCATCGCCGCCCGTACCGGCGCGGATTTCGAGCATGGCGGGCTTGTTGTCGGCGCTGTCGCGCGGGAGCATGGCGATGGCCAGCTGCCGTTCCGCCTCGGGCAGGCGCTCGCGCAGTTCGGCCAGTTCCTCTTCGGCCATGGCCTTCATTTCGGGATCGGCCAGCATTTCCTCGAGACCGGCGATCTCCTCGCGCGCCGATTTCACTTCGGCAGCCACGCGGGCGACCGGCTCCAGCTCGGCATAGTCGCGGCTCGCCTGGACGAAGGCGTCGCCTTCCAGCGTGCCCGACGCCATGCGCGCCTCGAGCTCGGCGAAGCGATGGGCGATCTGGTCGAGACGTTCGGCGGGGACTTGCAAGGTTAGAACTCTGTTTCCTGAACGATGGAGCGCCTGGAGCACGGTCCAGGGGTAAAAAACCCGATGGCGGCAAGCGTCCCGCGACTGGGTGCGGGATCAAGAAATCGCTTATCGGGCATGGAGGGGCATTAGCCCCGAACGGGGCGTGTAGGAAAGGGCGGGATGGCGCTTGGCCCCAACTCCCGCCCGATTTCCAGAACCTCAGCCGTTCCAGCGGCCTGCAAAGATGGCTTCCGCTTCGGTCGCCCGCGCATAGTCGCTGTCGGCGCTGGTGAGCGTCTGCGTGTGCTGACCATCCCTTACGTCGAACGAAATCAGCACGGCGGGATCGGCCTTGCGCGCCTTGTCGAAGCGCTTGCGCGGGCTGCCCGTGGCGAACAGTTCGGCGTTGAAGCCCTGGCGCCGGAAGATGGCCACCATCTCGGCGGCATCGCCTTCACGCTCGGAATTTTCGGCTGCGATGGCGATTTCCAGCCGTTCGGTGCCCTTGCCATCGCACAGCATCGCCAGCCGCTCGATCCCGGCGGCCCAGCCGACTGCGGGCGTGGGCGCGCCGCCCAGGCTTTCCATCAGCCCGTCATAGCGGCCGCCGCCCAGGATCGTGCTCTGGCTGCCGAGCTTGCCGGCGGCCTCGCTGCCCTCGTCGGGAATGAATTCGAAGGCGGTGTGGCGATAGTAATCGAGGCCGCGCACCAGGCTTTCGGCGCGCGTCCACTTGACCCCGGCGGCATCGAGGCCGCCGGTCACGGCATCGAAAAAGGCGCGGGCGCCGCCCGACAGGAACTGGTCGATCTTGGGCGCGTCGGCGACGAACTTCTGGTCGCGGCGGTCCTTGGAATCGAGAATGCGCAGCGGGTTCTTTTCCAGCCGCTCCTGCGAATCCTCGCTCAGTTCGTCCTTCACCGCGCGGAAATGCTCGACCAGCGCGGCGCGCCAGGCTTCGCGGCTGTCGCCATCGCCCAGCGTGTTGAGATGCAGCGTAACCCCGGTAATGCCGAGTTCCTTCAGCACCTGATCGGCCATGGTCAAAAGCTCGACATCGGCCTGCGGTTCGCCCGCGCCGATGATTTCGGCATCGATCTGGTGAAATTGGCGATAGCGCCCCTTCTGCGGGCGTTCGTAACGGAACAGCGGGCCGTGGGTCGCCAGCTTGACCGGGGCATATTGCTGCCAGCCATTGGACAGGAAGGCGCGCGAAATACCGGCGGTGAATTCGGGCCGCAGCGTCAGCGATTCGCCGCCGCGATCCTCGAAGGAATACATTTCCTTCGACACGATATCGGTCGTCTCGCCGATCGAGCGGGCGAACACCTCGGTCTTCTCGAAAACGGGCATTTCGACCCGGCGGAAGCGGTAGAGGCGGCGCACGCGTTCGAAGGTTTCGACCACGAAAGCGAAGGCTTCCGCATCGGGTCCGAAAATATCCTGCGTGCCGCGAATGGCTTGGGGTGTCTTGCTCATCGGGCGCGCGTCTAGCGCGTTCGGTGGAGAGGGGGAAGCCGCTCGTCGAGAGTTCGCTTGCCATATATGGGGGGCGCCCGCATGGCGTGGCCCCATGAAAACCGTCTCCACGCCGATCGCCCTCGCCGCCGCCCTTCTCCTCGCCTCGGGTGCCAGCGCCCAGTCGCGGCCCGAAGCCAATTCCGCCCCCATCGCCCCGCAGCTGGACGATGCCACGCCGCTGCCGCAGGACACCGCCTGGCCGGGCGGCACGATCAGGCTGGAAATCGACGCGACCGATACGCGCCGCGCGCTCTATTCGGTGAAGGAAACGATCCCCGTTCCCGCCGGGATGGATCAGCTGAACCTGCTGCTGCCCGAATGGCTGCCCGGCAAGCATGCCGCGCGCGGTGCCGCCAATCTGGTCTCCGACATCCGCTTCACCGCGAACGGCCAGCCGCTCAAATGGAGCCGCGACCCGCTCGACGTCTATCGCTACCGCGTCAGCCTGCCGCAAGGCACCAGCGAAGTGGTGGCCACCTTCCGGCACACCTCGCCCGTGACCGGCAGCGAGGGCCGCATCTCGATGACGCAGGAAATGTTCAACCTGCAGTGGGAAGCGATGAGCCTTTATCCCGAAGGCCATTACACCCGGCGCATCGAAATCCTGCCCACGGTCAAGGTGCCGCAAGGCTGGCAGGTCTTCACCGCGCTCGACGGCCAGACCCGCAGCGGCGACATGGTGAGCTGGGACGAAGTCGATTACGAAACGCTGGTCGATTCGCCGATCTTCGCGGGCAAATATGCGCGCCAGTGGGAAGTGGGTGAAGATGTCCGGCTGGATGCGGTGGCCGATGCGCCCAAATATCTGGAGCTGGCGCCAGAAAACCTCGCCCGCTTCGAACGGCTGGTGGATGAGGCCGACGCCCTGTTCGGCGCACGCCCGTTCGACCATTACGACATCCTGCTGGCCATGACGGACCGGATGGGCGGCATCGGGCTCGAACATCACCGCTCGGCGGAAAACCAGTACGAACCCACCGCACTGATCGACTGGGACAAGATGGACTGGGACCACAATGTCGTCAGCCACGAACTGGTGCATAGCTGGAACGGCAAGTTCCGCCGCCCCGAAGGACTGTGGACCCCCGATTACCGCACGCCGATGCAAGATACGCTCCTGTGGGTCTACGAAGGCCAGACGCAGTTCTGGGGCTGGGTGCTGGCGGCGCGCTCAGAATTCCAGAAGAAGGAAACCGTGCTCGGCATGTTTGCCAATGCGGCGGCCAATTATTCAGAAGGCCAGCCCGGCCGCGCCTGGCGCAGCGTCGAGGACACGACCTATGATCCGATCGTCAATTCGCGCCGCCCGCTGCCTTACAGCTCGCTCCAGCGCAGCGAGGATTATTATGTCGAAGGCGCGCTGACCTGGCTCGAAGCGGATCAGATCATCCGCCAAGGCACAAAGGGAAAGAAGGGGCTCGACGATTTCGCCCGCGCCTTCTTCGGCAAGGAAGACGGTGACTGGGGCGTGCTGACCTATGATTTCGACGAAGTCGTGGAGACGCTGAATTCGGTCTATGCCTATGACTGGGCCGCATTCCTCGACACGCGTCTGCGCCAACCCAACCAGCCCGCCCCGCTGCGCGGTCTGGAAATGGCTGGCTACCGGCTGGTCTGGAAAGACGAACCCAATCCCTACGCCGCGGGCCGGATCGCCAATGGCAAATATACCGACCTGTTCTATTCGCTGGGCATCAATCTCAACAGCGATGGCAAGGTAACCTCCACCCTGTGGGACGGACCCGCCTTCAATGCGGGCATCGTCAACGGCACGCAGATCATGGCGGTCAACGGCACGGCCTATTCGAAGGATGTGATCACCGAAGCGGTGACGGCGGCCAAGACCAGCGGCGATGCAATCGACCTGCTGGTGAAACGCGGGGAGCGCTTCGACACGGTATCGATTCGCTATGACGGCGGCCTGCGCTATCCCTGGATCGAACCGGCCGCCGGCGGCACCACCGCATTCGACCGCCTGCTGGAAGCCCGCGCGCGCTGAGGAACCGGCCCGAAAGCTGCCGCCGCGTGGTTATCACTATCTTGCGGTAACCACGCGCGGCGGTTAGGGCGCGCCCCGCGAAGTCTTTCCGGGGAGAGGGGCCGACCGAATTTCTCATCTAGCTAGAGAGCTATAATGCGTATCGACATGATTCCCGTGGGCGATGATGTGCCCAACAGCCTGAACGTCATCATCGAAGTCCCCACTGGCGGCGAACCGGTGAAGTATGAATTCGACAAGGACAGCGGCGCGCTGTTCGTCGACCGTATCCTGCACACGCCGATGCGCTATCCGGCGAATTACGGCTTCATCCCGCACACGCTGAGCCCCGATGGCGACCCGCTCGACGCGCTGGTCATCGCGCGTTCGCCCTTCATCCCGGGCTGCGTCGTGCGTGCCCGCCCGATCGGCGTGCTGAACCTGGAAGACGAACACGGCGGCGACGAAAAGCTCGTCTGCGTGCCGATCGACACGACCTTCCCCTATTATTCGGACGTTGCCGAAACGAAGGATCTGCCCTCGATCATCTTCCAGCAGATCGAACACTTCTTCACCCACTACAAAGACCTGGAAAAGGAAAAGTGGGTCCGCGTCGGCGCCTGGGGCGATGCGGCGGAAGCCAAGAAGATCGTGCACGAAAGCATCGAACGCTACGAAGCGAAGAAGCAGAAATAAGGATCGAGGGGCGCCACCGAGCGCCCCTTTTTCTTGGGGCCTGCCCGTTTGGCTTGAGGGAAGGATGGTCGGCGGTTGAACAATTGCCGCAGAAGCGATAGAAGTTGTTATGTTATCTTGTGACTCAATCCCATCAAAAGAGCCAAGAGGAATTTTCGTGAAGAAACTGCTTATTGCCGCCGGTCTCATCTCGCTTGGGGCGCTTTCCGCCTGCGGCGAGGCGCATACCGATGCCGACACGCCTGCCGATGCCATGGCCACCGACAATGATGCCGAAGACATAATCGTGGAAGAGATCGGTGCAGTCGAAGATCACGCCGATCTGGCCGAAGATCGCGCCGCCGATGCCGATACGCCCGAAGAGCGCGCGCGGCTGGAAGAGCATGCCGACCAGCTTGATGCGCGCGCCGACAGGCTGGAAGAGGAAGCCGACCGGGTCGACTAGGCCCGGTCCGCAGTCACTCCACGGGGCGTGAATGGTCGAGCAGGTCCTTTTCCTGCTCGCTGCCCGTTTCGCGCCGTTCCTTGTCGACCATCTCGGCGATCTCGTTGACCGGGCGGATGTCTTCGTCGGCCTCGGTGACGGTCACCTGCCGCACCGGCTTGGGCGCTTTCGTGTCCTTGCGTTCGCCGCCCTCGGCGATGTTCTCGAACGGCAGCGTCGCGGAACGCGGGTCGAAGCGCAGGCGGTAGATCGGTTCGGGCAGGCCGAAGCCGGCGTCCTCCAGCGCTTCCTTCACCGCGGGGATGGCGCGGCTCTGCGCCTTGAACCAGTCGGTCTTGTTCTGGTCGACCCAGCCCAGGAAGCGGATCACGACATTGGAATCGCCGACTTCGACGATGCGCGCCTCCGGCGGCGGATCGGACAGGATGAAATCGAGCGAGCCCAATGTCTCGCGGCCCAGCTGGCGGGCGGCGCGCGCATCGTCATCGGCATCCACGCCGAGATCGAATTCGAAGCGGCGCTGCGGGTTGCGGCTGAAATTGGTGATGACCGCCTTGAACACCTGGCTGTTGGGCACGCGCAGATGGTTGCCGTCGAGCGTCATCATTACCGTGGCGCGGCTGGTCAGGCGGATCACCCGCCCTTCGAGATTGTCGATCAGCACATGGTCGTTGGCGCGGAATGGCTGGCGCAGGCTGAGCATGAGCGAGGCGACGTAATTCTCGATCGTGTCGCGCAGCGCAAATCCGAGTGCCAGGCCGATGACCCCCGCCCCACCCAGCACGGCGCCAAGCAAGGCGCTCGCCCCGACGATATCGAGCGCGACCACCAGTCCGCCGACGACGAAGACGAAGCGCAGCGCGCTGGCGATGAGTTCGGCCAGAAAACTGTTGGGCGCAATCCTGTGCCACAGCGAGCCGAGCCCGGCGATGAGATAGCCGATCAGCGAGATACCCGCCCACACCAGCAACGCCAGGCCGATCAGCGGCAACAGCGCGATCAGCCCGTCCCATTTATCCGCCAGGCTGGCAATGCCCGAAGCTTGCGCGGACACCGAAACGTCGCGCTCCAGCCCGTTTTCCACCGTGACCACGCCGGTCACCCGGCTGGCGATGGCTTCGGCACGGGCGACGTCTTCCTGCTTGGGCACGGTGCCCGACAGGGTGACGACGCCCTGGCTGACCGCCACGTCCACCGCCTGGAAGGCGGGCAGTTCGGCAAAGATGCCTTCTATCCGGTCGGCCATGCGTTGGTCGGCGCCGGCATCCTGCGTATCGTCGATCGCCTGCGCCGGAGCCGACGTTTCGGCGGGCGCGGGATCGCTTTCCGGCGCGCTCGGCAGGATGGCCAGCGCGGGCGCGGCAACCATCGCCGACAGCGCAAGAGCGGCTGCGGCAACCAGCCGCTTCATTCGCCCGCCACCATCATGCCGTCGACGCGCAGCGTGGGCACATTGATCGACCGGTGCATCTCGAGGTCGTCGGCGGGGGTGAGCGCGCGGTACATTTCGAGGAGGGTACCCGCGATGGTGATTTCCGCAACCGGTTCGGCGATCTGGCCCTGGCGGATCCGAAAACCCGTCGCCCCGCGGCTGTAATCGCCGGTGACGGTATTGACGCCCTGCCCGAACAGCGAGGTGACATAGAGCCCGTCCTCGATATCCGCCATCAGCGCTTCGGGTGAAACCGCGCCGGGTTCCATATGCACATTGCTGGCGCTGACGCCCGGCGATCCGCCGCCCCCGCGCGAGGCATGGCCGGTCAGTTCGAGGCCGAGCTGGTCGGCGGAGGACACATTGGTCAGCCAGCCGGTAACGCGGCCACCGCGCACCAGTTCGCGCGGGCCGGTGCGCACGCCTTCGCCATCGAAGGGGCGCGAACGCTGGCCGCGTTTGCGCAGGGGATCTTCCACGATGCGGATGGCCGGATCGAACAGTTCGTCGGCCTCATGCCCCAGAAGGAAGCTGGCCTTGCGCGCAATCGCCGGGGCCGACATCGCGCCCAGCAGATGGCCGACAAGCCCGCCCGCGATGCGCGGTTCGAAGACTACCGGCAGCTTGCTGCTGGGGATCGATTTCGGGTTCAGCCGCTCCACCGCGCGCCGCCCGGCTTCGCTGCCCACAGTTTCCGGCGCGGGCAGATCGGCAAGGAAACGCGCGCCCCGCGAGGCGTGATCGGTCTGCATCGAACTGCCCTCGCCCGCCACCACGCTGGCAGACAGAGAAAAGCCGCTGCCGGCATAACCGCGGGCGAAACCGGTCGATGTCGCCAACGCGACCACGGCGCGGCTGGCGCCCGCGCTGCCGCCATTGCTGTTGGTGACGCCTGCCACAGCGCGCGCGGCCTCCTCGGTCGCGAGCGCGGCTTCGCGCAGGGCTGCCGGATCGGGCTGATCGGGATCGTCGAGTTCGAGATCAGGCATGTCGCCGGTGAACTGCGCATCGGCAGGGGCGAGGCCAGCATGCCGGTCTTCGGGCGCGTGGCGCGCCATCTGCACCGCGCGTTCGGCCAGCGCCTTCAAACCTTCGGGCGCGAAATCGCTGGTATGGATCGAGGCGGAGCGTTTGCCGACGAAGACGCGCAGGCCGATCTCCTCGCTTTCGGAGCGTTCAACCTCTTCCAGCCGGCCGAGTCGCATCGACACGGATTCCGAAGCATTGGCCCGTGCCACGGCGTCGGCTGCGTCCGCACCGGTCTTCTGCGCCAGTGCCACGAGTTCCTGGCAGCGCGCCAGTGCGGTTTCTTTATCGATCATGCCTCGCCTTCAACTCCGCAAACCCTGTGAAGGGTCCGGCTAGGGAGCCGGTGCGGGCGGCGCAAGCCCGGAAGGTCAGGCGGCGAAGATCGCCTTGAAGAATGCGGTCAGCACGAAGGGCAGGCCGATGGCAATCGCCCACAGCAGCACCTGATCGCGGCGATAGGCGCTGCGCAGGCTTGCATCATGCGCGCTGTCCCCGGGCAGATCCTTCCAGCGTTTTTCGAACCAGCGACACGCCGGGATGATGGCCCCGACCAGCAGGATCAGCGCGAAATAGGGGATGGTGCTGGAAACGCCGTCCTTCAGTGCTTCCACGGTCACGAAGATCTGGAGGCCGGTGTAGACGATGAGCGCCAGCGCGACATTGTCGCTCATTTTCTTGGACCAGTCCGGCGAACCGCTGTGCGTTACGGTTGCGACACCGTGTTCCCTATCCAGTGCTTTAGCCATCGCTCGTCTCCCCAGACTGTTGATGAAGGCATAGTTTCAAATTTGTGACCTTAAGGCAAGCGCCGCGCGAGAAGCCTGTTCTTGGCGCCCGCCGGACAATTCGCGGCGCTTTGCAGGGCAGACTTCGGTCGGGGGTTTTACAAACCGGTCCGCATGCTATGGCAAGCACCATGGACCAAGACGTGATCAGCCCGGACAATGAAGACGTCCATGATGCCGCCCCGCCCATCCCGCAGGGCGGGCTGGAAGTCATCTCGATCGCGAAGAGCTATGACAAGCGGCAGGTGCTGACCGACATCTCGCTCAGCGTCGGCAAGGGCGAAGTGCTCGGACTGCTCGGCCCAAATGGCGCGGGCAAGACGACCTGTTTCTATTCGATCATGGGGCTGGTCCGGCCCGACGCCGGCCGCATCCTGATGGACGGCGAGGACGTGACCCGCCTGCCGATGTATCGCCGCGCGATCCTCGGGCTCGGCTATCTGCCGCAGGAAACCAGCATTTTCCGCGGCATGACGGTGGAACAGAACATCGCCTGCGTGCTCGAAATGGTCGAACCCGACCGGGATACGCGCGCGGCCGAACTGGACCGATTGCTCGACGAATTCGGCCTTACCCGCCTGCGCGAAAGCCCGGCGATGGCGCTGTCGGGCGGTGAACGCCGCCGCGCCGAAATCGCCCGCGCGCTGGCCGCCAAGCCGTCGATCATGCTGCTGGACGAACCCTTTGCCGGGATCGATCCGCTCTCGATCAGCGACATTCGCGATCTGGTGAAAGACCTGAAAACGCGCGGCATCGGCGTGCTGATCACCGATCACAATGTCCGCGAGACGCTGGAAATCGTCGACCGCGCCTGCATCATCTATGGCGGCCAGGTCCTGTTTGCCGGAACGCCCGAGGCGCTGGTGGCGGACGAAAACGTCAAACGGCTCTATCTCGGCGAGAACTTCACCCTGTGATCGCGGACGGCGCCCGGAGATAGACAATGGCGCTCGGCCCGAGGCTGGACCTAAGGCAATCCCAATCGCTGGTGATGACGCCGCAGCTGCAGCAGGCGATCAAGCTGCTGGCGCTGTCCAATCTCGAAATCGAAAGCTTCGTCGCCGAGGCGCTGGAGAGCAACCCGCTGCTCGAAGTGGGCGAGTTGCGCCACGAAAAGGGCGACGACCAGCCGGAAAGCGCGCCGGGCGAACACGAATCGACGCCCGATTTCGACGGCGAGACCGCGCTCGACATTGCCGATTATGCGCGGGACCCCGATTCCTCGCCCGCCGATCGCGGCGACTGGGCGCAGGCAGGCGGGCTGGCGAGCGGCGGGGAAGAGCTGCCCGATCTGGAGAACCGCTCGCGCAGCAATCTGAGCCTGGCTGAACATCTTGCCTCCCAGATCGGCGCGCTGGCGCATGACGCGCGCGAAGGGCTGATTGCCGGACGTATCATCCACGAACTCGATGAAGCGGGCTATCTCCATACCTCGCTGCGCGAATTGAGCGACGATTTGGGCGCCCCGCTGGCCGAAGTGGAGCGGGCGCTCATGCTGGTCCAGTCGCTCGATCCTACCGGGGTGGGCGCGCGCAGCCTGTCCGAATGCCTCGCCCTGCAGGCGCGCGAGGCGGATCGTTACGATCCCTGCATGGCGCGGCTGATCGACCATCTCGATCTGCTGGGCAGCGGGGATATCGCCCGGCTGCGGCGGCTATGCGATGTCGATGAGGAAGATTTCGCCGACATGCTGGCGGAACTGCGCAGCTATGACCCCAAGCCCGGCTCGCGCTTCGGCGGGGAGGCCGAGACCGCCATCGTCCCCGACGTGATCGTGAAACCAGCCGATGGCGGCGGCTGGCACATCCGCATCAACGAAGCCAGCCTGCCCCGGCTGGTGGTCAACCGCGACTATTACGTCGAGCTGGAAGCGGGCGCGCGCGACAAGGCCTCGCGCGCCTGGCTGAACGAACAGCTGGGCGAAGCGGACTGGCTGATCCGCGCGCTGGACCAGCGCCAGAAGACCATTTTGAAGACCGCCACCGAAATCGTGACCCGGCAGGAAGGCTTCTTCCGCGAAGGCGTTTCCGCCATGCGCCCGCTCACTCTGCGCGAGGTGGCGGAAAAGATCGAGATGCACGAATCGACCGTCAGCCGGGTGACGAGCAACAAATATCTGTCCTGCCCGCGCGGCACCTTCGAGATGAAATATTTCTTCTCCAGCGGGGTCGCCGCCGCCGATGGCGAAGGCGCCAGCAGCGAAGCGATCAAGGCCCGCATCCGCGCCCTGTGCGATGCCGAGGATGTGAAGAAGGTGCTGTCCGACCAGAAGCTGGCCGACCTGCTGAACGAAGAAGGATTCGATCTCGCCCGGCGCACGGTCGCCAAATATCGCGAGGCTATCGGCATCGGCTCTTCCGCCCAGCGCCGGCGGGCGAAGAAACTCCGCGCGCTGTGAAGGCAACCGCCGCCGTTGCATTTGGCGTGGGCGAATTTTACGTCGTTTTAACCTTTTCCATTCATACCCGATCTGGGTAACAAGGGTTTGGGCTTTTTTCTGACGGGAACGAGCCAGCGGATTTAGAGGCAAGGGGGCCGCCCATGCGAGTATTGCTGATCGAAGACGAGCCGACCACGGCGAAAGCCATCGAGCTCATGCTGACTACCGAGGGCTTTAACGTCTATTCTACTGATCTGGGCGAAGAAGGCCTCGATCTGGGCAAGCTGTATGATTACGACATCATCCTGCTCGACCTCAATCTTCCTGACATGCACGGCTATGACGTGCTCAAGAAATTGCGAGTCGCCAAGGTTCAGACGCCCGTCCTGATCCTCTCCGGCGTGGCCGAGATGGACAGCAAGATCCGCAGCTTCGGTTTCGGTGCCGACGATTACGTCACCAAGCCGTTCCACCGCGAAGAACTGATCGCCCGCATCCACGCCGTGGTGCGCCGCTCGAAGGGCCATAGCCAGTCGATCATCCGCACCGGCAAGCTCGCAGTGAACCTCGACGCCAAAACGGTCGAAGTCGATGGCGCCCGCGTCCATCTGACGGGCAAGGAATATGCGATGCTCGAGCTGCTCAGCCTGCGCAAGGGCACTACGCTGACCAAGGAAATGTTCCTCAACCACCTTTACGGCGGAATGGACGAACCCGAACTGAAGATCATCGACGTCTTCATTTGCAAGCTGCGCAAGAAATTGAGCCATGCCTGCAACGGTGAGAATTACATCGAAACCGTCTGGGGCCGTGGTTACGTCCTGCGCGACGACGAAGAAGAAGAGGCCGAAGCGGCCTGATCTTCTTTTCGGGTCGGATCATTTTTCCGACCCGCCGCAGATCAGGGTTGATCTTGCACGCATAAAATAGTTAACGCCGATTTTCTTAAATCGTTAAGCCGCTCGAAGCTTACAGTTTCGGGCGGCCTAATATTTGATTAACTATAATGCGTATTCTTCCGTAATTGAATATTTCGGCTGAACTGCGAGTTTACTCCCGGGCAACAAGTATAACTTGGCGGGTAAGCGGCGGGACCACTCTCTGTATGGCGCCTGCTGGCTTCCTCGATGCGTTTGGGGGGTAGGGAAGATGAAGGTCTGTAAAGTGCCACGGATTGTCATAGTCGAAGCGGACCGCGCGCTCGCCTTTATGATGGCCGAATCGTTCACGTCTGCCGGGTTTAAGGTTGTCGGCTGCGCTCGAAATGCCAGGGATGCGATCGAACTGGTGCAGCAGCACAAGCCCGATATGCTGATTCTCGAATTCGATCTCGAGGGACAGATGAACGGACTGGAGCTGGTGGCCCAGATCAAGTTGCGTCACCCGGCCACGCGGACCATTCTCGTCACCGGATGGGACATCAACGATATCGCTGCACGGATCGAAGGGGTTCACCCCGATCGCATCGTGCGCAAGCCCTTCATGCCCCAAAAGCTGATCGAGGTTATCGAGCATGCGCATCACCGCGCATCGCCGCTGCCCGCCGTGGCGGCCACGCTTCCCCCGCCGCCCCCTTCCTTTCACATGCATTGACTGGCGCGCGGGAACGACGGGCTGGACAAGCGCGGCCCGCTTGGCCTAGCGCGCCTGCCCATGTCAGCATTCAAGGAAGGCGATCCGACCACGCTCAACCGGCTCTACGGCCGCAGCCAGGGCAAACCCCTGCGCGCCGCACAGCAGGAACTAGTCGACAAGCTGCTGCCCCAGATCGCCGTTCCCGCCGAAGGGCCGGTCACCGCTGAAGGCCTGTTCGGCTTCGACCGGCCATTGCATTTCGAAATCGGTTTCGGCGGCGGCGAACACATGGCGTATCGCGCCGACATGCTGCCCGATCACGGCTTCATCGGGGCCGAACCTTTCGTCAACGGCGTTGCCCAGGCGCTGACCCATGTGCGCGATGGCGCCTTGGCCAATGTCCGCATCCATCACGGCGATGCGCTCGATGCCTTGGCCCGTGTGCCGGACGATGCGCTAACCATGGTCTATCTGCTTCATCCTGATCCCTGGCCCAAGAACAAGCATGCCAAGCGCCGGATGATGAACGATGGCCCGGTGCGCATGATTGCCGACAAGCTGAAGCCGGGCGGGGAATTCCGCTTTGGCACTGATCACGCGGTCTATCTGCGCCATGCACTGATGGTGATGCGCCGCTTCACCGACGAATTCGAATGGGTCGCCGCCGACCGGCACGCGTGGGAAAACCGCCCTTCTGGCTGGTGCGAAACGCGTTACGAACACAAGGCCCGCCACACCTATGGGCACGAGGTGTGGTATTTCCGCTTCCGGCGGAGATAGGCTTCGGAACGCTGCGGGGGGCGCGGCGATTGTTTGGGTGTAACCCCCAACCAAAGGCCCTCCCCCTTGATCACCACCATTAATCCCGCAACCGGCGAAACCATCGCCGAATATGAAACGCTCGATAAGAACGGCATCGACCGCAAGCTCGAGACTGCGACGCGCACCTATCGCGAGTGGCGCACCACTTCGATCGACAAGCGCACCAAGGTTCTCTCCGCCCTCGGCGATCTCTACGAGAGCAATAAGGAAGAGCTCGCAAAGCTCGCCGTGACCGAGATGGGTAAGCCCATCACCCAGGCGCGTAGCGAGGTCGGGAAATGCGCCAGCCTGCTGCATTATTATGCCGAGCATGGCCCGCCGATGCTCGATTCAAAATTCTGGGACCTGTCCGATGGCGGCCGGGCCGAGGCGCGCTGGCTGCCGCAGGGGCCGGTGCTCGCGGTGATGCCATGGAACTTCCCCTATTGGCAGGTTATCCGCTTCCTGGCGCCGACGATCCTGGCCGGGAATGTCGGCCTGCTGAAACATGCCAGCATCGTGCAGGGCGTTGCCCAGCGGATGGAGGAACTGGTGGTCGAGGCAGGCGGTCCCGAAGGCCTGTTCCAAAATCTGTGCGTATCCTCCGATCCGATTGCCGATGTCATTGCCGATACGCGCATCGTCGCCGCCACGCTGACGGGGAGCGAGGGCGCCGGCAGCGCCGTGGCGCAGCAGGCGGGCAAGCACCTGAAGAAGGTCGTGCTGGAACTGGGCGGCAGCGATCCCTTCATCGTAATGCCGTCCGCCGACATGGACCAGGCGGTAAAGGACGCCGTCACCGCACGCATCCAGAACAACGGCCAGTCCTGCATCTGCGGCAAGCGCACCATCGTCCATGCCGACATCTACGATGATTTTTCCGAACGGTTCATCCAGGCACTGAAGGACGTGAAGCTCGGCGATCCGATGGATGAGGACACCGGCCTTGGACCGCTGTCGAGCGAGGGCCAGCGCGATACCGTGCTGGATCAGGTCGAGAAGGCGAAGAAGGAAGGCTGCACCCTGCTCTTCGGCGCGGAGAAGATCGACAAGCCGGGCGCGTGGATGACTGCGGGCCTGCTGACCGATGTCGCAGTGGGCAGCGAAACCGGTACGGACGAGATCTTCGGCCCCGTCGGCCAGCTCTACAAGGCGAAGGATATCGACGAGGCGACGATGATCGCCAATGCCATTCCCTTCGGCCTCGGCTCTGCCGTCTGGACCAATGACGAGGGCGAGAAGGAGCATTTCGCCAACGCCATCGAAGCGGGCATGACGACCTTCAACGGCGTCAACGGCTCGAAGATCGAGGCGCCCTTCGGCGGCATCAAGCGGTCGGGCCACGGCCGCGAACTGGCCGAATTCGGCCTCCATGAATTCATGAACCTGAAAACGCTGGTCCACCCGGCGTAAGGAGACATCCAATGAGCAAGCATATTCTTATCGTCGGCGCATCGCGCGGCATCGGCCTCGGCCTCGCCGAGGAGTTCAAGGCGCGGGGCTGGCAGGTCACCGGAACCGAACGCTCGAAAAGCGATGATCTCCACGCGCTGGAGGATGTGTCGGTGGCGACGCTCGACGTCACCGATCCATCGACCTTCTCCATCGACGGCGAATTCGATGCGGTGATCGTCAATGCCGGGATCACCGGGGCGGAGCACCAGTCGAGCGAGAAGGCGACTGCGGACGAAGTGGCCAAGGTCATGATGACCAACGCCTTCGGCCCGGCGCATTTGGGCAAGGCGCTACTGCCGCAAATCAGGAAGGGCGGCTCGCTGTCCTTCATGAGCTCGCTGATGGGTTCGATCGAGGACAGCTCGGGCGGCTATGAACTCTACCGCACCAGCAAGACCGCGCAGAACATGCTCGCCAAGGGCATTGCCGAGCAGGAGGCGAAGGAACGCGGCGTGACCGTGCGTTCGCTCCACCCGGGCTGGGTGCAGACCGACATGGGCGGACCCAACGCCAAGATCACGGTAGAAGAAAGCGTGAAGGGCCTCGCCGATGTCGTCGAACAGGCGAGCGGTGACTACGCCTATGTCGATTACACCGGCAAGACCCTGCCGTTCTGATCGGCTCTAAAGCCTAGAAACGCAGTGCGAGACCGGCCACGACCTGGTCGGTCGTCGCGTCGCCCTGACCCGCATCGGCGAGATCATTGTATTTCGAACGGCGGTATTCGAGGCGGCCTTCCAGCGGTCCGGGCAGCTGCACCTGCAGGCCTGCGCCGTAGCGGATGCCGTCGGCATTCTCGTCCAGCTCGTCGAGCGAGCCGCTGTCGGTGAACGCCTTCGTATCGAGCGCGGTATAGCCCACCTTGCCATAGGCCGCGATGCCGGGCGTCAGCGCTACGCCGGCGCGCGCGCCGATGTAATACTGGCCGCCGGTCTCCAGCCCTTCGCGCGCGCCGCCGAAGCTGTCTGGGAAGCTTGTGGTGCCGTCGCTGGTGGACAGTTCGCCTTCCACGCCGACGAAGGCGCTGCCAAGGCTGAGGTCGTAGCCTGCATTGATGCCGTAAACCGCGCTGTCGGCGCTGGCCGTGGCGTTGCCGTCGGCCGCATCGACATCGACGCCTTCATAGCCGCCGAGCACGCCGACATAGAGGCCGCCGGGTGCGCGCGTGTCCTGCGCCATGGCCGGAGTGGCCGCGAGGCCGGCGCCGATCACGGCGAGTGCGAGTGCTTTTTTCATTATTCGTCCTTTCGAGTGCGATCCCTTGCACATGTCCCATTTGAATGGGGAAAGGCCCTTAGCCGCGAGTGCGCTTGCCAAAAGATGAACCTGCGAAAATTCGTCCGCCGAGCCGTTCCGGCAAGGGGTTCGGGCGTGATGGTTCGGCCCGCCGCAGCAGCGCGATCGACGCGCGCTGGCAGTTTATCGGCAACCCGCTAAACACGGGTTCGGGAGAGGGACGCGGATGCAGAAAAGGATGATCTTGCCGGGGGCGCTCTTTACGCAGGCGGGTGCGGCGGCGCTGGCGCTCGGCCTGTGGCTGGGCGCGGAGCAGTGGCAGTTCGCCCGCTCCGCCGTCGCTACGCAGGGGACAGTCGTCGGCCATACGGAATTCGAGGGCAAAGACGGCGAGCCGAATTTCGCGCCGCTTGTGGAATGGCGGGACGGGCAAGGCCGAATGCGCCGGTTCCGCGGCCAGATCGGCGGCCCGAACCCAGCCTACCGCCTGGGCCAGAGCATCGAGATGGCCTATCTGCCCGGCAATCCCAGCGATGCCCGTCTCACCGCTTTCTGGCCGGCATGGATGAAACCCATCATCGCGGTACTGATCGGTATTGCCTTCCTTGCCGCAGGCCTCTGGCTGCTTCGCGTCTTTCGTACCGAGCGCCGCCGTATCGCCTTCCTGATGCAGAACGGCAAGCCGATCGAAGCGCGCTTTCTCTACGCCCTGCCCGTGTCGAGCAGGCGGCAGGGCCCGCATGACTGCTGGCGGATCGTCTGCACGGGCGCCGATCCGCAGACGGGCGCCAAGCGCAATTTCAGGAGCGGCCCGGTGACGATCCACCCTGCGGCGCTGGAGAATGCGTCCTTCCGCGTCCTGATCGACCCAGCCGATCCGCGCAATTACCTCGTCGAGCTACCCGCTGGCCTGCCGCAAACGGTGCCGGCCTAGGCGAGGCATTCGCGCAAGGTCGCCAGCAGCGCGTCCGTATCGGCGGCGCTGTTGTAGAGATGCGGCGTGACGCGCAGCGAGCTGCCGCGCACCGAGACATGCACCTGTCGCTGCGCCAGCTTTTCAGTGAGCCCGGCGGGCAGGCCGTCGGGAAAACCGAGCGCGAGGAAATGCGGCGCGCGCGTGCCGATGGGGGCATGCGTCAGCCCCAGCTCGGCCGCCTCGCGGGCGATGGCATCGGTCCGGCGGCCCAGCTCGTCGGCGATTGCCGCGATCCCGAATTCCATCAGGAAATCCATTCCCGCGCCTGCGCCCATCAGCAAAGGCGCGTTCGATTTCTCGCCCATGTCGAAGCGCCGCGCGCCGGGCTGGAAATCGCTGCGATACTCGACCAGCCGCGAAAAATCTTCCGAGCCTGCCCGGTTGATCCAGTTATGTTCAATCGGCACGCCATCATGATGCTTCGGGTCGGCATAAAGCAGGCCGATCCCGTAAGGCCCCATCAGCCATTTGTAGCAAGCCGCCACGGCAAAATCGGGCTGCACCGCCGCAAAATCGAGCGGCATCGCGCCAAGCGACTGGGTCAGGTCGAGCACCAGCGCGGCCCCATGCGCGCGCGCCTTTTCGCCCACCGCCACCAGATCGACCATGCGCCCGTCCGCCCAGTGATTGTGCGGCACCGCCACGATGGCGGTATCCGGCCGATGGCATCGAGTACCGCCCCGCTCCAGCAGCTTTGCGACGGGCGCGACACGGCGATCACCTCGGCCCCGGCAGCCCGCGCCCTTTCCTGCCAGACATAGACATTGGAGGGAAACTGGTCGCCCAGCGTCACCACATTCTGCCCGGCGGCAAGCGGCAGATTGGCCGCCGCCACGGCCAGCCCGTAGCTCACCGATGGCACGATCGCGATCCTGTCTGGCGAAACGCCCGCCAGCCGCCCCGCGCTTTCGCGAAAGTTCTCGGCCACGCGGAAAAAATCGGCGGGGAGGAAATTCCACGGCTGTTCCTTCAGCCGCGCGCCTTCCACCATGGCCCCGCTCACCTCGCGGGAAAGCGGAGCCATATAGGCGCAATTCAGATAATGGACGTCGTCCGGGATGGAGAAGCGATGGCGCTGGTCGGCAATGCTCATCGCTTCCGCCATCTCAGCCGACCACTCCGGCGCTGGCCAGCACGGCCAGCGTCAGCAGATCGGGCGCGATCGCGGTCATCGGCGCGATCTGCACCGGCTTCTCGCTGCCGATCATCATCGGGCCGACCATGGTTTCGCCGCCCAGTTCGCGCAGCAGCTTGGCCGACAGATTGGCCGATTGCAGCCCCGGCATGATCAGCACATTGGCCGGGCCCGACAGGCGGCTGAACGGATAGAGCGCCATGACCTTGCGGTTGAGCGCGGCATCGGGGGCCATTTCGCCTTCATATTCGAAGTCCACCGTATCGTCCGCATCCAGCAGCGCCACGGCATCGCGCAGATTGCCAAGCCACTGGCCCGAAGGATTGCCGAAGGTCGAATAGGACATGAAGGCAACGCGCGGTTCGTGACCCATGCGGCGCGCCACGGCAGCGGTTTCGCGCGCGATATGCGCCAGTTCGGCCGCGGTCGGGCGTTCGTTGATCGTGGTATCGGCCAGGAAGGTGGTGTGGTTCTTGCCGATCATCATGTGCACGCCGAAGGGCGTTGCGCCCGGCTTGGGATCGATCACGCGGGCCACTTCGCGCGCGGTCTGCGCATAGGTGCGGGTGAGGCCGGAGATCATGCCTTCGCCGTGGCCCAGCGCCACCAGCAGGGCGGCAAAGACATTGCGTTCCTGATTGACCATGCGCTGCACGTCGCGCTCGGTATAACCGCGGCGCTGCAGGCGCTTATAGAGATAATCGTTCATTGCCGGCACCTTGTCCGACACGTTCGAATTCTCGATGATCCAGTCGCTCGGATCGTCGACGCCCAGTTCCTGGAGCTTGGCCAGCACCTTCTCGGTGCGGCCGACCAGGATGGGTTCGCCGTAGCCATAGTCGCGGTACTGGATCGCGGCGCGCAAGGCGACATCTTCCTCGGCTTCGGCGAAAACCATCCGCTTGGGATTGGCCTTGGCCTGCTCGTAGATATTGGTCAGCGCGCCGGTCGTCGGGTTCAGGCGGGCCTTCAGCGCATGGCGATAGGCGTCGAAATCCTCGATCGGGGCCTGCGCCACGCCGCTGTCCATCGCGGCCTTGGCCACGGCGGAGGACACGACTTCCATCAGGCGCGGATCGAAGGGCGCGGGAATGATGTATTCCTCGCCGAACTGGTGGACCACGCCGTAAGCAGCGGCCACTTCCTCGGGCACGCGGTCGCGCGCCAGTTCCGCGATCGCACGGGCGGCGGCGATCTTCATCTCTTCATTGATCGCGGTGGCCTGCACGTCCAGCGCGCCGCGGAAGATGAAGGGGAAGCCCAGCACATTGTTGACCTGGTTGGGATAATCGCTGCGCCCGGTGGCAATGATCGCATCGGGCCGCACGGCCTTGGCATCTTCGGGCATGATTTCCGGCACCGGATTGGCCATGGCGAAGATGATCGGGCGCTCGGCCATATTGGCCACCCATTCGGGCTTCAGCGCGCCGGCTGCCGAGAGGCCGAGGAAGATGTCCGCGCCCTTCAGCGCTTCTTCCAGGCTGGTCGCATCGGTCGGTACCGCATGCGCGCTCTTCCACTGGTCCACATCGGCGCGGCCCGGCGTGATCGGCCCGGAGCGGTCGCACACGATCACGTTTTCGTGCGGAATGCCCATCGCCTTGATCAGCGCGGTGCAGGCCAGCGCCGAAGCGCCCGCCCCGTTGACCACCATCTTGCAGTCTTTCAGTTCGCGGCCCGTCACATGGCAGGCGTTGATCAGACCGGCGGCAGCGATGATCGCGGTGCCGTGCTGGTCGTCATGCATCACCGGGATGTTCATCTTTTCGCGCAGGGCCTGCTCGATAATGAAGCATTCGGGCGCGGCGATATCTTCCAGATTGATGCCGCCGAAGCTGGGTTCCATCAGCGCGACGGCATTGATGAAGGCTTCCGGGTCTTCGGTATCGAGTTCGAGATCGATCGAATCCACATCGGCGAAGCGCTTGAACAGGACGGCCTTGCCTTCCATCACCGGCTTCGATGCCAGCGCGCCCAGATTGCCGAGGCCGAGGATCGCGGTACCGTTGGAAATCACTGCCACGAGGTTGGAGCGGGCGGTATAGCGTGCCGCATCCTTGGGATTGGCCGCAATCGCCTCGACCGGGGCCGCAACGCCCGGCGAATAGGCCAGCGCCAGATCGCGCTGGGTCGCCATCGGCTTGCTGGCAACGATCTCGATCTTACCGGGACGGATCGTTTCGTGATAGAACAACGCTTCGCGCGTGTTGAAACCGTTCTGCTTTTCTTCGGCCATGCTTGTCCTTTGGGCGGGTCTCTGAGGTCTTGTGCCCGCCCCTAAGAGCATTTTGCGCGAAGTCATAGGGGAAACACCCGCTGCGCCGCTTCCCGAATCGCAAAGCGGGCCGCTACGGCATGGCCCATGGCCGACTCACCCACTCCGATGATGCAGCAATATCTCGCGCTCAAACGCGAGGCTGGCGATGCGCTGCTGTTTTACCGCATGGGCGATTTCTTCGAACTGTTCTTCGACGATGCCAGGGTGGCCGCGCAGGTGCTCGACATCGCGCTGACCACGCGCGGCGAACATTGCGGGGAACCGGTGCCGATGTGCGGCGTGCCGGTCCATGCGGCGGAAGGCTATCTCGCCCGGCTGATCAAGGGCGGCTGCCGCGTCGCGATTGCCGAGCAGACCGAGACCCCCGACGAAGCCAAGGAGCGGACGAAGCGCGAAGGCAAGCCGGTGTCCAAGGCGCTGGTCTCGCGCGATATCGTGCGCTTCGTTACCGCGGGCACGCTGACGGAAGAGGCGCTGCTCGAACCGCGGCGCGCCAATCTGCTGGTCGCGGTGGCCCCGGTGCGCGACGGGGTGGGCCTTGCGTCCTGCGATATTTCCACCGGGCGGATGGAGCTGGAAGACTGCGCGGCCGACCGGCTCGATGCCGCGCTCGCCCGCCTCGGCGCCAGCGAGGTGGTGGGGCCCGATGACTGGGACGATGCCCCTGCCGATGTGATTGCCCGCCCGCGCCCCGATTTCCGCAGCGAGGACGGCGAAGCGCGGCTGAAGGATATTCACAGCCTCGCCACGCTCGATGGGCTGGGCGATTTCTCGCGCCCGATGCTGGCGGCCGCCGCCGGGCTGATCGCCTATCTCGACCATGCGGGGCGCGGCCAGCTGCCCTTCCTCCTGCCGCCTGTGGCGCGCGGCAGCGAAGCGCATCTGGCGATGGATGCCGCCACGCGCAGCAGCCTGGAAATCCTTGCCGCGCAGAACGGCGGGCGCGATGGCAGCCTGGTCGCCTGTGTCGATCGCTGCGCCACCGGTGCGGGCGCGCGCCAACTGGCCGAAGACCTGTCCGCCCCGCTCGCCGACCGGCTTGCGATCGAACACCGGCTAGCCAGCGTGCGCCATTTCCATGACGATCCGCTGCTGCGCGGCGATATCCGCGCCGTGCTGCGGCAGGCACCCGATATCGGGCGCGCGCTGGGCCGGATCGTGGCGGGGCGCGGCAGTCCGCGCGATCTGGGGCAGATCCGTGATGGCCTTGGCGAAGCGCGGCGGCTGCGTGGCATGCTCTCGGCCGGGGTCGACCTGCCGCCGCTGCTGGCGCAGGCGGTGGAAAGGCTGGGCGGGCACGGCGCCCTGACCGATCATCTGGACCGCGCGCTGGTCCCCTCCCCGCCGACCGAACGCGGCCAGGGCGGCTTCATCGCCGCGGGCTATGACCACGCGCTCGACGCTTTGCGCGAAACCAGCGGCAATGCGCGCAAGGCCATCGCCGCGCTGGAGGCGAAATACCGCGAGGAGACCGGCACGCCCTCGCTCAAGATCAAGCACAACAAGGTGCTGGGCTATTTCATCGAAGTGCCCGCCAAGCATGGCGACAAGCTGATGGCCGCCGACAGCGGCTTCACCCACCGGCAGACAATGGCCGGGGCGGTGCGCTTCAATTCGGTGGGCCTGCACGAGGAAGCCAGCCGCATCGCCGAAGCCGGGGCCCATGCCCTCGCCGCCGAAGACAGCCATTTCGAAACGCTGGTCGGCGAAGTGGTCGCCTGCCGCGAAGCCATCGCCGCAACCGCTGCCGCGCTGGCCCGGATCGATGTATCGGCCGCGCTCGCCGAACGGGCGGCGGAAGGCGACTGGTGCCAGCCGGACATGCTCGACGAACCTTGCCTCGAAGTCGTCGCCGGTCGGCACCCGGTCGTGGAACAGGCGCTGATCAAGACGGGTGATCGGTTCCGATCAAACGACTGTTCGGTGGGTTTTTCGGAACGTTTGTGGCTCATCGGCGGGCCAAACATGGGCGGCAAATCGACCTTCCTGCGCCAGAATGCGCTGATACTTTTGCTCGCCCAGGCCGGCAGTTTCGTCCCCGCAACCAGCGCGAAAGTGGGCATTGCAGACCGCCTTTTCAGCCGCGTCGGCGCCTCCGACAACCTCGCGCGGGGCCGCTCCACATTCATGGTGGAAATGGTCGAAACCGCCGCAATTCTAAGCCAGGCGACCGATCGCAGCTTCGTGATTCTCGATGAAGTGGGCCGCGGCACCTCGACCTATGACGGCATGGCCCTCGCCTGGGCTGTGGTCGAGGCGGTGCACGAACAATTGAAGTGTCGCTGCCTCTTCGCGACGCATTACCACGAACTCTCGCGCCTCGCCGAAACCTGCGACGCACTGAGCCTCCACCACGTCCGCGCCCGCGAATGGAAGGGCGATCTGGTCCTCCTACACGAACTGGCGAGAGGCGCGGCCGACCGCAGTTACGGCCTCTCGGTCGCCAAGCTGGCAGGTGTTCCGCCGCCGGTGATCAAGCGCGCCAAGGCCGTGCTCGACCGGCTTGAAAAGGGCCGCGCGGAAACGGGCGGACTGGCAGCGGGGCTGGGAGATCTGCCGCTTTTCGCGGCCACGGCGCAGGCGGAAGACGAAAAGTGCGATACCCTGCGCGATGCGCTGGAGGCACTCGACATCGATTCCCTGTCCCCCCGCGAAGCCCTGCACGAGCTTTACCGCCTCAAGGCCGAGGCCTCGAAGAGCAATTATTAACCATTCGGCGGCTAGGGTTGAAGGCTATGTCGTTACGCAACACTTTCTATTGGGTCGCGGGAATGCTGGTGGGCCTGGGCGTCCTCCTTTACGCCGCGAAAAGCTTCTTCCCCGATGCCGGTGAAGACACTTACGTAGTTGAAAGCGACGATCAGCCCCCGCCTCCCCCTTCGGAATTGGGTCCGCCTGTCATGGCAGGAAGCCCCTACTCCGAGTACCAAGGGCCGAGCGAGCGCGAAGACCCCGATCTCGATAGCTGGTATGCCGAAGCGGGAAGCGAACAGAGCAATACGTTCGATGACATGCCGGAAGGGCCCGCTCCCGGCGGTTCACCGTTCGATGCGCCTCCGCCGATCGACAGCCAAGGACGTTTCATAGGGCCCCCCGAAACCTACTGAACACAACCTTGGAAGACAGCGCGAGGTCTTTTACAAAGACATGAAAAAAGCGGGCACCCCTCGTTGGAAGGGTACCCGCCTGAATTGGTGCAAGCCTGTCGGCTTGGCTCAGGTGCCGTCGCCGCGCAGACCGTCGGGCTTGTGCTCTTTGCCGTATTTATCGACGTTGTCGTCGTGATTGGGCTCGCCCTTATAGGCGTCCATATCGATCCGGCCCGAGCTTTCCATGTCCCGCATGTGATCGATGGTATCCTGCGTGGAATCGCCCATCAGGCCGGACTTGTTGTCGCCCTTCCCGCTCTCGGTCGGCGACACCGTCTCGGTCGTCACGCCCTTGGCTTCCTCGGCAACTTCCTGCGCCTGGTTGCGGTGATCGTCCTGCTCGTCATTATGCGTTTCAGGAGCGAGGCCTGCCTGCCGCGCTTCCTGGCTTTCGCCGACGGGGGTGTTTGTCTTGCTATCGCTCATGGCGTAAAATTCTCCTTTGCCCATGAACGAGCGGGCCTCGCAGGCCGTTCCCGTCAGCGGGTGGGAACCGGCTCCTCGCCCGCATAATCGTAGAACCCGCGGCCCGTCTTGCGGCCGAGCCAACCCGCTTCGACATATTTCACCAGCAGCGGCGCAGGCCGGTACTTGGTGTCGCGCGTGGTCTTGTAGAGCACCATGAGAATATCGAGGCAGGTATCCAGCCCCACGAAATCGGCCAGCTGCAGCGGACCCATCGGGTGGTTGAGACCAAGCCGGCACCCCTTGTCGATATCCTCGATGCGGGCGGTCGACTGGCCGAGCACGAAGACCGCTTCGTTGATCATCGGCAGGAGGATGCGGTTGACGACGAAGCCGGGTTCGTCTTGGCTCAGCACCACTTCCTTGCCCAGCGCTTCGGCCAAAGCCCGCGTGCGTTCGGTCGTGACTTCGGCCGTGGCGAGGCCGGGAATGACTTCGATCAAGCCCATGACCGGGACCGGATTGAAGAAATGCAGGCCGATGAACCGCGCGGGATCGGGCGCATAATTGGCCATCCGGGTGATGGGGATCGAGCTCGTGTTCGATGCCATGATCGCATCCGGGCCAAGCTTTTCGCCAGCCTTTTCGAAGATGGCCTTCTTGATCTCTTCTTTCTCGGTTGCCGCCTCGATGATGAACTCGGCTTCATCCATCCGGCTGTAATCGCCGACCGGCGTGATCCGCTTCAAGGCGCTTTCGGCATCGGAGACTTCGATCTTGCCGCGTCCGACAAGCTTGCCCAGCGCCTTGTCGATCTTGCCGACGGCCTGCTCGGCCACGTCCAGGCTGACATCGGCCAGCAGCACATCCATTCCGTTCTGGGCGAATGTTTGCGCTATGCCCGAACCCATCTGGCCCGCGCCGATTATGGCGATCGTCTTGCTCATCGAGAAATCCCTTCGCATGTGCAGCAAAACGCGGCGTCTAGCGGGGCGAAGGAGGCTTGGCTAGCGGTTAGCGCCGGGGACCCATTTGACATCGCCCTTGCCGTCATCGTTGGCCACCCGGGCCAGCACGAAGAGATAGTCCGACAGCCGATTGATGTAGGAAAGCGCCTGCGGATTGACGGGTTCGGCAGCAGCCATGGCAGTCATCGTGCGTTCTGCCTGCCGCACTGCCGCGCGGGCGAGATGGACGCGGGCCGCGGCTTCGCTGCCGCCGGGCAGGACGAAGCTGGTGAGTGGCTCGAGCCGCGCATTCAGCGCATCGATCGCCGTTTCCAGCCAGGAGACCTGCGCCGCAACCACGCGCAGCACCATGTCCGAGGGCGCGAAATCGTCTCCCTCTTCGGCCGGGGTCGCGAGATCGGCGCCCAGATCGAAAAGATCGTTCTGGATCCGGTAGAGCGGTTCTGCGTGCGGGCCGCCGGCCAGCGTTACCGCCGCAAGGCCGAGCGCGGAATTCGCCTCATCCACCGCGCCGATGGTGTCGATGCGCGCGGCGTGTTTGGGCAGGCGCGAACCGTCGACTAGGCCCGTGGTGCCATCGTCACCCGTGCGGGTGTAGATCTTGTTGAGCTTGACCACGCCGGGGCGAAATTCAGGTCGCGACGCCGAGCAGGAGGGCGATGATCAGGATCGCGATCGCCTGCCACTTCACACGCGCCATCATCGCCTTGTTCTGCTTCAGCTGCATTTCCGTGGCGTCCTGTTGCTCGCCGGTCTCGAGATCCACTTTCGTGCTCTGCAGGAAGGCGACGACGCCGCGCACGAGCGAGAGGAGAACCATGGCCATGGCCGCGATCAGCAGGATGACGAGAAATGTGTTCATGATCCCTATCTAGGCGCTCGCCAGCGTAATTCCAGCGGGGAATTCGCCGCGGCGCAGACGCTCGGCCAGCGCGCGCCCATCCTCACCCGCAGCGCGCCGGTCCGCCAGGCTGGGCGATTTGCGGCGCTTGGCAAGCTTTTCGCCTTTCTCGTCGAGCAGGATGGGATGATGGTGCCAGGTCGGCACCGGCAGGCCGAGCAGTTCCTGCAGCAGGCGGTGGATATGGGTCATGGCGTAAAGGTCCTGCCCGCGCGTGACCAGCGTCACCCCGTCCGCGGCATCGTCCAGCGTCGCAGCGAGATGGTAGCTGGCCGGGGCATCCTTGCGCACCAGCACCACGTCGCCGAAGGGGCGCGGGTCGGCCACCTGGGTTCCGCAGATCTCGTCCTCCCAGAACAGGTCGCCGGCAGCTGCCCCCACCTGCGCAAGCGCGCGGTCGACATCGAGCCGCAGTGCCGCGGGCCGCGACGGATCGAGGCGGCTTCCCTTGCAGGTGCCCGGATAGACTGCCCCTTCGGGCCCGAGACGCGGTTCGAGCGCGGCGATCTCCTTGCGGGTGCAGCTGCAGGGATAGAGCAGCCCTTCGCGCAGCAGCCCGCGTGCGGCCTCTTCATAGCTGGACAGGCGGGTGGACTGCGCAGGCACTTCCTCCCATTCCAGCCCCAGCCAGGCGAGGTCTTCGCGGAACTCCGCCGCCTTTTCGGGCAGCGAGCGTTCGCCGTCGATATCCTCGATCCGCAGGAGGAAACGCCCGCCGCGCGAACGCGCGATATCGTGGGCGCAAATGGCGGAATAGGCATGGCCCAGATGCAGCGATCCGTTCGGACTGGGGGCGAACCGCGTAACGACCATGTTCATACTCTAGCCCGCATGATCGGCAGATCAACGGGACAAGTCTGTGGAAATCCTGTCCGTAACACACTTGACGCTTTGGCGTGCAAGTGGATGTATCCGGAACAGGAGTATCGGGAGGACGCAACGTGTTCAGGGCCGAACTGCTTGAAAGAGCCGCCAGGTTTCGCAGCGCCGAAGGGGATCCGACGCGCAATCTGCAATCCTGCCCCAGCCTCGTGCTGAATGCAGATTACACGCCGCTGTCCTATTACCCGCTCAGCCTGTGGCCGTGGCAGACCGCGATCAAGGCGATCTTCCTCGACCGGGTCGATGTCATCGCGACTTACGAGCGCGAGGTCCATTCGCCCAATCTCGACATAAAGATCCCCAGCGTGATCGCGCTGAAGCAATATGTGAAACCTTCCGAATTCCCGGCCTTCACGCGCTTCAACCTGTTCCTGCGCGACCGCTTCGCCTGCCAGTTCTGCGGGTCGATGGAGAACCTGACCTTCGACCATGTCGTGCCGCGCCGCATGGGCGGGAAGACGACGTGGGAGAACATCGCCACCGCCTGTGCGCCCTGCAACATGAAGAAGGGCGGCCGCACGCCGAAACAGGCGGGCATGAACCTCTATGCCGAACCGATCCGGCCGACGCACTGGCAGTTGCAACAGCATGGCCGCCAGTTTCCGCCCAACTACCTCCACGAAACCTGGCGCGACTGGCTTTACTGGGACATCGAACTGGAAGAGTGATTCGTTCAGCTTCGCCATCGCGGGGCTGAATGATCGAGCGCCTGGAGCAGTGTCCTGGGCAAAAAAACTCCGGCCGCGTTCCGGCCCCGTGAGGGCGGTCGGGAGGAATGTAATGCGCTGGGCCATGCCGGGTCAACGGCATGGGCGGGAGCGTGTAGGACAGCAGCTTTTCGCTATTACCAAGCGGCGATCGCGGCTCTTTTCGTAAGGCTCACTGAAAAAGCGTTTCTATTTCACGCTTTGCAACGAATCCCTATCGACAAAGAAGAAGTCCCCAGTAAAACCTGCTTGTCTTCGATTGAAGGCAGGGGTCATTACTAACAGGGGAAATCATGAAGAAGTATTATACCGCTCTTGCGGCCATTGCGGCCGTGGGTCTTTCGGGCTGCGCGACTGTCGTGAACGGGCCCAATCTGGACTATGCGATCGACACCACGCCGGGCGGCGCAGAGGCGACCTTCCTCGATGGTCGCAGCTGCACCACTCCGTGCGAACTGGTGATGCCGCGCAAGACCTCCAGCCGCGTCGATATCGTGCGCGAAGGCTACGAGCCGACTTCGGTTCTCGTGTGGAGCAAGACCGGCGCAGCGACGATCGGCAATGTCCTGATGGGCGGCGCCATCGGGGCCGTGGTCGACGGATCGAACGGATCGGACCGCTTCCTTTCGCCGCGCCCGCTGATCGTGCGCCTCGCGCCGCTGGGTTCGGGCGAAGAAGCCGTCCTGCTCGACAAGAAAGGCGAAGTCAGCATGACCGTGGCCGAGCATAATGCCGAAGCTTACGAGAAGGTCGCCAAGCAGATCGGCGATGCTGCCGCTGACGTGCCGATGGCCGCCAGTGTGGCGGTTGAAGCCGACTAAAGAGGATTTAGGGGGGCGGCCCTGCCCCCGCGTGAATGTGAGAGGCCCGGGGAGCGCAAGCCGCACTTCCGGGCCTTTTCGTACGCGATCTGGCGGGACTGGCTTTGGGGGGGCATCGAGCTGGAAGAATGAGGCTAGGGGGTAATGTCTGCTAACGACCCCATTGCGGCTATTCCGGAATTGAAATTTGGGTCCGGAAGAGGTCACAAACCTGATCCTCGGCATAAAGGCGATGAACTAATCCGGCATCTCACTCTGTCCTGGAGCGAACAAACCAATGATAAGCATTTTCGCCGCCGCCACCACAGCGGCTCTCATGGTCATTCCGACGCGATCGGACCGCGAGATGATCGCTGAAGCGCAATCGATTGTCCGCGAACATGGCGACCGGGTGTGGGATGGTTTCTCGCAAGTACCTCTACCCATCTTGTTAATAGATGAGGAGCAGGAAACGCTCTTCTGCGGGATTCGACGCCGTTACCAAGTGTAATATGCAGTTTCGGCCACGCGAATTGCCGATTGATCTATCAGCGGCAACCGATCTCGGCGAACATCAAGTCATTATGATGGGGACTGCATCCACGCTGGAAACGACGCCGGCCGAATGGGTGGTGATCGTGCTTCATGAAGCTTTTCATCAATATCAGTCCATGTTGCCAGCGTATGTCAATGCGACCAACAAAGTCCGGCTAAACTTCGAGGACGGCAACGAACCCGACGCCCGCTGGATGCTTGATTATCCATTCCCCTATGCCGATCCACAGGTACGGACAATTTATGCTGACATGACGGGCAGCGCCCTGCAGTTTCTTGAAGCGTCATCTGAACAGCAGAAACTAGCTGCGATTGCGGATTATCTTGCTGCCCGGGAGAGGGCGAAGAGGAAGGTCGGAGCAAAGAACTGGACTTATTTCGAGTTTCAGACTGGTCAGGAAGGCGTGGCTCGATGGTCCGAAATGATGCTCGCTGCCGCTGCGGGGACTGCCGATTCAGACTTCGCCGCAATTGCGCAAGAAACAAGACTCGGCCTCGCGACTAGTCTGCGCGCCATAGATCGTGACGGAATAAGCATGTGGAGGCGCAGTGCCTTCTACGTGCTCGGCGCTGTTGAAGCAGAGATGTTGGAGCAGACGGGACCGAGTTGGCGTCGGGAGTATCCAAGGCGCCCGTTTGAGCTGGGTGCAATGCTGAACACCGCTTTAGCTGAGCAAGCAAGTGCGACAGGCAGACAGAGCCAGTTGGAACCTGAGTTTGCCAGAAGCAGACTTTCCACTCCCCACCCCATAGCGGGCCTCAAGTAACCGCCGCGCGCTCGCGGAATTCCTCGCGCTGCCATTCGTCGGTTTCGATCACTTCGGTCAGGTGGCGCACCGCCTCGGCCATGTCGGTAAACCGCAAATAGGCGGGTGCGAAGCCGAAGCGCAGGATATCGGGATCGCGGAAATCGCCGATCACCCCGCGTGCGATCAGCGCCTGGCAGATGGCATGGGCTTCTTCGTGGCGGAAGGAGAGCTGGCTGCCGCGCTGCCCCGGGTCCGCCGGGCTGACGAGTTCGAGTTCGAGCCCGCTTTCAGCCAGGCACTGGCGGAAGAATTCCGACAGTTGCTGTGACTTGGCATAGAGCAGCTCGACCCCGATTTCGGCGATGATTTCGACGCCCACTTCCAGCGCGGCCAGGCCCAGAATGCCGGGCGTGCCGCACATCAGCCGCTCCACCCCCGGTGCGGGACGGTAATCGTCGCTGAAGGCGAAGGGCGCGGCATGACCCATCCACCCGCTGAGCGGTTGCTGCGTCGCTTCCACGTGCCGTTCGGCGATGAAGGCATAGGAAGGCGCACCGGGGCCGCCATTGAGATATTTATACCCGCAGCCGACGGCGAAATCGGCATGAGCGCCATTCAGATCGACCGGCAGCGCACCGCCCGAATGCGACAGATCCCACAGGACCAGCGCGCCCGCGTCATGCGCGGCTTTGGTGAGCGCGGGCATGTCGAATAGTTCGCCGGTCTTGTAATGCGCATGGGTCAGCAGCAGCAGGGCGACGTCATCTCCGAGCGCATCCATCATGACATTGCGATCGGCCAGCCGCCGTTCGGCCAGCCCCTGCTTTTCCAGCCCTTCGATCATGTAGATATCGGTCGGGAAATTGCCCGGCTCGCTCAGCACGACCTTGCGGCGCGCCCCATGTTTTTGGGCCTGCATGGCGAGCGCGGCGGAAATCAGCTTGAACAGGTTTACCGAAACGCTGTCGGTCGCGATCACTTCATGGGGCTGCGCCCCGATCAGCGGGGCGATTTTCGCGCCCACGCGCTTGGGCATGTCGATCCAGCCCGCGCTGTTCCAGCTGCGGATGAGATCGCGCCCCCATTCCTCCCGCACCACCTCTTCCAGTCGCGCGGGCGTAGCCCGGGGCAGACAGCCGAGCGAATTGCCATCGAGATAGATCACCCCGTCGGGCACATCGAAACGGTCGCGATACCGGGCCAGCGGATCACCGGCGTCGAGGATGCGCGCGCGTGCGCCAAGCGGCTCAGTCATTGCCCAGCTCCCGCAGGATGGCGCGGCACAGCCCGGCATCCCCGCCGCCCACTTTCAGCGGCAGGGCAATCAGCTCGTAGCGGCCTTCGGGCACATCATCGAGCACCAGCCCTTCGAGGATGCGCATGTCGTGTTTCAGCACGGCTTTATGGGCGGCCATGGTCTTGCTCTCCTGCGGATCGACGCTGGGCGCGTCGGTGCCGATCAGCTTGACGCCCTGAAGCGCCAGCCATTCGATCGTTTCGTCCGCAATCGGCAGCCAGTCGCTGCGCCATTCGTCATGCGGGAAGGCGTCCCAGGTGCGGAACAGCACGCGGTCGACGCTGTCGATATGCGGCAGGTCGGCCACGTCGACTTCTCCGTTCACGCCGCGCGCATCCACCACCAGGCAGGTGCCGATATAAGGGTCGAGCTCCATGCTGGCGGCATCCATCCCGTCTGCGGCATAATGCAGCGGCGCATCGGCATGCGTGCCCGAATGCGTGCTCATGGTCATGCGGCCAACATTGACGGGCGAACCTTCGTCCATCCGCCAGGTCCGCTCGAAAGCGAAGTGGGTATCGCCGGGCCAGACCGGCAGTTCGGGGCGCAGGACCTGGCTGATGTCCCAGATGCGGCGCTTGCTCTTCCAGGAACTCATAGGGCCGTCCTCACGCTGAGCAGTTCGGGAAAGAAGGCGGCCTTCAGCACGCCCGCCAGATAGGGCACGCCGGGGGTGCCGCCGGTGCCCTTCTTGAAGCCGATGATGCGTTCGACCGTTTTCAGATGGCCGAAGCGCCAGCGCTGGAAATGGTATTCCAGATCGACC
This sequence comes from Qipengyuania sp. NPDC077563, assembly GCF_044901345.1. Classification (NCBI taxonomy): domain Bacteria; kingdom Pseudomonadati; phylum Pseudomonadota; class Alphaproteobacteria; order Sphingomonadales; family Erythrobacteraceae; genus Qipengyuania; species Qipengyuania sp. NPDC077563. Next base: position 430,293 of record NZ_JBJDPC010000003.1, on the reverse strand, counting down.
AGTTTTTCGGCGAGTTCGTAAAGGTCCCAATATTCCTTGGGATCGCGGTAGATCTGCGCCCAGGCCGCCTCTACAGCGGGCACATGCTCCCACGCGCTGCCGTGATCGCGCTCCAGCACCTCGGCGGGAATGTCCAGCCCGCGGCGGGCGAGCAGCGCGATGGCTTCGGCATAGATGCTCTTGCGGGTCAGTTCCTCGCGCAGCCCCGCGGCCACTTCAGGCGTCGCCTTGTGCATGGTGATCATGTCGGGATTGCGCCCGCCCAGCAGGAATTCCATCATCCGGTACTGCGCGCTCTGGAACCCGCTCGACCCGCCGAGGAAGGGGCGGATGGTCGAATAGTCATGCGGAGTCATGGTGCTGAGTACGTCCCAGCTCTGGATCAGCTGCCCCTGCGCCCGCGCCACGCGCGCCAGCATCTTGAACGACGGGCGCAGGCGATCCTCGCGGATGCATTCGCGCGCTTCGGTGAGTTCGTGGAGGCACAGCTTGAGCCACAGCTCGCTGGCCTGGTGGACGATGATGAACAGCATCTCGTCATGCGCATCGGATGACGGATGCTGGGCCGACAGGATGCGGTCGAGATCGAGATAGCTCGAATAGGTGATATCGGAAGCCATGTGCGCTGCCCTAGCGCGCGCGAACCGACAAGCAAACTACTGGTCGATGACCTTCGTTTGGGGATGGTGCTTGTCGAGATGCTTGAGGATGGTCTTCAAATTCCTGGTGTTCGACCGGTAGACGAGGTCGAACGCGTCCCCCACCAGCGGAACCGCGCCCACGGCGGTATCGAAACCGATGCGCCCCATCATGTGCCACAGCTTCCATTTCGGCAGGCCGAGATTGCGCGCTTCCCAGACGATATAGCTGCCCATGGCCGCGGTGATCAGATCGCCGAGAACGGGGACGAGGCCGATCACCGTGTCGAGGCCGATGCGGTAATTGGTGCCCGGCAGCGTCATCGAACGTTCGAGAATGATTTCCATCGCTTCGACCCGGCGGCGGATCGATTGCGGATCGCGGCCGCCCGGAAAATCGAAACGGAGAGGGGCTGCCCCGCCCTGCGGTCCGAAGGTTTCGTCCTGTCGGGGCTGCGGCTCGATCGGCGTGAGGCGTCTGTCGTCCATACGCTCTAGATGGGGGCTTTGGACAGCGGGAACAAGGGATGCGCCGCCCAGCCGTTTTCGGAGAAACCTTCCACCCCGGCGCGCGCCTGCGACCAGCGGATCGGCGTGCCCAGCGGGATGTACAGATTGGTCGCCGTCAGCGTCTGTTCGGCCTCGGCAAGGTAGGAGGCTTCTTCCGCCGGATCGGCGGCATCGAGCGAGAGTTCGACCAGATAATCGGTGTCGGGCGAACAGACCGGGGCGGAAAATGCGCAGTTGAACTGGTTGAGGAACCAGCGCGCCCCGGCAAACCGCGCCGTGCTGTCGCGCAGGGCGAGGTCCGCGCCATCGCGCTGCTCGGCGCGCTGCAAGGTCACGCCCACCGAGGCCAGATCTTCGGCTAGGGCGGCGAACAGGAAATCCGATCCCGGCCCCTGCGGCAGATAGACCGATACCGCCGCTGCGGCGCCGTTCTGGACCTGCCACTGGCGCACGCGCAAGGCGGCTTCGCTACGGCGCTGGTCGAGCGAGAGGGTGGTCCAGCGCTCGGCCACGCTCCCGTCGTCGCCCGGCATGTCGGCGGCCACGATGCGGTTCGACCCGGTCCAGCCCGAGAGGTTGAACTGCGCCACCAGCGAGGGGCGATCGATCGCCAGCGCCAGCGCCTCGCGATTGGCGGGGGTGGCGAGAAAGCCTTCGGGGCGCAGCACGTCCAGCCCGAACAGGCCGATCGCCGAATCGAGCCGAACGGTGCCGCGCGACAGCGCCCCGGTAATGGCGAGCGGGAGGGTTTCGAGACGGCCGCCAAGCAGCAGGTCGACCTGGCCTTGCTCGAATGCCCGCGCGGCAGCGCGCGGCGCATAGGGCGCCAGCTGAACCCGGTCGACGATCTCGAACCAGTTCCTGCGCGGGGACTGGCCGCGGAACTCCGGCGGGATCGGCACCAGGACAGTGGCATCGCCTTCGCGTTCGGCCAGCATCGGTCCGGCATTGCCCTCGTCCAGCGCCACGCCCAGTTCTGGCTGGGCGATGAGATGGAGGAACCCCGGCATGGGGCTGCGCAGGCGGATTTCGATGACCCGGCCCGTCATCACGCGCACTTCCGAAATCTTCGCCAGGTCGAGGCCGAGGCTGGTGCCCTTCACCCGTTCGATGCTTTCCTCCAGCCCTTCGGCCACGGCGCGCGCGGTCAGACGGGTGCCGTCGGGCAGATCGAATTCGGTGATGCGGAAAATATAGCTGCGGCCGTCATCAGTGACGATCCAGCGTTCGGCCAGCCCGGGGACAATCTCGCCAGCGGCGTTGAATCTGACGAGGCCCTGCTGCTGCGCGCCGTGAAGCAATTGCGCGCCGGGGGCCAGTTCCGGACCTACCGCATAAAGCGACGCTGCATCTCCCATATGGGCGACCCTGACCAGGCCATCATCAGCCGCCCCGCCGCAGGAAGCCACGAGCGCGGCGGACAACAACAGGGCAGAATGGCGAAGCATGCGTGTGACCTAGCAGCGCGGCAGGCACACGCAAGATTAACGGCTTAGACGCTGCGCGGCTTTCCGTAGCTTTCGCGCGGCGTGATCGCGGCGCGGGCATAGCGGGGCGCTTCGGGCATGTCGCCGACAAGGCTGGTGCGCGCGGCGTCGGCCTTGATCGGCTCGTCAAAACGAATGCCGATTCGCGCGCTTCTGGTCCAGGTCACCGTGCCGCCGACATCGCCGATCTGCCGGATGGAAACAACGGCGCGCTGCCCCTCGCCGGCCAGGACCGGGCCTTCGACCTGGATCCCCGAATTGGACAGATTGCGGATCTTGACCCTCTCGCTCGCGCCAGCACCTTCGACCGTCAGCTGCGCCATCATCAGCACGCTGTCGCGTTTTTCGTTTCGCAAGTCGGTGTCAGGCATCATTCTGGCCTCCAGCGAGCAGTGGGCGTTATCCATTGGCTGAAAGGGCATTACAGGGATCGGCTTAAAAGATAAACTGCGGTTAACCTTGTTCGTTAACGACCGTCGGGTCCCACGCTGCCCTGCCCGGTCAGACGGCCCGAAAGCGCAAGGATCCGCCGGAGTTACGATCCGCCAGTGAACAGGTTCGTCAGCGCGAGGCGGGACGCCTCACTCGTCGCGCGAAACCTTTTCGCGGCGCTCGTGCGCTTCCTGCGCTTCGACGGTCATGGTGGCAACCGGCCGTGCAATAAGACGGCGCAGGCCGATCGGATCGCCCGTCACTTCGCACCAGCCATATTCGCCCTGATCGATCCGGCGTAGCGCCGCATCGATCTTAGCGATCAGCTTGCGCTGGCGGTCACGCGTGCGCAGTTCGATCCCCCAGTCGGTTTCCGACGAGGCGCGATCGTTGAGGTCGGAATCGCGGATGGGTCCGTCCTGGAGCGATTGCAGTGTCTGCCCTGCCGCGTCGTGGATCGACTTCTTCCAGTCGAGCAGCAGCACGCGGAAATAATCCAGCTGCGTGTCGCCCATATATTCTTCGTCGTCCGACGGGACGTAATCGGGATCGACGGCAGCTTTTGCCTGGGCAAGTTTTTCCGAAACATTCGATGCCGATGAGGCCATTGAGCGTGGTACCTTCTTCCCAACTCTCGAGTGTTCGGCGAGCCGCCATCCTGCTGGGCCGGATTTTTCCGGTCCCTGAAGCCCTCCGAAAGCGCGGCCTATAGAAGCGGGGCGGTAGGCCCGCAAGCGGCTTTCGGGCGATTTACCCGAAAGTTGCGACCCGTTCGCAAGCGCGGTTAACGCCTATTGCACCGAAGTTAACCATATGTTGACCAAGAGATCGCAGTCTGGGCCTTGCTGGCAGCCGAGCTGGCGTTCGAAACGGGGAGTTCGGGATATGGTTTTCAAGGCAATCGACGGAGGCGCAGGCCGCATCGAACAGAGTGACCGGGGCATGGTCACGATTGCGGAATATCTGACCAATTACGAGCAGGGCAGTGTGGACGCGCTATACGATCTTGGCGTCGCGCTCTCCACGGGCAGCCACGGCTGCATCGTCGACATGATCGAAGCGCACAAATGGTTCAACATCGCCGCATCGATGTATCACACGGAAGCCGCCTGGGCGCGCGCCGACGTGGCCGACGAAATGACGGCACGCGAAATTCACGAAGCCCAGCGCCGTGCGCGCAGCTGGCTGGATGCGGATCAGCGCAAAGTTGCGTGATCTAGGCCTGCCGCTTGAAGGGCGTTCGACGCTCGAGATAATTGCGGTCGGCGGCCACGCCTTCGCGCTCGCGCTCGAGGAACTCCGCCACCGCCGCGCGGAAGCCGGGATCGGCAATCCAGTGGGCGGAGACGGTTTCGACGGGCTCGTAGCCGCGGGCGAGCTTGTGCCCGCCCTGGGCCCCGGCCTCGACACGCGCGAGGCCTAGCTCGATCGCGACATCGATCGCCTGGTAATAGCAGAGCTCGAAATGAAGGAAGCGCACCTGCCGGGTGCAGCCCCAATAGCGCCCGTATAGCGCATCGCCGCCGATGAAATTGAGCGCACCGGCAATCGGTTCGCCATCATCGAGCGCCAGCACCAGCACGATGGCATCGCCCATGCGCTCGCCCATCAGGTCGAACGCGGCGCGGGTCAGATAGGGCTGGCCCCATTTGCGCGCGCCTGTGTCCTGATAGAAATGCCAGAAGGCATCCCAGTGTTTGGGCTTGATCCCGCCGCCCGTGAGCCGCACGATCTCCAGCCCTTCCTGCGCCGCGGCGCGTTCCTTGCGCAGATCCTTGCGCTTGCGCGAGGTCAGCGTGGCGAGGAAATCGTCGAAGCTGCCGAAACCCTGGTTGACCCAGTGGAACTGGATGTCGGTGCGCAGCAGCCATTCGGCCTCTTCGAACAATGGCACCTGATCGGGCTCGATGAAAGTGGCATGGGCGGACGAAAAGCCGTTCTGCAGGCAGACCTGCTGCGCCGCCGAGAGGAGCGGTGCGGCCAGCGCCGGATCGGACAGGAGCAGGCGCGGCCCCGTGGCGGGCGTGAAGGGCGCCGCGATCTGGAGCTTGGGATAATAATTGCCACCCGCTCTTTCATAGGCATCGGCCCAGGCGTGGTCGAAGACATATTCGCCCTGGCTGTGACCCTTGGCATAAGCGGGCATGGCGGCGAGCGGCGGCCCGTCGTCCGCCGAGATCACCAGCGGCACGGGCTGCCAGCCGGTACCCGGCCCCACGCTTCCCGAATCTTCCAGCGCGGTCAGGAATTCGTGGCGCATGAAAGGATTGTCCCCGGCCAGCGCATTCCACGCCGCCGCGTCGAAAGTCCCGACCGAACCGGACATGCGCGCGGCAAGACCTTCCCCGCTCATGCCAGCCCTTCCCCTTCGGCGATGAGCGCATCGGCATGCGCCGCGCCCTGTTCGCGCCGTTCGGGCGAATCAACGGTCCAGGTGAGGACGGGCATTCCGCGGGCGCGGAGCGAGGCGACCATGGGATTGGGCAAGGCCACGACATGATAGGCGATGAATTCGGGCCGCGCGAGCCAGAGCGCGAGATGCCGCTGCCAGGCCTTCTGGGTCATACCCACCTCATCCTCGCGCATGACGAGGCCGCGCACGGTCTGCGGCGAATGCTTCGCGAACCAGATGCAGACGCGCGGATCGAAGCTCATTACGGCGTGCGGACCGGCATATTGCTCCAGCGTCCGGGCGACAGCGCGGCAGCTGCGTTTCACATCGTAGCCGCGCCGCGATTTCACCTCGATCAGGATGGGCACCTTGCCTTGCACCAGCGCCAGCAGATCGTCCAGCCGCGCCAGCTTGTGTTCGCTGTCGAGGAAGGCAATCTGAGCCAGTTCTTCCGCGCTATGCGCAGACAGCGGCCCTCTGACGCCGGTGAGCCGGTCGAGTTCCCAGTCGTGCACCAGCATCGCCTGGCCATCGCGGCTGCGCTGGATATCGCATTCCACGCCCAGCCCGCGCTCGACCGCCAGGGCAAAGCCTGCGAGCGAATTTTCCGGCACGCCGGCCGAATGCAGCCCGCGGTGGGCATAGGTCCAGTCGCGCAGCCACCCGACCCGCGCGGGATCGGGCGGCCGGACGACAAGCCGGTCAAGCAGCGAGAGCACGCCCGCTCACCGCTGCCAGCCGTGCCGCAAGTGGCGCAAGATCAGTCCTTGAGCGCAATGATCGCGTCGACTTCGACCGCCGCATCGAGCGGCAGGACCGGCACGCCGACCGCGCTGCGCGCATGGCGGCCCGCGTCGCCGAAGACTTCGAACATCAGATCGCTGGTGCCGTTCACGACCTTGGGCTGGTCGGTGAAACCGGGCACGCTGGAGACGAACCCGCCCAGCTTGACCACCTTTTCCACGCGTTCGAGCAGACCCGCCGCCTTGAGCTGCGCCAGGATCATCAGCCCGCAGGCGCGCGCGGCCTGCTGACCGCGTTCCAGTGTGACGTCCTGCCCCAGCTTGCCGGTCACGAGCGTCCCGTCGACGAAGGGTAGCTGGCCCGAGACATAGGCGGTGGAGCCGGACACGACGAGCGGCTGATAGCTGGCAACCGGTGCCGCTGCTTCGGGCAGCGTGATGCCCAGTTCTTCCAGTTTGGCCTCGATAGTCATGCGTTTTCCTTCTGCAATTGTTCTTCCAGCCAGGGCAGCGCCTTGTCCCAGGTGTCGATCCGCGCATCGGCGTGGCCCGCAGTATGGGCGCAGTCGATATGCGGAGCGAGTTCGGGTTCGCCGCACAGGTGGAGCGTGGTGATCTGGGCGACAGTCTCGCGCGCGGAGCGGTGATGCTGCGGCAGATCGTCGATGAAGATAGCTTTCGACGGCTGATATTCGTCGAGAATGGCCTGCAGCGCCGGGCCCTTGGGGCCCTGGTTGGTGAAGACCCGCGCATCGAGGCCATGCCCGGCCAGCTGTTCGGTGCGCATCTGCTGGCGCTTGTCGACCAGATTGGTGAGGATCACCACATCGGCCTGGTCCGACAGCGAATTGAGCCCGTCGATCGCGCCGGGAATGGGTTCCTGCCGGTGCATTTCGGTATCGAAGAACATTCCCAGCTTGCGCCAGATCTCTTCCTGTTCGAGCACCGCGCCGCTGTCCTGCCAGCGCAGCGCCTGCGAAAAATCGTTGCTGCCCATGTGGAAATCCACGCCTTGTGTCTCGGCAAGCCAGGTCCGGAAGGGCGACACCATGTAGAGCAGCACCTCGTCGCAGTCGGAGATGATCAGCGGGCGGTTCATGTGTTCAGTTCCCTTGCAGCGGCGACCAGAGTTTCGGGCGTCGTGTTCAAAGCGTCTGCGGCCAGAATAAGGTCCGGTTCGTGATTGGCGAGGAATTCCAGCACCGCCGCCTGCACGCCGCGATCTTCCAGCCCGTGGCGCAGCCGCTCCGGCGTGAGGCCGGTGAGAGAGAGCAGCCGTTCGGCCCGCTTTTCGTCGGTCAGCGCCCAGCCGAGCGCTTCGAGCGCCAGCACTTCGGGCGCGCGATCGTCTCTACCCGCCGATTTGTACCCGCTCGTAATTGTCAGTCCTTCCGCATCTCTATAGGGGGTCACCCCTAGTGGCAGGAGTGACAGGGCAAGTGGCAAAGAGAATCCTCGTTGTCGAGGACAACGACCTCAATCGTAAGCTGTTTTGTGACGTTCTGAAGGCGAACGGTTACGAGGTCGTGCCGGTTGCCGATGGCAGCAATGTCGTGGGCACGGCAAAGAAATCCGAACCGGCTCTGATTATCATGGATATCCAGCTGCCCAATATCAACGGGGTGGAGCTGATCGCCCAGCTCAAATCCGACAAGGCCTTGAAACATGTGCCGGTTCTGGCCGTCACCGCCTATGCCGGAAAGGGCGATGAAGACCGCATCCGCGAAGCGGGCGCGCAGGATTATCTGGCCAAGCCGGTGTCCATCGGGCCCTTCATGAACTCCGTCCGCCAGCTGCTGGATGACTGAGCACAGCGCCGCCAAGCTTGACAAGCGGGGCCGGAAACCGCTTTGCCGCCCCATTCGTTAGGGCCTGCAATACTGCAGGTCGCACCCGCATTTTGAAAGAACTGGACCAAGCCATGGACCGTGCCGAGGTAGACGCGAAAATCCGCGAACTCGCAGAACCCTTCAACAAGAAGGGCATCGAGATCAAGGAAGACACCACCTTCCAGAACGATCTCGAATTCGACAGCCTGACGGTGATGGATTTCGTTGCCGAGATCGAGGATGAATTCGACATCATCATCTCGATGAACCAGCAGGCCGAGATCGAGACCTATGGCCAGCTCGTCGATGCGGTTCACAAGCTGCAGGCCGCCGCATGAGCGAAGGCATCATCCAGGCCGACCAGCCGCAGACGCTAGAGGGGGACGGCAAGGACCTGTTCTCCAAGTTCGACGACATCATCAACTTGCGCGAAAACCTGCTCGCCAGCGGGCAGGAAGATCCCTTCAACCTAGTGATGGAAAAGGTCCTCTCGCCGACCCGGGCGGTGTGCAACGGGCGCGAGACGATCCTGCTCGGCACCTATAATTACATGGGCATGACCTTCGATCCCGACGTGATCGAGGCGGGCAAGCAGGCGCTGGCCGACTTCGGATCGGGCACGACCGGCTCTCGAGTGCTCAACGGCACCTATCAGGGCCACAAGGAGTGCGAAGACGCGCTGCGCGAATTCTACGGCATGGACCATGCCATGGTGTTCTCGACCGGCTACCAGGCCAATCTGGGCATCATCTCCACCATCGCCGGCAAGGGCGATTACATCATCCTCGATATCGACAGCCATGCCAGCATCTGGGACGGCTGCGCGATGGGCCAGGCCGAAGTGGTGCCGTTCAAGCACAATGACATCGAAGCGATGGAAAAGCGTCTCAAGCGCGTTCCCGAAGGCGCGGGTAAGCTGGTCATCCTCGAAGGTGTCTATTCGATGCTCGGCGATGTCGCACCGCTGAAGGAAATGGTCGCCGTCGCCAAGAAATACGGCGCCATGGTGCTGGTCGACGAAGCCCATTCGATGGGCTTCATCGGCGATAACGGCCGCGGCGTGGTGGAAGATGCAGGCGTGATCGACGATGTCGATTTCATCATCGGCACCTTCTCCAAGAGCGTGGGCACCGTGGGCGGTTTCTGCGTCTCGAACCATCCCAAGTTCGAAATCATGCGGCTCGTCTGCCGCCCCTATGTCTTCACCGCCAGCCTGCCGCCATCGGTGGTGGCAACCGCCGCGACCTCGATCCGCAAGCTGATGCACGGATCGAACAAGCGCGCGCATCTGTGGGAAAATTCGCGCACCCTGCACAAGGGCCTGCGCGATCTCGGCTTCAAGCTGGGGACCGAGGAACCGCAGAGCGCGATCATTGCGGTGATCATGCCCGACCTCGAAAAGGGCGCGGCCATGTGGGAAGCGCTGATCAAGGGCGGCCTTTACGTGAACCTCGCCCGTCCGCCGGCAACGCCTGCCAATATGACCCTGCTGCGCTGTTCGCTCTGCGCCGAGCATAGCGAGGAAGAAGTCGGCAAGATCCTCGACATCTTCGAGACGGCGGGCAAGGAAATCGGGATCATCTGATCGGCACGCGATGACGGCAGGCGGATGACAGCGGGCATGGCGACATGAAGGCCCTGCTCGGCTGGCTGGGGCGCACCGGGGTGCTCTACCTCGCGCTGTGCCTCGCCTTTGCCTTCTACATCCTCGTCTGGCCGCGGCTCGCGTCCGAATTTTCGAGCGAGAGCCTGCGGCAGGACACCATGTCGGTCGCGGATATCCGAGACACCATCGCGCAGGAAAGATCGCGGCTGGAAGCCGATCTGCGCCAGCGCGAGGCGGGTATTCGCGAGCTCGGCAAGGAGCAGCTGGATACGCGGATTGCCGCGGCCCGGGAGCAGCGGGCGGATTTGCAGCGCGAGCTCGAAGAGGGCGGCGGGCTGCTCGACACTGTGCGCCCGTCGCGCTTGCTCGCGGCGCAGCGGACCCGCCTGCAGATCGCCGCGCTCGATGCCGAGCTTGCCGCGCTGACCTCGGCACGCGAGGCGAAGCTGTCGGAGATCGCGGTGGAGGCCGCCGACCGGCAGTTCGACCGCTATCGCCGCATTCCCACCGATAACGCCGTTACCGTATCCTATCGCCTGTGCCGCGAAGCCGAGGGCCGGCTCGCCGAATTCGAGCGGCTCAACCAGGTCGAGCAGCAGGCGCGCGACATCTTCCTGCGCGAGCGGCAGCAGCTCGAGGACCGGCGCGACACGCGCTGCGAGGCCGCCCGGACGCGCGAGGCCCGGCGCGAGGCCGGCATTTCCGCGCGCGAGCGGCTGGCAGAGGCGCAGCGGGCCTATGCCGCGGCGCAGGACTGGACCACCGCGGCGCTCGGCGACACGACCGAGGGCATGGCCGATACCACCTTGCGCGATGTGCTGGTGGCAGCCGCATGGGCGCTGCTGGGCATCTTGCTCACCCCCTATCTGATCCGCGCTTTTCTTTACTATGTCGTCGCCCCCTTTGCCGAACGGCGCCGCGCGATCCGCATTGCGGTGCCCGGTGCGGAGATTGGTGCAGGCTCCGGCAATCGGGTGGCGGCGGCAGAGCAATCGCGCGCTTCGGTCGCCATCACGCTGACCCCCGGCGAAGAGCTGCTGGTGCGGCAGGGTTTCCTCCAGTCCAGCCCAGCGGGCGCGGAACTGCGGACCAGAGGAATGCTCGACTGGAAGAGCCCGCTCACCAGCCTTGCCAGCGGGATGACCTTCCTCACCAGGGTGCGGGGGCCGGAGACGACCACCGTCATTTCCGCCGACGAGGATCCCTTCGCCGAAGTCACCGCCATCGACCTTCCGGCAGGCGCGGCGATGGTGTTGCAACCCCGCGCGCTGGCCGCCGTGGTGCAGCCGCAAGCCCGCCCGCTCCGCATCGAGAGCAGCTGGCGCATCTTCAATCTCAACGCCTGGCTGACGCAGCAATTGCGCTTTCTCGTCTTCCACGGCCCGGCGCGGCTGGTGGTCAAGGGCGGGCGCGGCGTCCGGGTCGAGCCGGTCGATAGCGGCCGCCGCTTCGGGCAGGACCAGCTGGCGGGCTTTTCCGCCGATCTCAGCTATTCGGTCGCCCGCAACGAGACTTTCGTGCCCTATCTGCTCGGCCGCGAACCGCTATTGCGCGACCGCGTGGAAGGCGGCAGCGGCGTGCTGGTGCTGGAGGAAGCGCCCCATGCCGGCCGCCGCAAGGGAGTTCGCGCGGGGCTGGAAGGCATGATGGATGCCGCGCTGAAAGCCTTCGGGATCTAGGCCGCGCGGAACGATTGGCCCGCCCTGGTCTTCTCCTAAGGGAAAAGGAGATTTCATCATGGCAATCACGAACAATGGCAGCGCAACCTACGAAGGTCTCGGCAAGGACGGCAAGGGCCATGTCAGCACCGGATCGGGCGCGCTTTCGGCCCAGCCCTATGGCTTCAACACCCGCTTCGAGGATGCGCCGGGCACCAATCCCGAAGAGTTGATCGCGGCCGCCCACGCCAGCTGTTTCACCATGGCGCTGAGCTTCAAACTGGCGGAAGCCGGCTATTCCGACGGCAATCTGACGACCGATGCCAAGGTCAGCCTGGAGAAGCAGGATGGCGGCTTCACGGTCACCAAATCGGCGCTGCACTGCAAGGGCAAGATTGACGGCATCGACAAGGCGAAGTTCGAGGAAATCGCCGCCGACGCCAAGGAAAACTGCCCCATCTCGCGCCTGCTCGACTGCGAGATCACGCTGGAAACCACTTTCGAAGGCTGAGCCTTCCATTACGCAAAAGGGAGGGTGCCGACCCATCGGCGCCCTCCCCTTATTGTTCCGGATTGGCGCCCGAACACCCGCTTGATCGGTGGGCGCGGGCCCGGAACGCCGGATTCCCGCGCTATTCGCCGTAATAGATCGGACCCAGCGCATCGATCACCGCCAGCGCATCCACTGCCTGCGCGGAATTGGCCCCGCCATCATCCAGCAGCGCGATCGTCATCACGGTCTTGTATCCGGTCAGCGTGCGGGAGCGTTCGACGCCATATTGCGACTGGGTCAGATAGCGCTGGTAATCCTCCCGCCCGGCGATGTGGAAATGGGTCTTGCCCGCTTCCTGCGCGATTTCGGCGGCGCGCAGCAGGGTCATTTCCTGCACCATCGCGCCCGAGGTGGTGTTGCCGGTATATTCGACCTTCACCGTGCCATCCGGCAATTCGGTCTGCTCGAAGCCCGAGGTGCGCGGGATGCCATTGAGCAGGCCGACCCCCATCGTCACCGCAGCGCCCGCCAGCGCGGCGAGCACATTGGGGCGCGACTTCTTGTAATCGATCAGCTTGCGTTCCGATTCGGGCCGCATCAGCAGGTCCGGCGCCAGCGCCGCCAGCTTGGGCGATGTGCGTTCCGGCGCATCGCCCAGCGCGGGCAGAGCGGGCGCGTCGCTATCCGCCGTGGCGGCGGCATAGGCATCCCACAGATCGTCGGTGATGGGCGAGTGCTTGAAGTTCTTGCCCTCCAGCGCGGCGGCGGCATCGGCAAAGCGTCCCTCGTTCACCGCAATGCGCGCCTCGACCATGTCGGCATAGGGGTCGAACGCTCCGACCATGGACAGCTTGCGCACCAGCGTGTCGAGCCCGCCGGGCTTGGCCTCATCGCCCTTTGCCTCCGTAGACAGCGCCGCGCGCGCGGCTTCGACCCAGCGCCGCGCCGTCTCCGCATCGCCGGTGGCGGCATGGGCATAGGCGGTCCGCATCACCTTGCCGGTCGCGGCGAGCCATTTGCCCGCAAAGGCTTCGGCGCCGCCGCCCCGCATCATCTCCTCGAGCGTCGGCGGCGGCGGCATCTCCACCACCGGCTCGCCCGAGGTCGCCGCCAGCATGCGGAAATCGTCGAGAGTGCCCGCCAGCTGGCTCGTCAGCGAGCGGGTCGCCGGGTCGATCTGCGCCAGCGTCTGCCACAGCGCCGGGTCTGTCGGCGCGTCGCCATTGCCCGCGCGCAGGAAAGTGGCCACCCGCTGCACGGCGAGCGCATAGGGCCGCTTGGCCAGCGCCGCATCGGACAGCGCCAGCGCTTCCTCGCGCCGCCCCAGATCATTGAGCGCAATGGCGCGCAGCAGGTCGAGCGAGACCCCCATCGAGCGTTCGTAGAAGAAGTCGCCGTCATATTCGCGGCCCGCCGCACGCGCGGCCTCGAAATCCGCCAGCGCCTTGGCATATTCGCCCAGCTGCAGCTGCGCCGCCCCGCGGGCGCGCAGGACATGCGCCCGGCGCAAGGTCTGTTCGTCCAGCAGCTTGCCGCTGTCCAGCGCGCGGTTGCAGGCATTGACCACCGTGATCGGCTGAGCGCCTGGATTCTGGCCCGGCCAGCCGCCCCAGGAGGCGATCGTCGCCTCCCCCCGCATGCCGTCATCGCTGCGCTTGGGCTTGCGCAGCCCGTCGCAGCCGGCGAAATCCTCGCTCACCCCGGCCTGCGCCGGCACAGCCAGCACCAGCGCCAGCGACGCGAGGCCAAGCCCCGCCCATAAATTTTTCATGAATTCGATCCCCCCAAAGGATTGCCCAGATCGGCTTTATCCTAAGTGCCGAATTTTGAAATATGGTTTAAGAGGGGACACATCACGACGCGCCCTATCCCTCCGGCATCAGCGCACCCGCCATGGCGTGGGCGGCGGGGCGCAGGGTTTCGTCGGGCAGCTCGCCTGCGGTCCAGAAGGACAGGACGCCGCGGAAGGCGAAGGCCAATCGCTGGGGCAGGTCGGGATCGGCGGGAGACGCATCTGCCCCCACCGCCTTTTCCCAGAGCATCGTGGAATGATCGAGCACACGGACTGCCGGCTCATCCTGCCCCGCGGGCGGTGAACCGATCGCGCCCATCACCGCGCGGTTGACCTGCGGCTGGGCCAGCATGGTGTCCACCGCGATGTCGATCGCCAGCGCCACGCGGGTCGGCAGATCAGGCGGCACATCACCGGCGGGCGCTTCTGTCCCATAGCGGGCGATCATCGCGTCGATCCGCCGCGCCGACAGGGCGCGCATGATGGCCAGCTTGCTGCCGAAGCGGTTGAAGGGCGTCGCAAAGCTCACCCCCGCCTCCGCCGCCAGATCGCGCATGGAGAAATCCGCTTTGCCGGTGCGCAGCAGCCGCTCCGCCCCGTCGAGGATTTTCGCGCGCATCGCATCAGCGCGATCCGGGGTGGGGGCCGGGGCGCGCGTCGGGGTGCGGGTGGAACTTGTGTCTTTCTCTGCCATTGTTTATTTATATCATGATATATCTAAAAGCACAGGACGGAGTTTCGCATGACCACCCCGCAAACCAAGACATTTTTCATCACCGGCGTCAGTTCGGGCCTCGGCCGCGCCTTTGCCGAGGCCGCGCTGGCCGCCGGGCACCGCGTGGCGGGCACGGTGCGGCGGGCAGAGGACGGCGCGCAATTCGCCGCGCTGGACGGGGAGCGCGCCTTCCCCGTGACGCTGGACGTGACCGATTACGCGGCGATCCCCGCCGCCGTGGCTGCAGCCGAAGCCGCGCTCGGCCCGATCGACGTGCTGGTGAACAATGCGGGCTATGGGCACGAGGGCGTGCTGGAGGAATCCTCGCTTGAGGAGCTGGAGCGCCAGTTCGCCGCCAATGTCTATGGCCCGGTGGCGCTGATCCAGGCGGTGCTGCCTTCCATGCGCGCGCGGCGCAGCGGGCATGTGGTCAATGTGACCTCCATGGGCGGTTTCATCACCATGCCGGGAATCAGCTTCTATTGCGGCAGCAAGTTCGCGCTGGAAGGGATTTCGGAGGCGCTGGGCAAGGAGGTGGCGGCGCTCGGCATCCATGTCACCGCGCTGGCGCCGGGCCAGTTCCGCACCGACTGGGCGGGCCGCTCGATGCAGCGCACCCCGCGCACCATCGGCGACTATGATGCGGTGATGGATCCGCTGCGCGCCGCCCGCAAGGAAAAGAGCGGCAATCAGCCCAACGATCCCGCCAAGGCCGCCGCCGCGCTGCTCGAACTGGTGGCGAGCGACAATCCGCCCGCGCGCCTGCTGCTGGGCGAGGATGCGCTGGCGTTGGTGGAGCAGAAGCTGGACGCCGTGCGCGAGGAAATCGCCGCGTGGGAGGATGTGACCCGCTCCACCGGTTATGCCGGATGAAGTGAGGATTGGCGGCTGGCCCTTTGGCTGGCCGCCCTCTTCAGGCCGCCGGATTGACCTCGGTCGCGCCCGCGCAGACGCCGCCGTCCTCGTCGCTGCTGCCGCCCAGCTGGGTCAGCACCAGCACGCCGCCCACCACCAGCACCACGAAGACCGTCGTCACCGTGCCGAGGTACTTGTCGATCACGCGCTTGATCGGCGCGCCGAAGACGCGGAACAATATGCCCACCGTCATGAAGATGAGCGCGCGGGCGAACAGGCTCGACAGCACGAAGGTGACGAGGTTCATGCCCACGAAGCCCGCCGTGATCGTCAGCAGCTTGAACGGCACCGGCGTGGCGCCCGCGATCAGGATCGCCTCGAAATCATATTCGCGCAAATGGCAGGCGGCGACGGGGAAGGCCTCGGTCAGGCCGAGCGCGTCTATCAGCCACACGCCCACCGTATCGTACAGTCCCCAGCCGATCGCATAGCCCAGCAGCGCGCCCGCGACCGAGGCCAGCGTGGCGACGAGTGCGAACTTCACCGCCTTCTTCGGCTCGGCCAGGCACATGAGGCCCAGCAGCGGATGCGGCGGGATCGGGAAGAAAGAGGATTCGACGAAGCAGAAGAACGCCAGCCACCACACCGCATAGGGGTGCGAGGCCTTGTCCATGGTCCATTCGTAAAGCCCGCGAAGCGGTTTCATCAGCATGGCGAGGCGTTTAGGGGCTGATGCGGGGCCGGGCAAGCGGGTGTGTTCACTCGGAAATGAAGATCTTATATCGCTCTAAGCGTGAAATTGATCTGATTGTCTCGGACACGCCCGATCGTGTAGGACCAATTTTGCTCGTCCAGGAAATTGCAGTAATCGAGGCTGGCGCAGGAGATCCCAAGCCTGCTGCTTATTTCCGCGATCAACTGATCTTCGCAGCGTTGATCCATGGTGATGTTCACCGAGTAAGTGAAATCAGTCTCGAAATCGTATTCGCCCACGGTCTGGTTCTCAATCCGGGCGCTCGAGCATAGCGGAAGGCCGGTCTTCTTCTCGAAGAACGCCGGGGTTTCCAGCCGGACTTCGCCGCAAGCCATCAAGCCACATGCGCCAAGGACGGCTATCATGTTGAAAACAGACTTCATCATTCGAGTTCTCGGTTGCTGTCGCCGGGACAAGGACGAACACTGACACAGGCCGCTTGGGATACAAGTCGAAAGAAGTGGGTGTATTGGGGACGAATACCTCGCTGCCGAGGACGACCCAACCGATTATAACCCATTTGGTTCTTTGTGCTTGACATCGTCACGCTGTTCTGGCACATAACAGGAACATCGCGATGGTGTGATTCGAACGGGCGGGGCCTTCTCAAAAGGCTGCCGCCCGTTTTGCGTTTTCGAGCAGATGGAGGACGATGATGAGCAGGCCGGAGGAGATCGGGGCCGGGGCGGCGGCAGCGTGGCCCGTGTGGATGGAGCCGTTCCTGGCCGCGCTGCGGGCGGGGCACGGGGTGCGGCGCGCGGCGGGCATGGCGGGGGTGGCCCTCTCCACCGCCTATGACTGGCGGCGGCGCGATGCCGAGTTCGCCTTCGACTGGGACGATGCGCGCGGCCGGCCCGTGGTGGGCGCGGCCTGCTGGGGCGGCGCGCGGCGCACGGGGCCGCGCAAGGTCGCGCTGTTCCTGGAGGCGCTGGCCGAAAGCTCCAACGTGCGCGCGGCGGCGGCGGCGGCGGGGCTGGCGGTGCGGACGGTCTATCACCTGCGCCGCACCGATGCCGATTTCGCGCGCCAGTGGTATGCCGCGCTGGCCGAGGGTTACGACAATCTGGAGATGGAGCTGCTGGCGCATCTGCGCGCGGGCGGGGAAACCGGTGGGGACGTTCCGGGCAGCGAGAGCCAGAGCGCGCCGGTGCGCAAGTTCGACACCGCCGCCGCGCTGCGCAGCCTGGCCGCCCACCGCGAGAGCGTGGCGCGCGAGAAAGGCCGCCGCGCGCTGGCCGACGAGGCGGCGACCATCGCCTCGATCAACCGCAAGATCGACCAGCTGCGCCTGCGCGGTCAGGCGAATGAGGAGGCCATCCGCGCCTCGCGCAAACGGGCGGCGAAACGTGCCCGGGGCTGAGGGCATGGACGGGGGCGTGGGCGCTCCAGATGCGCCGCCCTCCCCCATTCCTTCTCCCATCCCGTCGAGGGGCGTGTGGCTGCGGCGCGGCGGGCGTGAGGGCGAGCGGGACCGCGCCATTCTGGGCGACATGCTCACCCCGCACGAACTCGCCGCGCTGGGCAGCTATTACTGGGAAGGCTGGGCGCGCGACGAGCAATTGCCGCCGCAGCGCCACGCGGACCAGCCCTGGCGCATCTGGCTGATCTGCGCGGGCCGCGGCTTCGGCAAGACGCGCGCGGGCGCCGAATGGGTGCGCGATGTGGCGCGCAGCGATCCCGCCGCGCGCATCGCGCTGGTCGGGGCGACGCTGGCCGAGGTCCGCAGCGTGATGGTGGAAGGCGACAGCGGCGTGCTGGCCGCCGCGCCCGGCGCGCTGCCCCCGCATTACGAACCCAGCCTGCGCCGCCTGACATGGGAGAACGGGGCCACGGCCTGGCTCTATTCCGCCGGCGAGCCCGAGGCCCTGCGCGGCCCCCAGCACAGCCATGCTTCCGGGCCAGGCCCAGAAGGAATTCACGTTCAACGAAGCCATGGCCCGGATCGACATGCTGCTTCATCCGGAAGTGACCGGCGAGCGGTCGCAGGAACCCGCCGATCCCGTGGCAGGCGAAACATTTCTCGTCGGCAGCGGTGCGGACGGCGTTTTTTCCGGCCGTGCCGGATCGTTGGCCAATTGGGATGGCGAACAGTGGACATTCATCGCACCGCGGGCGGGAATGATGGCTTTCGACCGTGAGAGAGCGGCGCTGCTGCGCTTTTCCGAGGGGACATGGGCACATGTGCAAGCGCCTGCTCTCCCTGAAGGCGGCGCGGTAATCGACCAGGAGGCCCGCCAGGCGATCGAGGAACTGGCGGCTGGATTGAAACAATCCGGCATTTTTTCTTGAACTGTCCGGAACCAGCAATGACCCGCGACGTTACGCATCCGACACGGAAGGGGGTTACCGCCCGGAAATCCTTGTTTACACTTTGGGAATTGCGGCATTCTTGCAACAGTTCCCGACTATTGCCCGCTTGCCAGCGTGGTGACGCAGTTCTAAATACGCGGCACTCGGTGGCTCCAATTCGCAAAAAGGGGAAATAACTAATGCGGAAATTAGTCATAGGAATGGCGATGGCCTCAACGGCCCTTGCATCGCCAGCCCTCGCAAGGGATAATTCTTGGTACATCGGTGGCGAATTCGGCCCGATGCTTGCCGAAGACATGACCCTGTCGGACAGCAACGATGGTACGGCGCCTGCGCTCGACATCGATTATGAATATGGTTTCGATGGCGGCGGCTATGTCGGTTACGATTTCGGCGCTTTCCGTCTGGAAACCGAAGTCAGCTACCGCGATGCTGACCACGACGAAGTTCAGGTTGAAGGCCTGGGTTCGTTCCCGACCAGCGGTTCGACCAACTCGCTCGCATTCATGCTCAACGGCATGTTCGACTTCGGTCCCGACGACGGCCTCCAGGGCTACGTCGGTGGTGGTGCCGGTGTTGCACGCACCAGCCTCGAAGGCCAAATCGCAGTACCGGGCGCAGCCGACCCGTTCATCGACGATTCGTCGACCGACTTCGCTTGGCAGATCCTTGCCGGCATTCGCGCTCCGCTGACCGACAATGTCGACGTTGGCCTGCGCTATCGCATGTTCACTGCCGAAGACGTGTCGCTCGTCGACAACACCGGCGCAGAACGTGACGGCAAGTTCCGCACCCACTCGCTGATGGGTACGCTGAGCTACAACTTCGGCGCACCTGCTGCGGTAATCCCGCCGCCGCCGCCGCCGCCGCCGCCGCCGCCGCCGCCTCCCCCGCCGCCGCCGCCGCCGGCTCCGGTCTGCCAGCAGGGCCCGTACATTGTCTTCTTCAACTGGGACAAGTCGGACATCACGCCTGAAGCAGCAACGATCCTCGACAACGCGGTTTCGGCTTACGCCAACTGCGGTATGGCTTCGGTCATGCTCGCTGGCCACACCGACACCTCGGGTTCGGCGCAGTACAACATCGGCCTCGCCGAGCGTCGTAACTCGTCGGTTCGCGACTACCTCACCTCACGTGGTGTTCCCGGTGGCCGCATCTCGAGCGAAGCCTTCGGTGAAACGCAGCTTCGCGTTCCGACCGCCGACGGCGTCCGCGAACTCCAGAACCGCCGTGTGGAAGTTACCTACGGTCCGGGTTCGGGCATGTAATTCACTCTTCGGAGTTGAAACATCGAGAAGGGGTCGGAGCAATCCGGCCCCTTTTTCGTTGGTTGGGCGTGATCACAACCAAAAGGATAGAACATATGCGTATGATGCTCGCCGCTCCGCTAGCCGCAATGGCCTTGGCGGGATGCTCCACCATGGACAATTTCTCCGCCAGCCCGCTCGCTGAGGCCCAGCTGACCCGTGCAAATGGCGTGCCAGTGGGAACCGCCCAGCTGGTTTCGGACGGCAGCACCCTGTCGCTTGCAATGGTCGCCACGGGGCTCGAGCCGGGAGCGCATGGTTTTCACCTCCACACCACCGGTCGCTGCGAAGGGCCCGATTTCAAAAGTGCAGGCGGGCATCTCAACCCGCTGAACCGCGAGCATGGCTCGCTCAATCCCGAAGGCAAGCATGTCGGGGACATGCCCAATCTGGAAGTTGGGACGTCGCGCACCGCCAGCACGACGATCGACATCGGTCCGGATACCGCCGCCTATCGCAACTATCTCTTCGATGCCGACGGCACGGCGATCGTCATCCACGCCGGTCCTGACGACTACCGCACCGATCCCGCAGGCGACGCAGGCTCGCGTGTAGCCTGCGGCGTTCTTACGATGAGCTGATCAGGAAGCTATCTCTTCGCCTGCCGCGCGGGCCCGGTCGAGCAGCGTACGCTCCGCCTCGGGCACTGTGCGGTGGGCAATGAAGAGCAGGACGAGGCCGATGGGTACGGCGATAAGCAGGCTCAGGCCACCTGTAGAAAGGCTGCCGGTCATGCTGGAGACCTGCCCCGCCATGTAGGGCCCAAGTGCCAGACCCACGAGCGTTGTCGACAGGAAGAAGGTCGCCGTTGCCGTGCCGCGCATGCGGGGCAACACCAGATCCTGAGACGTGGCGGCCGCAGCCCCGAGGGCCGAGCTGCCGAACAGCGATTGCAGGAAAGCGACCACGTAGAACACGAGCGGATCGGTCGTGGTGAACATGGTGTAGAGGAAGGGCGCCGCGCCCACGAGCCCGATGCCCACCACCAAAAGGCGGCCCGTTGCATGCTTCTGACGCAGGCGGTCTGCCAGCCACCCGCCGCTAATGATGCCGAGGAAACCGCCGAGAGCGCCCGGCCCGCCGATCCAGAAACCCGCTGTCGAGGGGGCCTCTTCCAGTATGCGGATCGCATAGGGCGCCGCCCAGAAGGAGGCGGCGTAGGACATGAAGGCGACCATGCCGTAAGCAAGGATCGTGCTCAGGAAAGCGGGCGTCCCCCAGATCAGCGTGAAGGCCGGTTCATCGCGGCGCTTGAGCGTCGAGGCCCAGGAGAAGATGGCATAATAGCCGATGCCCACCGCAATCCATTGCTGCGCATTGCCGGTTATCCGGGTCAGCACATAGGCAAGCGCGCCAATGACCACAGCCCCTGCGATATTGAGCGCGATGCCGCCAACTCCCGCCCTGGCCGCGCCGATTAGCGTGAAGGGCGGAATCACCGCAATCAGTTCGCGGAAGAAGCCGCGGAAAGGCTCTTGTGAAGGAGGGGTGATGATGCCGTCGCTCTGGCCGCGAACCGGTTCCTTCAAGGTAAAGACCAGCAATGCGAGCAGAAGTCCGGGAAGGCCGACGATAATGAAGGCCGCCTGCCATCCGGCGAGGCCCAGCGGCGGGTTGTCGGGGAAGCTGGAATTCCAGTTCTCGACGATTGCGCCGCCGATGAGAAGCGAGATGCCGCCCCCGATATAAAGCCCCGAAGAATAGATCGCGAGCGCGGTCGCGCGCATCTTTTTCGGAAACCAGTCGGAAATGAGCGAATAGGCGCTGGGGCTGGCCGTGGCTTCGCCGACGCCCACACCGATGCGCGCGACGCTAAGCGTGGTGAAATTACGCGCGAATCCAGACAGGGCAGTGAAAGCCGACCAGATCGCAAGGCCCGCGGTCATCAGCCGGATGCGGTGCCAGCTATCCGCCAGTTTGCCCAGGGGAATGCCGAACAGGGCGTAGAAAACACCGAAGGCCGTACCGTAAAGGAAGCCGATCTGATCATCGCGCAAACCTAAATCCGCCTTGATGTCCTCCGCCAGGATGGAAATGATGTTGCGGTCGACGAAATTGAGAACATAGACCACGACAAGTACGCTCAGCGCATACCAACTATAGGCCGGGACCTTGTCCAACCCCGCAGTTTCTCTGGGATTTTCGACGGTCTCCGGACGTGCGTTCTGATTCAATGTTCTACTCTCCCGAGCCTTTGCGGCCCTTATGAGTAGACAGTCGTATCGACAACTCCGGCTTCTTCAAACCCTTTTTGCCGCAGGCGACAGGAATCGCATTCGCCGCAGGCCAGCCCTCCCGGGGTCGGATCATAGCAAGACCAGCTCCAGGCTGGATCGAGGCCGAGCCGCGCGCATTCGCGGGCAATGTCGGCCTTGGTCATGTATTGCAGCGGCGCGTGGATCGTGAATGGTGAGCCCTCCACACCCTGTTTCGTACCGAGACGGGCCGTTTCCGCAAAGCTCTCGATAAATTCGGGGCGACAGTCCGGATAGCCGGAATAATCGAGCGCATTCACGCCGATAAAGATATCACGCGACCCCGAAGTCTCGGCAAAGGCCGTCGTCAGGGCGAGAAAAACCAGATTGCGCGCCGGGACATACGTAACCGGAATGGCATCCTCTTCCACCCCGGACTTTGGCACGTCGATATCGGCGGTCAGCGCCGATCCGCCGAATTTCCTGAGGTCGAGGGGTAATTCGACGTGGCGCTCCACGCCCAGCATTTCCGCGATCGCCTTGGCCGATTGCAATTCGCGGCTGTGGCGCTGGCCGTAATCGATGGTCAGGGCGTGGACAGCATGGCCGCGCTCGCGCGCAAGGGCAGCGGAAACCATGGAGTCGAGCCCGCCTGAAAGCAGCACGACCGCAGGGCCCGGAGCTTCTGAATTCACCTTGGTCATGGCTTGTCCGCTAGCGTTAGCGCACCTGCCCTGCAAGTCAGCGGCAGGATCCGGTCCGGCGCGCTTCAGCGGAAAACTGGAACGGGCGCCCGTCTGCGATGCCCTGACTGTCGACCTGGACCAGGCCGGAATTCTCACGCCGGATATTCGTGCGACCATATCCATTGCCGCGGCAGGTGTACTGCACAGTCACTTGCGCTTTTCCGTCTTCGACAACGAAGCGATTGCAGCTGTCTCCGGCATGGCGCAGCTGGATGAACTCGCGGCCGCTCCGCACGCAGATATTCCGCGGTGCGCTGCCGTCGCGATACCGAAGTTCCCAGCCGCCACGATCAAGCGTGTCGAGCATGGCAAGCGATGCCTGCGCAACGACCGGCGCGCCAATTGCAAGCGCACCGAGTGCGAAAAGGCCGGCAACAGTTCGGTATGGTTTCTTCGATTTCATCATGATCTTCTATCTATCAAACGCCGCGCGTTGTTGCGGTTCTAGTCCCTTGGCGGTGAACAGCACCATAACATCGCCGAAACGAAATTGCTTCTTTGTTTTTAGAGGGTCCGTTCAGGCCTCGATCGGGAACTGGCGAGAACAGAATGCGCAATCCACGCTAATGATCCCGTCGGCGTTGCGCATTTCTTCGCGGTCGGCCTCAGGAAATTTCATCAGCACGTCGCGGTAGTGTTCGACCGAACAGCGACACCCCTTCCCGATTGCCTGACCCTGTTCCACCAGCACTTCGCTTTCCTCGTGGAACAAGCGCCAGACGATCGCTTCGAGCGAAAGGTCCGACGAGAGAAGCTCTTCATGCTTGAGCGACCCTCCCAGAATAGCGACATGCTCCCATTCCGGATGGTCGAGCCGCGCATGCAGGCGCTCGCGCCCCTCTTCGCCATCGGGCAAGTTTTGTAGCAGCATGCCCGCGGCAAACGATTTGCCGCCGTCGGACCGGATGGCTGTGCGGATAAGGGTCGGAACCTGCTCGGATTGCAGGAAATATGTCTCGCACGCCTCGGCCAGTGTTTCCCCTTCGAGCGGCACGATACCCTGATAGCGGCCCTTGCCGGTGGCAAGGTCGAAGGTGATCGCGAGATAACCTTTGCCGAACAGCGCGAAAAGCGAGGGATTGGCTCCCAGTGCAGCCAGCCGATCTTCGTCGAAATCGACATAGCCGCGAAGTTCGCCGCCCTTGTAATCGCACACGAGCAGATTGATCGCGCCGGCTTCCGTCTGGGCCTGCATGGTGACCTGCGATCCGTCTTCCTTCACCAGCGAGCCCATCAGCGTGATGAGCACGAGCGCTTCTGCAAGAATATGCGTGATCGGAGCAGGATAATCATGCGCCGACAATATATCGTCGAGCGTGCTGTCCAGCCGCACCAGACGTCCGCGCGCATCGCGCGAAGGGATCGTGAATTTCAGCGTGCGACCGGCGAAGGTTTCTTCATTGGCGTGTGTCGTAGAAGTCATGGGCGCACATATGGAGAGCGTAGCGGCGGTTTTACAGACCCCCGCGCATCAACCAAGCAAGCCGAAGCTCCAGAGCAACACCGACTTTTGCGCATGAATGCGGTTTTCGGCTTCGTCGAAAACGACCGATTGCGCGCTTTCGAACACATCTTCGGTTACCTCGTCACCCACATGGGCCGGCAGGCAATGGAGGAACCGCGCATCGGATTTGGCGAGTTCCATGAGCTGCTTATTGACCTGGAAGGGCGCCATGGCTGCGATCTTGTTGTGGGCATGATCCTGCCCCATCGAAACCCAGGTATCGGTCACGATAATGTCTGCCCCGCGCGCTGCCTCCGAAGCGTCGTGCGTAAGCGTGACCTGAGCGCCGCCCTGACGCGCCATCTCCACGAATTCTGCTTCCGGCTCATATCCGCTGGGCACGCCCACCCGCACATTGAACTTGAAGAGCCCAGCCGCCTCGAGAACGGAATGGAGAACATTGTTGACATCGCCAAGCCAGGCCAGTTCCAGCCCCGGCAGCGCCTTGCCCTTTTCGACCACCGTCAGCAGATCGGCGACGATCTGGCACGGGTGGGACCGGTCGGTCAGACCGTTGATCACTGGGACATGCGCGTAGTGGGCCAGCTCCTCGGCCTTTGCATGATCGTCCGTCCGGATCATGATGGCATCGACCATCCGGCTCAGCACCCGCGCGGTGTCGGCTATGCTTTCCCCCCGACCGAGCTGGCTCGTCCCTGAATCGAGGATGAGAGCCGATCCACCGAGCTGTCGCATCCCGATGTCGAAGCTGACGCGGGTCCGGGTGGAGTTCTTCTCGAAGATCATGCCGAGCACATGACCGGCAAGCGGAGCATCGGCATCGGGCTTGCCCTTGGGCCATCCCTGACGCGCCGTCTTCCTGTCCTGCGCATCCGCCAGCATGGCGGCGATCGCATCTCCGCCCGCATCCGACAGGTCGAGAAAATTCCTCACCGCCGGAGCCAGATCGAGCGCGTCGCCGCCCGCCATCAGTTTGCCGCCGGATCGAAGCTTGCCGCGCCGGCAGAAAGCTTGTCGAAGAATTCGTCGAATTCTGCATCATCGGCCACCAGCGGCGGCAGGACGCGCAGCGTCTGGTCGCCCGCAGCCACGGTCAACAACTGGTGATTGTCCCGCAGATGGACGAAGAAGGGCCGGCTCTCGACCTTCATCCGAAGGCCGAGCATCAAGCCCTTGCCCCGCACGAAATCGAACAATTCGGGATAATTGCCGATGAACTGCTCGAGGCGGCTACGCAGACGCTCGCCCTTTTCGGTGACTTCCGCGAGGAATTCATCATTAGCTACGGCATCCATCACCGCCGTTCCTGCAGCCATGGCGAGCGGATTGCCGCCATAGGTCGAACCGTGCGTGCCGAACCCCATGCCCCGCGCAGCTTTCTCCGTCGCCATGCAGGCACCTAGCGGGAAACCGCCGCCGATACCCTTGGCAGTTGCCATGATGTCCGGTTCGACGCCGTAATGTTCATAGGCGTAGAGCTTGCCCGTACGCGCCACCCCGCACTGCACTTCGTCGAATACGAGCATGAGGTCATGCTCGTCACAAAGAGCCTTGAGGCCGCGAATGAATTCATCCGAAGCGGGACGGATGCCGCCTTCGCCCTGGATCGGTTCGACGAGGAAGCCGGCGGTCTTGTCGGTTACCAGGGCTTTCGCGCTTTCGAGATTGTCGAACTCCGCATATTGGAACCCGGCCAACAGGGGCATGAAGCCCTTGTGCATCTTTTCCTGATTGGACGCGCTGATCGTCGCCATCGTCCGGCCGTGAAAGGCGTTGGTGAAGGTGATCAGTTCGGTGCGGTTGGCGTCCCCGTCTTCGTGCTGGTGATAGGCACGTGCGGTCTTGATGGCAGCTTCGACGGCTTCCGCACCCGAATTGGTGAAGAAGACGGTGTCCGCGAAAGTCTTGTCGACCAGCCGCTGCGCCAATGCTTCGCCCTGCGGGCTTCCGTAAAGATTGGAGACATGCATCAATGTCTCTGCCTGTTTCTGGATCGCGCCGATCAGGCCTTCGTGGCTATGCCCGAGCAGATTGACTGCGATGCCGCTGGCGAAATCCAGATAGCGCGTACCGTCCTCATCGATCAGATGGCAGTGATCGCCCGCGACAGGGCGCACGCCGCAACGGGGATAAACGGGCATCAGCGGGCTGATCGACATTCTCAGGACTCTCCTCACGAGTATCAAAGACAAATGGCGGCCCCGGAACGGGAGCCGCCATCTGCGTGTTTGCCAGCGATCTATTCCTTCATGCGGCGTTGGTCAAACGGCAGCGGAAGGAGTGGTCATCTACCTTATTCGGCAGGAACCAGATTGACCGCGGAATATTTGCCGCGTCGGTCGACCTCGAGGTCGAATTCGTAGCGCTCACCCTCATTCAGCGTGGAGAGGCCCGAACGTTCCACGGCGCTGATGTGGACGAATGCGTCCGGCTGGCCATCGTCGCGCGTCAGGAAGCCGAAGCCCTTCATCGAATTGAAGAACTTTACCGTACCGCTCGCTCTTTCGCCGGTCAGTTCGCGGCGCGGTGCCGCTGCCTTCTGTTCGACTTCGATCACGTCACCGACAACCTGAAGATCCTGCGCCGACACCTTGCCGCCGCGATCCACGAGGTTGAATTCCAGTTCCTGACCTTCGGCGAGACCTTCGAGGCCCGCGCGTTCGACAGCGCTGATGTGGACGAAGATATCTTCACCACCGGTTTCCTGCTGGATAAAGCCGAAGCCCTTCTGCGAATTGAAGAACTTTACCGTACCCTTGCCGGTGCCCACGACCTGTGCGGGCATGCGGTTGCCGCCGCCACCGCCGCCACGAGGGCCGCCGCCGAAGCCGCCGCCACCGCCGCGATTACCGCCGCCGAAGCCGCCACCGCCACGGTTGCCACCGCCGAAACCACCACGCTCACCGCCGCCGCCGAAACCGCCGCCGCCATAGCCGCCGCGGTCACCACCACCGAAGCCGCCACCCTGATCGAAACCGCCGGGAGAACCACCGAACGGATCAAAATCTTCGCCGATATTGTCCCGCTTGTCCCGTCCCCGGCGCCGCCCTTTGTCGTAACCCATAAGTCGTAAAATACCTTGTCGCGCAGCCGAGTAATCATTCACTCGGGCACGCAGGCTGCGAGGCGTACCCGGCGTTTGCGCATGAGAGAATCTGGAAAATCCCCCCCGCATTACTCGCATGCATAGCGTGAAAGATCGCTTCTTGCGAATATTTTAGCGCACAATCGTGTTCTGACGCACGAATGTGACATTTTAGCATGGTGAAATCGGGTAGAATTCGCCCTTGCCAGCACATGACGGGTTGGGCATCGGTGGCTCATGGACCTGATTGCACTGTTTTCCGATCCCGCCGCCTGGCTGGCGCTGCTTACTCTCATCGCGCTGGAAGTGGTGCTGGGGGTGGACAATCTCATCTTCATTGCGATTCTTTCCAACAAGCTGCCCGAACACCAACAGCAGAAAGCACGCAGAATCGGGCTTTCTCTCGCCCTGGTGATGCGCATCGGCCTGCTGATGCTCATCGGCTGGATCGTCACTCTCCAGGAGCCGCTATTCGATCTGGGCATTCAGGGCGCGCCGAGCGCCTATGGTGAACCGACCTTCGAAACCGCTTTTTCAGGGCGGGATCTGATCCTTCTGGTGGGCGGACTTTTCCTGCTGTGGAAGGCAACGAAGGAAATCCATCATTCGATGGAGCCGGAAGACAATTCCGGCGATCTGCTCGACAAAACCCCCGGCACCGGAGAAGCTGTGACTGCGGCATTCGGTACGGTCATCGCCCAGATTGTCGCAATCGATCTAGTCTTTTCCGTCGATTCGATTCTCACAGCCGTCGGCATGACCGATGAGATCGCAATCATGGTCATCGCCGTGGTCATAACCGTGGGCGTCATGATGATCGCCGCCGACCCACTAGCGAGATTTATCGAGAAGAATCCGACCTTGGTCATGCTGGCGCTCGCTTTCCTGGTCATGATCGGCCTCGTGCTCATCGCCGATGGTTTCGGCTTCCACGTGCCCAAGGGGTATATCTACGCCGCAATGGGATTCTCGGTCGGTGTCGAATTGCTCAACATGGTGCAGCGAAACCGGCGGGCCAGAAAAGCCAAGGAGGCGTAAGGCAATGGTCGAATTCAAGCAACTGCGCGAGGGAATGCTCGCATCGCCCCAGATCGAGGCCGGGGACGTCGCGCGTGCCAAAGAGGCTGGCGTAACCCTCATCATCAACAACCGACCCGATGGCGAGGCCGGCGATCAGCCTGCCGGAGCGGACATCGAAGCAGCGGCCCAAGCCAATGGCATCGCCTATCGATCGATCCCGGTAAGTTCGGCCGGCTTCAGCCTGCCGCAGATCGAGGAGATGAAGGCCGCTCTGGATGAGGCGGACGGCACGGTTCTGGCTTTCTGCCGCTCAGGTACACGCTCGACCATCCTGTGGGCTCTTGCGAAAGCCAAGTCCGGCGCGCCCGTCGATCAGCTCTCCGATGACGCTTCAGCCGCCGGTTATGACCTTTCAGGCATCCAGCCGACCATGAAAATGTTGAGCCGTCAGTCCGGCAGCTAGGCTCAATCGATAAAAACCAATTGCTGCCAGCGGCAGCGGTTGCTCGTCCATCAATCGTGCCTCACGCAACAGGTTGCAGTTGAAAACCCGATTGCAGGCATCGCCGCCTCTGCCTAACCTCCCGACTCGGGAGAAGAGAGTATGGGCGAATTCGACGTTGTCGTTATCGGCGGTGGAAGTGGTGGAAGCGCTGTCGCCGGCAGGCTGGCGCAATCTGGAAAGACGGTGTGTCTGCTGGAAGCCGGAGGCCGGAACACCGGCTTGCGCGTAACCACCCCGGGGCTGTTCGCAGTACCGAACCCCAAAGCCAATTACATGTATGAAACCGTGCCTCAGAAAGGGCTCAACGGACGGATCGGATACCAGCCGCGCGGCAAGGGGCTTGGCGGCAGTTCGGCCATCAATGCCATGGTCTATATTCGCGGCAATCGCTGGGATTACGATAATTGGGCATCCCTTGGATGCGATGGCTGGGCCTATGACGACGTCCTACCCTATTTCAGGAAAGCGGAACACAATACGCGCGGGCAAAGCGAATATCACGGCGGGGATGGCCCCCTCTGGGTGAGCGACCAGCATTATGCCAACCCCGCCAGCCATGCCTTCGTCGAGGCGGCAACCCAGCTGCAATTGCCGCGCAACGACGATTTCAACGGTGCGCGTCAGGAAGGCTTCGGAATTTTCCAGGTCACCCAGAAGGATGGCGAGCGCTGGTCGTCATCACGGGCCTATATCGAGCCGCTGCGGGGCTCGAAAAACCTGGATGTCCGTATCGGCGTCACCGTCCAGAAGCTGGAGATCGACAATGGGCGCATAACCGGTGTCACTTATTCGGTCGGGAAGCGCAGCCGCACGGTGAAAGCTCGCGGGGGCGTGGTGCTTTCCGCAGGCACCTTCAATACGCCGCAAATCCTCATGTTATCGGGCATTGGCCCGGCAGAGCATCTGAGAGACCACGGCGTAGAAATTGTCGCGGACAAGCCTGCGGTCGGTTCGGATCTGCAGGACCATATAGACTACGTTTCAAGCTGGCAGTCCGAGGATGCGCAGCTGATCGGCAGCACGTTCGCCGGCACACTGCGCATGGCCAAGGCGCTGATCGAGCATCGTCGAAAACGCACCGGCATCATGACAACTCCCTATGCCGAAGCAGGAGGGTTCTGGACTGTTATGCCCGATGCGCCCGCCCCGGACATTCAATGGCATTTTGTTCCTGCGATGCTGGAGGACCATGGCCGCACCAAGGTGAAAGGCTATGGCTTCTCCCTGCATGCCTGCGTTTTGCGGCCGGAAAGCAGGGGGACAGTGCGGCTGACAAGCCGGGATGCATCAGATGGCCCACGCATCGATCCCAATTTTCTGGCCGACGATCGCGATATCGCCACCCTTCGCGAAGGAGTGAGATTATCGCATCGCATCGCCGGCTCACCCGCGCTTCAGGCTTTCGACCCGCGTGACCGCCACCCGGTCGATCTCGACGACGATGCTCAGCTGGATGAGATGATCCGCAACCGCGCCGACACGGTTTATCATCCGGTGGGAACTTGCAGGATGGGGCCGGACGAAAGCGATGTCGTCGACCCGCAATTGAAACTCAGAGGCCTTGAGAACCTCTGGATCGCGGATGCCAGCATCATGCCCAGAATCGTGTCCGGCAATACCAACGCGCCCAGCATCATGATCGGCGAGCGGTGCGCAGAGTTCGTCAATACTGTTTTGGATCGCTGACTTCCGACGAGCCGTTCGGCATCAAAGCCGTTTTGTCATCGTGGCGAGCGGGAATGCCACCGGACCATTGGTGTCCTCCCACTCGCTTTCCACCGTATAGCCACAGCGCAGGTAGAACGGCTTTCCCGCCATGGTGGCTGCCATTTCGAGAGCCTTGAACCCTTCTTCGCGTGCTGCGGCCTCGGAGCGTTCCAGGATCAATCTGCCGACGCCTTTACGGACATGGTCTGGGTGGGTGTACATCGCTCTGATGCGGGCGCGCTCGGTCGAGGGGTCCAGCAAGCGCGGGTCCCTTCCAACGGTATGATTTCCTCCGTAAAGCGTCGCGCGGCGCGACCAGCCACCGCACCCCGCCAGCGCGCCATCCGCTTCCACGACGAAATACGTGCCATCCGCGATCAGCATGGCATCCAGCCCCATCCCGCCTTTGGATGCCTCGATCTGCTCGGGCTTCAGATAGCCGCTCTGCAGCTTTTCTATCGCCAGGGCCATGAGTTCGGAGATCGCGTCTTCGTCGTCGTGCCGGGCAAGCCGGATAGTCAGCATGGTATCTCTCGCAAAAAAGAGGCGACCGTTACGGCCGCCCCTCTTCTTCAGCAAAATGGCTTTACTGTTACCATTGAAAGCGTGCGCGGAGGTAATAGCTTCCACCGTTGAAGCCGAATGGCGAACGTTCGCCGTATTTGCCCCCCGCAACTCCCGAATAGGGATTCAAGTCGGGATAGTTGTCGAGCAGGTTCTGGGCGCCAGCGGCGATTTCGAGACCGTCGATAACTTCGTAGCCCAGCTCTGCATCGAAGGTCACTTCCGCACCGGCATCGATCGGTAGTGTCGAGTCCTCGAGATAGGCTTCGTAATAGCTGCCGAAATAATTGGCTCGCAGCAGCCCCCGGAAACGCCCTTGCTCGTGCGTCAGATTGAGGAAGCCCTTCCATTTCGGAAGACCCTCTTCCAATTGGCGTACGCGCGTATCGGAGATGGTTTCGCCGACGTCGGTCACCGAAGTATCGGTATAGTTGATGGCCAGGGTCGCCCGCGTAGTGCCTCCTTCAATCGGATAGAGACGGGCGTTGGCCACGAAATCGAGACCCTGAGTGCGGGTGTCGAAGTCGTTGTTGAAATAGGTGAACGCCACCAGATCCTCGAAACCGGTGAAGTCGGCCCGGTTCAAAGATCCTGCCGCATCCAGCTGAGTGAGCAGTTCAGCAGGTGATGGAAGGTCCGCGTCCGCCGCGTTGTAATCTGCCGGACAGTTCGTGGCCACACCATCCGCCTCTGCGAGATAGCAGAGTGCGGCAGGGAAATTGATGGTGGAAGAGCGAGAAATGCGATCTTTCAGCTTGATGTTGAAATAGTCGAGCGTGACAGTGAAGTCCCCGAAATCGCCCGCGATACCCAGCGTGAAGCTGTCCGCTTTTTCGGGCCCAAGGGTTGGCCGATCGAGCCCCAAGCTGTTCTGTACATAGTCCGCCGCGATCAAGCCGGCGGGGCTGTTGAGTGGGAAGGTACCTTCGTCCTGCAACGTTCCGCCCGAGAACTGCGTGGTAACATTGATGACATTGGCCTGCCCAGCCGTCGGCACGTGGAAGCCGGTTGAGTAGGTCCCGCGCAGACGAAACGCATCGCTGAGCTTGTAAAGTCCGCCGAGTTTCCAAGTCACGGTGTCGCCGAAGCTCTTCGTGTCTTCGTAGCGAACGGCCCCCTGGAGCGTCAGCGCATCGACAAGGTCTGCTTCGATGTCGATATATGCCGCCTTGTTGTCTTCCTTGCTCGAACCTGCTGCATTCGTCGCAAAGCCGGGGAAACCGTTCGAACTGGTCGAAAAGCCCTGGCCGATCGGATAGGCTGCCGTAGGCTGTGCCAATGGGCCCAGTTCGAAGGATTCCGGATCGCCCGCGGTGATCGTGAATTCCTCGTCTCGGTACTCGGCCCCAGCCGCAATGTAGACGCTGCCTTCGCCCAGCGGAACCTCATAGCCCAGATCCAGATTCACGACGTTTTCCGTCTGCGTATAACCGCCCGGATTGAAGGTAGTCGGAGTGTTGGGGCCTAGGGACGCGTTGACGGTATTCCTTATCTGGAAAGACGTCTTGTTTCGTCCGTGGCGATAGCTGAGATCATAATCCAGTCCGCCGAACAGCTGCCCGCGCAAGCCGGTTGCTACCGAAAAATCCTCGACGTCGCCCCCGAAGCGGGGCGTGAAACCGCCCGGAAAGATCTCGACGAAGCTGAAGCAATTATCGTCCGCCTGAACCTGCGCAAGGATCGTCGGGTCAGGAATAAGACCGCCGCCCGCAGTCAAAGGAATTCCGGCGGGACAGTCGCCAGCGGTATCGATCGATAGATCCCCGACGAGTACCGAGGGCACCCCGCCGTCCTCTTCTGCCAGAGGCTGACCGGTAGCGGGATCGACAGTCGGCCCCGCATAAACGCCCCCGCGATTGGTCGGGTTGCGGAAATAGAAACCCCCATCGACATTCCGTTCGGCATAGTTGCCGAAGGCGTAAAAATTGACCGCAGGGCTGAATTCGTAGCCAATGTTGGCATAGAATTTCGTGTCGTCGTTGACGTTTGGCTGACCCCAGATCTGCGCGGGATCTGCAACGGCCGTGTTTCCGGCGGCAATGAGCGCAGCCGCATCGTCACGCTGTACCGAGCGGGAGGTGGCGTCGGATTCGCCATATTCCCCTGACAGATTGATAAACCCGCCGGTTCCAAGGCCGAGGCCGATGTTGGCGCCAATCGTATACTGATCCCCATCGCCTTCATAGGTCTCACCCCATTGAGCGGAAATCGTTCCCCCTTCCGGTGCATCCTTGAGGATGAAGTTGAGGACGCCGGCAATGGCGTCGGAACCATATTGCGAGGACGCGCCATCGCGCAGAACTTCAAGTTGCTTGATTGCGATCGCCGGGATGACCGAGATATCCGGCCCCTGCGAGCCGTCGGATATCCCGCCTCCTAGAAACGCAATGACCGCGGCGCGGTGCATGCGTTTGCCATTCACCAGAACGAGCGTGTTATCGGGAGAAAGCCCGCGCAGGTTCGCAGGCCTGACGAGAGTAGCCGCATCGGAGATCGGCTGGGTGCCCACGTTGAATGATGGCACCGACACCCGGAGCACATTCCCGATGTCACTGCTTGCCGTATTGTTCAGTTCATCTGTCCCGACCACATCGACAGGAGCCACCGTATCGGCCGCGGATCGGTTGGTTTGCCGCGTTCCGGTGACGATGATCGCCTGAGAATCGGCCTCGGGTACGGCAACGGCATCCGAGGTGACCCGTGCTTCCGCATCCTGGGCCAAGGCGGGTGTACTCATCCCCAACCAAGCTGCTCCTGACAATAGGGTAGCTCGGTAAAGTACGTGTGCATGTATAGATCTAATTGTCATCAAATCCTCCTTGATGAGCGCGCTGTAACCCCAAGTATCAGCGGGCGATTCTACACTTATACCTGTATTATAATATGCACAATTGACTTATTTATCATTCTGTTAGTTAAAAAAAGGGCCGAGAGTATTTCATCTCGGCCCGTTCAATAGTCGGTGTTCGCAGGAGGAACATAGGTAGGCGAGGCCGCCCGAAGCTGGAGAGAGGTGGCGGCCCCGCCAAACTGGTTGATCATGTAGTGCGGGTGAATTCGGGATAGGCTTCGATACCGGTCTCCCCGAGGTCCAGGCCCGCCATTTCTTCCGCTTCGCTCGGACGAAGGCCGATGGTCGCTTTCAGCGCAAACCAGACCAAAGCGGAAACAATGCTGACGAAGATACCGGTCGCGGCCACACCTGTAATCTGGGCAACGAAGGGCACCTCGGTATTGGTGAGCGGCACTGCGAGCGTCCCCCAAATTCCGGCCATGAGGTGGACAGGGATGGCGCCGACCACGTCGTCGATCTTCAGCTTGTCCAGGATGGGGACAAAGATGACGGGAAGCGCGCCGCCGATGCCGCCGATGATGATAGCCATGCCCACATTGGGAGTGAGCGGCTCGGCGGTAATCGCGACAAGCCCTGCCAGCGCTCCATTCAGCGCCATGGTCGTGTCAGCCTTGCCATAGCGAAGCTGAGTGAAGATGATCGCGACCACCACCCCGGCGCAAGCGGCCATGTTGGTATTCACGAATATCTTCGACACGTCGGAGACATCGCCCACCGTACCCATGGCGAGTTGTGATGCGCCATTGAAACCGAACCAGCCGAGCCACAGGATGAAGGTGCCAAGGGTCGCCAACGGAATGCTGGAACCGGGAAACACTGCCATCTTGCCATCTTTGGCGTAGCGGCCGAGCCGCGGGCCTATGATCAGCGCGCCCATGAGCGCCGCCCACCCACCGGTCGAATGGACTAGCGTCGAGCCGGCAAAGTCGGAAAAGCCCATGGCATCCAGCCATCCGGCACCCCATTCCCAGCTTACGATCACAGGATAGATGAAGCCGGTCAGGATCGTCACGAAAACGAAGAAGGGAACCAGCTTGACCCGCTCGGCAACGGTACCCGACACGATGGAAGCGGTAGTGGCGCAGAACACCATCTGGAAAAACCAGTCCGAAGCGACCGAGTATCCCGTACCTGTGTCGGCTTCACCCACGCCCTGCATGGCGTAAGGGAAATTGGCGATACCGAAGTAGCCGCCCTCAAAACCGGGATAGGCGATCGAATACCCGATGACCCAGAACATCAGTCCGGCGATGGCATACAGGCCGATGTTCTTCAGACACTGTACCGAAACGTTCTTGGAGCGAACCAGTCCTGCCTCGA
The DNA here is from genome assembly GCF_044901345.1 of Qipengyuania sp. NPDC077563. NCBI lineage: Bacteria > Pseudomonadati > Pseudomonadota > Alphaproteobacteria > Sphingomonadales > Erythrobacteraceae > Qipengyuania > Qipengyuania sp. NPDC077563. The sequence continues at coordinate 395,311 of NZ_JBJDPC010000003.1, read as the reverse complement.
GCATGGCGAAACCTGCCGCCATCCACATGACAAGAAACCCGCCAATGAGAAATAACAGCGTGTTGAAAATATAGGCGGTGCCTCCACCGACGGCTTCTGCGGCAGCCGGCGCAGCTTCCTGGGCAAGGGCCGGTTCGGCCAGCACAAACCCGGCAAGCGCCAGCGGGGCGATGCGATGAAGCGAGCGTTTCATGTCTGAGAATCCCTTAAAGCGCGGTTTCACCGGTTTCACCGGTACGGATGCGGGTTGCGCTGGCGAGGTCGAAGACGAATATCTTCCCATCGCCGATGGCTTCGGTGCTGGCGGTCTGCTGGATCGTTTCGACAGCCTGGCCGGCCAGATCATCAGCTACGGCGATCTCAAGCTTCACCTTGGGCAACATATTGGTCGAATATTCGGCGCCGCGGTATATTTCCGTCTGGCCCTTTTGCCTGCCGAAACCCTTGACCTCGGTGACCGTCATTCCGGCCACGCCGATACCCCCAAGCGCTTCACGCACCTCGTCAAGCTTGAACGGCTTGATGACTGCGATGATGAATTTCACCCGCTCACCCCCTGCTAACCTCCCGGCCCAAGCACCGGTCAGAACTTAACAGCAAGACGCATGCCAAGACGGAAATGGCGTAAAGTTACAAGTTCGAAGCCATAATCGAGACATTTGTTGCCCTATATTTGGGCAACTGATTACTTTTTAGTCAAATCGAGGGTCGCAGTTATTGGTAGATGGTCGGATGCCGCGGATGACAGACCGGTGCGATGCACGCCGTGGTCGCTGCAGGACCAATGGTGCGTGGCGACAATGCGATCGAGCGTGGCGAGAGGCTGACGCGAAGGGTAGCTCCTACCTGGAGTAATGACGGTCCAGCGCTTCGAGAATTCCCGCATCGCCCCCGTGGCGCGGCCCCATTGATTGAAGTCGCCCATGATCACGGTCGGCAACCCCCTCTCGCATTTCTCCACATACCGCACGAGAGTTCTGATCTGATCGCGGCGGCGAAGGCCGGACAGGTCGAGGTGGGTTCCGATAATCCGGATACGCGATCCGTCCACCGTCACTTCGCCGCACGCCGCACCTCGCGGTTCCAGCGTGGGCAAATCAAGCGCCTCAGCCCCATTTACTTCGAACTTGCGCCGCACCAGCAGGGCATTGCCATGCCACCCAATGCTCCGCGGCCGCTTTGCCACTTCGATGAGGCGCCATGGGCTGTCATCAATTTCGGAGCGGGGAATACATGACTCGCGCGCACCAATGCGGCGATCGGCCTCCTGCAGCGCTATGATATCTGCATCTACTTCGTGCAGAACAGACAAAATCCGCTCGGGATCGCGCTTGCGATCCAGGCCCACGGCCTTGTGAATATTATAACTGGCAAACGTCAGACGCACAGTTAACCCAATGCGCGTGATGACTTTCTGGTGCCAGTATCGTCAAAGAAAATCGCGAATGGTCTTCATGAAGCGATCGAACTGGTCATGATGTAGCCAGTGTCCGGCGTTTTCGAATTCAACCACTTCTGCATGGGAGAAATGATCGAGCCTGCCGTCGCCTTCCGGATTGGAAGCCCAACTGTCTGCCCCGTAAAGGAGCAGTGTGGGCGCGGAAATCGCCGACCAGGTCTGGTGGATGAATTCATCCGCGACGTCCTCGACCTGCCATACGTTGAGGTGCGGATCGAACTTCCAGCTATAGGTGCCGTCTTCATTGCGGTTCACACCATGGATCGTGAGGTGGCGCGCCTGCTCCTCGGAAAGATAGCTGTTTTCCTCGATCATCCGGGCGAATGCCGCCTCGATGCTTTCATATTTGCGCGGGGTCCGGCCCGAAGCGGCGCGTTTCTTGCCGATCCATTCGGCCATGCGTTCGGGATAGCTTTTCTCCCGCGTTTCGGCCTGCCGCTTGGGGCTGGGCCCCAGCCCCTCGATAGCCACGATCTTGCGGACCATCTCGGGCATGGTCCCGGCATATCGGAGCGATACGTTGCCGCCCATCGAGTGACTCACGATCGTTACCGGACCGACACCCAGCTGGTGAACCAGCTGGGCAAGATCGTAGACCATGTCGCTGACCAGGTAATTGCCATCGGAAACCCAGTCTGAATCGCCGTGACCGCGGTGATCCATCGCCACAACATGCCAGTCGTCGCGCAATTGCTCTGCCACCCAGTCCCAGCTGCGCGCGTGATCGCGGCCGCCATGCACCAATATCAGCGGAGGCTTGCCGCGATTGCCCCAGTCCAGATAATTCAACCGCAGGCGTTGCGAGACGAAGGTTTGCGAAGTGGGGCCGGTCAGCGTCATGCCTCGCTTTGCAATGGCATCACGAATGATTCAAGCTCACCGCTCCTTGGTGGCGGAGAAGGTGAGCTCGGGATTCTTCTCTTCCTGGTAGTTCACGTCCCACGGACTTTTCGCCATGAACACAAGATCGCCATCGCGGTCCTTTGCGAGGTTCGAGCGGTTGAATTTCTCGAATTCGGCCATCGCCTTGGCATCACCCCTGAGCCAGCGAGCGGTGGAAAAAGGAGACGCTTCCAGCCGCGCTTCGACCTTGTACTCGGCCGCGAGCCGGCTGATCAGCACGTCTAGCTGGAGCTGGCCGACCACGCCGACGATCCACTGCCCGCCAATCTCAGGATAGAACACCTGGATCACACCCTCTTCGGACAGATCGTCCAGCGCCTTGCGCAATTGCTTGGTCTTCGTGGGATCGGCCAGCTGGACGCGGCGCAGGATTTCCGGCGCGAAATTGGGCAGGCCGGTAAAGCGGAGCTGGTTCTTCTCGCTGAGAGTGTCCCCCACTCGCAGCGTGCCATGGTTGGGAATGCCGATGATATCGCCTGCCTCGGCGGTGTCGGCCACTTCGCGGTCCTGCGCGAAGAACAGAATCGGCGAATGGATCGCGATGGGCTTCCCCAATCCCGACGGCGTTAGCTTCATCCCGCGTTTGAAGGTGCCGGACACCTGCCGCATGAAGGCGATGCGGTCGCGGTGGTTCGGATCCATGTTGGCTTGCACTTTGAAGATGAACCCGGTCACCTCGTCGCGATCCGGATCGACCTGTTCTTCACCGGCCGGCTGCGGGCGCGGTGGCGGGGCATATTTCGCAATCGCCTCGATCAATTCGGTAACGCCGAAATTCTTCAGCGCCGATCCGAAATAGACCGGCGTCAGATCGCCGTTTCGATATACTTCAAGGTCGAACTCGGGATATCCGATCTGTGCCAGTTCGACGTTTTCTTCGATTGTTTCGGGGAGATCAAAATTCTCGACCCGCTTGCCCTTGAATTCCTTCGACGGGCCTTCCGGCACCACGACTTCGCCGCTCGAAAAATCGAGGATGCCCTGGAATTCGCCGCCCATGCCGACGGGATACATCTGGGGCGACACGTCCAGCGCCAGCATATCGGCGATTTCGTCGAGCAGCTCGAAAACCGGGCGGCCTTCGCGATCCACCTTGTTGACGAAGGTGATGATCGGCACGCTGCGCAAACGGCAGACCTCGAAGAGCTTGCGCGTCTGTGGTTCGATCCCCTTGGCCGCGTCGATCACCATGATGGCGCTGTCGACCGCGGTCAGCGTACGATAAGTGTCTTCGGAGAAGTCTTCGTGACCCGGCGTGTCGAGCAGGTTGAAGGTGATCCCGTCACGCTCGAAGGTCATGACCGAGCTGGTCACCGAGATGCCGCGCTGCTGCTCGATCTTCATCCAGTCCGACCGCGCCCGCCGCGCCGCGCCGCGCGCCTTGACCTCGCCCGCCAGATGGATGGCGCCGCCGGTCAGCAGCAGCTTCTCGGTCAGCGTGGTCTTACCCGCGTCGGGATGCGAGATAATGGCGAAGGTACGGCGGTTGGACATTTAACTTTCCTCGTCATTCCCGCGAAAGCGGAAATCCAGATCACTTTTCAATTGGCGGAAAGGTCAGCCGGACCCCCGCCTGCGCGGGGCTGAAGGTTAGCGATGTTCCCGCGCCACCCGGAAGCCGGCGAAATCCTGGCTCACAGGCATGGGTTCGAGCCGATTGATATTGAGATGCGGCGGCAGCTCGGCGACCCATTTGATCATTTCGGCGATGTCTTGGCCCGTCATCGGATCAGCGCCGCGGTAGAGATCGTCAGAAGCTTCCTGGCTGCCGGTGCGGACCTTGGTGAATTCGGTTTCTACCATTCCGGGCTCGATGCTGGTCACGCGCACACCGGTGCCGTGGAGATCGGCGCGCAGGGCCAGTGTAAAGTGGTTCACGAAGGCCTTCGACCCGGCATAGACGTTGCCGCCCGGGTAAACGTAATTGCCCGCGACCGAGCCGATCGCGATGATCGCGCCCTTGCGCTCGATCAGCGTCGGCAGCAGCCTGCGGGTCAGCACGACCATGGCCGTCACATTGGTGTCGATCATGGTATGCCAGTCATCGAGACTTGCCTCCTGCGCCGGGGCCAGGCCCTGCGCGAGACCGGCGTTGTTCACCAGCAGGTCGATGCCGGCGAACTCTTCAGGAAGCCCGGCAATCGCCGCATTCATGGCCTCGCTGTCGCGCACGTCGAACACGGCAGGATGGACCTTGTCTGCACCCAGTTCATCGACCAGCGCCTCAAGCCGCTCCTTGCGCCGCCCGGTGGCGATGCAGCGCCAACCGCTCGCCACCAGCGTGCGCACGGTTGCCTCGCCAATGCCTGCCGTGGCGCCGGTTACAAATGCAGTCTTCATCCGCGCAACTCCGCTCCCTGTTTGGCCGCAGCGGCCACAATCTTGTCCGAGGCCGCCTTGATCTCGGCATCGGTGAAGCTCTTGTCGCCCGGCTGCAGCAGTACTTCCACAGCGACCGAGAGCTTGCCTTCAGGGACACCCTGCCCGGCAAATACATCGAAGACGCGTGCATCGACGATGGCCTGCTTGTCTGCGCCCTTCACCGCGCGCACCAGGTCGGCGGCTGCAAGATCGGCGGGCACGAGGAAAGCGAAGTCGCGCGTGATCGCCTGCAAGGCGGGCGGGCTGTAGGCAGGACGGGCGAAACCCGCATTGCCCTTCTTCGCCGGGATTGCGTCAAGGAAGAGCTCCACTGCCATCACCGGGCCATCGACATCGAAGGCCTTGAGTGTGGCAGGGTGAAGCGCACCGAAGCGAGCTAGCACGTTCTTGGGGCCGAGCCGCAGGGTGGCCGACTGGCCCGGGTGGAACTGGTCTCCTGCTTCTCCCATGACCATCAGGTTGGCAACCGGTGCGCCCGCCGCTTCGAGCAGCGCCATGGCTTCGGCCTTCGCGTCATAGGCATCGAACATGCGTGCCTTGCCCTGCGCCCAGCCACGTGCGTCCCTCTGTCCGGCGAGGACAACACCCAGCGTCGGCCGTTCGTCGCTGGCGCCGTTCTTGCCGCGGAAATAGCGCCGTCCGATCTCGAACAGACGCGCGCCAGCTGCGCCGCGATCGGCGTTGCGCTTGGCAGCTGCAAGCAGGCCGGGAATAAGCGAGGGCCGCATTGCCTTCATGTCTTCGCTGATCGGGTTGTCGAGCACCCACAGCGCGTCGGCATCCTCCGCGAAATGCGCGGCATCTCCTGTCGGCAGGAAGGACCAGGTGACCGCTTCGTTCAGCCCGCGGGCCGCAGCAGCACGGCGCAGCTTGCGCTCAAGCTTCTGCAATGGGGTTGCGGTCGGCCGGGCAACGCCGGGCTGACGCGGCAGCGGCACGCTCTCGACCTTGTCGAGCCCGTAGATGCGGACCACTTCCTCGACCAGATCGGCCGCGCCTTCGATATCGTGGCGGCGCGGCGGACAGGTCACCGACCAGTCGGCACCGACGGTGAAATCGAGCGATTCGAGGATGGCACGTTGGGTATCGTCGGCAACCTCGACCCCGCCGAGCCGCGCTGTCAGCGCAGGATCAAATGCGATCACCTGCGCTTCAACCGGCGGCTGACCGGCGCGAACGACCTCGCTCGGCGTGCCGCCGCAAGTCTTGACAATCAGGTTGGTCAGCAATGCCAGCCCTTCATCGAGGAAGGCCGGATCGACGCCGCGCTCGAAGCGCGTGCGCGCGTCGGAGGCGAGGCCCAGCTTGCGACCAGTTACGCCGATGCGTTCGGGATCGAAATAGGCGATTTCGAGCAGCACGTCGGTCGTGTCTGTCGTCGCCCCTGAATGCTCGCCGCCCATGATGCCGGCGATATCATGAACACCCTCATCGTCCGCGATGACAGTCATCGTGTCGTCGAGCGTGTAGGTCTTCTCGTTCAGCGCCTCGACCGTTTCGCCGTTCTTCGCCCGGCGCGCCACCACGCCGCCCGAAAGCTTGGCAAGATCATAGACATGCGCGGGGCGCCCGAAGGCGAGCATGAGATAGTTGGTCGCGTCGACCAGCGCCGAGATCGGCCGCTGGCCCGCCGCGATCAGGCGGCGCTGCATCCATTCGGGCGATGGCCTGGTGTTGTCCACCCCGCGGATGACCCGGCCATAGAACGCCGGGCAGCCCTGCGGATCGTCGGTTCTGATATCCACCGGGCACGGTCCGGAGGCGGCGACATCATCCGCCTCAACCGGCTTCAGCGTGCCAAGGCCGGCCGCCGCAAGATCGCGCGCGATGCCCTGCACGCCCATGCAATCGGGACGATTGGGCGTGATCGCTACATCGAGGATCGGAGAGGCTGAGTGATAATCTGCGAAGCTCTGCCCAACCGGCGCATCTTCCGGCAACTCGATGATGCCGTCGTGCTCGTCGCCCAGCTCGAGCTCGCGAACCGAACACATCATGCCGTTGCTTTCGACGCCGCGGATCGCGCTCTTGCGCAATTCCATCCCGTTGGCGGGCACGACTGCGCCGGGCAGACCGAGCACGCCCTTCATCCCGGCGCGCGCATTGGGGGCGCCGCAGACCACCTGCAGCGGATCGCCCTCGCCCGTGTCGACGGTGAGGACCTGCAGCTTGTCGGCATCGGGATGCTTGGCAGCGGTCAGAACCTTGGCGACACGGAACCCGGCCAGCCGTTCCGCGGGATCCTCAATCCCTTCGACCTCATGGCCGATCTGGTTCAGCGCGGCGGCGATCTCCGCCACCGATGCGTCGGTATCGAGGAAGTATTCGAGCCATTCGACGGAGAATTTCATGCGCCTGCTCCCACGCCTGCCGACAGCGTCGGTTGGTCGAAGGGCGAGAAGCCGTAATGATCGGCCCAGCGGTAATCGCCGTCGAAGAAGGCGCGCAAATCATCCATCCCGTATTTGAGCATGGCGAGGCGGTCGACGCCAAGTCCCCATGCAAAACCCTGCCATTCGTCGGGATCGAGCCCGGCGAATTCGATCACGCGGCGATTGACCATGCCGCTGCCGAGCAATTCCATCCAGCCATGGCCCGGCGCATCGCCGTCTCCGCCCAGAACCTTGCGGCCATTCACATCCTGCCACCCCACATCGACCTCGACACTCGGTTCGGTGAAAGGGAAGTAGGACGGACGCAGGCGCAGCACGATGTCCTCGCGCTCGAAGAAGGCTTTCAGGAACGTCTCCAGCGTCCATTTGAGATGACCGAGGTTGATATCGCGGTCGATCACCAGCCCTTCGACCTGGTGGAACATCGGCGTGTGGGTCGCATCGCTGTCGCTGCGATAGACGCGGCCCGGAGCGATGATGCGGATCGGGGCACCCTGCTCTACCAAGGAGCGGATTTGCACCGGCGACGTATGTGTCCTCAACAGCATCCGGTTTCCGTCGGCATCGCGATCGGGGAAATAGAAGGTGTCGTGCATGGCGCGCGCGGGATGCGTTTCGGCCATGTTGAGCGCGGTGAAATTGTGCCAGTCGTCCTCGATCTCGGGCCCGGTGGCGACCGAGAAGCCGAGGTCGGCGAAGATTTCCGCCAGTTCGTCCATCACCTGGCTGACCGGGTGGACCGAGCCCTTGGGTGCTTGCGGAGCGGGCAGGGTCAGGTCCAGCGTTTCCGAGGACAGCTTCTGCGCCAGCGCTTCCGTTTCGAATTGCGCCTTGCGGGCAGCGATGGCTTCGGTGACTGCGCTGCGCGCACCCTGAATTTTCGGCGCCTGCTCCTGCCGCTCTTCCGGGCTCATCTTGCCCAGAGTTTTCATCAGGGCCGAAATGGAACCCTGCTTGCCTAGATATTCGATCCGCAGGCCTTCCAGCTCATCGGCATCCGCGGTTTCGGCAATGCGCGCGAGCGCATCGGTCTGCAATGTGAGAAGGTCGGTCATCTAACTCTCGGAGAAAATAGGTCTGCCGCCAGCCCCTAGCGGCATTGGCGCGATAGCTAAAGCCCGGTCTGGCGGATTAACCGGCTTGCGTCGTGCTGGCGGGAATATCGGCAGAAGTCGGCGCCGGAAGGCCCCATATCCGGCGGCGCTCCGCTACGAATGCGTCGAGGATCGGATGATCCATTTGCGCATATTGCGTGGGGCTCATGCCCATGAAGCTATGGAATTCGCGGACGAAATGGGCGTGGTCGTGATAATGCCTGTCCATCGTCCTGGACCAGTTCTGCGCGCCATCGGCAAGAAACGCGGTAAGGCTTCTGATGAGGCGCTGACGCCGCAGCATGAGCCGCGGCGGGAACCCGAAATAGCGGGCGCACATCCGCTCCAATGTCCTGACGGTCATCCCGATCCGGTCCGCAAGCTCCGGCACCTCGATCAGAAAAGGGTCGGCCATCGCTGTATGAATGGCCGTTATTCTTGCCTCGTCTTTTGGCGGCGGCGCAAGTGCGCGAGAGAATTCGACGATACGGGCGAAGTCTTCGTCCTCCGACGCTTGCGAGGCACACAGCTCCTTGCAGAGCGGAGTGAAGCCGGAAAACGGGCTCAGGGCCATGCCGTCGAATACGCGGTCGGCACAGTCCTTGGCCGAAGCGTTGATATATCTCGCCCAGCCGACAGGAAGGATTGCCATGCCCCACAAGGTGCAGGGACCGACCTCGAAATTCACCGGATGGGAGCGCGGGCCCGTTGCCGCGAAGTGGCTGGTTACTTCCCGGCCGGTGGACAAAGTAAATGTAGGAGGGTTTTTGATAACCATTCGCATGTTGCCCCATTCCGGCAACAAGCAATCATCGACCTTTCCGCCAGGAATCGGCTGAACAGTCACCTTGTAAATAGTGCTGAAGCAATTCGCGAGATCATCAGGCAGCGCAAAAAAGCGCACATTTACTGCCCCGGACAGACCCTTTGTCGCAACCTCTCTCACAAGACTACTGTAGCGACACTTTCATATTCGCGCCAGCTTACATTACAAAAAAGCGAGCGCTTCCCATTTTGGGAAACGCTCGCTTTTTGATTTTCCATCGAATTTTTGTTTAGGCGGGAAGCGCCTTCTTGGCCTGTTCGATGATAGCCTTGAATGCCGCACCTTCGTTCATGGCGAGATCGGCCATGACCTTGCGGTCGAGTTCGATGCCCGCCAGCTTGGTGCCGTGCATGAACTGCGAATAGGTGAGGCCTTCTGCGCGGACGGCAGCGTTGATACGCTGGATCCACAGGGCGCGGAAATTGCGCTTCTTAACCTTGCGGTCGCGATAGGCGTACTGGCCGGCCTTCTCGACGGCCTGACGAGCAACGCGAATCGTATTCTTACGACGGCCGCGATAGCCCTTGGCCTGATCTAGGAGCCGCTTGTGCTTCTGGCGCGTGGTGACGCCGCGTTTAATGCGAGGCATATCTTTTTCTCCTTAGTTCGCGATCAGTCGAGGCCGTACGGCGCCCACTTTTTCACTGCTTTCCAGTCCGCTTCGGACAGGACAGTCGTGCCGCGGTTCTGGCGGATATACTTCGCATTGTGACTGGACAGACGGTGGCGCTTGCCGGCGACACCATGCTTGACCTTGCCGGTTGCGGTGAGTTTGAAGCGCTTCTTCACACCGCTCTTGGTCTTCAGCTTGGGCATTTTCATCTCCTTTGTCAGAGACACGTTCGAACCAGCCCTGGCAGCCCTTGTCGCCAGGCCGGCTGAGAATCACGTGTCGGTGAAGCCGCGCGAAATAGCGCTTCTCCGCGCAAATGCAAGTCAGAAGTGGGTTACATAGCCCCCGTCGACCACCAGCGTATGGCCGGTGACGTAGGAGGCGTCGGGGGAGGCGAGGAAGGCGACGGGGCCGGCGATTTCCTCCGGCCTCGCCCACCGGCCGAGCGAAGTGCGGCCCTCGAGGTGGTCGGCGACCTCGGATGTCCGGGTGAACCATTCCTCGTTCCGCTCGGTCAGGACGAAGCCCGGGGCGACCGAATTCACGGTAATCCCGTCCGGCCCGAGCTCGGCGGAAAGGGCGCGAGTCAGGCCGTCCAGCGCGGCTTTGCTGGCGGTATAGGAGGCATCGCCGCGCGCGATCAGCGAGGCGATCGAGGTGATGTTGATGATCCGGCCATAGCCGCGGGAGCGCATCAGCGGGGCGGCGTGGCGGGCCAGATCGAAGGGCGCGACGAGGTTGGTTTCGAGCAGGCGCCGCATGTCCTCCCGCCCGATTTCCGCGAACGGACGCCGGTCCCGTTCGCCTGCATTGTTCACCAGAATGTCGAGACCTGTTCCGGAAAAGGCCCCGAACACCTTCTTGATCGGGGCCTGATCGGCCAGATCGAAGGCCAGCGGCCGAACAGTGCCGCCGATCGCGTGACAGGCCTCCTCGAGCGCCGATCCGTCCCGCCCGCCAAGCCAGACCTCGGCGCCGTCCGCCGCCAGCCGCTGCGCGATCGCGAAGCCCAATCCGCGCGCCGCGCCGGTGACCAGCGCGATCCGGCCCTCGAGTGCTTTTCCCCCAGCCATGGTCAATGCTCGTAGATCATCTTGACGGTCATCCCGCCATCGACATTAAGATGCTGGCCGGTGACGAAGCCCGCCCCGTGCAGATAGTCGACCGCCGCGGCGATGTCTTCGGGCGTCCCGATCCGCCCGACCGGATGCTGGTCACGGTCCTTGTCGCGGTGGTCCGGATGCGAGCGCGCGGCGCTCTTCTGCCACGGCCCCGTTTCGATCCAGCCGGGGCGGATCGCATTGACGCGGACCTTGGGGCCGAGCGTCACCGCCATGGAGTGCGTCAGCGCATCGAGCCCGCCCTTGGCCGCCGCATAGGCGAAGGTTTCAGGCTCGCTCATCACCGCGCGGGTGGAGGAGATGTTGGCGATGCTGGCCGTTTCTGCGCGGCGCAGCAGGGGGATGGCCGCGCGGCTGACGAGGAAGGCCGCCGTCAGGCTGGCATCGATCCACCCCTGCCACTGCGCCAGCTCGACATCTTCCAGCGGCCCGCAATAAGGATCGGCAATGCCCGAATTGTTGACCAGGCAATCGATCGGGCGGCCATCCAGCCATTCATCGATCCGCTCGAACGCGCGGGCGACTTCGCCTTCCTTGCCGACATCGCAGGTGAGCAGCAGCGCTTTCTCGCGCGGCAGCGCTTCCCGCAGTTCGGCCAGCGCATCGGCATCCTTGTCGAGGCCGATCACGTTCCAGCCCTTGCCGGCAAAATGCATCAGGGTGGCGCGGCCGATTCCGTTGCCCGCGCCGGTGATCATGATGGTGGTTTCCTGAGTCATGCCATCCTAACGCGCAAGCCGGGAAAAGGGCGGGAGCAGTAAGGCCCGGTCAGTCGTGGCCCATGGCCTCCAGCACGTCTTCCAGCCGCGCCGGATCGCCGATGGCCAGCACGGTGCCATCGCTTTCGGCATGCAGCGGTTCGCCCGCCCAGTCGCACATCAGGCCGCCCGCGCCTTCGACGATCGGGGCCAGCGCGGCGAAATCATGCAGCTTGAGGCCCGCTTCGCAGACGATGTCGACATGCCCGCTGGCGACGAGGCCGTAATTGTAGCAATCCCCGCCATAGATGATCTTGCGTTCGGCCACGGCCTTGGCGAGGCCCATGAAATGGTCTGCCTCGTGGTCGGAGAAGTGGTGCGGGCTCGTCGTGCCCAAGACGGCATCGGACAGTTCGCGGCAGGGCGCAGTGCGCACCGGCTTGCCGTTGAAAGTGGTGCCTTCGCTCATCCGGCCTGCCCAGCGTTCGCGTGCGATCGGCTGGTCGATGATGCCGAGCACGGGAAAACCGTCCTGCAGCAGGCCGATCAGCGTGCCGAAGATCGGCCGTCCAGCGATGAAGCTGGTGGTGCCGTCGATCGGATCGAGCACCCACTGGCGCCGCGCCCCTTCGTTGCGGGTCCCGTATTCCTCGCCGATGATGCCATCGTCCGCACGCTCCGCCTCGAGGATGGCGCGCATCGCGGCCTCTGCCGCCTTGTCCGCTTCTGTCACGAAACTTCGGTCGGCTTTCTGCTCCTCGCTCCATTCGCCGCGGAAAAGCGGACGGATCGCCTCCCCGGCAGCATCGGCGAGGCGGTTGGCGAGTTCGAGATCAGAAGGGGTAGCCATAAGGCGCATTTGACAGGTCGAGAGCTTTGGTCAAGGTGTGAAGGAAATGCCAACTCCCTTCGGGTCGCACTGAAGGGGCGCAGATGATTATTGGTAAAAACAAGGCCGACAGGCCGCCGTCATGACCGTGCAGAACGCACCACCAGCCATGGTGTCGGCAACGGGTTCGACACTCGAGGGCATGCCCCTGTCGCACAACCGTGCGCCAAAGGAATGTCTCCAGCCGTGGATCGCGCGGCTCGGGGTGACTGCCGTCGCCCTGCCGCAGGGCCAGAGCATAGCCTGCGGGGCCTTTACCGAATTTCCGCTGATCCGGGTGATCTATGGTGCCCCGTGGACAGCCGCCACCGCCAGCGGGCTGAAGACATTCGAACCGGGCGAAAAGGGTCTGGCGCTGTATTTCGGCCCCTATACGAAGAGGATGGACCTCACCGCACACGGCAGCTTCAAGGTGGTGTCCATCAATTTCGCGCCGGGGGGCACGCGGGATCTGCGCCTGCCGGACCCGGGCACGGTGACCGACGAAGTCATGCTGCTCGACAGTGCGATCGGCGAAAAGGTGCCGGTGCCCGACCTTGCCCCGGACGATGATGCCATCACCTGGATCGGCAGCGTGGAAGACCATCTGGCCGCCGAATTCGCCCGGATAGGCCCGCCCCGCCCGCCATCGATAGTGCAGGATTTCGAGTCGCTCTGCCTGACCGATCCGGGGGCCTCGCTCGATGATTTTGCCGATGCCCACCGGATGACGCGGCGCACGCTGGAACGGGTGATCGGGCGCGAGTTCGGCGTGTCACCGCGCTTTGCCACGCGCCGCGCGCGGGCGCTCGACATGGCGGCGGCGCTGCTCAACATCGCCATGGAGGACGAGGAGGCCGAACTGCATCTGCGCTATTTCGACCAGTCCCACCTCACGCGCGAAATGCACCAGTTCTTCGGCATGACGCCGGGCAAACTGCGCAAGGGCGCGCATCCGCTGCTGCGGATCAACCTGGAAATCCGCCAGTCGCGCAGGCTGGAACTGCTCGAACGCCTGTCCGGCGACGAACCGCGCCCGTGGCGCGATCCCGACGCGGAGCCCGCCTGAAACGCCGCACGCGAAAGGCCGCGCGCGGCGAAAACGGGATCAGTCGAACAGCGAGCTGACCGAGCTTTCATCGGCAATCCGGCGCACCGCTTCACCGATCAGCGGCGCGATCGGCAGAATGCGGACCTTTTCCGAATCGCGGACGGCATCGGTCGGCCGGATCGAATCGGTGATGACCAGTTCTTTCAGCGACGAGCCGTCCACGCGGGCCACCGCGCCGCCCGACAGCACGCCGTGGGTGATATAGGCCGCGACCGAGGCCGCACCCTGATCGAGCAGAGCCTGCGCCGCATTGCACAGCGTGCCGCCCGAATCGACGATATCGTCGATCAGGATGCAGTGGCGGCCCGAGACTTCGCCGATGATGTTCATCACTTCGCTTTCGCCGGGGCGATCGCGGCGCTTGTCGACGATGGCCAGCGGCGCATTGTCGAGCCGCTTGGCCAGCGCGCGGGCGCGCACCACGCCGCCCACGTCGGGGCTGACGACCATCAGATCCTGATCGCCGTACCGCGCCTGGATGTCCGCCGCCATGACCGGCGCGGCAAAGAGGTTGTCGGTCGGAATATCGAAGAAGCCCTGGATCTGGCCGGCGTGCAGATCGACTGCCAGCACGCGGTCGGCCCCGGCTTCGGTGATCAGGTTCGCCACCAGCTTGGCCGAGATCGGCGTACGCGGACCGGGCTTGCGGTCCTGCCGCGCATAGCCGAAATAGGGAACGACCGCCGTGATCCGCCGCGCCGATGCCCGCTTCAGCGCATCGATGCAGATCAGCAGTTCCATCAGATTGTCATTGGCCGGGAAACTGGTCGACTGGACGACGAACACGTCCTCGCCGCGCACGTTCTCGTGGATTTCCACGAAGATTTCCTCATCCGCGAAACGCCGCACCTGGGCGTCGACGAGAGGCATTTCGAGATAGCCTGCAATCGCACGGGCAAGCGGCAGGTTCGAATTGGCGGCCATGATCTTCATTGGGACGAATCCTTGGGCATTTGCTGCGGTCGGCCCGCACTAGAGGGCTGACCCCAAAACGCAACAATTGGCAGGCGTGCGGGTGGGGGATAGGCCACCCGCAAGGCAGGCAGGCAGGCAGGGAGGAGGCGGCGCGCCTCCCCCGCCAGCCTCAGTCGCGGTGTTCGCCCTTGATCCAGCGCACGGTGCCGCTGGACGCGCGCATCACCACGCTTTCGGTCGTCATCGTGCCGTCCCGGCGATATTTCACGCCTTCGAGCAGGCTGCCGCTGGTCACGCCGGTGGCCGCGAAGATGCAGTCGCCGCGCACCAGATCGTCGCGCGTGTAGATACGGTCGAGATCCTCGATCCCCCATTTGCGCGCCCGGGCCTTTTCGTCATCGTTGCGGAAGACGAGGCGGCCGTTGAACTGGCCGCCGACGCAGCGCAGCGCCGCCGCGGCCAGCACGCCTTCGGGGGCGCCGCCCTGACCCATATACATGTCGATAGTGGTGTCCTCATCGGTCACCGCGATCACGCCCGCGACATCGCCATCGCCGATCAGCACCACGCCGCAGCCGATCCCGCGCAGTTCGGCGATCAGATCGGCATGGCGCGGCCGGTCGAGCACGCAGACGATGATATCGGACGGCTTCACGCCTTTGGCCTCGGCCACGGCGGTCACATTCTCGGTCGGCGTTTTGGCGAGGTCGATGATGCCGTCGGGATAGCCGGGGCCGACCGCGATCTTGTCCATATAGACGTCGGGCGCGTTGAGCAGGCAGCCTTCCGCCGCCGCTGCGAGCACGGCCAGCGAGTTGGGGCCGGCCTTGGCGGTGATGGTGGTGCCTTCGAGCGGGTCGAGCGCGATGTCGATCTTCGGCCCCTTGCCCGGCGCGCCGCCGACCTTCTCGCCGATGAACAGCATGGGCGCCTCGTCGCGCTCGCCCTCGCCGATGACCACGGTGCCGTCCATATAGAGCGTGTCGAAGGCCTTGCGCATGGCTTCCACCGCAGCGGCGTCGGCGGCCTTTTCATCGCCGCGCCCGATGAGTTTCGATGCCGCCACCGCGGCAGCCTCGGTCACGCGGACCATTTCGAGCACAAGGACACGATCGAGCGGATTCGAAGATGGCGAATTCATTGAAGGTTCATTCCTTGAGCCAGAGGTGCGAGTATGCGGTTCGCGATTGCATGAAATCGTATGCGCGGCGGATAGCCAGAGAGGGGTGGAATGTCGAGACTGGCGCTGTTGGCCCTGGGCTTTCCCTTATTCGTGCCCCTGTTCGTGGTCGCTGCGGTGCCGGGCGCCGCCCAGACCATGCCGCCGGCGCAGACGGGCCGGGCGCCGGGCAAAATCGACATCAGGGTCGATACGACGCCCGAAGCCGGGACCTATGAGGATTGCGAAGACGATCAGGACGCCGCGATCATCACCGGCGAGATTGTCGTCTGCCGCAAGCGTTCGGATGAAGAGAATCGCCTCTATGACAAGGAAAGCGCCGAGCGGCGTCATGCGCAGCGCACGATGAACCACAATGAGATACCGGCACCCGATGTTGCAGGGGACGGGATTTTTCGGGGGCCCGCGACCGTTTCGGGGCTCTGCTTCATTCCCCCTTGTCCCAAGCCGCCGGCCTACATGATCGATTTTGCCACACTGCCCGATGCTCCGCCCGGCTCCGACGCTGACCGGATCGCGCGCGGGCTCGCGCCGCGCGGCAACAGTAATGGCACGGTCACGCCGCCGCCCGCCCCGGCGCAGGGCCAGCAGGACAATGCCGAGGTGCTGGGCCTGCCGCCGCCGCTGGAGACGGACGAGGCCAGTCGCCCGGAAGAGGTCAATCGCTCAGGATCGGCATCACCAGAGGACGAGCCGTCAGGCTAGGCGAGCCGTCGAGCAGGTCGAGCGCCTTGGTGACGCAGCGCTCGGGCCCCTCATGCGTGACCATCGCCACCTGCACATCGCCGCCGTCTTTGTCACGCCCGCGCTGGATCAGGCTCTCGATCGAGACATCGGCATCGCGCATGGCGGCCGTGATCTCGGCGAGGACGCCGGGCCGGTCGGCTACGGTGAAGCGGATATAGTCGCGCCCGATGCGCGTGCCGGGATCGGCGGGGGCGCATTGGACGAGGCTGGTCGTCGGGACGGAGAACGGCGCCCCGCTCTGCCCGCGGGCGATGTCGATAAGGTCGGCCACCACGGCGCTGGCCGTGGGCTTGTCGCCCGCCCCGGCGCCCTGGAAGAGAAGACGGCCCGAAAAATCGCCTTCCGCCACCACGGCATTGGTCGGCCCGGTGACGGCGGCCAGCGGATGGCGGAACGGTACGAGGCAGGGCCGCACGCGCTGGAGCAGGCGGCAGTCCTCGCCTTCGCCCACCAGCGCCGCGATCCCGACCAGCCGGATGACATAGCCGAGCGTGTCCGCCTGCTGGATATCGCTGGCCCGGACCTGGGTGATACCTTCGGTCTTCACATTGGGAAAGTCGATCGTCGTGCCGAACCCGATCGCGGCGAGAATCGCCAGCTTGTGGGCCGCATCGACGCCCTCGATATCGAAAGCCGGATCGGCTTCGGCATAGCCCTTGTCCTGCGCCGCCGAGAGCATTTCGGCAAAATCGGCCCCGGTCTGCTCCATCTCGGACAGGACGTAATTGCAGGTGCCGTTGAGAATGCCGTAAATCCGCGTCAGCGCATTGGCCGCCGTCCCTTCGCGCAGGCCCTTGAGCACCGGAATGCCGCCCGCAACCGCCGCTTCGAAGGCGAAAGGCGCGTTGTGGATCGCCGCCGCTTCGGCCAGCTCCAGCCCGTGATGCGCAACCATCGCCTTGTTGGCGGTGACCAGCCCCTTGCCCGCATCGAAAGCCGAGCGCGCCAGCGTCAGCGCCGGACCGTCGGACCCGCCGACGAGTTCCACCACCACGTCGACATCCTGCCGCTGCGCCATGGCCTGCATGTCGTCGACCCAGGCATAGGGCGCCAGATCCACCCCCCGGTCCTTGCCGCGTTCGCGGGCGGAAACGGCCACGATCTCGATCGGCCGTCCGGCGCGCGCGGCGATCATGTCGCGGTTCGTCTCGATCAGGCGGATAACGCCCGCTCCGACGGTCCCGAGCCCGGCAATGGCGATTCTCAGCGCATCAGCCACGGGCGCCGCCCTGTTTCAGAGAGCAGGGTGCTACGCTTGCCGCGCAAAGTTTTTCAACGAGCGGGTCGGCTTCATCACGAATACATGTCATGGCCGGGGGCCTAGCGCATGGCCGCGGCATCCGTGAACCAGTTTGTCTTGAGCCCGGCTAAGCTGCGCATTCAGAGCGAGCGTTCGCATGCCCCCAGCTGCTGGATCACGAACGCATAGTCGCGGCTGGCAATCTCCCGTGCCCGCGTATCGCGCGACAGGTTCGCTTCTCCGGGAAGCTCGGCCGGCAGGCTGCAGGCCAGACGGTACCATTCCACCGTGTTTTTCTGCGGCGGGCGCGCGGACTGGTCGACGATTTCGGTCCAGGAAACACCCCAGCGCGGCTGCTGATTGGGCCGCCGGACAACTGTGATCGAAACCGGCTCGTTATTCGCGGTGTCGAGGAAAAGCTGGGTTTCCGATTCGCCCGTCAGCGCACCTTCCACTGCCAAGGCATCGGCGATCCGGGTGATCCGGGGCGGCGCGTCGGCGGCCACGAGCGATGCCAGAACCGGCCTCAGGCGCGCTTCCAGTTCGGGAGTATAAGGCTGCTGCGCGTCCGGCCCCACCAATTGCAGCGAACTGGGCTTGCCCGGAACGCTGCGTGCAAAGAGCAGGACTTCCTGCTTCTTCAGCTTGGGCACCTTGCCCTTCTGCGTCAGCGGGACATCGACCAGATAGGTCAGCTCCTTGCCCAGCGGGACATTGCCGGAAAGCAGGGCGACCGTTTCGGCTTCGACGAAAAGGCGCACATGACCGGGCGCGAGACCGGGGGCGCGCTCAGGCTTGAGCGCGACCTGGTCCGCGATCCTGGCCCGGACCACCAGAGGCGCCCCGTCCGCCAGATCGACGATGTCCGCATACGTAAGCGCGGCGGGAGCGGGAGCCTGGGCGAATCCGGGAGCGGCGAGGGCCAGAAGGGCGGCGGCTCCCAGCAAGGGCTTATTCAATGAATACAAAGCAGACCTTCCGAAAATTCCTGACGTTGACACAATCTTGCAAACCAATCGAAGTAATTATCCGTTCCCTTCACACAAGGCCGTGAATCGGCGCTTAACCGATAAAGCGTTTGCTCCACATGTCCTGCGACGCTAAGGGGTGCGGCAGGACTGTGCTAATGATACAATATTGCCGGATCGTTGCGTTTTGCGACGTTATCGGGAACAAGCCCAGCCATGCGCCATCGTACCTCGAACGGGATCGCGAAGGTGTTATACGGAATGCGGCGTCGGGGACACGGGCTGGTGTCCACCCCCACGGCGCCGAAAAATGGCCCGATGCAAATCGGGCGGACACGATGGAGTGATGCAACCGAATGGCTTATGCTGACCAACAGATGAGTGGGAATCGCGTCGTCGCGATCATCATCGTTGCCATTATCCACATTGCCCTCGGTTACTTGCTCATCACAGGTCTCGCTATCGATGCGGTGAAGAATGTGGTTGAGCGCGTAACGACGATCGACGTGGAAGAACCCCCGCCACCGCCGCCGCCGGAAGACGAACCGCCGCCGCCACCGGAAGACATTCCGGAGCCGACGAGCCCGCCTCCGCCGGTTTCGCCGCCGCCGCCGATGAACATTTCGCCAGCGCCGCCGACGATCCGGACGACTCCGAATATTCCGCCGCCGGCTCCGCCGACGCTGCGTATTCCGCCTCCGGCACCGCCGGCACCGCCAGCGCCCGCGCCGGCACCGCCAGCACCTTCGAAGGCTCGTGGTGCATCGCCGGACGGCCTGAACCGCTGGGCTGCGCGAATCCAGGGTGACTATCCCTCCAGCGCGCTTCGTCGCGAAGAATCGGGAACCGTCTCCATGCGCATCACGATCGGTGCCAACGGCCGCGTCGAGGCGTGTTCGGTAACCGGCAGCTCGGGTTCGAGTGCGCTCGACGACGCAGCCTGCCGCGGCATGCAGCGTTACGCACGGTACAATCCGGCACTCAACGCAGCCGGGGACCCGATCTCTTCTACCACAACTCAATCGATCCGTTACGTGCTGCCCGACTAAGGGACGTCGGCAGCCTAAAAACGTCTATTTCAAGAGGATAATCCGCTATGTTTTTCACACTTCTCGCTGCTGGAGCTGATGCGCCGCAGAGCTCGTTCGGCTTCCTTCAGGCAATGGAAGAAGGCGGCCCCGTTGCGTGGTCGATCCTTGCGGTCATGATCATCATGTCGGTCGGTTCGTTCTACATCCTGTTCACCAAGTTCTTCGAACAGCGTAAGGTCATGAGCCAGTACAAGGACGTGCGCGGCGGCTTCTGGCGCGCCAACACGCTCAAGGAAGGCTCGACCAAGCTCGAAAAGAACAGCGCATGGCGCCAGCTGGTGGATGATGCCGTGTCTGCCGAAGAAAAGCATGCCAAGCTGAACGACAGCCTCGAAGCCCACGACTGGCTGCACGGCTCGCTCGAACGTTCGGAGCACGCCATCATGGCCAAGCTCAACGGCGGTCTGCCCTTCCTCGCAACCGTGGGTGCTACCGCACCGTTCGTCGGTCTGCTCGGTACGGTTATCGGTATCTACCGCGCCCTGATCAACATCGGCATGGCCGGCTCGGCCTCGATCGACAAGGTTGCCGGCCCGGTTGGTGAAGCACTCATCATGACCGCCATCGGTCTGCTGGTCGCAGTTCCGGCCGTGTTCGCCTACAACTGGCTGCAGAGCCGCAACCGTCGCATCGCCGACATGATGAGCGGCTTCTCGACCGACCTGCTTGCAAACATCAACTCGAGCGGCGCCATCAAGCCCGCAACGATGACTGCAACCTCGACGCAGGCTTCGGGCAAGGCAGCTGCTGGCCGCACCACCACCACGGCGACCACGCCTGCTGCCGGTGCGACCACCACCACCACCACGACCAAGCGCTAAGCAGGGTACGCGGGCGGCAGGCGCCGCCCGCGTCCTTCGCGTCAATCGTGTGAAATTGAATACGGATAGGATGTAAATATGGCGATCCAGATGGGAGGCGGGGCAGACTCGCCGATGTCGGACATCAACACCACTCCGCTCGTGGACGTGATGCTGGTGCTTCTGATCATCTTCCTGATCGCGGTTCCGGTCGCGATCCAGACCATCGAGCAGCTGGAAATTCCGGTGATCGAATCGGTCGAATCGAAGGATAAGGTGGAAAACCTCCTCCTGACGGTCAGCACCAGCGACGATGCGGGCCTTAGCGCCGGCGATTCCGGTTACAGCGGTGCATCGCGCACCGGCGAATGCCGCGTCTACTTCAACAACCTTACCCCTGTGACCTCCGAAGAACTTTATGATCGCGCGTTCGAGCGCCTGGACACCATCGTCCAGCGTGCCGGCGGACCCGAAGCGATCATGGACGACCCGGAAAAGATCCCCCAGGTCCACATTCGCGGCGACGTCAACGCTCCGTGGTCCTGTGTTGCAGGGGCGATCTATAACGTTCAGGCTGCCGGTTATCCGATCGTCGGCTTCATTTCGAACCCGATTGATCCCAACGCCTGAGCGTAACCCGCGACGGCCCCGGACAAGAATTCAGGAGTAAACCACCATGGCTATGGCAGGCGGCAAGGATGATGGCGCCCCGATGATGGACATGAACATGACGCCGTTGATCGACGTCCTGCTCGTGCTCCTCATCATGTTCATCATCACCATTCCGATCGCGACCCATTCGGTCGACATCGATCTTCCGCAACCCAATCCCAATCCGCCCCCGGTGGATGTGGAGCCCGACAAGAACAAGCTCGTTCTCACGCAGGATGACCGGATGCTCTGGAACGGTGAGGAAATCCAGATGGGCGACCTCGTCAACCTTCTCGAGCAGTCGACCCGGATCAACCCCGAGCCGGAACTTCAGTTCGAGCCGGAAGCCCTCGCAAGCTACGACCTTTCGGCCAGCGTGCTTCAGGTCATCAAGGCCAGCGGCGTTTCCAAGTTCGGCTTCGTCGGCAACGAGCGCTACCGCACCTTCGGCAAGGCCGGGATGCAGTGAGGCGCGAAAACCAGACTACTTGCAAAGAGGGGCGGAGCGATCCGCCCCTTTTTCTTTGCCCCACGCAAATTTCCCAGCCCCTCCCACGAGGCCTGCGATAACGGCGTGATCGGCGGCAGATATTCAGCTCGGAGTGACGCATGGTCGGTGCGGGGCACCGGCCCGCACTTGAAGCGCTACTCCAGGAAATCCTCGTCGAGAGCGCTCACCCGCATGGCGGCGCTGGCGAGGTCTTCCGCTTCTAGCAGCAATTCATCGTCCACGGCGCCCTGAGGGGTCGCCTCGCGCCCGATCATCACCATGACTGGCACGGCCAAGGGGCTAACCCTGTCGAGTTCCACATGCACCAGTTCGCGAGCCGAGCGATCAAGCAGATCGCCGAGCCTCCCGACATCGGTCATCCGCTCACGGGCATCGGCCCACGCGGCTTCGAGAAGGACATGGTCGGGCTCGTATTTGCGCAGGACGTCGTAGATGAGATCGGTCGAGAACGTGACCTGCTTGCCGGTCTTGCGTTTTCCCGGGTGCTGGCGTTCGACCAGCCCGCCGATCACCGCCACCTCGCGAAAGGCGCGCCGCAGGAGGTGGGAATTCTGGACCCATTCCATAAATTCATCCTGCAAGATGTCAGGTGAAAGCAGCGGGGCCGGATCCTCGACGGGTTTGAGCCCCCAGACTGCCAGCGAATAGTCATTGGCGACGAAACCGCCGGGCAGCAGCCCCCTGTCCTCCATTCGGCGGGTAATGAGCATGCCGAGGCTCTGGTTCGCATTCCAGCCCTCGAAAGTATAATAGACACTGTAATGCCGCTTGGCATGGGGGAAGCTCTCGACCAGCAGCTGGCCCGGCCCGGGCATCTGGCTGCGCCAGTCCTGTACTTCGAGCCATTCGCGCACATCGTCGGGAAAGCGCGCCCAGCCCGGCCGATCGACCAGCATTGTGCGCACCCGCTCGGCCAGATGCGTCGTCAGCGGCATGCGTTGGCCGCCGTAACTCGGGATCATCGCATTGGAGGTGGCCGCCTTGACCAGCACTTCCATGTCCTGCAGCTTGACGACCTCGAGGCTCATCCCGGCAAAGGCGAAGGTATCGCCCGGAGAGAGCGAGGCGGCAAACCGTTCCTCGATCTTGCCCAGGCTACGCCCTCCCCGCCCGCGGCCGGAATTGATCCGCACTTCGAGCATTTCGCTGTCGATAATGATGCCTGCATTGAGCCGGTGCCGCGCTGCCTGATCGGGATGGGTCAGCCGCCAGACGCCGTCCTTGTCGCGCACTATCCGCTTGAACTTGTCATAGGCCTTGAGCGAATAGCCGCCGGTCGCGACGAAGGTCAGCACGCGGTGCCAGATCTCCTCGTCGACCCAGGCATAGGACAGGCTGGAGCGAATCTCGCCCAGCAGCGCCTCTTCCTGGAATGGACCGGCGCAAGCGCATGCCATGACATGCTGCGCCAGCACGTCGAGCCCGCCCGGCCTAAAATCCTCGCCATCGCGCTGGCCTTCATCCACGGCTTCCTTCGCAGCCGTCGCCTCGAGGAATTCGAACCGGTTTCCCGGCACCAGCAGCGCCCGGCTTGGCTGGTCGAGCCGGTGATTGGCCCGCCCGATACGCTGGAGCAGCCGGGAGGAACCCTTCGGCGCGCCCATCTGGACGACCAGGTCGATGTCCCCCCAATCGACGCCCAGATCGAGGCTGGCGGTCGCGACCAGGGCGCGCAGTTCCCCCCGGGCCATCGCACCTTCGACCTTGCGGCGTGCCTCCTTCGAAAGCGACCCGTGATGGATTCCGATCGGCAGGGTGTCCTCGTTCACATCCCACAGATGCTGGAAGATATATTCCGCCAGAAAGCGCGTGTTGGTAAAGACCAGCGTGGTTCTGTTCTGCCGAATCTCTTCATAAAGCTGCGGTATCGCCCATGTCGCCGCGTGGCCGCCCCAAGGTACGCGCTGTTCCTCGGGCAACAGGATCTCGACTTCGGCAGGCGCACCTTCTTCACCGTTCACCAGCGCCACGCTGTCGATGTCACCCCACGGTGCCAGCCACTCGCGGAAGGCCTCGGGATTGGCGACAGTTGCCGATAGCGCCGCCCGCTGCAGATCGGGCGCCAGCGCTTGCAGCCGGGACAGCGCGAGCGCGAGAAGATCGCCGCGCTTTCCGGTGGCGAAGGCGTGGACCTCGTCGATCACGATGCGTTTCAGGCCAGCGAACATCTCTGCGCTGTCGGGATAGGACAGCAGCAGCGAGAGGCTTTCCGGGGTCGTCAGAAGAATGTTCGGAGGCTTCGTGCGCTGGCGTTTCTTGCGGTCGGAAGGCGTATCGCCGCTCCGCGTCTCCACCGTGATGGGCAGAGACATCTCATCCACGGGCGTAAGCAGATTGCGTTGGACATCGTGGGCCAGCGCCTTGAGCGGCGAAACATACAGCGTGTGCAATCCCTCCGGCGCATTACCGCCATTGCGCGAGGGTGCGAATGCCGCGAGCGTAGGCAGAAAACCGGCCAGCGTCTTACCGGCACCCGTGTCCGCCACGAGAAGGCTGTGCCGGCCTTCGTCGCTGGCGTGAAGCATGTCCCGTTGATGGCGCCGTATGCGCCAGCCCCGGCTCGCGAACCAGTCGGCGATTTCAGAAGGAACGGCGCTCTGCATCTCTGCTCAAGCGAAGGAGCGAGAACGCGGTTCCCCCGATTGCCAAGCGGGCGAAGAAGTTCTCAATCGACCTCGACCGCTTCTTCCGGCGGTCTCGGCGGTTTGATCACGCTGGCCAGTTCATCCTGATCGATACCCAGCAGTTCACTCATCCGCTGCCGCTGGGCCGCGGTAAGGTCCGCATAGGCCCGCTCCTGCGGAAGATCCGCCATCGCCTCGGTCATGGCCGTTTCCATATTCCCGAAACCGCTCATCATCGTCGGCAGAGCCTTCATGCTCGCCTGCATTACCTGCGGGTCGGAAAACAGCGCCATCGATTCGCGCGCGTAAACGCCGCCCGTCGGCGTCGCGAAGAAAGCGGCGATATCGGCCAGTTGCCGATCATCGAAACGGACCGCGTAGGCTTTGGACAGGCCTTCGCGCACCGGCTCTTCCATCACGGCGAACATGCCGCCCATCCTGCCCGTCATCACATCGATGATTGCATCGACCCGCCGGTCGAGCGCCGGATCGAGCATGGCGGAAATCTCGGCCTGCTCTTCCTCTGTCAGTCTGCCGATAGCCTCTTCGTCCAGATCGAGACGGGCTGCCAGAACGAAGTCCGGCGATGAAAACATGCTCATCATGGGCCGGATCATCTTGTCGACCATTTTGCCCATCATGGTGCCGTAAAACCCGTCGGGCATCATCGTGCCCACCACGGCCTGCGCCGCGGGAAGCCGGGCTTCCTGCTCGGCGGTCAGGGGATCCGCGATGAACAGATTGCTCATCATGCCGGCGATCTCGTCGAGCTGCGGTTGCGAGACCTCTTCTGTTTCTGCCCCGGCCTGCTCTTGCGCCGCAAGAGGTGCTGCAATGAGAGCGGCGCCACACGCAGCGACATGAAAGAGATTTCGCATAGTCATACCCCCGTCTGAAATTCCGAGCTTAGTGCCCCACGCTTTCACCGCGCTCGAGGCCCGAAAGCCGCAGCTGCTCGTCGATCTGGGCCATGAGACGCGCCAGGCCATCTTCACTGTCGCTTTCGGCGCGAGCGACCAGAACATCCTGCGTGTTCGAAGCGCGCAGCAGCCACCAGCCGTCCGCCGTGTTGACCCGGACACCGTCCGTCCCATTTACATCGGCATCGGTGTTCGAAAGCCGGTCCTTGACCTCCTCGATCGCGGCAAACTTGCGGCTTTCATCGACCTGGAAACGCATTTCGGGCGTGTTGATCATCTGCGGCATATCGCTGCGCAGCTGTGTGACGGATTTACCCAGCCTCGCCGCGGAGGTCATGAGACGCACCCCGGCATACAGCGCATCATCGAAGCCGTAATAATCATCGGCGAAAAAGACATGGCCGCTCATCTCTCCGGCCAGCGGAGAACCGGTCTCCTTCATCTTCGACTTGATGAGCGAATGGCCTGTCTTCCACATCAGGGGTTCGCCGCCGCACGCTTCGACATGATCGTAGAGGACTCTGCTTGCCTTCACATCGGCGATGATCGTCGCGCCCTTGCGTGTCCGAAGCAGGTCCTCCGCATAGATCATCAACAGCTGATCGCCCCAGATAACACGGCCTTCGCCGTCGATCGCCCCGATACGATCGCCATCGCCGTCGAACGCTATGCCGAAATCCAACGATTTCTCGGCTACCAGCGCGCGCAGGTCGGCGAGGTTTTCCTCCACGGTGGGGTCGGGATGGTGGTTGGGAAAGGCCCCATCCACGTCGGTGTACAGCAGATGGTGTTCACCCGGCAGGCGCGCCGCGAGCTTTTCGAGCGCCGGTCCGGCCGCACCGTTCCCCGCGTCCCATCCGATCCGCATGCCCGCCAGAGCCGCAGTATCAACGCCAGCGATGGCCTGCAGCATGCGCTCGACATATTCGTCGAGAATGTCGCGCTCTTCGACATCTCCGGCACCATCGGACCATTCGCCGGCAGCCGAACGTCGGCCCAGTTCCTGAATGTCGCTTCCGAAGAACGGCCGCCCCTGGAAGACCATTTTGAAGCCATTGTAATTGGGAGGATTGTGGCTTCCGGTAATCTGGATCCCGCCATCGACACTTTGATCGCTAGCTTCGGCGTAATAGAGCATGGGAGTCGCGCCAAGGCCGATCCTCACGACGTCGCAGCCGCTTGCCGTAAGCCCCTCGACGAGCGCGTGTTCGAGCATGGGCGAAGACCGCCTGCCATCATATCCAACGGCAACCTTGTTACCGCCCTTTTCGCGCAGCATCGAACCGAAAGTCCGGCCGATCGCGCGGGCATCGTCCGCGCCCAGGGTCTCACCGATGATACCCCTGATGTCGTATTCGCGAAGGACGGTTGAATGGAATGCGTGTGTCATCGGGGAGGCTCCGGAATTTCATAGGGTAGATCGTCTAGAAGAAGGTCGCGAGCAGCGTTGAGTTCCTGCATCTGCGCCTTGCTCCCACCCCGATCTGGATGAGCGAGCGCGGCCATGCGGCGATGGGCTTCGCGGATTTCCTTATGGTCTGCCCGCGCGGACACATTGAGCAATTTGCGCGCCCGGAAGATCGCCTGACTGCGCGTCGATGGCGCGCGAAGATAATCCCAGGGCCATTTGCCGAGCGCCCAGCGGCACAGGAACGACAGCCCGATCGCCAGCGCCAGCAGCTTGATCACGCGTCGACCTTTTCGGCAGCAGCCTCTGATCTTTGGATATCGGGAAAACGAAGAGCTGCCATGAGCTGGCGCAGCTCCTGGCGCGCGACCAGATGGCTGGTTCCCAGATCGCCCAGATGGCCCTTGTCGAGCAGGGTCAGGCCGGAAGGAAAGAGTTCGCGGTAAATCACCCGCTCCGAAAGGCCCTGCGTGACGCGGAAGCCCACACGCTTCGACATCTCACCCAGCGCCTGTTCGATCCGGTTGCGGTTGCGCGCTTCGGTATGTCCGGTGCGGTTGCGGACCACGACCCAATCCATTTCGGCGCGCCCTTCCTCGATCGCGAGGCGGCTGCGCTTGATCCGTGCCTCCCAGATCAGCTCGGCATAGAACGAGAGCTTGCGCACTTTGAAATTCTCACCCTCGACCTGGCCGATGAGATCGAAATCGACAAAGCTGTCGTTCATCGGTGTCACCAGCGTGTCGGCATGCGTGGCGGCAAAGCGCGCCAGTGGATCGTCACGTCCCGGCGTATCGATAATGATGAAATCGGCGTCTGCAGCATGGCACTTGAGGATATCGCCGAATTCGTCGTCGGGAATGGGCGGGATCGTCTGGCATTCGATCGTCGGAAGATCGATTTTGCGCCGCTGCATGGTTTCGGCGCGATTTTCGACATAGCGGGCGAAGGTGCGCTGTCGGTGGTCGAGATCGAAGCCGACTACTTTCGCACCGCGATAGGCCAGCGCAATCGCTACGTGGATCGCAGTCGTCGATTTACCTGTCCCGCCCTTTTCGTTGGCGAAAGTAATCCAATGGGGGCCGGTCTGGGACAAGACGTGTCGCTCTTCTTCTCGTTGTATTCGATGCCGCTGGGGTATTAGGGCAATTCTTCCTAAACCATAATCGAGGGGAGTCGGTGTTGCAAATCGCTCGCACACTGGAAATGTTGAGGAAACGCCTGGATGATCTGCGGACTAAAGGCGAAACGATCGGGCTGGTCCCGACGATGGGAGCGCTTCACGAAGGCCATCTGACGCTGGTCCGGCGCGCTGCAGCGCAGGCGGACCATGTGGTGGTCTCCATATTCGTCAATCCCCGCCAGTTCGGCGCAGGCGAAGATCTCGATGCCTACCCTCGCCAGCTGGAGCAGGATAGCCGCCTGCTCGAACGGGAAGGCGTCGCATTGGTATGGGCCCCTTCGCCGGACGTGATTTATCCCGCAGGCTATGCGACCAATATTTCCGTTGGCGGGGTCAGCGAAGGCCTGTGCGGCGGGGACCGGCCCGGCCACTTCGATGGGGTGGCGACAATCGTCTGCAAGCTCTTCAATCAGGTCATGCCCGACATGGCCTTTTTCGGAGAAAAGGATTGGCAGCAGCTCGCGGTCATCCGGCGAATGGCAAGGGATCTCGACCTGACCCGGCCCCATGTGGAAGCCATCCACGGCGTCCCGATCGTCCGTGAAGCCGATGGTCTCGCGATGAGCAGTCGCAATGCGTATCTCTCACCGGAGCAGCGCGAGCAGGCGGCGGCGTTACCGCGCGCGATGAAGGCCGCGCTGGTCGAAATGGCGGGAGGGGAAGCTGTCGAACCTGCGCTCGAAAGCCTGCGAGACAAGCTGCTGGCCAGCGGCTTTGACAGGATCGACTATGTGGACTTGCGCGACGGCGACAGCCTCGCCCTGCTGGAGGCGGATAATGGCAATGCGCGCCTGTTTGCCGCGGCCAGGATTGGCGGAACCCGCCTGATCGACAACATGCCCCTTAGCTGAAGAGGGCCATCGATGGGCCGGCGTGGCCTGTGGCGATTTTTACGAAGGAAACGCTGGAGCGGGTAAGGGGAATCGAACCCCTCTAGCCAGCTTGGAAGGCTGGAGCATTACCACTATGCTATACCCGCTCAGCGGAGGAGGGCAGATGCCTTCCTTCGCGGGATTCGTCAACATTCATTCTGCGGTTTTCGGTGCCGCCTTTGGCTTGGGTGTTTGACCTGCCGAGCCGCTGGCAGCCGGTTCGGGCCGGCTCAAGGTCTCGATCAGGGTTTTTTCCCTGGCGTTGCTTTCCCCGGTCTCCACGATCAGGTCGACACGGCGATTGGCGGCGCGGCCTTCCTCATTGGCAGTTCCATCGGGAAGGGCATTGGGTTCGAGCGGGTTTTGCTCGCCGAATGCGATGACTTCGATCCGCTCTTCGTCGATCCCGCCATCCACCAAAAAATCCTTCACGGCGTTCGCAAGATCGCGCGATCTTTCGAGATTTTCTTCGTCGCTGCCAGCCGAATCCGAATGACCGCGCAGGACGATCTCACCGCCTGAGGCGACCTGGGGGGAACGCAGGACAGTCGCCAGTTCGGCGCGGACAGCTTCGGTCAGCTCCGCCGTCCCGTCGGCAAAGGGAAGCACCGTCTCCAGCGGCGGAAGCGTGTCCGAGGGGAGCATGGAATCTTCCGCAGTTGGCTCTTCCTGGAAAATCGAACGCGGCGCATCGGTCGGCGTCGTCGGCTCGGGCGCAGGATCTGGTTCCACCTTGCAGCCCGCTAGCCCCAGGGACCCGGCCAGAGCCAGTCCCGCGGCGGTTAGTCTTGCTGTTGCCCTCATGTCGTCTGAACCCCCTGCTTTTTCCCGGCCTTTTTCGCCGCCTTTTCTTCCGCGGTTTTGGTTTGCGGTGGCGAAAAGCTCAAGATTATATCCCCCGCACGCGGTTCGGGCCGCGCGGCGTGAGTGAAGAACCGTATATTCCCATTGTCGCGCACCAGCAGCAGCATATTCGCCGCATCGGGCAGTTTTTCCTGCATCTTTTCGAAGTCGAATTCCTCGGACAGGCGGGTTTTGCGGAACACCCATCCCTGACGCTGGCGCTCGCTCACATCCTCGACGCCGAACCCGCTTTCGAACAATGCACGGCCGCGCAGGCTTTCGGGGAGTGCGTGGCGGTCTTCGCCATCAGCGCTCTCGCCGAGCTGGAATACGCTATCGCGGCCGATCTCATGCGCGAATTCATTGCAGACGAGGGCGTTGTAGGCCTCGTTTTCGGTGGCTGCCACGAGGTTCTGATAAGGCGCGAGTTCGAGATTATGTTCGGTCGCTTCGTTCAGAATTTCACCGTGATAAGTGGGAATTCCCTTCTGCCGTGCCAGGGCAAGGCGCTGCCAGCTGGGGTCCACAACCATCACGGGGGCCTTCATGTCGCGCATCTGCTCGGCGAGCGCGACAGTCCAGGGAGTGCTGCCGACGATCAGGATACCGGGCCTGGTCGTTCCCTTCACCTTCAGCAGTTTCGCGACCAGATCCACGGTAAAGCCGTGCGCCACAATGGTCACAACGACGACCGCGAAGCTCAAGCCGATGAGCAGGTTGCCGTCGCTGAAACCCAGATCGGAAAGGCGCAGGGCAAACAGGCCGGAGATTGCCACAAGCACGATGCCGCGCGGCGCGATCCAGGCGAGGAACAGACGCTCGTTCCAAGGGATGTTGCTGCCGAGGAGGCTCAGGATGATTGTCGCAGGACGCACAACGAACAGCAGTGCCAGCAGGAACCACGCGATCGGCCAGTTGATGTAGCGAATGTCCTCGATGCTGAGCGAGGCGGACAGCAGGATGAATATGCCGGAGACGAGCAGGACCGCGATATTCTCCTTGAACGGATGGATGGATCGCAGGCTGGTTACGTTCATATTGGCCAGGGCCACACCCATCACAGTGACGGCGACCAAACCTGCCTCATGCTCGATCAGGTTGGATATGACGAACACGCCGATCACGGCCGTCAGCAACACGGGTACCTTGAGGTATTCGGGTACGGCCCCGCGCGGGAAGGACCAGGCGATGGCGAGCGCGGCGACATAGCCGATCAGGCCGGCGATGATCGCGGCAATGATGAGCGGCGGTACAACTTCGAACAGCGTCGCGCCGGGCTGCTCGGCAACCTTGCGGAAATATTCATAGGCGATGACGGCACAAAGAGCGCCGGTAGGGTCGTTGACGATGGCTTCCCACTTGAGGATCGATGCCGGCCGCGATTTGATCGAGCTTTGCCGCAGCAGCGGGATGACCACTGTCGGGCCGGTCACCACGAGAATACCGCCAAACAGGATCGCCACTTCGGGGGCGAGGCCCGCGATATGAATGCCGGCCAGAGCACCGAACAGCCATCCAAGCGCCACCCCCACGGTAGCAAGACGGCCGACGGCACTGCCGGTGTGTCTCAGCTCGCGAAAGTCGAGGCTGAGGCCGCCTTCGAAAAGGATGAGAGCAACACCGATAGCCACCATCGGTTCGAGGAGACCGCCAAAGGCGTGCTCGGGATCGAAGACACCGAGAACCGGGCCGGCGAGAAAGCCGGCAATCAGCATGAGGACGATGGCTGGGAGCCCGGTTCGCCACGCCAACCATTGCGCGCCAATGCCGAGTATGCCCACCAAGGCGATTACTAATGTTTGTTCCATGCCCCTCGTCGCGTTTCGCCCGCGTGGCGGGCCGCTCGGGCTAACAATGCCCTAGGCGGGAACTTTATCCAAGGTCTCGTGGAAAAAGCTCAGTCGCCCTCGAATTGCATGAGTGCGGCGACCGATATGCCGTCCTTGTGCAACCGTTCCGCACCGCCCAGGTCGGGCAGGTCGATGACGAAAAAGGCGTCGGCAACATCGGCCCCTGCCTGCCGGAGCAGTTCTACCGTCGCGCAAGCGGTGCCCCCGGTGGCGAGGAGATCGTCGACGATCGCCACTTTCTGGTCACGCGAAACACTGGCCGGATCCATTTCAAGCCTATTGGCCCCGTATTCCAGCGCATAGTCGACACCAATGGTTTCGCAGGGCAGTTTTCCGGGCTTGCGGATCGGCAGGAAAGGAAGGCCCAGCTTGGCGGCAACCGACGCACCGAAAATGAAGCCGCGCGCTTCCATCCCGGCTATCGCCTCAGCACCCGAATGACGAACATTCTCGGCCAGCCAGCCCACCGTGGCGGCGAAGCCTTCTCCGTGCCCGATAAGGGTCGTGATGTCGCGGAACTGAATTCCCGCAACAGGGAAGTCCGGAATGGTCCGTACGAGCGATTTCAGTTGATCGGGGGTGATCGAAAATCTCCGAGTGACGAAAACGCCCCTCGCATCGTTTCGATGGAGGGGCGCCTTGTAAACCTGAAATCCGGTTCTGTTATTTCTTGCGCTTCACTGCCGACCAGATCTGGCGCTTGGACATATAGGCCAGCACCGTGGCGAAGAGCAGGAAGATGAGCACTGGCCAACCGGTCTGCTTGCGCTTCACCAGTGTAGGCTCGGCCGTCCAAGTGAGGAACGCCGCAACGTCGGTCGCCATCTGTTCGACGGTCGCTTCGGTGCCATCGTCATACGTCACCTGACCTGCGCTTGTCAGCGGTGGTGCCATCGCAAGATTGAGGTTCGGGAAGTAGGGATTGTGGTGAAGCCCCGGCGCCGGGGCCGCTTCGGGATGCTCTTCCAGAAGCTCGGCTGAGGGTTCCTGATATCCAGTGAGCAGCGAAGCAACATAGTTCGTGCCATCGCCGCGCGCCTTGGTGATCAGCGAAAGGTCAGGCGGAATGGCATTGTTGTTCGCCGCAGCAGCTGCAACCGCATTGGGATAGGGCGACGGGAAGTAATCCGTCGGCAATCCGGCCCGCGTGGTCGCTTCACCTGTGTTCGGGTCGATGCCGGGCACCTGCTTCGAAGCTGCGAAAGCCTTCACCTGGCCTTCGGAATAGCCCAGCTGTTCAAGATCGCGGAACGCCACGAACTTGAGGCTGTGACATGCCGAGCAGACTTCGTTGTAGACCTTCAGGCCGCGCTGAAGCTGGGCCTGGTCCCATTTACCGAACGGGCCGTTGAAGGAATAGTCGATGTCACGCGGATGCTCGTAAGGCAGGTGGCCCGGAGCCTCTTCCGTGGCGGCGTTATAGGCACCGACGAGGAAGCCCCACAGGACGGCAACGGCAAAACCGAGGCCGACGAGGATGGCAACAAGGCGGACGCTGAGAAGCTTGGTCATGGATCTCTCGTTACTCGCTTAGACGGCCGGCGACGTTTGTTCGCCTTTGACCATCTTCTTGTCCGAGCCGAGGACGGCTTCGGTGATCGAATAGGGCAGCGGTTCGGGTTTCTCGACGCTCGAGATGATCGGGAGGATCACCAGGAAGTGGAGGAAGTAATAGGCCGTCGCGAGCTGGCTGAGCATCACGTAGGGTTCTTCCGCCGGAGCGCCGCCGCAGATGAACAGGACGATCATCGTCGGGATCAGGCCGAACCAGAAGAACTTGCGGAACAGCGGGCGGTAATGACCGCTGCGCACCGGCGACTTGTCGAGCCAGGGCAGGAAGAACCACAGCAGGATCGACGAGAACATCGCGAGGACACCCATCAGCTTCGCCGGGATGAAGAAGAAGTCCACGGTGAAGGCACGCAGGATCGCATAGAACGGCCAGAAGTACCATTCGGGCACGATGTGAGCCGGAGTCGAGAGCGGGTTCGCCTCGATGTAGTTATCCGGATGGCCGAGTGCATTGGGCAGGAAGAAGACCAGTGCGAAATAGGCGAGCAGCGCGATGCCGAGCCCGAAGCCGTCCTTCGCCGTGTAATACGGGTGGAAGGGAACGGTGTCGCTTTCGCTCTTCACTTCGACGCCCGTCGGGTTCGAGGAACCCGGAATGTGAAGCGCCCAGATGTGGAGGATCACCACGCCGGCAATCACGAAGGGCAGCAGGAAGTGCAGCGAGAAGAAGCGGTTCAGGGCGGCGTTGTCGGGCGCGAATCCGCCGAGCAGCCACACCTGGATCGGTTCACCTACCAGCGGGATGGCGCCGAACAGGCCGGTGATCACCTTGGCACCCCAGAAGCTCATCTGGCCCCAGGGCAGCACGTAGCCCATGAATGCGGTTGCCATCATCAGCAGGAAGATGACGACGCCGAGCAGCCAGATCATCTCGCGCGGGGCCTTGTAGCTCGAGTAGAACAGGCCGCGGAAGATGTGCAGGTAGACGACGATGAAGAAGAAGCTCGCGCCATTGGCATGGGCGTAGCGCATCATCCAGCCCCAATTGACGTCGCGCATGATGTGCTCGGTCGTGGCGAAGGCCACCTGCGCGTTCGCCGCGTAATGCATGGCAAGCACGACGCCGGTGACGATCTGCACCATGAGGAAGAAACCGGCGAGGACGCCGAAATTCCAGAAATACGAAAGATTGCGCGGAACCGGATAACCCGCGCCGACCGCATTGTAGACGAGACGCGGAAGCGGCAGTTTCTCGTCGAGGAACTTGGTCAACCCGTTGGTGGGTTCATACTGGCGTGCCCAGGGAAAGCTCATGTCTTAGTCTCTCGTCTTCTAGCTCAGCCGACCTGGATGACCGTATCCGAGGTGAATTCATATTCCGGCACTTCGAGATTGGACGGCGCCGGACCTTTGCGGATGCGTCCGGCGGTGTCGTAGTGCGATCCGTGGCACGGACAGAAATAACCGCCGAACTCGCCCTTAACTTCGCCTTCGGCAGCACCCAGAGGCACGCAGCCGAGATGGGTGCAGACACCCATGGTCACGAGCATGTCGGTGTGCCCTTCCTTCGTGCGCTCTTCCAGCGTCTGCGGATCGCGGAGCGAGGATGCAGGAACGGCATTGGCGGCCTGGATTTCTGCCGGCGTCAGGCGACGCACGAACAGCGGCTGCTTGCGGAACACGGCCTTGATGGCCTGCCCCGGTTCAATGGCAGATACATCGACTTCGGTCGAGCTGGCGGCAAGAACATCCTTCGACGGAGCCATTTGCGATACCAGCGGATACACCACTGCCAGGCCGCCGATACCGGCAGCACTGATCGCAGCGATATCGAGGAAGTCGCGACGACGGATGCCGTCTTCGCTTGTCGTCACCGTCTCGGGAGTAGCGGTTGCAGTCGTGTCTGCCATCAGCGCCTTGCCTTGCCTGCCTTAACTTGCCGCACCGGATGGTGCGGGAGAAATGTTGCGATCCACATGTCCGGATGAGGCCGATTGCGAGCGCCGAAAAAACGTGCGCGAATGCCCCCGGTTTATCCGGTTTGGTCGCGCCTCTAGCCGCTATGCGGCCCCTTGCCAACCGCCATTTTGGCGAGGAGCGCATGTCCGGCGAAGCGTTGGCTTGTTGGCGCTAGGGCAGAGCGATGGCGCTGATCTGCCGCCCTTGGGTAGACTGACCGCGATGGGTAGCCCGCCGATAGGAATGGAATTGCGCTTCGTTGGCATAGGTGTCCAGCGCGAGATCGGCGATTCGCCCGGTGCCGGCGGCGGCCAGCCGATGGGCGACATAGGCGGGAAGGTCGAACTGGTAATGGCCCGGACTGCCGGGAGCGAAAAACCGGTCGTCACCGGCGTCAAACTGGCGGCGCATGTCCTCTGCGACCTCATAGCTGGCCTGGGCGATCGCCGGGCCGATGGCTGCGCTGATGCGCACGCGATCGGCGCCAAGATCCTCCATCGCCGAAAGCGTGGCCTCCAGCACGCCCGCCCGCGCGCCCTTCCAACCGGCATGCGCGGCGCCGATCACCCCGGCCTCGATGTCAGCGAAAAGAACCGGGGCGCAATCGGCAGTCACGATTCCCAGCAATAACCCTGGCCGGTCGGTCACCAGCGCGTCGCCCTCCCTGACATCGCCCCCCGCCTCGCGCATGACGCAGACGTCGGCCGAATGGATCTGCTTGAGTTTGACGAGCGGTGCACCGGCGAGAACATCCGCGCTTTCCAGCCCCTCGCGCATCGAGAACCCGTGAGGTACACCTGCCAGCACCTCGCTAGTGAAAACCTTAGCCAAGGGAACGGGTGACCTGTTCGAATGTGTCGCGCGAAAGCTTCGGCGCCGCCGCGATCCGCTCCAATTGCTCGCGCATCAGGGCCGACCTGCCCGGCTCCATCTTCCGCCAGCGCCCAAGCGCCGGCACGAATCGTGCAGCAGTCTGAGCGTTGATCGGATCGAGTTCGAGAATGAGATCGGCTATCATCCGATAACCTTCTCCGCTCTCGGTATGGAAACCGTGCGGATTGGCAGCGAAGGCCATATACAGCGACCGCACGCGGTTGGGGTTCTTGAGAGTGAAGTCCTCATGCTCGGCCAGCGCCTTCACATGCTCGATCACCTCAGGATGCAGCGACATGGCCTGCAACGAGAACCACTTGTCGATCACCAGCGGATTGCCGCGATAGCGATTGTAGAAGTCCAGCAAGGCCTCGGTTCGTTCGGCGCCGTCGACACCCGTCAGTACCATCAGCGCGCCCTGCCGGTCGGTCATATTGTTCGCGTTTTCATACTGTTTAGCCGCAAGCGCGGAGGCTCCTTGCGGATCGCTTGCGACCAGATAGGAGAGGACGAGTGTCTTGAGCTTGCGCGCGCCCTTGGCTTCGGCGCTCCGCGAATAGGGGAGCTTTTCGGAACGCTGGTAGAGCTGCCGCAGACCATCCGCCAATTCGCGGCCGATCACTGCCTTGAGCTCCTCCCGGCGCTCGAAAATACGCGCCGGGTCTGCTTCGTCGATCTGCTCCATGATATAGGTCTGGCTGGGCATCGACATCAGTTCGCCGCGCATCAGGTCTTCGATGGCTTCGTCATCGATCACGCGTCCGATGGCGCGCACGATGTCGGCCTGCTTTGCCGCGCGGGTTTCTTCGTCGAGGTCTCCTTTGCTGGCCGAGACCAGATAGGCCACCATCAGATCCTGCATCGCTTCATAGCGCGCGAACGGATCATCGTCCGTGGCGGCCAGGAAGACCAGCTCGTCTCCGGGGATATCGCGCTGGATCGAAACCGGTGCGGAGAAACCGCGGTTGATGGAAAGCACGGGCTTCGTGGCAAATCCCGGGAAGCGGAAGGTGTCGCTTGCCTTGTCCAGCACGATCAGCTGCTCACCCGCGTGCGTGCCCTTGTCACGGTCGAAGAGCGCGATTTTCAACGGGATCGGCATGGGCTTCTTGCCCGATTGTCCGGGGGTATCCGGGACATTCTGCGAGAGTTCGAGGATCGCCTCGTCGCCGTGATGAGTGAGGTTTACCGACACTTTCGGTGTGCCTGCCTGCGAATACCACAGGCGGAACTGCGTAAGGTCCAGGCCAGCACCATCCTCAATCGACCTGACGAAATCCTCGCAGGTCGCCGCTTCGCCGTCGTGGCGGTCGAAATAGGTGTCGGTGCCCTGCCGGAATGCCTCGTCGCCGGCCAGCGTCTTCATCATGCGGATGACCTCGGCGCCCTTGTTATAAACGGTCGCCGTGTAGAAATTGCTGATCTCGCGGTAGCTGTCGGGACGAATCGGGTGCGCCAGCGGGCCGCTGTCTTCGGGGAACTGGGCGCCGCGCAAGACGCGGACGTCTTCGATGCGTTTGACCGGTGCGCTGCTCATGTCCTGGCTGAACAACTGGTCGCGCAGCACGGTGAAACCTTCCTTGAGGCTCAGCTGGAACCAGTCGCGGCACGTGATGCGGTTGCCCGACCAGTTATGGAAGTATTCGTGGCCGATCACGCCTTCTATTCCGTCGTAATCGCCGTCGGTGGCGGTTTCGGGGTCGGCGAGAACGTATTTGGTGTTGAAGACGTTGAGGCCCTTGTTCTCCATCGCGCCCATGTTGAAATCGCTCACGGCGACGATGTTGAACAGGTCGAGATCGTATTCGCGGCCGAAGGTTTCCTCGTCCCACTTCATGCTGCGCTTGAGGCTTTCCATCGCATGTTCGGTGCGTTCGAGATCACCGTCGCGGACCCAGACGTTGAGCTCTACCTCGCGTCCCGACATGGTCGTGAAGTGATCCGTACGGGCCACGAGATCGCCCGCGACGAGCGCGAAGAGATAGGAGGGCTTGGGCCAGGGATCGTGCCATTCGGCGGTCAGAAGCTCGCCATCATCATCCATACGGACGCGGTTGCCGTTGGAGAGGAGGACGGGGAAATCCTTCTTCGGTGCACGCATGGTGACGGTGTAGGTCGAGAGGACATCGGGCCGGTCGGGGAAGAAGGTGATGCGGCGGAAGCCCTCCGCCTCGCACTGGGTGCACAGCATGCCGCCCGAGGCGTAGAGGCCCATCAGCTGCGAGTTGGCGCTGGGGTGGAGCTCGGTAACGATTTCCAGCGTATGGCTGTCACCTTCGAGCGTCACCACGAGGTCATCGCCATCCATCATGTGGCCGGCACAGTCGCCGCCGTCGCATTTCAGCGAGACCAGCTCCAGCCCGTCGCCGTTGAGGCGGATCGTGGGCGAGACATCGGCCGCAGGATTGCGCTCGACCTCCAGCGTCGCCGTAACGCGCGTCTTCTCCAGCCCCAGCGCGAAGTCGAGCCTGGTGGCCGGCACCAGCCACGCGAAGGGGGTGTAGTCCTCGCGCCGGATTTCCGGCGGGGCCTTGGGCTCGACCGCCGCATCGGCCATTTCGATATTGCCGTCGGGCGTGGAGGGGGTGCGCGCGATATCCATGGTGGTCCTGTTCATTTGAGGGCTTTGGGCTATTACGCCCGGATGCCTCGTTTGTTCATCTTCGGCCTCGGCTACACGGCAAAGCATCTCGCACACAAGATAAGCGGCAATGGCTGGCAGATCGACGCCACCGGCAGCGACGGAGCGGTCCATTTCGGTGATCGCGAGGCCGTGCAAGCCCATCTCGCCCGGGCCGATGCCGTGCTGAGCTCGGTCCCGCCAGCCGATGGCAGCGATCCGGTGCTGGACCGCTATGAAAGCGCGCTCGCGCGCAAATGGCTCGCCTATCTGTCCTCTACCGGTGTCTACGGCGATGCGGACGGAGCCTGGGTGGACGAACACGCTCCCACGGGCACGGGCCGCCGGACAGCG
Source organism: Qipengyuania sp. NPDC077563 (assembly GCF_044901345.1). Lineage (NCBI taxonomy): Bacteria > Pseudomonadati > Pseudomonadota > Alphaproteobacteria > Sphingomonadales > Erythrobacteraceae > Qipengyuania > Qipengyuania sp. NPDC077563. The sequence continues at coordinate 356,722 of NZ_JBJDPC010000003.1, read as the reverse complement.
CGCGCGCAGTGCGATGCACGCTGGATGGACCTTGGCGCGCGGGTCTTCCGCCTGCCTGGCATTTACGGCCCCGGAAGAAGCGCACTCGACAAGGTCCGCGAGGGCAGCGCCCACCGGATCGACATGCCCGGACAGGTCTTCAGCCGCATACATGTGGAGGATATCGTGTCGGGCCTCGAGGCCGCGCTGCGGCACGACGCTCCGCCCGGCGCCTACAATCTCGCCGACGATCTACCCGCCAGCCACAATGCCGTGACCGAGGAAGCCTGCCGTCTGCTGGGCACCGCGCCGCCTCCGCTCCAGACGATGGATGAGGCGGGCCTTTCGCCCATGGCGCGGGGTTTCTATGCGGAAAACCGAAGGGTGGCGAACGGCAAGGCGAAACGCGTGCTCGGCTGGGAACCGCGCTATCCCACTTACCGCGAAGGGCTGGCCGCCATCATGGCTCGGGCGTAGCGCGTCTGGGCGGAGGGGCGGCGCGGCCGCGCATCGCCACCACCATGCCGATCAGCGTGATGGCTGCCCCGGCTGCGGGCAGCGGGCCCCAGATATATCCTTCGAACAGGGTCGACAGGATCATCGCCACGATCGGCACGATCACCGAACTATAGGCCGCCGTGCCCGCTCCCACCTTGCGCACCAGCCCGTAATAGAGCGGGAAGGTCACGACCGAACCAAGCAGGCCGAGATAGAGAATGCCCATGGCATAGGCGGGCCTCTCGTCGAACTGCGGCGGGCCCTGCGTAACCAGCGCGAAGCCTGCATTGAGCACCACGCCGACCGCCATCGACCACGCCAGCAGCGTGAGCAGCGGCTGGCGCTTGGCCCCTTCGGTGGCCTGGATGATATTGGCCGCGCTGGCCGACAGGATGCCGCACACAGTCAGCGCCGCCCCGCCCAGCACTTCGCCCAGCGTGGCGGGCGACGCGCGCCATTCCTGGGCGAAAAGCATGGCGACGCCCAGTGCGGCGATGGAAGATCCGATCACGAATTCGCGGCGGATCGGCTGGCCCAGCACCAGCCGCCCGAAGATCGCATTGGGCACCACCAGCAGTGCGAACATCACCGCGACGAGGCCCGAGGTGATGAATTTCTCCGCATTGTAGACGAAGCTGAAATTGAGGCAGAACTGGAACAGCCCCAGCGCAAAGGCCCAGCGCCAGCCCGCGCGCGGCAGGCGCAGCGGTTCTCCCCGAAGCTTAGCCAGAGCGAACATGCCCAGCGCGGCGACGACGAAGCGCCAGGTGATGGACCAGCTTGCCGGGACCGAGGAGATCTGGTCACGGATGACCAGCCACGTCCCGCCCCAGATCACGCTGACCAGCAGGAAGGCGGCAAGGTTGCGGGGGGCGAGCAGGCTTTCGCCGCCGGATTGCGCGCTCATAGGTCCGAAATCGCCTGAGCCAGCGCACGGGCATCGTCTTCCCGCGTATTCCAGGCGGACACGAAGCGGGCGGCATCCGCGCCCCAGTCGTAAAAACCGAAGCCGCGCCGGCGCAAAACATCTCGCTCATCCGCTGTACAGCGCACGAATACCTCATTGGCTTCGACCGGATGCATGAGCCGGTCGCCGCAAGCCGCTGCAATCTCGGCGGCCGCCGCATTGGCCGCGCGGGCATTGTGAAGCCAGACATCACCATCCAGCATGGCGTGGATCTGCGCGGCAAGGAAACGCCCCTTGCTTTGCAGATGCCCGGCCCGCTTGCGGCGATACTGCGCCACATCGGCCAGGGAGGGATCGAAGAAAACGATCGCTTCGGCGGTCATCCCGCCATTCTTCACGAAGCCGAAGCTCAGCGCATCGACCTGCCCCGCGGCATCGGCCGGCGGCAGATCGAGAAAGGCCACCGCATTGGCGAAGCGCGCGCCGTCCATGTGGAAACGCAGGCCGCGCTCGTCCGCCAGCGCGCGAATCGCCGCAATGTCTTCGGGCCGGTAGACGCGGCCATATTCGCTGGCCTGCGTGATGGAGATCGCATGCGGCTGCACCTGATGCACATCGTCGCGGATAGGATCGATCACCGCGCGAATGCCATCGACGTCCAGCCTCGCCCCCTCGCCCTGTCCCAGCAGCAGCTTGGCACCGTGCAGATAGAAACCGGGCGCCCCGCCCTCGTCCATTTCGATATGCGCTTCTTCATGGCACACCACCGCGCCATGCGGCTGCACCATCGTTGCCAGCGCCAGGCAATTGGCGGCCGTACCCGTGGCCACCCACAAAACGGAGCACTCGCGGCCGAACAGGGCGCTCATCCGCTCGTCGAGCGCGGCGCTCAGCGCGTCGCCGTCATAGGGCGTGTCGCTCGCATCGGCGGCGCGCATCGCGTCCCAGATCGCAGGGTGAACGGATGCGGAATTGTCGGACAGGAAGTGCATGGAACGCGCATAGCGACTGGGGCGTTGAACCGACAACCACAGAAAGACGATTATGAGCACAAGTCAGGTAGAAATCGAACGTCACGCCAATGGCAGCCAGGGCGAATACATCGCCAAGCTGGCCGGTAGCGAGGAGAAGGCGGAGCTGAGCTGGTCCGACCGGAACGGCGTGCGCCACGCGACACACACTTTCGTGCCGCCCAGCCATCGCGGCAAGGGCGTGGCCGAAGAACTGGTGAAGGCGCTCGTCGCCGATGCGCGCGAACAGGATTTCAAGATCGCGCCCGACTGTTCCTATGTCGAACGCTGGTTCGACCGCCACAAGGATTATGCCGACTTGCGCGCCTAGGCAGCAGCGGAGCCTTTGGTATCGAGCAGGCGGGAAAAGTCCGTGCCTGCCATGCTGCGGCAAATATGCGCTCGCCAGTCTTCAGCCTGTGCCAGCGGTACGCCCTTGATCCGGAATTTACCCCCCGCCAGGCCGAGATGCAGCGTGGCATAGCCGCGCCAGCGGGCAATCGGCCCCTGCGCGATTTCCACCGACTGCAGCTTTACCCGTGACGCGATTGAAAGCTTGGGGGCAAGGCTGCCGATGCGGTTGTAGATCTGATCCTGATCCAGCGCGCGGCGGTCCCGCTTCCAGCGCCACCATCCCAGCCCTGCAATGGGCACAATCGCCAGCAGCGGCAGGATCCACAGCGGTTCCTCCACGGCGATTGCCGCCACGATGGCGAGAATGACCAGCGCGATGCTTGCGCCGACGACCCGATCGATAAAATAGCGCGGCGTCGCCCGCAGCCATGTCACATCCTCTGCGGGCCGGTGGAATCCCGTCAGGCCGATCAAGCGATCGATTTCCGCCAGCGTGCCGAAGGGCACGGCATCGTGATTCGCGCCTTCGCTGTCGCTTGCTAGGCTGACGATCTTGAGCGCATGCCAGCCGAAGCGCCTGCGTATAAAGCCCGTCTCCATGCGCAAGGCCTGCACCCGGTGCAGCGGCATGACGAGATCGGTGCGGGTGAGCAGGCCGCGGCGGCGGCGCAATCCCTTGGGCGTATGCTCCAGCCGGAAATCCCACTCGCGCAAAGCGGTGCGGATCACTCCGGTAGCAATTCCCACCGGCACCAGCGCGGCAATCGCCAGTGCAATACCGGCGGCCTTTGCCACCGGCCCGAGACCGGCGAGCCACTGGCCGGGGCCCGCCAGCTGCTGCTGCCAGCCCTCGACGTCCCACGGATCGAAAGGGAGCAGGAAATCGAGCTGCTGCGCGGCGCCGAACAGGACCGCGACGACGGCCAGCGAGAATTCGAACAGGCCGAAGGTCAGGATGCGCCCGGTATCCATGGCGAAGACGGTCTCGGCCTGCGGAGCCGGCTTCGTTTCCTTGGCCATTTCCGCGCTCGATACGAAAGGAGCGCCGGACAGGACCGGGGCCCGCGCCGGTTCATCGTCCTTGCGGTCGCGCACGACTTCGCGCAGCCGCTCGCCCTCGGCTTCCGACAGATAGGCCAGCGTGAGATCATCCCCGCCTCCGGCGCCGGTCTCGAACTTGACCTCGACCAGGCCGAACAGCCGCGGCAGCAGCTTCTGTTCGAGGCTGACATCCTGGATGCGGTCATAGGGCACTGACCGCGCCGACCGGGACAGAACGCCGCTTTCCACCCGCACATCGCTCTCGCCGATCGTATAGGTCAGCCGGGCCCATTGCAGATAGGCGACAAGCACGTTGAGGAGGATGACGACGATCAGGATCGGCACGGCGAAGGCAAGAAATCCGGCATCTCCTTCGCGGTTCAGGATCGCCACACCGCCCAGTACGACCGGGACGACGAGCTGGGCCAGCAGACCGACCGCCCGCACTGCGAAACTCATCGGATTGGTCCGCCGGGGGGCGGCCGCTTCGCCGGTCATTGCGTGTCGCGCCGGATGGCGGTCCGGATCTCCTCGCGCATGGCGAGCGCATCCTCATGCGCCAGCCCGCCCAGCGAGACGGAGGCATTGTGCGATCCTGCCGTATGCACCGTTACCGTGGCGAGGCCGAACATCCGTTCGAGCGGTCCGCGATCAACATCGATATGCTGGACCCGGCCGAACGGCACCACGGTATCCGAACGGAACATCACGCCGCGCACCACCCGCAGCCGCTCTTCGGCCAGCGAATAGCCGCGCGTGCTGAAGCGGCGCATCGGCAGATAGACGACAAGAAAGATGGCCAGCAGGAGCGCGGGCACCCAGACCACGCCGGTCCAGCCGGGAATGGCGACTTCCGCAATGGTCGATGCGATCACCAGCAGCACGGCCGGAATGGAATAGACCAGCCGCATCATCGATTTGTAGCGCGGGTCTAGTTGGGTGAGATCGTGGCTGCCGTCCATGCGCCTTGCATATGCAATACACCCGCCGCGTCAACGCCTTTGATCGACGGGGCTGGTCGGGAAAGGCGGTTGCAATCCACCTTGTCCGCGAAGTGATCGGGATTTGATCTTTCCGATGCCTAGACGCGCCCGATTCCCGTCCGAAAATCTTGCCCCTTAAATCTACGTAGTGCCCCTTATATTGGCGGTTAATTTAGGTTAATCAGGGGTTTATTCATATTGCATTCCTCTTATATAAAGTTAAGTTCCTCTCCTGGGTCGCTTCGAATGAAAGCTTAGGGAAGCGGTTGAGGCATAGGAATGAGGATTTATATCGTCGAGGCAGATGAATCTGTCCGCGCGACGCTGAAGCAGCTCTTGGAAGACACTGATCACGAGGTTGAATGGTACAAATCGGGTCGTAATTTCGTCCGGAAATCCCGGAAGGTTCCTCCGGGTTGCATCGTCGCCGACAAGAATCTTCCGGACCTTCAGGCGAGCCATGCTCAGTGCGAACTGCTGCAGGAATGCAAGGATCGTCACGAGGTCATCTTGCTTAGCAGACCGTGCGATGTTTGCGATGCGGTCGCTGCGATGCGGGCCGGCGTGCTCGATTTTTTCGAGCTCCCCTACCGGCGAGCTGAATTGCTCGATGCCATAACCCGGGCGCAGTTGCGCCTGGAGGAACGCGTCGCCGAGAAGCGCGAGGATGCGAAGAACCTTCAGCTGTTCGGAAAACTGACCAAGCGGGAGCTGTCGGTGCTGCGCGCGTCGAAAGATGGCGAGAGCAGCAAGATCGCCGCCTATAAACTCGGCCTCAGCCCGCGCACCGTCGAAATGTATCGGTCGCGCATCCTGCAGAAGCTTAAAGTCCCATCATTTTCCGCTGCGCTGGTCAAAGCGCAAGCCGCCCGGCTCCTCCATTCGTAGGAATTCTGGGCGGCTTGTACGCGGCTCCCAGATGCGCCCGTAATTCCACCGTAATTCCAGCGATTTGCCGTTGAATTGCGGCATTCCGGTACATCCAATTTTCCGACAGCTTCGAAGCTCAACAAGGGCAAGAGGAGGCCGGAATGCCGATGCGGAATGCGCTCCCGTCACGCCAGCAGCGAGCTCGCCGCACGTCTTTCGGCGACTTCTACTACCGGACCCCTGCCCACGCCAGGGAGCGGCCGGTATGGCTCCGCTTCCTTCACCTTTCCCGCCAGATCTATGGCTCGCCGTTTTCCGCCTTGGTAGCGCTCGGCTCAGGGTGTCCGCAGGTGCTGGACTGGGTCGATAACCGCCTTGACGGAGCATTCTCCGACTACGTCGAAAAGCTGGAAACAGAAGTGTCTCTGGCGCCTCCCCCACGCCCGCTGCACCCACTGAATTCGATCATGATTTCCGGCGACTGGATTTGCGTACGTTTGTCCTTTTTCGGTTCGCGCACACCGATCGGCATCGCGGTCTTTTTGGAAGATGCCGCCAACAGCCTGCTCGACACCGCTTCCCTGCATTCGCTCGAGAAGGTGCTGACAGCCTTTCTCCGCTCCCGCCTTCCCCACGAAGACCCAAAGGCGCCGTCTTCGTGGCCGCACGAGTTGTCCGGGCACGCCACTGCCCCGGCACAGATCACCGGCGCCAATACAACGAAGAGAGGCTGAATAATGATGAATTCCAAAACAGGTAGAGCGTCGGGTATCGGCGCTCTCAGGATCGCTGCTCTTGCCACTGTAGCAACCAGCGCTTTCACATTGCCGGGATTTGAGAACCAGGCTCACGCCCAGGCTCTTGCTCCCGTAGCGGACGTTTGTACCGGGTTGAGTTTGAACGAATCGCAGCTGACAAATTTGCTTGGCGCGGTGAATCAACCAATCGTCACGCCGATCCAAGGCACTGTTAACGGGATACTGGACATTCTTGGCGTCGTCGACGGTGCATTGCCATTGGTCAGCTTGGGAATTCTCGCCGATCTGAATATCGACGTCACGACAATCGTCGATGACGCCGTGGCCGGTAATCCGGTCAGCGTGCAATTGGTAGATTCCAGCGGCACGGTGCTGGGCGCCGGCGAGTGTAACCTGGCCGCCGACGCCTATACGTTGAACACCCAATCCGGCATCCAGATCGGCGGCAATCAGATTTCGGGCCTCGGTGCCAATGGACAGGCAGATTCGGCCGGAGAACTGGATGCCATCGCTTTCGGCAATAACGCAAGCACTGCGGCGGGAGCGACTGGTGCCATTGCGCTCGGCACGAATGCCTCCGTCACCGCGCCGAACAGCGTTGCGCTGGGTGCCGATTCCATCGCCGACCGCGCCAACACCGTTTCGGTCGGGTCAGCGGGCGCCGAGCGCCAGATCACCAATGTCGCAGCGGGCACCGCACCAACCGATGCGGCAACCGTGGGCCAAGTAGATACAGCCATTGCCGCGGCGACGAGCAATTCCGTCCAATACGATGGTGCCGGGCAGACATCGGTAACATTGGCCGGCGCAGGGGGCACTACGCTGACGAACGTTGCCGATGGAGCGCTGTCCGCTACCTCAAGCGATGCCGTAAACGGCTCGCAGCTATTTGCCACCAATCAAGATGTCGCGGCGAATGCCGGCGACATCAGCGCCCTCGATGGCAGGGTAACCACCAATGACGCCGACATTGCTTCGCTTGACGGCCGAGTGACCACGAATGAAAGCGACATTGCGTCTCTGGACGGTCGAACCACGACCAACGAAACCGATATCGCAGACTTGCAGGCTTTAGGCGTGCAATATGACGACGCCAGCCAAGGTTCCATCACGCTTGGTGGCGCGGACGGTACCATCGTAACCAATGTCGCACCTGGGGCGCTGAATGCGACCTCGACGGACGCTGTAAACGGAGCGCAGCTCTTCGCGACGAATCAGGCTGTGGGCGCTCTGGACACACGCGTGACTCAGAATGAAGCCGATATCGCCACCAATACCGCCGACATCGCAGCCCTCCAGGTGACTACAGGAGGTTTCGACACCAGAATTACGCAGAACGAAGATGATATCGCAGCCCTCGACGGTCGCGTCACGACCAATGAAAGCGACATCGCAGCACTCGACGGAAGGGTGACTACCAACGAGGCTGACATCGCCACCCTCGATGGTCGGGTGACGACAAACGAGACCGACATTGCAAACCTGGACGGTCGCGTCACCACCAACGAAACCGATATCGCCAATCTCGACGGGCGGGTGACAACCAATGAGGGAGACATCGCCAATCTGGATGGCCGTGTCACGGTCAATGAGGGGGACATCGCCAGCCTGGACGGTCGCGTCACGACAAATGAGGGGGACATTACCAACCTCGACACCCGCGTTACGACTGCGGAGGGAAATATCTCCAGCATCGACAGCCGGGTGACAGTCAACGAAGGCAGTATAGTCAGCATACAGGCGCAGTTGGCCAATGTGCCGGTAACGTATGTGTCCGATGCTGATGGAGCGACCCCGAGCGCAACGCCGACCGATACTGTCGCCTTCCAGTCTGCCAGTGGCGGAGCCGCGCGGGTGACCAATGTGGCGGCCGGAGCGCTGACGGCCACGTCCACCGATGCGGTGAACGGCAGCCAACTGTTCGAGACGAATGGGCAGGTTGCTCAGAACACTTCGGATATCACCACTGTCCGCAACAATCTGCAGGGCAGCACCGTGGTAGCAGTGCAATATTCGGATCCCGACAATCCCAACGTCAGCAATGGCGGCACGATCACCAATGATGTCGCCCTGGTAGGGGCCGACTTCTCCGCCCCGGTGGTGTTGCACAATGTCGCCAACGGTACGCTGGCCAACGACGCTGCCAATATCGGCCAACTTCAGGCTGGTCTCGCCGACGTCATGGCCACCTCGATGGGCTATACCGATACCCGCGTTATGGAAGCCATGGCCTATACCGATATGCGGGTGGCCGATCTTACCTTCGACCTCGCCGATCTGCGCGACGATGCTTTCGCTGGCACTGCCGCAGCCATGGCCATGTCGGCCATTCCGCAGTCGGTCGATCCGAGCAAGTCGACGATCGGCGGCGGGGTTGGCCATTATCGCGGCGAAACGGCCTTCGGCTTCGGCTATTCCGGCCTCACCGGAGACGGCAAAATGTCATTCAACGTAAGAGGTACGATCGATACCCACGGCAAGGGAGGCGTCGCAGCAGGAGCCGGCTTCCACTTCTGACAGTTATCGGCTTCAAGCCCCCACTGGGGTCGGCTCCGCGCCGGCCCCTTTTTTCGGCATCACGATAATGCTGAGAAATGGTGCTGCTGGGGAGGATTGAACTCCCGGCCTCACCCTTACCAAGGGTGCGCTCTACCACTGAGCTACAGCAGCACATGTCGCCGCGGGGAAATCCGTCGCGGGGTGGAGGCGGGCGCTATTGGCAGAAGCGAGCCATAAGTCAACCTTCGCTTGCGGCCAGACGCGATTTTCGCAAGAGGAGTGCGCCATGAGCGCTGCAAACGACAAGATGACACGCGAGGAACGCCTCGCCGCGAAACTTCGTGAGAACCTGCGTCGCAGGAAAACCCAGACGCGCGAATTGCGCGAATCGGGCGAAGGTGGGGTTTCCAACGATGATGCGGGCCGCTAACGCACGGCCCTCCTAAAGAAATCCGGAGCCATCATGTCGAAGCTGATCCTCGTTCGCCACGGCCAGAGCGAGTGGAATCTCGCCAATCGTTTCACCGGCTGGTGGGATGTCGACCTCACGGAAAAGGGCGAGGCCGAGGCCCGCGCCGCCGGAGAGCTGATGAAAGCCAGGGGCGTTCTGCCCACCACCGCCTTCACCTCGCTCCAGAAACGCGCCATCAAGACGCTGAACCTGGCGCTCGAGGAATGCGACCGGCTGTGGATCCCGGTGACGCGCGACTGGCATCTCAACGAACGGCATTACGGCGGCCTCACCGGCCTCGACAAGCAGCAGACCCGCGAGAAGCACGGCGACGAGCAGGTCCATATCTGGCGCCGCAGCTTCGACGTGCCGCCGCCCGAGATGGAGCGCGGCAGCGAATTCGACCTGTCGGACGATCCGCGCTACGCCGGGATCGACGTGCCGATGACCGAGAGCCTGAAGCTCACGATCGAGCGCGTTCTGCCCTATTGGGAGGAGGCAATTCTTCCGCTGCTGGGTAAGGGCGAGACGGTCATTATCTCGGCCCATGGCAACAGCCTGCGTGCCTTGGTGAAGCATCTGTCGAACATCTCCGATGACGACATCACCGGCCTCGAAATCCCGACCGGCCAGCCGATCATCTATGAATTCGACGGCACGCAGGTGGCCGGAGAGCGCTATTACCTGAAGGACGCGTAAGATGGCTGCGGGGGAGGCAAAGGTCGCCATCGTCATGGGTAGCCAGTCCGACTGGTCGACCATGAAATGCACCGCCGATGTGCTCGAGGAACTGGGCGTGGAAATCGATGTCCGCATCGTGTCGGCGCATCGCACGCCCGACCGGATGTATGATTTCGCCAAGGCTGCCGAGGCGGACGGATTTCACGTGATCATCGCCGGTGCCGGGGGCGCCGCGCATCTGCCGGGCATGATCGCGGCACTGACTCATGTGCCGGTGCTGGGCGTGCCGGTGAAATCGCGGGCGCTTTCGGGCCAGGACAGCCTGCTCTCAATCGTTCAGATGCCTGCCGGAGTGCCGGTGGGCACGCTGGCCATCGGCGAAGCCGGCGCGACCAATGCCGGCCTGATGGCTGCCGCGATCCTCGCCAATAGCGATGAGGAGCTCAAGCAGCGCCTAAAGGAGTGGCGCCGGGCGCGCAGCGAAGCCGTCACCGAAAGGCCCGCCGACTGATGCTGAAGCGAGGGTCCACGATCGGCATTCTGGGCGGCGGCCAACTCGGCCGGATGATGGCAACCAGCGCCGCACAGCTGGGTTATCGCGTGATCGGCTATGCCCCCGATGGCGACAATGTCATGGGCGATGTGGCGGAGGATTTCGTCACCGCCGCATGGGACGACGAGGCCGCCCTCGCCGCTTTTGCCGCCCGCTGCGATGTGGTGACCTGGGAATTCGAGAATGTGCCGGTCGCCACCGCGCGCGGCATCGCGGGTCCGGCGATCTTCCCCGACCCGAAAGCGCTGGAAACGGCGCAGGACCGGCTGGACGAGAAGCGCTTTATCGAAGAGCTCGGCGGCAGGCCTGCAGCCTATGCGAAGGTCGATTCAAGCTACGACCTGATCGCCGCCGCCGACAGGTTGGGTGCGCCCGGCATCCTCAAGACCCGCCGCGACGGCTATGACGGCAAGGGCCAGTGGCGCATTGCCAACGGGCGCGAGGCAGAGGCGCTCAACGTGCCGGAAACGCCTTGTATCTACGAAGCTTTTGTCGAGTTTGAGGCCGAGTTCTCGGTCATCCTCGTGCGCAGCCAGGACGGCGAAACACGCTTCTGGGATTCGACCCGCAACGAACACCGCGGCGGTATCCTGGCCGCGTCGCATTTTCCCGCCGGCGAGCCGATCGCGGCGCAGATCGCGGAGGCACGCGAACTTGCCCGCAAGGTTGCCGATGCTCTGAATTATGTCGGCGTGCTGACGCTCGAATTCTTTGCCACCCACGAGGGCCCCATCTTCAACGAGATGGCGCCACGGGTGCACAATTCGGGCCATTGGACGATCGAGGGCGCGGCCACCAGCCAGTTCGAGAACCATATCCGCGCCGTCGCGGGCCTGCCCCTGGGGGATACGCGGACCACCGCCGCTCAGATCGAAATGCGCAATATCCTCGGCAGCGATATCGAGAATGCCCATTCCGCGCTGGGCGATGCGCGGCTGCATCTCCATGATTACGGCAAGGCGGAGGCCAGCGAAGGCCGCAAGATGGGCCATGCGACGCTGATTACCCACGACGCCGGCCTATGAGCCTGTTCCTGATCTATGCCCGCGCCGCCAATGGCGCGATCGGCAAGGAGGGCCGCCTGCCCTGGCACCTGCCCGCCGATCTCAAGCGATTCAAGGCACTTACCATGGGCGCGGACCGGCAGGGACGGCCAATGATCATGGGCCGCAAGACGTTTGAGAGCCTGCCCGGCCTGCTGCCCGGCCGCCGCCATATCGTGCTGACCCGGCGCGAGCGGTGGGATTCGACGGGCGCCGACGTGGTCCGTTCGGTCGAGGAAGCGCTGGCGAAAGCGGGCGATGGCGACGTGGCCGTGATCGGCGGCGCGGCCATTTTCGATGTCTTCATGCCGCTCGCCAGCACGGTCGAACTCACTGAAATCCATCGCGATTTCGACGGCGACGTGTTCATGCCCCCGCTCGGCCCCGAATGGGAAATTTGCGGGCGGGAGGACTTTGCGGCGGAGGGTGAGAGGCCGTCTTATTCCTTCCTGACCTATACCAGGGTGGGAGAGACCGCGGCGTGAGGTTTCTCGATCACCGCGAGCCCTTGCCGCAATCGCTGCGCGGGGCGATCATCGCGCTGGGCAATTTCGACGGCTTCCACCTCGGGCACCAGGCAGTGGCGCAGGAAGCCATTGATTGGGCACGGGAAACCGGGCGGCCGAGCATCATCGCCACCTTCGATCCGCACCCCGTGCGCCACTTCAAACCCGAGGTCCCGTCCTTCCGCCTGACCACGCTGGAGCAGCGCCAGGAGCTTTATCTGGCGGCCGGCGCCACGGCGATGCTGGTCTTCCATTTCGACCAGAAACTGTCCGAAACTACGGCCGAACACTTTCTTGATCGGATCTTGATCGACCGAATGGGCGCCAGCGGCGTCGTAACCGGCGACGATTTCCGGTTCGGCAAGGGCGCGGCGGGCGATGTGGCCAGATTGCGCGAATCGCCGCTGGAAGTCCGCACGGTCGATCCGGTGATGGATGGCGGCAGGCCCGTGTCATCCAGCCGGGTGCGCGAGGCGCTGCGCGAAGGCGATCCGCAGGAGGCGGCCCGGCTGCTCACCCGCCCCTTCGCCATCCGCGGCGTGGTCGAGCATGGGGACAAGCGCGGGCGCACGATCGGCTATCCCACGGCCAATCTGTCGATCGAGAGCTATCTGCGGCCCAAATACGGGATCTATGCCGTCACCGGGCGCATCCTGGCGACCGGGCAGGTGCTGAAAGGCGCGGCCAATATCGGCGTGCGCCCGCAGTTCGAGCCGCCCAAGGAATTGCTCGAGCCCTATTTCTTCGATTTCTCCGGCGATCTGTACGGGCAGGAGATCGAGGTGGCCTTCCACCACTTCCTGCGCGGCGAGGCGAAGTTCGACAGTCTCGACGCGCTGACCGTGCAGATGGAGAAGGATTGCGACGAGGCGCGGCGGTTGCTGGGCTGACGGTTTGCCGGGCTTTACATTTTCTCCGTACGTCATTGCGAGCGGAGCGAAGCAATCCATCGTGAGACGTTGCGACCGGTGGTGAGGGATGGATTGCCGCGTCGCCTGCGGCTCCTCGCAATGACTCGGGTTTTGGGGCTTGTCGCCCACCCCTACCCCGCCTCTTCCCGATGACGAGTATTTGCACGGCGCGCGCAAGCGGCTAAGGCGCGCAGCCTATGGCCGATAGCAACGACACCAGCCGCGATTACCGGGACACGGTCTTCCTTCCCAAGACCGATTTCCCCATGAAAGCCGGGCTTCCGCAGAAGGAACCGAAGATCCTTGCGCGCTGGCAGGAAGAAAAGCTGTACGAACAGCTTCGCGAAGACCGTGCCGGGCGAGAGAAGTTCATCCTCCACGACGGCCCGCCTTATGCCAATGGCGACATGCATATCGGCCACGCGCTGAACCGTATCCTGAAGGACATGGTGGTGCGTTCGCAGACGCTGCTGGGCAAGGACGCGCCCTTCGTGCCGGGCTGGGACTGCCACGGCCTGCCGATCGAATGGAAGGTCGAGGAAAAGTACCGCAAGAAGAAGAAGGACAAGAAGTCCGTCCCCGCGGCCGAATTCCGCCAGGAATGCCGCGACTATGCCGCGCATTGGGTCGATGTGCAGCGCGAACAGCTCAAGCGGCTCGGCCTGATGGCGGATTTCGACAATCCGTACCTCACCATGCAGTTCGAGAGCGAGGCGACCATCGTTGCCGAGCTGATGAAGTTTGCCGAGGCCGGCAATCTCTATCGCGGATCGAAGCCGGTCATGTGGTCGCCGGTGGAAGAAACCGCGCTGGCCGAGGCCGAGGTCGAATACGAGGACATCACCTCGACCCAGATCGACGTGGCGTTCGAAATCGTGGAATCGCCGATTGAGGAACTGGTCGGCGCGCATGCGGTGATCTGGACCACCACGCCATGGACGATCCCGGTGAACCAGGCTTTGGCCTATGGGCCGGAAGTCGAGTATGTCGCTGTAAATTTCAGCCTTGATTGGGACGCTCCCGAAGAGCCTTCGGAAGAGGCGCAGCAGTTCGTCAAACGCTTCATCTCGACCGAAACCCACAACGCAAGTTTCCTGATCGCAGTTGAGCTTCTGGACAGCTTCCGAGCACGCTTTGCGGCGGCCATCGCTGCAATGGGAGAACAGCTTGGCCTAGAAGGCTTGAAGCTGGACGACGTTCATCTCGGCAAGCGTTTCAAAGGGTCCGACCTCGCTGGAACGTTCGTAAGCCATCCCATGGCGAACAAACTTCGTCATTCCCGCGAAGGCGGGATTCCAAATGCTACGCCGAAACTGGATCCCCGCCTTCGCGGGGATGACGGGAATTGGGATGTGCAGGCCGTTATCGCTTCGCAGAAGGAATTGCCCTTCTACGAACGCCTCCGCCCCCTCCTCGCTGGCGATTTCGTCACCACCGACAGCGGTACGGGCCTCGTCCACATGTCGCCCGATCACGGCGAGGACGACTTCCTGCTGTGCCGCGCCAACGGCATCGAACCGCAATTCGCCGTCATGGGCGACGGGCGCTATCGCGACGACTGGCCGTGGCTGGGCGGAGACGACGAGCGTCGCCGTGCGGTCATCAACAAGCAGTTCAACGCGCCCGATGGCCCGATCTGTTCGGATCTGCGCGAAGCGGGCGCTCTGCTTTCCGCCAGCGACGATTACCAGCATTCCTATCCGCATAGCTGGCGTTCGAAAGCCAAGGTCATCTATCGCTGCACGCCGCAATGGTTCGTGCCGATGGACAGGGATCTTGGGGGAACCTCCCAGCCCGTTCGCCCTGAGCCTGTCGAAGGGCCGCACTTCACTTCTGACGCAGCGCCACAAGAAAAGGACGGGGCTTCGACAAGCTCAGCCCGAACGGCTGGTGGGGGCACGCTCAGGCAGATCGCCATGCGCGAAATCGAGCGGGTCAAATTCTATCCCGAAAAGGGCCGCCGCCGCATCGGGTCGATGGTCGAGGGCCGCCCCGACTGGGTGCTGTCGCGCCAGCGTGCGTGGGGCGTGCCGATCACATTGTTCGTGCGCAAGGACGGCAGCTATCTGCAGGATGCAGCCGTCAATGCCCGCGTGATCGAGGCGGTGAAGCAGCAGGGCGTCGATGCCTGGGTGGAAAGCCGCAAGGAAGAATTTCTGGGCGCGGATCACGATCCTGCCGAATTCGAGATGGTCAGCGACATTCTCGACGTATGGTTCGATTCGGGCTGCACCCATGCCTTTACGCTGGAAAGCGGCCGCTGGCCCGAAATGCGCTGGCCCGCCGACCTCTATCTGGAAGGCAGCGACCAGCATCGCGGCTGGTTCCAGTCCTCCCTGCTCGAAAGTTCCGCCACGCGGGGCCGCGCGCCCTATGACGCGGTGCTGACCCACGGTTTCACCATGGCGAGCGACGGCAAGAAGATGTCGAAGAGCCTCGGCAACACCATCGATCCGCTCAAGGTGATGGAACAGTACGGCGCCGACATCATCCGCCTGTGGGCGCTCAGCGTCGATTTCACCGAAGACCACCGCATCGGCGATGAGATCCTCAAAGGCGTGGGCGACCAGTATCGCCGCCTGCGCAACACGTTCCGCTATCTCCTCGGCGCGCTCGACGGGTTTGTCGGCGACATGGGCGATATGGGCGAAGTTCCCGAGCTGGAAGTCTATGTCCTCGCCCTGCTGGCCGATCTCGACGGCAAGCTGAAGGCCGCGCTCGAAGCGTATGACTTCAACACCTACACGCGCCTGCTGGTCGATTTCTGCAATGAGGATCTGTCGGCCTTCTATTTCGATATCCGCAAGGACACGCTCTATTGCGATGGCCCGGATTCGACCCGCCGCAACGCCTATCGCACCGTGCTGGACCTGCTGTTCCATTCGCTGGTCCGCTATGCCGCGCCGGTGCTGGTGTTCACTGCCGAAGAGGTGTGGACCACGCGCTATCCCGAAGGTGGCAGCGTCCATCTGCTCGAATGGCCTGCGGTCCCCGGCGTATCGGCCGATGGCGCGCGCTGGGACAAGCTGCGCGATCTGCGCGAGCGCGTGACCGAGGCGATCGAGCCGCTGCGCCGCGACAAGACCATCCGTTCGAGCCTCGAAGCGGATGTGACGGTGCCGGCCAATGCCGTGCCCGAAGGCTTTTCCGACGACGATCTTGCCGAGCTGTTCATCACCGCGTCAGTGACGCGCGGGCAGGTGGGCGAGGTGTCCGTTACCCGTACAGACGAAAACAAATGCGGCCGTTGCTGGCGCCTGCTGCCCTCGGTTTCCGAGGACGGGGCGCTGTGCGATCGCTGCGAGGATGTCGTCGCCCAGATGGATGCTGCCTGACATGAACCCGCTGCTGCGCCTGCGCCTTTTCGGCGTGCTGTTCGCCTTTGCGATCTATGCCCTCGACCAGTGGGTCAAATGGCTGATGGTCGTGCCCCTGCAGCTGCGCCAGAAGGGCGTGATCGACCTGCTGCCCTTCTTCGATTTGCGCTGGACGCAGAATTTCGGCGTGTCCATGGGCCTATTCGAAGCCGATAGCATGGAATCGCGCTATATCTTGGTGGGCGTGACCGCGCTGATCGCGCTGGTGGTCACCATCTGGATGTTCCGCGAAAAGGCCTGGGGCGATATCCTGGGCCTGTCGATGATCCTCGGCGGGGCGCTGGGCAATATCAAGGACCGCTACGAACTCGGCTATGTCATCGACTATGCCGATTTCCATATCGGGGAATTCCGCCCCTTCCTGATCTTCAACATCGCCGATGCCGCGATCACCATCGGCGTCCTGATAATTCTTGCCCGCGCCTTCTTCATGCGCGACAAGGATACCGAAGAGGTCGATGACCTCATGCACGGCAAACCGGCAGACGCCGCGGAGAGCAATTGATGAATACCCTTACCCGTATCGCCCTTCTCGGCGCGACCTCGAGCATGCTGGCGGCCTGCGGCGGCGGCGGTTTCCTGAACCGCGAACGCCCCGATGAATTCGCCGTGCAGCGCCAGGCGCCGCTGGTGGTACCGCCCGATTTCAACCTCACGCCCCCGGCCGCCGGCGCGCCGCGCCCGGCCGAAGGCACCGCTGCCGAACAGACGCTCGAAGCGCTCTTCGGCGGACCGGCAGACCGTAGCGCGGTGGAAACCAGCGCGCTCGACCGGGCCGGTGCGGCCGAACCCGGCATCCGTTCCTCGGTGGGTTCGGAAGACACCAACACGGTCGCCAAGGGCACCGTCACCCGCGACATCATCGCCGCCCCCGAAGGCGACGGCGGTACGGCGCAGGCCGTAATTCCGGGCTGACGCCCGGGGATTATTGATTCTTGTTTTAAGAGCCCGCCTCCGCGGGCTCATCCTCGGTGCCATTCGGCGCGTCCCGCGCCGGGCACCTGCGGGCGGCCGCTTGGCCTTGCCGGGCCTGATAGCCCGGTTGGCCGCCGGCGGCCTCTTACGGCAGATTTGGTCGCGAAATTGCAGGCGCTTGATCAGCAACCGTCGTGGCTCCGCAGTTATTTGTTTTCGCCCTCAAACGCCGGGCGCAACGCATCCGCGTTGCTTGGCTTCGCCGCATAAGCGGCGGCGCGCGGTCGCGCTTTGGCTGCCGCGACCAGGAACAGGACCTTCCATCTCGCGCTGATGATCCGGTTCGCGACAAGCGAACCGCAAGGGCAAGCGCCCGCCCGCAGGGGCCCGTAGCGCAGCGAAGGAACCGCCCCGAGGACGAACCGACGGAGGTCGGTTCGCAAAACAAAAACTAACCCTGATCCCCGGCGACTTCGTCCGCTTCGGGCTTGCCGTCAATCTCGCTCACCAGCACCTTGTCGATGCGGCGTTCGTCGAGATCGACCACTTCGAAGCGCCAGCCCTGTTCCTCGAACCATTCGCCTTCGGACGGCAGCTTTTTCATCACGGCGAGGCAATAGCCCGCCACGGTCGCGAATTCGCGGTCGTCGCCATAGTCCAGCCCCAGCCGGTCGGCGAGCGCGTCGGCGGAGAGCGAGCCTGCCACCAGCAGCGTGCCGTCCTCGCGCTCCACGATACCGGGCGTGTCGTCGGGGTCCTGATCGCTGGCGAAATCGCCGACCAGCGCGGTGAGCAGGTCGACCGGGGTCACGATCCCGTCGAGATGGCCGTATTCGTCATGCACCATGGCCATGGCGACATCGGCCTGCTGTAGCACACGCAGCGCGTCGACCGCATCGAGCTGGTCGGGGACCACCTCGGCCTTGCGCATCAGCGCCTCCAGCCGCAGCCCCTCGCCCGCCAGCAGCGCGCCGAGCACCTCGCGTACGCGCACGAGGCCCATGACCTTGTCGGGCGTGCCGTCGGCCACGGGCCAGACCGAATGCGGGCTGTCTTCGAGCAGTTGGCGGACGGCTTCTTCATCGGCATTCACGTCGATCCAGTCGAGATCGGTGCGCGGCGTCATCACTTCGCGCACGGGGCGCTGGGCGAGCCGGACCACCCCGGCGAGCATCTGGTGCTGTTCGGTTTCGATCACGCCGCTGCGCGTGGCTTCGGCGAAGAGCATCTGCAATTCTTCCGCCGTGACCGAGCTCTGGCCGCCGGGCTTCACGCCCAGCAGGCGAATCAGCGCGCCCGAAGACGCATCGAGCAGCCACACCACCGGCGCGGCGATCTTGGCGAGAATGGCCATCGGCAGCGCCATGGCGATCGCGATGGGCACCGCCGCCCGCAGCGCCACCTGCTTGGGCACGAGCTCACCGACGACGAGGCTGAAATAGGTGGTCAGCGCGATGACCAGCGCGAAGCCGGCCTCGTCCGCCCAGTCCGCGGGAAGGCCGAGCGCGGTCAGCCGCTCGCCCGTCGGCCCGCCGAGGCTGGCGCCCGAATAGGCACCGGCGATGATCCCCACCAAGGTGATGCCGATCTGCACGGTCGATAGGAACTTGCCCGGATCGGCGGCCAGCTCGATCGCGGTCTTCGCGCCCGCGCTGCCCTTCTGCGCGGCGGTCCGCAGCCGCCCCGTGCGTGCGGAAACGATGGCCAGTTCGCTCATGGCGAAGACGCCGTTGAGCAGGATGAGGCCGGCGATGACGAGCAGATCTGTCCAGGGAAAGGGTGTCACGCGCCCTCGCTAGCATAAAAGCGGCGCGGCGCCAGTGCTTCGGGGGAACAGGCGCCGATTTGAGTGGTTGGGTGCTTCTAGAGACGCAGGTGGGCGCGTCCCATCTAACGCGGGCGTGGACGGTCGAAGGGCTGGGAAACCCCGTCTCGCAAAAAGGGAACAGATATTATGAAGACATCACGCTTTTTCCTCGCCGGCCTTTCCTCGGTCGCCCTGCTCGGCACCTCGGCCTGTGTGACCGACCCCAACACGGGTGAACAGAAGATCTCGCGCACCGTCCTCGGCGGTGTCGGCGGCGCGGTTGCCGGCGGCCTGCTCGGCGGCGTGATCGGCGGCAAGACCGGACGCATCATCGGCGCAGCGGCTGGCGCGGCAGGCGGCGGCTATGTCGGTTACCGCATGGACCAGCAGATCAAGGAACTCAAAGAGCAGACGGCCGGTTCGGGCGTCGATGTCTCGGAAACTGACGGCGGTGAAGCCATCCTCGTCAACCTGCCGAACGGCGTGACCTTCGCCACCGGCAGCTACACGATCAACCAGACCTTCCGCCAGACGCTCGACAATGTCGCCGCCAACCTCGTCCAGTATCCCAACAGCCTGGTCGACGTTTACGGCTACACCGACACCGTCGGTTCGAGCGATTCGAACCAGCGCCTGTCGGAACAGCGTGCACAGGCCGTGTCCAACTATCTCACCAGCCGCGGCGTGAGTTCCTCGCGTATCCGCTGGATGGGCTTCGGCGAAACGCGCCTGGCCGTGCAGACCGGCGACAATGTGGCCGAGCCGCTGAACCGCCGCGTCGAAATCAAGATCATTCCGTTCGATCAGGACGACGTGAACGCAGCGCGCGCCAATCAGTAAGCGCCGCATCGCAGACTGACGTGACAGTCACCAGAGGGGTCGGGCTTAGCCCGGCCCCTTTTTCATTCCGTGGGACTTACTGGTAGGCGACCTTGTTGGCGCGATCGGAAAGGTGCTCGATCGTTGCCGCATGGATACCGGGTGCACAGGCAACCACGCCGAACGCCCGGGGATCGCGCTTGTTATAGTCCAGTTTCCGGCCGAAACTGTCCGAAACGGCCGCACCCGCCTCGCGCGCGATCAGGCCCGCTGCGGCGATGTCCCATTCGAAGCCCCAGCGCAGCGTGGCGACCAGATCGGCGCGGTCATCGGCCACCATGGCGATTCGCAAAGCAATGGAATTGGGCTGGTCGACCTTCTCCAGCATCCGGTCCTGCTTCATCAGATCGTTGGCAGGCACGCGCGCGCCCTCGAACTCGGTGCGGGTGGAAGCCTTGAGAGCCTGGCCGTTGAGCGTTGCGCCGCGCCCCGCCACCGCCTGCCACATCTCGCCGCGCGCCGGGGCGCACAGCGTGCCGAGCAGCGGCCGCCCCCCACTGATCAGCGCGACGCTCACTGCCCAGCCATCACGCCCGCGAATGAAATCGCGGGTCCCGTCGACCGGATCGACCAGCCAGATCAGATCGCGCTCGAGTCGCTTGGGGTCATCGACCGTCTCTTCCGACAGCCATCCGGCCGAGGGAAGCAGCGCGCCCAGTTCGCGTTTTAGAAAGGCATCGACGACCAGATCCGCATCGCACACCGGGTTGCCCGGCGATTTCTCCCACGCCTGCAATTCGGCGCCCGCGCCGGGCCACAGGCCAAGTGCGATCTTGCCGGCCTGAGCGACGATGGATTCGAGGCGTTTGCTGTCAATCATGGGACGCCGCCGCCCCTGCACCCGAAACCCGCTCTTTTCAAGCGCGCCCAGACATGCTTATGCGCGAAGCGCAATTCCCACCCCGAATAGCGCTAACACGCGCGAAGGATCAGCGATCGACATGAACATTCACGAATATCAGGCCAAGGAACTCCTCGCGAAATACGGCATCGCCGTTCCCGCAGGTCACGCAGCGCTCACCGTCGAAGAAGCAGTCGAAGGCGCGAAAAAGCTCCCCGGGCCGCTTTATGTCGTGAAGGCGCAGATCCACGCCGGCGGCCGCGGCAAGGGCAAGTTCAAGGAACTCGGCCCCGACGGCAAGGGCGGCGTGCGCCTGTCGAAGAGCGTCGAGGAAGTCGAAGCCAATGCCAAGGAAATGCTCGGCAACACGCTCGTCACCATCCAGACCGGCGATGACGGCAAGCAGGTCAACCGCCTCTACGTGACCGACGGCGTGGACATCGCGCATGAATATTATCTTTCCATGCTCGTTGACCGCGCCAGCGGCGAAGTGGCGATGATCGCTTCGACCGAAGGCGGCATGGACATCGAGGACGTGGCCCACGAAACGCCCGAGAAGATCACCACCATCACGATCGACCCGGCGCAGGGCTTCATGCCGCACCACGGCCGCGCGGTGGCCTTCGCGCTCAAGCTGGAAGGGGAAACCAACAAGCAGTGCCAGAAGCTGGCCAAGCAGCTTTACACCGCCTTCATGGAACTCGACATGGAAATGCTCGAGATCAATCCGCTGGTCGAAGACAAGGACGGCAATCTGTCCGTGCTCGACACCAAGATGAGCTTCGACGGCAACGCGCTCTATCGCCACAAGGACGTGGAAGAGATGCGCGACGAGACCGAGGAAGATCCGGCCGAAGTCGAAGCCAGCGAATACGACCTCGCCTACATCAAGCTCGACGGCAACATCGGCTGCATGGTCAACGGCGCGGGCCTGGCCATGGCAACCATGGACATCATCAAGCTCAACGGCGCCTTCCCCGCCAACTTCCTCGACGTGGGCGGCGGCGCCACCACCGAGAAGGTGACGGCAGCGTTCAAGATCATCCTCAAGGATCCGGCGGTCGAGGGCATCCTCGTCAACATCTTCGGCGGCATCATGAAGTGCGACGTGATCGCCAACGGCATCGTACAGGCGGCGAAGGACGTGAACCTGTCGGTCCCGCTTGTGGTTCGCCTCGAAGGCACCAATGTCGAAGCTGGCAAGGAAATCCTCGAGAATTCCGGCCTGCCCATCGTCAGTGCCGACGATCTCGGCGATGCAGCGAAGAAGATCGTGGCGGAGGTCAAGAAAGCGGCCTGATCGCCTCTTTCGAGATAGAGACACCGGAAGGCGGGCCAGCGGAAACGCGGCCCGCCTTTCCTTTTGCAGCAGGGCGCGGGAACGCTCGCAGGCGCCCCGCCTTATCTAAGCAAGCACTCGCCCCGCCTTGCTTGACGTTTACGTAAACGCAAGCTAGGCGGGACCAACAGTTTTCAAGTCGAGAGGAAGGTACCCCCATGAAGATCCTCGTCCCCGTCAAGCGGGTGATCGATTACAACGTCAAACCGCGCGTGAAGGCCGATGGCTCGGGCGTGGACCTCGCCAACGTCAAGATGAGCATGAACCCCTTCGACGAAATCGCCGTCGAAGAGGCGATCCGCATCAAGGAAGCGGGCAATGCCGAAGAAATCGTGGCCGTATCCATCGGCCCGGCAAAGGCGCAGGAAACACTGCGCACCGCGCTCGCCATGGGTGCCGACCGGGCGATCCTCGTCGAAACCGATGACGAAGTCGAACCGCTCGCCGTCGCGAAGATCCTCAAGGCCATTGCCGAAGAGGAAGAGCCCGGCCTCGTGATGCTCGGCAAGCAGGCGATCGACGACGATTCGAACCAGACCGGCCAGATGCTCGCCGCCCTGATGGGCCGTCCGCAGGGCACCTTCGCCAACACGGTCGAAGTGGCCGGTGATAGCGTCACCGTGAAGCGCGAAGTCGATGGCGGTCTCGAAACCGTGAAACTGACGCTCCCCGCGATCGTCACCACCGACCTGCGCCTGAACGAACCGCGCTATGCTTCGCTGCCGAACATCATGAAGGCGAAGAAGAAGCCGCTCGATACCAAGAGCCCGGCCGATTACGGTGTCGACACCGCGCCGCGCCTCAAGACCACCAATGTCTCCGAACCGCCGGTTCGCCAGGCTGGCGAGAAGGTCGAGGACGTCGATGCGCTGGTCGCCAAGATCAAGGCGATGGGCATCGTTTAAGGAATTCACCCATCATCCGTTCGTGCTGAGCTTGTCGAAGCACCGTCCTTCTTTCGGGCGCTCGGATGAAGAAAAGTACGGCCCTTCTCAAGCGACGGACAGGCAGTCGCTGTAGGGCGAACGGACTTAGAGGTTTGAAAATGAAGACACTCGTATGGGTCGAACACGACAATGCCGAGATCAAGGACGCAACGCTGGCAGCCGTCACTGCGGCGGGCAAGCTGGGTGAAGTTCACCTGCTGGTCGCCGGATCGGGCTGCCGCGCCGTTGCCGAAGCTGCTGCGAAGATCGCCGGAGTGGGCAAGGTCCACCTCGCCGACGATGCGGCTTACGAACATGCGCTGGCCGAAAACGTCGCGCCGCTGATCGCCGATCAGATGGGCCATCACGACGCCTTCGTCGCGCCTGCCACCACCACCGGCAAGAACATCGCGCCGCGCGTCGCCGCCCTGCTCGACGTGATGCAGATTTCGGACATCCTTTCGGTCGAAGGCGACAAGACCTTCACCCGTCCGATCTATGCCGGCAACGCCATCGCCACCGTCGAATCGAGCGACGAGAAGCTCGTCATCACCGTGCGCGGCACTGCTTTCGACAAGGCGGAAGCAGAAGGCGGATCGGGCGAGATCGAGGAAATCTCCGGCCCTACCGATGCCGGGATCTCCAGCTTCGTCAGCCAGGAAATCGCGGAAAGCGATCGTCCCGAACTGACCAGCGCCAGCGTGATCGTTTCGGGCGGACGCGCGCTGAAGGATGCGGAGACCTTCGAGGAATACATCACGCCGTTGGCCGACAAGCTCGGCGCAGGCATCGGCGCATCGCGGGCCGCAGTGGATGCAGGCTATGTCCCCAACGATTACCAGGTCGGCCAGACCGGCAAGATCGTGGCGCCGGAAGTCTACATCGCCATCGGCATCTCGGGAGCGATCCAGCACCTGGCAGGCATGAAGGATTCCAAGACCATCATCGCCATCAACAAGGATGAAGACGCGCCGATCTTCCAGGTCGCGGACATCGGCCTCGTCGCCGATCTGTTCAAGGCAGTGCCGGAACTGACCGAGAAACTTTAAGATCAAAACCAATTGAAAACACACCCTCTTCGCGGCATGTTCGCTGCGAGGGGGGTTTTTCGTGAATATTTCCAGATTTGTTTTCGCGATTACTTCGCTGGGTCTTGCATCTTCGGCTGTCCAGCCGACCTTCGCTGCCGAGGATGAGGCAAAGATTCTCGAACCCGTCGGCCCGTGGCAGCTCGACATGGGCGAAAACAAGTGCCGGATCGCGCGCGTATTCGGCGAAGACGGCCAGCAGACGATGTTCTATCTCGAACAATGGGATCCCTCCTCTGCAGCGCACTGGTTGGTCGCAGGTCCCCCTCTCGAAAAGTACAAATCCTGGCGTGACACCCGCTTCCAATTCGGGCCCGACGGCGCCGAGGACGAATTCCGTTTCCAAGAATCGACTATGGGCGAATGGGGTAATGCGATTTCCCATTTGTCTGGCCTGACCTCTTCCGACACGGATAAAGATGGCGCTTCCGGAAGCGATGAGGCCGCCAAGCCGCGCGGGCTGCCGGGCATGGATGCCGAAGCCGGGGCGAATATAAACAGGCTCACCCTCAGCCAGAGCGGCCGCCCGGCAGTCGTCCTCGAGCTGGGCGAGATGAAGAATGTCATGATCGCCATGAACGATTGCATGGCAAATTTGGTCGAACACTGGGGCTTCGATGTCGAGGAACAGAAAAGCGTCCAGTCGTCCCCGAAGGTGACCAATCTCGCGCGGGTGACGAGAAGGATCGTGGATTATTATCCGCATGATGCGCGGCGCAAAGGCGCGCAGGCCGACTTCCACCTGCGGCTGACCGTAGGGGCCGATGGCTCGTTCAAGTCATGCACGCTGCTCAACCAGACCCTGGCGCCCGACTTCGACATGGAGCGGCACCCCTGCACGGCCTTCGAGAGGATCGGCGAATTCGAGCCTGCGCTGACGGCAAATGGCACTCCGGTGGAATCTTTTTACACCGTCCGGATCAGGTACGTAATGCCCAGTTGAGCCCCCGCTCCTCGTCCGACCTCAACCTAGAACGGTCGACAGTGCGTGGAGCGTGAGCCCGACAAGGCCGCCGACCAGCGTGCCGTTGATGCGGATGAACTGCAGATCGCGGCCCACGGCACTTTCTACGCGGTCGGTCAGCGTTGTCGCATCCCAGCGGCGGACGGTCTCGCTCACGAGCTGCACGATCTGGTCGCCGTAGCGGGTCGAGACGCCGACGGCGGTGCGGCGGGCGAACCGGTTGATCTGGCGCTGAAGGCGGATGTCGTCACGGAGCGCGCGGCCCAGTTCCGCGATCGTCTCGGCAAGATGGCCGCCGCCCGATCCGCCTGACTCGCGGATGCTGGCAATCAGGCGGGCGCGCAGACGCTCCCACACCGATTGCCACCAGTCGCCGACCGCCGGATTGTTCAGCAGCTCGATCTTGATCCGCTCGACCCTCGCCTGCATCTCCGGATCCTCGCGCAGATCGCGGGCGAAGTCCTGCAGGCCTTCCTCGATCTTGTTGCGCAGGGGATGCTCGGGATCGATCAGGACTTCGGCGAGAAGCTTGTAGAGGCCGTCGATCACCGAATTGGCCAGCCGTTCGTCGAGGCCGGTGAAGCGCAGCACGGCATTGGCACGGTTGTGCACCATGTCGCGCACCATCTGCTCATTGTCTTCGAGCACCAGCCCGGCCCGGCGGATGATCTTGTCGATCAGCTCCCTGTGCCGCCCCTTCTCGATCATCGCATCGAGCATGGAGCCCAGCAGCGGGGCGATTTCGAGCTTTTCAAGCTGCGCGGCAAGACCGGCGCGAACCTGTGTGCCCAGACGATCGGGATCGAGCGATTCGAGCACCTCGACCATCAGCTCCCCCGCCCCGGCCCGCACGCGCGAATCCCGCGATGCGGCAGGGTCTGCAAGGTAGCTGCCGACGGCGCCGGCCAGGTTCATCGCACCCATGCGCCGCGCCACCACCTGCGGCGTCAGGAAGTTCTCCCGCAGAAACCCGGCCATCGTATCGGCGATACGGTCCTTGTTCTCCGGGATGATGGCGGTGTGCGTGATCGGCAAACCGAGCGGACGGCGGAAGAGCGCGGTGACCGCGAACCAGTCTGCGAGACCTCCGACCATCGCCGCTTCCGCGAAGGCGTGAACGTAACCCCAGGCAGGATGTATCTCGAGCCACCGGCCCGACGCGATGAAGATCGCCGCCATCAGCACCAGCATGCCGGTCGCCGTGCGGCGCATCACGCGGGCGCGGTCCGGCGGAATGGGCGCACCGCCCGCCGGTTTGATCGAAATCGAGAATTTGCCCGCCATATATCAGGCGACGCTTATTCCGCCGGTTCGATCCCGGTTTTGCGTCCGCGGATCTCCCCCGTGTCCATTCCCGGGCGATAGGAGAGGAAGCGGTTTCGCAGCGCCGGTCCCACGCGCTTCTCGATCCCGTCTGCCAGGCTGAAGCCTGCAGGAACGATCAGCAGGGTGAGGAAGGTCGACAGGATGAGCCCGCCGATCACGGCCACGCCCATGGGCTGGCGCCATGCACCGTCGGCCGACAGCGACAGCGCCGTGGGGATCATGCCCGCAGTCATGGCGACCGTGGTCATCACGATGGGCTGCGCACGCTTCTGGCCGGCTTCCATGATCGCATCGTACTTGCGCTGGCCGTGCTCCATCGCCTCGATCGCGAAATCGACCAGCAGGATCGAGTTCTTGGCGACGATGCCGAACAACAGCAGCACGCCGATGAAAACGGGCAGCGAGAGCGCGAGACCAACCATCTTGATGGCGATGATGCCGCCAAGAGGCGCGAGAAGAAGCGACCCCATGTTGACCAGCGGCGACATCAGGCGCCGGTAGAGCAATACAAGGACCGCAAAGACCAGGAGAATGCCGGACAGAAGAGCGATCTGGAAGTTCGCCACGAATTCCAGCAGCCAGCGATCCTGCCCGCTCGGTGCATTCGACACACCGATCGGCAGATCCTGCATGATCGGCAGTTCGTTGATCCGCTTCTTCGCCACGCCTTCCTCTGCGCCGGGGGCAAGGTCGGCGCTGACATAGACGCGGCGCTTGCGATCTTCGCGCTGGATGGTCGTCGGACCGGCCCCGAAACGAATGTCGGCGACGCGTTCGAGCGGAACGGAGCCGCCGCTCGCCGTGGGCACCGGCAGATTGCGGATGGTCGAGATCCGGTCGCGCGAATTTTCCGGCAGCATGACCCTGATCGGAATCTGGCGATCGGAGAGCGAGAACCGTGCGGCATTCTGGTCGATCTCGCCGATCGTGGCGATACGGATCGCCTGGCTGAGCGATGCGGTAGTCACACCCAGCGACGCCGCCAGATCCGCACGCGGTTCGATGATCAGTTCCGGGCGCTGCAGATCGGCTTCGAGCCTGGGACCCTGGATCTCGGAGACGTCGCCCATCTGCTCGACCAGCGTTTCGGCGGTCCGTTCGAGAAGATCTGGATTGCTGCCCGAAAGCATCACATTGATGGCGCGGCCTGAACCGCCTCCACCGCCGCCCTGCTGATCGCGGAAGTTGATGCGCGCATCGGCGACCTGGTTGAAAAGGACGGACACATCGCGTTCGATTTCCTGGCTCGTCCGTTCACGCTCGGCCTTATAGGTCACGAAGAAGCTCGCGCTTCCTTCGGATACGGTCAGGAGCACATTCTCGACTTCGGGCTGGTCCTCGATAATAGCGAGCGCCTGTTCAGCACGCTCTTCCGTCTGTTCCAGCGTGGTACCGGGGACCATTTCCATGCGCACTTCGCCGAAGTCGAAATCGGCATCGGGGAAGAACTGGGTCGGAGTCGTCACGAAAAGGAAAATGGTCAGAATGAAGGACAGGAAGCCCACGCCCATGACCCAGGCGCGGTGATCTCCGCGCATATGGGCGCCAAGCTTGCCCCAAAAACCGATCTTGCCGCGGCGCTCGATCCGCGCCTTTTTCAGTTCCTGCGCGCGCGTGCGGTCGAGCGTCCACTCAAGAACCCGTGTATAACGCTGTATCCAGGGGCCGTTCGCATGCTCGGCATGGCCATGCGGCTTGAGGAAATACGCAGCCATGAGCGGCGTAATCATACGGGCGACGGCAAGGCTCATCAGCACCGAGACGACGACGGTGACGCCAAAGTTCTGGAAGAACTGGCCCGCCACCCCGGGGAGCAACGCCACGGGCAGAAAGACAGCAATGATCGAAAAGGATGTCGCAGCGACAGCAAGGCCGATTTCGTCGGCCGCATCGATCGATGCCTGAAACGCGTTCTTGCCCATCCGCATGTGCCGGACGATATTCTCGATCTCCACGATAGCATCGTCGACCAGAACCCCGGCCACCAGCCCCAGCGCCAGCAGGCTCATCTGGTTCAGCGTGTACCCCATGTATTCGAGGAAGAAGAAAGTGGGGATGGCGGACAGCGGGATGGCGATGGCTGAGATGAACGTCGCGCGCCAGTCGCGCAGGAAGAAGAAGACGACGACGACCGCGAGGATCGCGCCTTCGACAAGCGCGGCGATCGAGCTTTCGTATTGCGCCTTGGTATATTGGACGATGTTGAAGAGTTCGACGAATTCGACGCCGGGATATTCCTCTTCGATTTCCTGCATCACGATCTGCGCTTCGTCATAGACCGACACGTCGGATTCGCCGCGGGCGCGGGACAGATCGATGGTCACCACAGGCCGTCCATTGACCTTGGAGATCGACTTGATTTCGCTCTCCCCGTCGCTGACGTCGGCGATATCCGCGAGCTTGATCGACCGGCCTCCGCCAAGCGAAATGCGGCGCTGGCTCAGTTCGTAAGCTGTTTCGGCATTGCCGACCACGCGGACCGACTGGCGAACGCCAGCGATTTCAGCCTGGCCGCCGCCCGCGTTGAGGTTGTTCTGCCGCAGGACGGAGTTGACCTGGGATGCCGTGACACCGAGCGATTGCATCCTGGAGGGATCCAGAATGACCCGGATCTCGCGATTGACGCCGCCACTTCGCGACGCGCTGGCCATTCCGGGAACTGCCAAGAGCCGTTTCGAGACCGTGTCGTCGACGAACCAGCTCAGCTGCTCCATCGTCATGTCCTGCGAGACGACAGCATAGTTCGCGAAACTGTTGTTGCTCGTCTGGACCTTGTAGACCCGGGGCTCGATGATGCCTTCGGGCAGATCTCCCCGTATCTGGTCGATATTGGCCTTCACCTCGTTGACGAGGTCATTCACGTCATAGCCGAGTTCGAAGGTGATGAAGGTGCTCGAGCTACCTTCCCGCACGGTGCTGCGGATGGATTCCAGCCCTTCGAGCGAGGCAATCGCGGATTCCACCTTTTCGGTGATCTGCGTATCGATTTCCGTCGGCGCCGCGCCGGGCTGAGCGATCGAAACGATCACTGCCGGAAATTCGATATCCGGATCGTTCTGCACCTGCATCCGGTTGAATGCCACGATGCCGGCAAGCGTGAGCGCGGCGAACAGGACCAGCGGCACCACCGGGTTGCGGATGGACCAAGCGGAAAGGTTGCGCAGGTTCATGGTCTACTGGCCCGCCCGGCGTTGCAGCATCGGTTTGACTTCCTGACCTTCACGCAGGAACCCGCCCGCGCGAAGAACCACGCGCTCGTTACCCGTCAAACCTTCGGTCACGGACAGACCGCCATCGGTTATGATGCCAGTCTCGACATTGCGGCGGACGACCTTGTCCTCGCTGTCGATGATATAGACATAGGTCTGCCCGTCGTCGTCGAGCAAGGCGCTCTCCGGCAAGACCGGTGCCACTACGGTACCCGAATTGATCGTCGCGTTGGCGAAACCGCCGGGCTTAAGTTCCGGGCTGTAGGACAGGGCGATGCGCGCCGTACCCTGCCGCGTGCTGTCGTCGATCGTCGGGGCGATCTGCCAGATCTGGCCGGTGAACCCCTCGTCGGTTCCGACCGGGAACACCGTGGCCGATGCGCCTGCGCGCAAGCTTGCCAGTTCGGTCTCGCCCAGTTGGGCCAGCATTTCCATCTCGCCGCCCTGGGCGATGGTGAAGAGGGCCTGCGATCCGGCACCGACCGTCTGGCCGGGCTCGACATTGCGTTCAAGCACGAGGCCGGCTGCGGGGGCGACGATATTGAGGCGGGCATTGCGTGCCTGCAATTCGCCCGCTTGCGCCTTGGCGACGCGAACGCGCGCGACGGCGGCGTCGCGGGTCGCCGTCAGGCGGTCCACATCGGCCTTGGAAACGAATCCCCGCTCGACCAGCTGGAGGGCGCGGTCGAGATTGGACTGTGCGAGATTGGCATCGGCCTGCGCGACTTGGACCTGCGCAGCGGCGCTGAGGGCCTGCTGGTTTTGCACCGAGCGGTCGATCACGGCGAGGACCTGGCCCTGGCGCACCCAGCTGCCCGCATCGACGGGTACCGAAACCACGCGCCCGCCTTCGCCGACCACGCCGACCGGCAGGGTCCGGCGGGCGGCGATCGTTCCGGTCGCGGAAATTTCGCCTTCGACGGTAGTACGCCCGGGCGCCACGACGGTTACCGCAGGCAATTGCGGTTCGGATGGGGCCTGTTCTTCGTCTCCGGCAAGAAAATACCAGGCCAGAGCGAGGGCGGCCACCAGGATGACTGCGGCAATCGCCAGCTTGCGGCGCCGACCCGGGCGTTTCTCAGCATCTACGCTATCAACCTCGATCCGCTCCGGCGGCAAGGCACCGTCGTCATCAGCGCGAATTTCCGTTTCGTACGTCATCAAATAGCCCCGTCTGGCAGCAGCCTATATCGATTGGTGTATTACTCTGCTAAATCACAGAGCGCAAGGCTGTCGAATTGTCGTAGGGGCTTGCCCTGTCTGGAGCAATCTTACACTCGACAGGGGCATTAGCGAAACAGACGAATGTCTTCGATGTTCGAAAAGCACGAAAAAGGGCGGCTCAGATGCCGAACCGCCCTTCTCGATTTAAACTTCGTGCTGGTTTTTAGCGCACACGACCACGCTGAATGAGGTTGGCGATACCAAGCAGAACGATTGCACCAACGATCGCGATGATGAAACCGGTCAAGTTGAAGGTCTGAATGGTGCCCTCAATGCCGAACAGGGCTCCGGCGAGAAAGTTACCGATCAGTGCGCCGATGATACCGACGATGATATTCCAGAAAATGCCCATCGAAGCGTCGCGCGCCATGACCATGCTTGCGAGCCATCCGGCGACGCCGCCGACGATAATTGCGATAATCCAACCCATTGCAAATCCTCCTTTACTTCCCATCCGACCCAATGCCAGCCGAACGGGTGGCAGTGCCAGCGGTTCCCCTTTTTTGCATGGGGGACACGAATTTAGCGGATTTACAGGGTTTTTGTTCCCGCCTCTTGGCGGGACGCGCGATCAATACTTGAACTGGCGTTCGTATAAATCGCGGTAATGCTGGATCCGGGTGACCCTCAGTCCCTGCATTCCCGACCGGTCGACTGCGCGCTGCCAGGAGGCAAACTCTTCCAGCGTCAAGCCGTAGCGCTCGAGAACTTCATCGATACTGAGCAGGCCGCCATTCACGGCAGCGACCACCTCGGCCTTGCGGCGCACCACCCACCGCTTCGTGGACGGGGACGGCAAATCCTCAAGGGTCAGCGGCTCGCCAAGCGGGCCGATCACCTGTGCAGGGCGGATGTCCTGATTTTCGATCATCTATTTCTCTCGGTCGCCATGCACCGCACCATCTGCGGCGGAGTCCTCGTCTAACGGTTCAGATTTTCCATGCGCTAAACCATCATGGTAAACGGGCCGTTTACTTTCTCCTTCCGTTTCCCGCCTCGCTTCGCCGAAAGACTGGAAACCGGCATGCTCCCTTCTCGCCACTTCCTCGCGAAAGTCGCGAGTCGCGGACAATTTTGCGACAAGTTCGGTCCAACGGAATTTGTGCAGGACGTCCTTGTTCTTGGTCGCCTCTTCGCTTTTCTTGGTGAATTGCCCCTCGATCATGAGGCTGTGATAATCAGACATGGTAAAGAGGAAGTGAATCATGTTTCGTGGCTCAAACCGGGAAATACTGGAGCCCGGGGCCAAGGCCGTGTAAGGGGCCGCGCATGCTCGAATCCCGTTTTCTCGACCCGGCCGGCGCCGCCGCGCTGTTCGATCTTGGTAAGCCCGCATCGCAGGCCCGCATCGTCGTCGCGATGTCGGGCGGCGTCGATTCATCCGTGGTTGCCGCACTCGCCGCAAAGAGCGGGGCGGAAGTCATCGGAATTACCTTGCAACTCTACGATTATGGCGCGGCAACCGGGCGCAAGGGTGCCTGCTGCGCGGGTGACGATATCGCCGATGCACGCGCCGTGGCAGAACGTCTGGGCATTGCTCACTATGTGTCCGATCACGAAAGCGCCTTCCGCGAAGAAGTGGTCGAAACTTTTGCCGACGAATATCTGGCCGGGCGCACGCCGGTGCCCTGCATCCGCTGCAACATGGGGCCCAAATTCACCGATCTCTTCGCCATGGCCCGCGAACTGGGCGCCGATTGCCTGGCGACCGGTCATTACGTCCAGCGGGTAATGGGGCCGGCCGGGGCGGAGCTTCACCGGGCCACCGATCCGGCGCGCGATCAGTCCTATTTCCTTTATGCGACGACAGACGACCAGCTGGCCTATCTGCGCTTCCCCCTGGGCGGCCTGCCCAAGAGCGAAGTGCGCGAGCTCGCCGAAGCTGCCGGCCTGCGCAATGCCGCCAAGCCCGACAGCCAGGACATCTGCTTCGTGCCCGATGGCGATTACGCGAAGATCGTCAAGAAGATGCGCCCCGAAGGCGCGCGTCCGGGCGCGATCGTCCATGCCGGGACCGGGGAGGAACTGGGCGAGCATCGCGGCGTGATCCATTATACCGTCGGCCAGCGCCGGGGGCTGGAAATCGGCGGCCAGCCGGAGCCGCTCTACGTCGTCGGCATCGATGCTGCCGAGGCGCAGGTAAAGGTCGGCCCCAAGCGCATGCTTGCCGTGTCCGCCGCCCATCTTGTCGAGACCAATCGCATCGGCCCGCTGCCCGATGTACCGCTGACGGCCAAGGTCCGCAGCCTGGCCAAGCCAGTGCCGATCACGCTGGAGGGGTCGCTGGGCAATGATGAAGCGGCGACAATACGCTTCGATACACCCGAATTCGGCGTCGCGCCCGGCCAGGCGGCGGTCATCTACGCCGGAGAGCGGGTCGTGGGTGGCGGCTGGATCGACAGCACGACGCGCTGCGAAGGCTGACCGGCAGGAGCCATCTGCGGCTGCTGATAGTCTGCCTCAATATTCCCATTCATCCAGAACGCAGCCGTAACCTTCACGATAGCGCGCCGTATCCGCGGCAATGACCGGAATGCTCGCCGTCACGGTGCGGTCGGCAGCATTTTCGCTCAGCGAGACAAGTTCCATGCCTTCGAGCTTGTCCTTGCCGCAATCCTCAAGACTGCGCCCGGCCACAAAGCGGCAGGAGCAACCCACCCGCGCAGCATAGGCCGTGGCAACCTCTCCCGTGCGCGTTGCCGTCTCGCCATAGGCCAGCCAGGCGCCGCCCGCTGCGGCGGCGAGAACCAGCGCCAGCCAGAACCACCAGCGGGAAAGAAGGGAGCGTTTTTTCGCCATTGCGCGGGTGTAGTCCTCATGCGAGTGGAGCGGGCATGTTCCCGCGGCCCCTGCCCCTTATCGCTCTTGCCCTCCTCGCCACAAGCCTTGCCGCATGCGGTTCGTCCGGAGGCGAGGAAGAACCGCCGCTGAGCGAGGCAGCGCTGGCTGCGGTCGGGGAGGATCCCGGTGCCCCCACCAAGGCGCTCGCCCGCGAGATCGACGATCTTTTCACGCAGGAGGGCCTTGGCGAGACCCGCGCCCTGATCGTGATGCACGATGGCAAGCGTGCGGCGGAACGCTATGCCGAAGGATATAACGAAGACACGCTCTTCGTCAGCTGGTCGATGGCCAAGCCCGTTACCGCCATGATGATCGGCCAGCTGGTCGGCGATGGCCTGCTGCGGCTCGATCAGCCCGCCCCGGTGCCGCGCTGGCAGCGCAGCGGCGATCCACGTGCCGACATCACCCTGCGGCATCTCCTTCAGATGCGCAGCGGGCTCGAGCATACCGAAGCGGGCGATCCGCCCTATGAGAGCAGCGAAGTCCGCATGCTCTTCCTCGACGGGCGGGACGATATGGCGGATTACGCCACCGCCCAGCCTCCCGAAGCGGAGCCGGGCGAGAAGTTCGAATATTCATCGAACACCACCGTCATCCTGGCCGACATCGCGGCCCGTGCCCTGACCGATAGCGATCAGCCCGAAGCCCGCCGCCGGGCGCTGTCCGATTATCTCCACGCCCGCCTGTTCGAGCCGCTGGGCATGTCTACCGCCGTCCCCGAGTTCGACCGCGCCGGTACGCTGATCGGCGGCAGCCTGATGCATGCAAGTGCCCGCGACTGGGCCAAGCTCGGCGAATTGCTGCGCAACAAGGGCTCCTATCGCGGGGAGCAGCTGGTCCCCCGCAGCTGGGTGGGACAGATGGTGACCCCCAGCCCCAAATCGCCGCAATACGGCCTGCAGACTTGGCTCAACCGGCCGACTGGCGAGGCGGAGCACCCGCTGTTTCCCGACCGAGCGCCCGAAACGGCCTTTTCCATGATCGGCCACATGGGCCAGTATGTCTTCGTGTCGCCCGAGCAGGGGCTCACCATCGTGCGGCTCGGCCATTCGAATGCCGCCGAACGCAAGGCGATGCTCCAGCAGCTGGCCGATATCGTCGAGCTTTACCCCGCCGAGGGAAGGTAGAAGCTCCCCTCCACCACGGTCACGCATTGGCCGGAGAGGATCGCACGGTCGCCCTCCAGTCGGCAGCCTACATGGCCGCCGCGGCGGCTTGCCTGATAGGCGGTGAAGCTTTCGCGCGAGAGGCGCTCGGCCCAGAAGGGTGTAAGCGTGGCGTGGGCCGCACCGGTCACCGGATCCTCGTCCACTCCGCCGCCCGGTACGAAGACGCGGCTCACCACGTCGGTATCTCGTCCCGGAGCAGTGCAGACGAAGAGATTGTTGCCCAGCTTCGCCAGCCCGCGCAGATCGGGCTCAAGCGTATGGATCGAGTCCTCATCCGGGTAAAGGAACAGGTCGTAACCATGCGGATTGCGCCAGCATTCGGTGGGCGAGCCGCCGAGTAGCGCGGCCGCCTCGGGCCACTCGCCCTGCTCGGTCCGGATCGCGGGTAAGGCGAGCTCGTATACCTCGCCAAGCTTGCGCACTTCGAGAATCCCCGACTGGCGCGTGCGAAAGCTCACGGCCTCGCCCCCATCGCGCCCAAGCATCACGTGCCCGCTCGCAAGCGTCGCGTGGCCGCACAGGCGAACTTCTTCGGTCGGCGTGAACCAGCGCAGTTCCCAATCGGCCTCGCCAGTATCGTCCTTCACCAGGAAAGCCGTTTCGGCGAAGTTGTTCTCTTCCGCGATCGCGAGCAGCGTCGCATCGTCCAGCCACTCGTCGAGCGGCATCACCGCCGCCTGATTGCCCGTGAAGGGCCGTGAAGCAAAGGCATCGACATGGGTGTAAGGCAGTTTCATCAGCTGTCGCCCTCCAGTTTTGCAAACTCGTCTTCCTCGACCAGCGGATTGCCCGGCTCGTCGACATGGCCTCGGGGATCGATGTGGATCAGCAGCTCCATGTTCGGGAAGCGCTGGCACAGGTCCTTTTCCACCCGCTCGATGATATCATGCGCTTCTTCCACCGTCATGGTGCCGGGCAGATCGACATGGAACTGGACGAAATCACGATTGCCGCTGGCCCGCGTGCGCAGATCGTGCAGATTGGTAAGCTCGGGATGGAGCGCCGCCGCCTCCACGAAGGCGAGTCGCTTTTCTTCCGGCCATTCGCGGTCCATCAGATCGTCCACGGCTTCGCGCGCCGCAGTGAAGGCGCCCCACGCCAGCCAGGCGGCGATGGCGAGGCCGAACAGCGGATCGGCCATGCCGAAGCCCGCATATTGGTCGAGGACCAGCGCCGCGATCACCGCGAGGTTAAGCAGCAGGTCGGATTTGTAATGCAGATGATCGGTCTGGATCGCGAGGCTGCGCGTCCGGTTCATCACGTATTTCTGCCAAGCGAGCAGAGCGAAGGTGAGCACGATGGCGATGGCCGACACCGCTATGCCTTCCCCAGCAGCGGAAGTCTGCGTGCCGCCGGCCAGCTGGCTCAGCGCCCGCGCCGCGATGCCGAAAGCCGAAACCGCGATCAGCATGACCTGGAAGATCGCCGCCAGCGCCTCTGCCTTTCCGTGCCCGAACCGATGGTCCTGATCGGCGGGCATCGAGGCGATCCAGACACCTGTCAGCGTGGCGATGCTGGCAATCAGATCGAGCGCCGAATCGGCGAGGCTGCCGAGCATGGCGGTCGAACCGGTTTGCCAGCTCGCCCAGCTTTTCAGCGCGACGAGGATGAGCGCCACCGAGATCGAGGCGATCGCGGCAGAACGCGTTAGTTTCGCGCGATTGTCGGCCGTGGTTTCCGTCATGGATAGAGCAGCGTGTTGGACCACGCTTCTCCCGGCCCGCTACGCGTGAACTGCCGCCGGTCGTGGAGGCGGAATTCGCGGTCGCGCCAGAACTCCACCGTGTGCGGGGTCAGCAGGAACCCGGTCCAGTGCGCCGGCCGCGGGATATCACCTTCGGGATAGCGGGCCTCCAGCGCGGCGACCCGGTCGAGATAGATCTGCCGGTCCGGCAGGGGGCGCGACTGGTCGCTAGCAGCCGAGCCGATCTGCGAGGCGTGCGGGCGCGAGTGGAAATAGTCGTCCGCCTGCTCCGCGGCGACTTCTTCCAGCGTGCCTTCGATCCGGATCTGGCGGCGCAGGCTCTTCCAGTGAAACAGCAGCGAGGCGTGCATATTGCTCAGGATTTCCTGGCCCTTGCGGCTTTCGGCATTGGTGTAGAAGACGAAACCGCCCCCCTCGCCCCAATGCGAGCCATGCCCTTTCAGCAGCACCATGCGGACCGACGGGCGGCCCTGCGCAGTGGCCGTTGCCAGAGCCATGGCATTGGCATCATTGGGTTCGCTCGCCTTGGCTTCGCCGTACCAGATCTCGAACAGCGAGAAAGGATCGGCAACCGGAATAGCGCTTTCGGATTCGGGGGCATTGTTGCTCATAACGCAATCCTACAGGATGGAGCACATGGAGCACGGTCCAGAGCAAAAAAACGGACGGGGTATATTTCCCCCGAAAACGGCGGAACCACGCGGGCTTGCGGCACATTGAACGGGGACATGAGACATTCCCTAGCCCGAGCCGCCTGTGTAGGAAAGCCTCGCCGCGAACAGGCACGCTTGCGGTCGGCCACCGTCGCAACTAGCTAACACACCATGGCAGACCCCTACACCACCCTCGGCGTCACGCGTTCCGCGAACGAGAAGGACATCAAGAGCGCTTATCGCAAGCTGGCGAAGGAGCTTCATCCCGATCGCAACAAGGACAATCCCAAGGCATCCGAACGCTTTTCGGACGTGACCAAGGCGTATGACCTCCTGTCCGACAAGGACAAGCGCGCGCAGTTCGACCGCGGCGAGATCGACATGGAAGGCAATCCGACCAATCCCTTTGGCGGAATGGGCAGCGGTGGCGGCGGATTTCGCGGTGCCGGTGGCGGCCAGCGCGGGTTCCGGGCAGAGGATTTCCAGGGCTTCGGCACCGACCAGGGCGATCTCGGCGATATTTTCGAAGGGCTCTTCGGTGGCGGCGGCGCGCGCGGACGTGCGGGCGGCATGGGAGGCGATCCGTTCGGCGGCCGGCGGCAGCGCCCCCCGCAGAAAGGCGCGGACATCGCCTACACGCTGCGCGTGTCCTTCATCGATGCGGCGACGCTCAAGGACCAGCGGATTACGCTGGCCGACGGCAAGACAATCGATCTCAAGCTGCCCAAGGGCGTGGAGGACGGCACGCAGATGCGCCTCAAGGGCAAGGGCCAGCAGGGCCCCGGCGGCGCGGGCGACGGGCTGGTGACGATTAAGGTCGACAAGCACCGCGTCTACCAGCGGGACGGGTCCGACGTGCGCTTCGACCTGCCCATCACGCTCGACGAGGCGGTCAATGGCGGCAAGGTCCGGGTTCCCACCGTGGATGGTCCGGTGATGATGACGATCAGGCCCGGCACGAGCGGCGGTGCGGTGCTGCGCCTCAAGGGCAAGGGCTTCACCAAGAAGGATGGCAGCCGCGGCGATCAGCTGGTGACGCTCGAAATTCAGCTACCCGAGGATCTTGGAGAACTTGCCAAGCGGCTCGATGGGTGGAAGGACGAAAGCGACCCGCGCAGCAAACTCCAGGTGTAACCTGCCCCCAGCCGACCTACCCTCGACGAAGGAACGTGAGCGCCAGTCGCTTTCCCCCGAAGCCCGGCGGAAGGAGGCGTACCACCTCCGCGATCGAATCGAGGATCGCGTCGGTCCGGGCACCCGCGCGTGGGACGTCGCCAAGCGGACGCTGGTTGGCACCTATAACGACGGTTTCATCCATGCGGGCAATCTCGCCTATCTCGCCATGCTGGCGATTTTTCCCTTCTTTATCCTCGGCGCCGCTGTCTTCTCGGCCATCGGCGAGGAAAGCGAACGGGCCGCCACGATCAATGCGATTCTCTTCGCCCTCCCCCCGGTTGTCGGCAATGTGATCGAACCCGTTGCGCGCGATGTCATTCAGGCGCGCAGCGGATGGCTGCTGTGGGCCGGTGCGCTGGTGGCGCTCTGGACGGTGGGCAGCCTGGTCGAGACGATCAGGGATATCCTGCGCCGCGCCTATGGCACGGAGGCCACGCATGCGTTCTGGAAATACCGCCTGCTGTCAGCAGGCGTCATCCTCGGCTCGGTATTCCTGTTGATGATGAGCCTGATGGCGCAGTTCCTGATCGGAGCGGCACAGGAAGTAATCCAGGCCTATTTTCCCCAGCTCGTCGATCGGATCCTCGATCTGCAATTGTCACGCATAGTCCCGGCGCTGGGCCTCTTCGGTTCGCTTTACCTGCTGTTCTATACGCTGACGCCATCGAAATACCGGCGGAACCGTTACCCCAAATGGCCCGGAGTGCTCCTCACCTCCATTTGGTGGATTGCAGTGACGACGCTGCTGCCCGCCGTATTGAAACAATTCTTTGCTTACGATCTGACCTATGGCGGCCTTGCAGGCGTAATGGTGGTCCTGTTCTTTTTCTGGCTTGTCGGACTTGGTGTGGTTATCGGCGCTGAATTGAATGCTGCGCTTGCTGAAACGCCGGAAGAAGAAATGAACCTGATCGGGCAGTCGGACAACCGCCGGCGGGCGCAGCTCAAACAGGAAATGATCGAAGAGCAGGAAGGAAAAGAGGAATGAGCGGTTTGATGGAGGGCAAACGTGGCCTCATCATGGGCCTCGCCAACGACAAGTCGCTGGCCTGGGGCATAGCCAAGCAATTGCGCGACCAGGGCGCCGAGATGGCGTTCTCC
Source organism: Qipengyuania sp. NPDC077563 (assembly GCF_044901345.1). Lineage (NCBI taxonomy): Bacteria > Pseudomonadati > Pseudomonadota > Alphaproteobacteria > Sphingomonadales > Erythrobacteraceae > Qipengyuania > Qipengyuania sp. NPDC077563. The sequence goes on along the minus strand of NZ_JBJDPC010000003.1, from coordinate 317,138 downwards.
TATCAAGGCGAAGCGCTGAAGAAGCGCGTCGGTCCGCTTGCCGAACAGCTGGGCAGCGACTTCATCTTCGAATGCGACGTGTCTGACATGGACGCGCTCGACAGCGCCTTTGCCACGCTGAAGGAACGCTGGGACACCATCGACTTCGTCGTCCACGCCATCGGTTTTTCGGACAAGAGCGAGCTGCGCGGCAAATATGTCGATACCAGTCTCGACAACTTCCTGATGACGATGAACATTTCCGCCTACAGCCTGGTCGCGGTGGCCAAGCGCGCGCGCGAAATGATGCCGAATGGCGGCAGCATTCTGACGCTGACCTATTACGGCGCGGAAAAGGTCATCCCGCATTACAATGTGATGGGTGTCGCCAAGGCGGCGCTGGAAACTTCGGTCCAGTATCTCGCCAACGATCTCGGCCCCGAGGGCATTCGCGTCAACGCCATCAGCGCGGGACCGATCAAGACGCTGGCCGCCAGCGGGATCGGCGATTTCCGCTACATCCTGAAGTGGAACGAATACAATTCGCCGCTGCGCCGCAATGTCACGATCGAGGATGTGGGCGGCTCCGGCCTCTACTTCCTGTCGGACCTCTCATCGGGCGTGACGGGTGAAACGCATCACGTGGATGCCGGTTACCATGTGGTCGGCATGAAGCAGGAAGACGCCCCCGACATCGCGCTCGACAAGGGCTGACCGGCCATGCGCGTCCTCGTCACCGGCGCGGCCGGCTTTATCGGCGCCGCGGTAGCGGAGCGGCTGTGCGCCCGTGGTGACGAGGTTCTCGGGATCGACAGTCTCAACGACTATTACCAGGTCTCGCTGAAGGACGACCGGGTCGCCCGCGTCGAAGCCGCAGCCGGAGCCAGATTCGCTTTCAAGAAAGTCGACTTTTCGCGCTGGGAAGAGCTTTCCGCAGCGCTCGATGGCGAGGAATTCGACCGCATCGTGCATCTCGGCGCGCAAGCCGGTGTGCGCTACAGCATCGAAAATCCCCGCGCCTATGTCGAGGCGAATCTGATGGGCCACCTCAACCTGCTCGAAGTGGCACGCCATCGCGGGACGGCGCATATGGTCTATGCCAGTTCCTCTTCGGTCTATGGCGGAAATGACAAACTGCCCTTCGCCGTAGAGGACCGGGCCGAGCATCCGGTCTCGCTCTATGCCGCGACGAAGAAGTCCGACGAGCTGATGAGCGAAACCTACGCCCATCTTTACCGCGTGCCGCTGACCGGGCTCCGGTTCTTCACCGTATACGGGCCGTGGGGCCGGCCGGACATGGCGCTGTGGCTGTTCACGGACGCCATCCTGTCCGGGCGCCCGATCAAGGTCTTCAACCACGGTGATATGTGGCGCGACTTCACTTTCATCGACGATATCGTGAGCGGCGTGGTCGCTTGCCTGGACAGCCCGCCCGCCGACGACGGGGCGCAGAAGGCTGGCGGCAGCATGAAGCCGCATGCGCTGTACAATATCGGCAATCACCGCAGCGAGGAGCTGACGCGGGTGATCGAGCTGATCGAACAGGCCTGCGGGACCAAGGCCGAAGTGGAACTGCTGCCGATGCAGGCGGGCGATGTCGAGAAAACCTATGCCGACATCGACGCGATCCAGCGCGATATCGGGTACCAGCCGACCACGGCGATCGAGCAGGGCATTCCGCGCTTCGTGGAGTGGTACCGCGAGTATCACGGGGTTTGACTTCGATCCCCTCGAGTCGTTATGTTCTTTTTATGTTCTGACGGAAGAGGAGATCCCTATGCTTACGGGTGGATGCCAATGCGGTGAGATCCGCTACGAAGTAACAGGTGAAGCTGGCCATCATTCGCTCTGTCATTGCGCCGACTGCCGCGCTTCTTCCGGAGCTCCGGCTACCGCGTGGCTGGGCGTCCCCTCCGACACATTCCGCGTGACGAAGGGGAAGGCGACAGCCTTCAACTCTTCCGGTGCTTCGTGGAGGCATTTTTGCGGGACCTGCGGCACCGGCCTCTATTTTATCAATGAGGAAATGCTTCCCGGCATCGTCGACATCCAGTCTGCGACGCTGGACGATGCCCATCTCCATTCTCCAACGGTGCATATCCAGACTGCGGAGCGGCTCGGTTATATGCGTGAGCTCGCCAGCCTGCCCGAGTTCGAACGTTTCCCCGGGCCGTGAAAAAAGTTTTTCAGCTGGCATGCGCCAGCAGATCGCAGATCCGCTGGGCCGAGTTTCCGTCACCGAAAGGATTGTGGGCACGCGCCATGGCAGCATAGGCGGCCGGATCGTCGAGCAGACGCTCGGTCTCGCGCACAATGGTTTCGGCATCGGTGCCGACGAGGCGCGCCGTCCCTGCAGCCACGCCTTCGGGCCGTTCGGTCGTTTCACGCATGACAAGCACCGGCTTGCCGAGCGCCGGCGCTTCCTCCTGCACCCCGCCGCTATCGGTCAGCATCATATGGCTGATATCCAGCAACCGGGCGAAATGCGGATAGTCCAGCGGTTCGATCAGAGCGACATTGTCGAGGCCTTCGAGTTCCGCGTTCATGACCGCGCGCACATTGGGGTTGAGATGAACAGGAAAAATGAAGGCCAAATCGCCGCGTGAGGCCAGACGCCTGATCGCCTTTGCAATACCGTGCATCCCCTCACCGAAATTTTCGCGGCGGTGGCTGGTCACCCCAATTATCCGCTTGGCGGCAAACCGCTGCTCAAGATCCGAAAGCCCCGCCGCCAGTTCGGGTCGAGCATCGATCTGCTGCGTCACCCATTTAAGTGCATCGATCACGGTGTTGCCGGTGACATGAACGCTTGCCGGATCGATATTTTCGCGCAGCAGGGCATCGGCACTGGTCTGGGTAGGCGCGCAGTGCAGTTTGGCGAAAGTCCCGACCGTGCGGCGGTTCACCTCCTCCGGCCATGGCTGGTAAATGTCGCCGCTGCGCAGCCCTGCCTCGACATGGCAGACAGCGATCTTGCGGTAGTAGGCGGCAAGAGCGCCCGCGAGGACAGTCGTCGTGTCGCCTTGCACCACCACCCAATCCGGCTTTTCCCGGTCAAGAACGCGGCCGATCCCGGTCAGCGCCCTGGCGGTCAGTTCGTCGAGCGACTGCCCATCCGTCATGAGATCCAAATCGTGGTGGGGATCGATCCCGGCGATATCCAACACCTGGTCGAGCATGCCGCGATGTTGCGCCGACACGCATACGCGGCTCTCGAACCGGTCATCCCGATCCAACAGGTGGATCAGCGGAAAAAGTTTGATCGCTTCGGGACGTGTCCCGAAGATCGTAAGTATGCGGCGCCCGTCCATGGGGAAGCTTTGACAAACAAAGCTTCACTAGAAAAGGAAATTCAGCCTTCGGGGTCGCCCGCAACAACTTTTGCTTCGGGTTGTGGCAGATCTTCCTCGTCGGGAGTGGGCGCATCGCGCTGCTCTTCGAGGCGCTGCATGTATTCGCGCTCGATCATCTCGACATCTTCTTGCGTGCGCTCGGCATCTTCATCGATAGTACTCAGACGATCCGCCCGCGCGGCGGCAATGACTTCGCCGAAGCGGACAGCGCTGGAATTTTCCTTGTCCGCATAAGCCTTGCGGATCATTTCCTGGGTACAGCCGGTCATGCCCCCTGCCCCGACGGGCGAACAGGAGAGCGTTCCGAAAGAGCCCACCATTTCCAGCTGCTCCACACGCTCTGCCCAGCTCTGGGCCTGCGGACCATCGGTGAAGCGCATGCTTTCCGGAATCCGGAAACGTTCGCTTTCCGCTTGGCGGGCACACACCACGATCGTTCCATCCTCGCTGGTGGGGCAGGCATCATCGCCATAGACGATGACCATATTGTAGCTTTCATCGCCGGTATCGACAGGCGTCTGCGCCTGTGCGGGGCCAGCGATGGCGGCAGCGCCGAAGGCGGCAAGGGCGAGCAGGGAACGGGTCATCGGATCCTCAATATTGCGTGAGCGGCATTAGGCAGCGCGCCGCGTGAACTGTCCATGAAGCGGGCGCTGTGAATGAAGCGAGTCAGGGGGCAGAAGCGTTCCCGCTATATCCGTTCGGAAATCTTGATCGCAGCCTTGCAGCCGAGCCGGATCAGGCCGGAAAGGACCGGATATCCCGGCGCGCGCTCCGCTCCGGCAGCCAGAGCGGCATCGCGGTGCTCACGCTCATCCTCGCGGAACTCTTCGATCATGCGGGCGAGTTCGGGATCTTCGTTCGTCGCCTCGAGCTGGTCGAGTTGCTGCGAATAATGAAGGTCGATCTCGGTTTCGACGGCTGCGGTGCAGGCCATTGCCGCCTCGGGGCCGATCAAGGCCGTGGCCGCACCAAGGGCGAAGCCTGCCTTGTCCCAGAAAGGCTGAAGCGCGGTGGGGCGGACGCGACGCCGCGCCATCAGCGCATCGAATTTTGCGCGATGCCCGGCTTCCTGCTCGGCCATGCCAGCGATTTCCGCGGAATCCGGCGCGCGGTCACCCATGACGGCAAGCTGGCCGGCATAGATACGGGTCGCACCGAATTCCCCGGCCTGATCGACACGGATCATGCGCGCGATATGCGGCGGAGTAGCCCTGGTTATCGGCTGATCGGTCATGCGCGGTGATCCTTTCGGAGCTGGTTGAAGATGAAGAGGCTGGCCGCGGCAGAAATCAGGAAATTGAAACCCGCCAGGCTGATCCCGAAGAGCGTCCACGCCGGTTCGTCACAGCGCACGAGGGGGGAATTCATGATCGCATCCAGCGCGCTTTGACCGTCATCGGTCTGGGGTATCGCGGCACATGACGTGATGCCTTCCCACCAACCATATTCCACCCCGGCATGAAACAGGCCGATCAGGCCCGAAGTCAGAATACCGCCAGCCGCCAGTGCAACCCACAGGCGTTTGGGGGGGGTGAAAAACGAGAGCAGCGCCAAGGCAACCGCGGCAAAATGGGGCCAGCGCTGCCACCAGCACATTTCGCACGGATAAAGCCCGAACACATATTGCGATACATAGGCGCCCGCGAGAAGAAGCGCAGGCACGGCCAGCGCAGTCCGTTGAGCAAGGCGCAGATACGGGCTTTCGGTCATTTTCACCAGCGAGTGGCTAGCCTTACTTCCGGCGACTGGCAACGGAGTTGGGACTGGTCCTGCGCAGCGTCTCGACTGCATAATGCAGCTGGAAATCTTCGATTCCCTTTTGCTCGAGTTCTTCTGCGGTGAGCTGGAACCGCGGATCGGTTCGGGTATCGTTTTCCAGATCCTCGTCCTTGATACCCAATTCGTTGATCAGATGTCCGCGAAGATCGCTTTCCCGCATGGTGAATTTGCTGCGCTTGGCGAGATCCGGATCGGACAGCTGCGGGACGCGGATATCGGGCTTGATGCCGCCTTCCTGCACGGAATGGCCTGAGGGGGTGTAGTACCGTGCCGTCGTGAGCTTGAGCGCGGCATCGTTGCCCAGCGGCAGCAGCGACTGAACACTGCCCTTGCCGAAGCTCCGCTCGCCCATGACGACGGCGCGGCGGTGATCCTGGAGCGCCCCGGCGACGATTTCGCTGGCGGAGGCGGATCCGGCGTCGATCAGGACAACGATGGGAAGGCCTTCGGCAATATCTCCCCGGAAGACCGTTTCGGCATCATAGCTGATCGATTCCCCGCGTGCCCGGCCGCGCTGCGAGACGATCTGGCCGTCGGTCAGGAAGAGATCGGACAACGCCACGGCTTCATCGAGCGAACCGCCGGGATTGGACCGTAGATCGAGGACGAGGCCATTGAGCCGCCCGGTCGCTTGGCTTTGCAGATCCTTCCATGCGGCAAAGACGTCAGCACCGACATCGCGGGAGAATTCATTGACCATGATGTGGCCGATGTTCCCATCCTGCAATTCCCAGGTAACCGGCTCGAGTTCGATGACGCCGCGCGTGACGTCGACATCGAATGGTTCGTCCCGGCCCGGGCGATAGACGGTAAGGCGGATCGATGTGCCCGCCTTGCCGCGCATTCTCGCTACCGCTTCATCGAGTTCCAGCCCGTAAATGAGTTCGCCGTCGATATGGGTGATGTAATCGCCGGCCTTGATTCCCGCCTTGTCAGCCGGACTGCCGCGGAAGGGCGAGATGATCTTTACCGCACCGTCTTCACCGACAACCGACAGGCCAAGGCCCGAATAATTGCCGTCGATCATCGTCTCGAGCCGCTGAAGATCGGAACCGTCGAGATAGGCCGAATGCGGATCGAGTGCGGCGAGCATGCCGCTGATCGCGCCATTGATCAGCACATCATCCTCGACCGGCTCTACGTAGCTCGCCTTCACCCGTTGATAAACCGCGAAAAGTTTGGAAAATTCCGGGCCAGCACTGCCTTCCACGCGTGCCAGGCCAGCCGTGGTCGCAGGCACAAGTGCAACAGCGGTCACAAGGGCAGCCGAGCGGGCAAAAGCGGCGAATTTCATGTAATCTGGTCTCCGGGCATTGGCGCAAGTGTATCGCGCATGGTGCGTGAATGGAAGATGAGCCGAAAAGTGCCGGGCGCGCGACAGTTTTTCTGACCGCGACGGGAAAACCGGTGATCAGCGCGCGTATCGCTGCGGATCGACCGGCCTTCCTTTCCGGCGCAGTTCAAATGTGATTTCGGGGCGCGACGATGGTGCGAGGCCGAGAGGATATCCCGCCGATACTTCCTGGCCGGTCGCGACGCCAAGGCTGCCCAGCCCTGTCAGCACGCTGGTCCAGCCTTGGGTGTGATCCATGATGACGATATGGCCGTATCCGTCATAGTCTCCGGCAAACGCCACCCGGCCATCGGCTGGGGCGACGACCTGGCCCTGGGGCCGCGATGCGATGGAGATGCCGACCCGCCTAGCCCCGCTTTCCGTGGTCTCGCCAAAGCGGGATATGACAGGCCCGACCACAGGCATGAGGTATGAGGAAGGACTGCTTGCAGCACTCCTCGGCGGGTTTTCTGCGGCAGCCTTTGAATTCGCCCCATCTCGATCGGTCGTCAGTTCAAGGCGCTGCACTAACGCATCCAGACTGCGCGATTCCTGCGCCAGTTCAAAGGCCCGTCGGCGTTCGCGAGCGATTCCGCCTGCCGCCTGTTCTGCAACCACCCGGCCCTGTTCTGCTGCGGCGAGCAGATTCCGTCGCCGCACCGCCAACGCGCCTTGCGCCTTTCGGCGCTCCGCCAATATTTCGGCGCGGTCGGCGGCAAGCGAAGTCGTCCGATCGATATTCGCCCGCAAGCTGGCCGTCTGGCGCCGCACGTCGGGAAGCGTGCTTCCCAGAATGGCCCGTGTATGCACGACGTCCTGCAAACTTCCCGGCTGCAGTGCCGCAAGCACGAGGGGGCGCCGGCTGAAAGTCTCCAGAGCCGCAGTCAATTCGGCTGCGGGTTCGATTCGCGTGGCAAGATCGCGGGCCAGACGTTGCCTTTGCTGTTCGATCATGCCGAGTTCTGCTTCAGCTGCCGTTACCGCCGCTTCTGCCTGCTGGACGCGCGCCGCCAGCGCGGCAGCTTTTTTCCGGGCGGTCGCCGACGCCTCTTCGGCACGCGCCATCTCGGCCTCCAGTCGCTCTGCCCGAAGACGGGCGCTGCGTTGCTGAGTGCGTGCGCTGTCGAGCGCCCTTCGCGCCTCGACGGTTTGGCTTCGTCGCTCGACCGATTGTGCAGGTACTGGGGTAAACTCTTGAATCAGAAAAACAAACGCGGTGAGCGATCCGAGTATGACGAGCGGCCGGTTCATGACGTCACATCCCTCCCATCATCCGCTGCGGTGGTAAGGATGGCCAGCGATAATGGTCGTTGCGCGGTAAAGCTGCTCGGCCAGCATGGCCCTTGCCAGCAGGTGGGGCCAAGTGGCCTTGCCGAATGCCAGAAGCAAATCCGCCTCGTCGCGCTCGGCCTCGGAATGGCCATCTGCAGCACCGAGGATGAAGCGGCATTCGCGCATTCCCCCATCCCTCCAGCCTTCCAGAATTGCGGCGAGACTTTCGGAAGGGAGATCTTTGCCTCGCTCGTCCAGCAAAACCGTTTTCAACGGGGTTTGGGGATCGGGAATACGCCCGCCCGTTTCTGGTAGCTCGGTGAATTTGACCGGCCAAGTGAGGCGCTTCTCGTAGCGCGCAACGAGATCCGCCTCGGGTGACCGGGCGATTTTTCCTCGTGCAATGATGTGAAGAAGCACGACTTAGCCCCTGATTCTCCGCAGCTCTCGCCCTTTTGAGTGCGCCCGCGGCACGGCTGCGCCAAACGGTGCAGCCGGTCGATTAATCGGCAATGGCTGCTTACGCGGTTCCTGCGACTGGCGGAGCATCCCCAAACGCCCACATGCGTTCGAGATTGTAGAAGCTGCGCACTTCCGGGCGGAACAGGTGTACGACGATATCGCCTGCGTCCAGCAAGACCCAGTCTGCAGCCGGAAGCCCTTCCAGCTTCACCGGCCCATATCCGTTCTGCTTCAGTTTTTCCGCGAGCTTCTGAGCAATGGAGGCCACCTGCCGAGTCGAACGACCCGAAGCGATCACCATGTAATCTGCGATCGAACTTTTGCCTCCGAGATCGATGGTCACCACATCCTGGGCCTGATCGTCATCGAGCTGCTTCAGGACGAAGTCGAGCATTTCCTGCTTGTCGGCATCAGTCATGCGAACGATTTTCGCACTTGTCGTTCCGGATGCAGCCGGATCTGTATGCGCCTGAGTCATAGGCGTTTATATCACTCCTGAATTGATAGGCCCCCGAGATAGGGAGCATCGGGGAAAGAGCAACGCGCATCATTGCGTGGCCGCTTCCCCTTCGGACGCGATCAGGCGGTGAGTCACCTGGTCTCGCGGAGACTTGCCGGCGTGGCGTGATGCCCAGTCGGGGTTGGCACGGCGTATTGCCGTGGCCGAACGCGGATCGGGATCGAAACGCAATGTCACCAGTGCCGGTGCGCTCCATTCGCCCCCGTGTCGAAAGCTGGCGAGCGGCACGCGAAAGTGCCGGAGCCAGGCCATCGCGGGGCTTGCGACAGCGGCAGCATCATAGCCCGGCCGCGCGACGACTGCAATCGGCATGGTTTCCGCGATACCCCTCCAGTCACGCCAGCGGTGAAATTGCGCGAGATTGTCGGAGCCCATCAGCCAGACAAATTCTCTTTTCGGGTAACGACGCGTGAGCGCACGGAGGGTATCGACGGTGAAACGCGTTTGAAACTGGCGCTCGATCGCAGTGACCCGGATCGGCGCCCGCTTCGCCTGCTCGACTGCGGAACGAAAGCGTGCGGAAAGCGGTGCCATTCCTTTCTTGGGCTTGAGCGGATTGCCCGGCGACACAAGCCACCAGATTTCGTCCAGCCCAAGCGCTTCAAGGGCGAAAAGCGAGATGCGTCGGTGCCCACCGTGGGCAGGATTAAAGCTGCCGCCAAGCAAGCCGATTTTGGCGTAGACCACCGTACTTACGAATCGCGTTTTTCGGATTGCAGCATCTGGCTGAGCTAGCACCTGCTCCGGCGGCTGTCAGGGCAATTACGTCAATCACGGGTCCTTCCACGACCCACAAACGGATGGGTGCCTGCTCACTTGGCCCATCGGACAACGGCTCACCCCGCCGAACGCTCAACTCATGGATTCCATGGGAACCGGATTCGATTTCGTAAGGATTTGCGCGTAGCGAGTTTCCAGGGACTAATGACCAAGGGACGGGTCGTCTTGGATAACAAGCAATTACACCGCGGCTGGAAAAGCCGCATCGACGCGTGGTTTCCGGATCGCGAATTTTTTATGCGGTCGCAGGGGCAGGTGCGTTTCATCACCATATCTTCCGGCGTGCAAAAGGCCGCTGCGGCGACCGCCGCCTTGATCGTGCTGGTCTGGGCAGCATCGATGGCTGTGGCCGGATGGGCCCAGTACAGCGCGAGCGCCGACCGGGACAGCCTCCTTAGCCGCGAAGCGCGTGTTGCAACTTCGGAAGAGCGTCTTGCCGCTTACGGCGACAATCTGGAAGCCGTTAGCAGTGATCTCGATCGCCGCATGGAATTCATCGAAGGCGTCGCGGAACTTCTGCCCGCCGACATGAAGATCGAGAACGTGAGCGATTCCTCAGGCGAGGCGGCAGCTACGGTCGAAAAGGTCAGCGCAGCATTTCCGCAGGCCACCGGGCTCGCCCGCATCGAAGCCCGCCAACTGGCGGTTGTCGAAGGCCTCACCCGCTATGCAGACTGGCGCGCGAAACGTGCAGCCGCTGCCCTCAAGAAACTCGAACTCAATCCCGACGCTGTGATCCGCCGTTCCGAACAGCAAGCGATGGGTGGTCCGCTCGAAGGGCTCGCCACCGATGCGGACGGCAAGATCGATCCGCGTTTCGAACGTCTGGGCCTTTCCATGGCACGGATGTCCGCGCTTGAGCAGGCGCTTGAAGGCGTTCCGCAGTTTGCTCCTGCCCGCAGGGACCTCATTTCCTCAGGCTTCGGCTATCGCCGCGACCCGTTCAACCGCCGGGCGGCCATGCACAAGGGCCTGGACTTCCGCGGCGCCGTGGGCACGCCGATCTATTCGGCAGCCAAGGGCCGTGTGAGCTTTGTCGGCTGGAAAGGTGGCTACGGCAAGACGATCGAGATCACCCACGGCAATGGTCTGATGACCCGCTATGCCCATATGTCGAAATTCAGCGCCAAGGTTGGCGATCAGGTCGAGGCTGGCAACACGATTGGCGCCATTGGCAGCACCGGGCGTTCGACCGGCCCGCACCTTCACTTCGAGGTCCGCATCAATGGCCGGGCCGTGAATCCCCGAACCTTCCTGGAGACAGCTCCTAATGTTCTCGAAGAAATCCGCCGAGCCCCAGAGCTCGACGACAATTCCCACTAATCCAGGACGCAGCGCTGCGATGGCTTCCAAGAATAATTCAACCTTTTCCGTCCTTGGTTCGGATCTCTCCATCAAGGGCGACATCAAGGCCTCTGCCGATCTGCATATCGACGGGGACGTGGATGGCGATATCAGCTGCACCAGCCTCGTTCAGGGAGAAAGCAGCACGGTGACCGGCGCAGTCGAAGCAGAAACCGCACGCCTCGCGGGTACGGTGGAAGGTTCGATCACCGCGCGTGAGCTCGTCATTCTGAAAACCGCAAAGATTACCGGCGACGTCTTTTACGACGCGCTTACGATCGAGCAGGGCGCGCAAGTCGAGGGCCGGTTTGCCCATCGCGATCCCAAGCGGAATACGAAGCAGTCTGCGCCCGAGGCCGAAGCCAAGCCTGAGCTTCAGCTGGCAAACTGAAGGAAGTTTTATAGTTTAAGAAAAGGCCGCTCCTGCACACGCAGGGCGGCCTTTTGTTTTTCCTGGATGTGATACAGGGGCGGACGCAACAGCGTCGTCCGGTTCAGCCGAGCACTTCTGCCCTTAGCGCCTTGCGGTCGAGCTTTCCGATCATGGTCTTCGGCAAATCTTTACGCAGCACGACCTGCTCCACACGTTCATGCTTGCCAATTCGGGAATTGAGCCAGTCACGCAATTGGTCGGCGGTCTCGGTCGCACCGGGATGCAGGACGACATAGGCATATGGGCTTTCGCCTCGATAATCGTCCGGCTGGCCGATAACGAGGACTTCCTTGACCGCTACATGTTCGAGCAGGACATCCTCGACCTGGCTCGGGAAGACCTTGAAGCCTCCGACGGCGATCATGTCCTTGATCCGATCGACGATCTCCAGAAAGCCTTCATCGTCCATCACGGCGACATCGCCGGTGCGCAGCCACTTCTTGCCTTCTCTCATGACGAAAGTATCGTTTCCGGTATCCGGCTTGTTCCAATACCCGCGCATGATCTGCGGGCCATGGACCGCCAGTTCGCCAGGTTCTCCCGGAGCTGCGAGTTTTTCCGGATGTTCCTTGTCGAGAAAGATGACTTCGGTCCCCATGATGAGCTGTCCGATAGTGCCTTTTTTCCGAACCCCTTCATAGGGATTGGCAGACACCACACCGGAACTTTCAGTGAGACCGTACCCTTCGACCACGCGTACTCCGGTCACTTCTTCAAATTTGGTATGGACTGGTGCGGGCATGGGCGCCCCGCCCGATATGCATACTCTCAGTGAGGAGATATCGGTCTTTTTAAGTTTGGGATGGTCGAGAAGTGCCTGAAACATGGTGGGCACACCGGGAAAACCAGTGGCTTTGTATTTCTCGATCGTCGCCAGCACCTGCCCGGCCTCAAACCGGGGCACCATGGCAATGGACGCGCCGGTCACCATGGCATGGTTGAGCAGGGCGGTGTTCGCAAAAACATGGAAGAACGGCAGCGCCCCCATGAATACTTCAGCGGTAGGATTTCCGAACGGATTGAGACCTGCCACCTGCTGGGCATTAATCGCCAGCTGCGAATGGCCGAGCATAGCGCCTTTGGGGCGGCCTGTGGTTCCTCCGGTGTATTGAAGCAGCGCTATATCGTTCGCGGCGTCGATTTCAGGGAAATGCACGCCTTGGCTGCTTCCCAATACATCTTTCCAACCCAGAATTTTACGCGAATAACCGACCTTCGCGATCTTGCTGCGACTCAGGGTGCTTAGCGCGAGCCCCTTGTACCACGGCAGCATGTCCGCCAGCGAACCGACGACGAGAGTCTCCAGCTGAGATTCCTCGAGCACGCTCGACGCGGTCGCGTATAGCTCCGGTACGTCGAGAGTAACCAGCAGGCGCGTTCCGGAATCGGCGACCTGCCAGGCGAGTTCTTCTACCGTGTAAAGCGGCGAGAAATTCACCACGACGGCACCCGCCATCATGGCGCCATAATAGGCAGAAGCGTAGATGGGCACATTTGGCAGGAAGAGACCGACCCGATCGCCGGGCCCTATCCCCTTCGCAATCAGCCCTGCGGCAAAGCTTCGGGCTTCTTCATAAATATCGCGATAAGAGAAAGTACGGCCGAGAAAATGCAGGAATGGCGCGTCCGGCGCTTTTGCAACGGTCTGCGCCAGGAAATCGGGCAAACTTTTCTCTTCGAATTTCTCGTCCCAAGGCGTGGGATGGTTATAAGTGTAGTTACTAACATCCATGTCAATAGCATGGCTGATCCATTCGCAAACGCAAGCAAAAAGGGCGTGAAAAGCAGCCGCCTTTCACGCCCTTTGCAATTGGGTGCGTTCGATCAGACTTCGGGCGCGCCCTCGCCCGCTTTCTCTGCCGCGCGCTTGGCTGTGAGCCATGCTTCCGCTTCGGCTTCCTGAGCCGCCTCGGCCGCCGCCTTTTCGTTGGCGTCGCGCTCGGCGCGCAATTCCTCGATCAGCTTTTCGCGATCGCTGGTGCCGCTGGCAGCGACAGGTGCCTGTTCTTCGTCCGAAACGGGCAGATTCTTCGCTGCCTTCGCGACGACCGCATCCAGTTCACGCTGCGAACAAAGGCCGAGCGTTACGGGATCCTTGGGTTGGATGTTCTGGATGTTCCAGTGACTGCGCTCACGGATCGCACCGATGGTGTTGCGCGTCGTGCCGATCAGCTTCGAAATCTGCGCATCCGAAACTTCGGGGTGATTACGGATAAGCCACGCGATGCCGTCCGGCTTGTCCTGACGCTTGGATACAGGCGTGTAGCGCGGGCCCTTGGTGCGGCTGACGGCGACAGGCGCGCGCTGCATCTTGAGGCGATAGTCGCTGTCCTTCTCGCCCTTGGCGATCTCGTCCTGCGTCAGTTCCCCTGAATGCAGCGGGTCGCGACCGGTATATTTGCTGCCGGCAAGGTCATCCGCCATGGCCTGCACTTCGAGGATGTGGAGGCCGCAGAATTCGGCGATCTGCTCGAAGGTGAGCCCGGTATTGTCGACCAGCCAGGTGGCAGTCGCATGGGGCATCAGCGGGGTGGGTTGGTCGGCCATGAAAGTGCCTTTTCTCGTAATCGTAAAATAGAAGGGCCGCCCCTCTCGGAGCGGCCGTTGCCCTTACCATGTAGGTGAAATGGGCGGATTCGGCAAGCAAGTAGAACATACTGCCTTCTGGGGCGAACGATTCTGTCAGCCTGTCGCGGGCTCCGCGTCGAAAGCGGCCAGCCCGGCAAGGAACTGGTTGGTAGCCGCCGCCCAGCTGAATTTCGCTCCGTATTCGGCGCAAGCGTTGCGGTCACAATAGAGCGCTGCATCTATCGCACGGTCGAGATCTTCCGACAGGGCGCCGACTGCATCGATAACGATATCCTGAGGCCCTGCGACGGGAAATGCAGCGACCGGTGTGCCGCATGCCAGGGATTCGATCATGACCAGTCCGAAGGTATCGGTTCTGCTGGGGAAAACGAATACGTCCGCTCCAGCATAGCATCCAGCCAGCTCCCGCCCACTCTTGCGCCCGAGGAACACCGTTTCAGGATAGCGTGCGCGCAGGCTTTCCAGAGCGGGACCGTCACCGACGACCACTTTGCTGCCGGGATGGCCGGCGTCGAGAAAGGCTTCGATATTCTTTTCGACGGCGACGCGTCCCACATAAAGCTGGATTGGCCGAGGAAGGTCGGCGTATTCCGGCGGTACGGGCGCAGCGGGATCGAAACAGGCCATATCCACACCGCGTGTCCAGTGATGCAGGCGGGTCAGCCCGTGAGTTCTCAGTTCCTCCCGAATGCTCTCCGTGGCAACGAGAATACGGCGCGATGCGCCATGGAACCATTCGATGTAGCGCCAGAACCAGCTCGCCGGGAGCCTCGTGCGTTTCGCAACGTAATCTGGAAACTGCGTGTGATAGGCAGTCGTGAAGGGAACTCCCGCCCGCTGACAATAGCGCCTTGCGGCTAGACCCAAAGGCCCCTCGGTCGCGATATGAATTGCGTCGGGTCCGAATTCGCGCAGCTTGGCGGAGATTGCACCCGGTCGCCCGAAGGCCAGACGGATTTCGGGGTAGGTCGGGCACGGGAGGGACATGAACTGGTCCGGCGACAGCACGAGGACTTCATGCCCATGCTCTCTAAGCAATTCGCAAGTGGTCGTCAGCGTACGGACCACCCCGTTCATCTGTGGTGCCCAGGCGTCAGTGACGAGCGCAATGCGCTTCAAACTTCGGGGGGCGGAAGAGATGAAGGTGCCGGCGTCGGCCGGGATCACGCGGCTGCCCGCTCTCTTCCAGCATCCCGGACTTGCCGTGCGGCGACCTCGTCCGGCCAGTGCAGCAGCTCCATCGTGCCATCGAAATGCTCGACCAATGCGTTGCATCCTTCCACCCAATCCCCGTCATTGTAGTAGGAAACGGTTTTGCCCTCGTGGGAGAACTCGCGAATTTCAGCGGTATGGATGTGCCCGCACACCACCCCGTCGACACCACGCTCCCCTGCGGCGCGCGCCACCACCTCCTCGTATTTGGAGATGAATTCGACGGCGTTCTTCACCTTGTGCTTGGCGGCCTTGCTGATCGACCAATAAGGCAGGCCGAGCAGCTTGCGGACGCTGGCCACCCAGCCGTTGAGCTTCATCATCATGTGATAAAGAGCATCACCGACGAAGGCGAGCCAACGGTGCGCGAGCATAATGGTGTCGAATTCGTCGCCGTGAAGCACCAGCAGGCGCCTGCCGTCGACCGTATCGTGAAAGGCCGCGCGCGCTATCTCGACCCCGCCGAAATTCATGCCCGAGAACGGACGGATCATTTCGTCATGATTGCCGGGAATATAGACGATGCGGGTCCCGCGGCGCGCCCGCTTCAGAATGCGCCACACAATATCATTGTGTTCCGCCGGCCAATAAACCTTCTTCTTGAGCCGCCAGCCATCGATAATATCGCCTACGAGATACATCGTGTCGCTATCGGTATGGTCGAGAAAATCGATCAGCAGTTCCGCATTGCAGCCCTTCGTCCCGAGGTGCACGTCACTGATCCATATGGCGCGATATTTACGCCGCTCGCCGATGAGGCGTTCGGGTACCGACGGCTGGACGAGCGGGAAGCCCGCGACGTTGGGAAAGTCGGAAAGGTCTTTCGGCAGTTCGGTCATGGGTAATCCCCCGAAGCTCTCGGGAAATCCATGGCATGCTAATGTTACAGCAGAATCTCGGTTGCGTTACGGTTCCGAGGCCTTGCGACAGTTTGGTGTCAATTCTCCGCGCGGACCTCGAGAACGATCTTCCCGATATGATCGCCTTCTTCCATCCGCGCATGAGCCGCAGCGGCATCGGTCAGAGAGAATTTTTGATCCATGACTGGCGCAACGGTCCCGTCCTCGAACAACGACCAGACATTCTTGCGGATTTCGTCACCCAGAAGCGCTTTGAATTCGTCCGACCGCGGGCGAAGCGTCGAACCGGTCATCGTCTGGCGCTTGCTCATCAGTTTGGCCATATTGATCTCGGCCTTGGCTCCTCCGAGCGCAGCGATGGTAACGTGCCGCCCCTCTACCGCAAGACAATCCAGATTTCGCTGAACGTAATCGCCCGACACCATATCGAGGATGACGTCAGCACCCCGACCATTCGTGAATTCATTGACCTTTTCGACGAAATCTTCAGTCTTGTAATTCACGGCAAGGTCCGCGCCTAATTCCTTGGCGGCCTTACACTTCTCCTCGCCCCCCGCAGTTGTGACCACCCTTAGAGCGTAGGCTTTAGCCAACTGGATTGCCATGGTGCCGATACCGCTCGTGCCGCCATGCACAAGCAGCGTCTCGCCATCCATTGCGAAGCCGCGCTCGAACACATTGTGCCAGACGGTGAAGAGCGTTTCCGGAATGGCAGCAGCCTGAGCCATGTCCATATTCGCGGGCACGGAAAGGCAGTGCCGCTCGTGCGCGATGCAATATTCGGCATAGCCACCGCCATTGACCAGCGCACACACCCTGCGGTTCAGCATTTCCGGGGCGACCCCCTTACCGATCGCGACAACTTGGCCGGAAACTTCCAGCCCCGGGATAGGCGAGGCTCCGGGAGGCGGGGGATAGGACCCCTTGCGTTGGAACACGTCCGGCCTGTTTACCCCTGCATGGCTGACTTTGATCAGAACCTGATTTTCGCCAGCTACCGGTAACGCCAACTTCTCGCTGCGCAGAACTTCGGGTTCGCCTGGCTCGTCAAATCCCATGGCGGTCATCGTTTCAGGTAGTTCGGTCGCCAAGAATGCCCCTCCGTTGCCAAGAATATGGCGGTTGAACGGTGCATTACCCCGCAGGCGTGTTGACAGCAACCGGCCTCGGTACGAATGTGTCTCGCGATGGAAGAGGACGATCGTCCGCGCCTTAAGGGCGATTCCGCGAGCAAGCTCGCCGCAGAAGATCTCGCCCCCTATTCCCAGGACGAACTCGACGTACGGATTGCCTTGCTCGAGGCCGAGATAGCCCGCGTCAAATCGCACCGTCTCAAGGCCGCCGCACATCGCGATGCCGCCGAAGCATTGTTCGGACGCAAGGACTAGCCGCGGTGCAGGGTCTTCAAACCTGTCGCTTGCCCCCCATATTGCCTCATACAGCTTTGGCTAACTTTCGCCGCTTAAGCTGCCCTCATCTCGCACTGCCGCGAGCCCTTCGGAAAAGCAGAGACGCACATGCCCAGTTTTGCCGCCAACCTTGAAAAGACCCTCCACGCCGCGCTGACCGACGCGGGCGAGCGGCGTCATGAATATGCCACGTTGGAGCATCTCCTGCTCGCGCTGATCGGGGACGAGGATGCAGCGCAGGTGATGGCCGCTTGCGGCGTGGATACCGACGAGCTGATGGCGGTCGTGAAGCAGTATCTCGAGCAGGAATATCAGTCGCTGAAAAGCGAGGATGGCGCCGATCCGCAGCCCACGGCTGGTTTCCAGCGGGTGATCCAGCGTGCCATCCTGCACGTCCAATCTTCGGGTAAGGACACTGTCACTGGTGCCAATGTTCTCGTCGCCCTGTTCTCGGAACGCGACAGCTATGCCGTCTACTTCCTTCAGCAGCAGGATATGAGCCGGCTGGATGCGGTAAGTTACATCAGCCACGGGATCGGCAAAGGCGGCAAGCAGGCAGACAGCAAGCCGCCCCAGGGCGCCGAGGATACCCAGGGCGCCGAACAAGGCGTCGAGAACGGGAAGAGCGACAAGAAGGAAACCGCTCTCGACCAGTTCACCGTCAATCTCAACAAGAAGGCAGAAGATGGCAAGGTCGATCCGCTGATCGGCCGCGGCCCCGAAGTCGATCGCACTGTACAGATCCTCTGCCGCCGTTCGAAAAACAATCCGCTGTATGTGGGCGATCCCGGAGTAGGCAAAACCGCGATTGCGGAAGGCCTCGCTCGCAAGATCGTCGAAGGCGATGTGCCCGAAGTGCTCGAAGAGGCAGTGATCTATTCGCTCGATATGGGCGCTCTGCTTGCCGGAACGCGCTATCGCGGCGATTTCGAGGAGCGCCTGAAGCAGGTTGTCAACGAACTCGAAGGCATGCCCGAGGCGATCCTGTTCATCGACGAGATTCATACTGTCATCGGGGCCGGCGCCACCAGCGGCGGGGCGATGGATGCCTCGAACCTTCTGAAGCCCGCTCTTTCGAGCGGGGCGATCCGTTGCATCGGATCGACTACCTACAAGGAGTTTCGGAACCACTTCGAGAAGGATCGGGCGCTGCTGCGCCGGTTCCAGAAAATCGACGTAAACGAACCGACGATCGAAGACACGGTGGCCATCCTGAAGGGTCTGCGCAGCGCCTTCGAGGATCATCACAAGGTCAAATACACCTCGGACGCAATCAAGACTGCGGTCGAACTTTCGGCGCGCTATATCAATGACCGCAAGTTGCCGGACAAGGCAATCGATGTGATTGACGAAGTGGGCGCGATGCAGATGCTGGTTCCCCCAAGCCGCCGCAAGAAGAAGATTACTTCGAAAGAGATCGAAGCCGTCATTGCGACCATGGCGCGGATACCGCCCAAATCAGTGTCTAGCGATGACAAGAAGGCGCTTCAGAATCTTGATCGCGATCTCAAGCAGGTCGTCTTCGGGCAGGATGCCGCGGTCGACAAGCTGGCTACTGCAATGAAGCTGAGCCGTGCTGGGCTGCGAGACCCGGACAAACCGATCGGCTCGTTTCTCTTCTCGGGGCCCACTGGCGTCGGCAAGACCGAAGTCGCGCGCCAGCTCGCCAGTATCATGGGCATCGAGCTCAAGCGGTTCGACATGTCGGAATATATGGAGCGCCACAGCGTTTCGCGCCTGATCGGCGCGCCTCCGGGCTATGTGGGATACGATCAGGGCGGACTTCTGACCGATGCGATCGACCAGAACCCGCATTGCGTGCTGCTGCTCGACGAGATCGAGAAGGCGCACCCTGACCTGTTCAACATCCTGTTGCAGGTGATGGATAACGGCCGCCTGACCGATCATCACGGCAAGACCGTGGACTTCCGCAATGTGGTGCTCATCATGACCACCAATGCCGGTGCGTCCGATATGGCAAAGCAGGGGATCGGATTCGGTGACGTATCGCGCGAAGATGCCAGCGAGGAAGCGGTGAAGCGCATGTTCACGCCGGAATTCCGCAACCGTCTCGATGCTATCGTGCCCTTCAGCTATCTCGGCAAGAGCACAGTGGCGCGCGTGGTCGACAAGTTCATTCTCCAGCTTGAACTCCAGCTTGCCGAGCAGAATGTCGACATCCAGTTCGACAAGGAAAGTCGCGCCTGGCTGGCCGACAAGGGCTACGACAGGCTTTATGGCGCTCGTCCGATGGGCCGCCTGATTCAGGAAAAGATCAAGCAACCATTGGCTGAAGAACTACTGTTCGGAAAGCTGGCCGATGGCGGCGAGGTCGCGGTTACCATGAAGGACGGAAAACCGTCCTTCGAACTCACCCCGGCGCCGCCAAAATCGAAACCGAAGAAGAAGGCAGCTGGCAATGAAAAGCCCGATGCCGATGCGAGCGAGAGCAGTGGATCGGGCGACGGCGAAAGCTGATTGCCACCCGAACTTCTAAGAGGGGTCGACGCCGGTCGGCCTTTTTTGCATCTCATACCTTTAGATTGGTGTTTTTCTTGCTGCTGCCCCCGATAATCCATAGGCTGGCCTGACCAATACGGTCCGGGGGGTTCATGTCGGTTCTGCAAGTTTCCAATCTCGTCAAAAGGTTCGACAACGTTCTGGCGGTGGACGATTTGTCTTTCTCCGTCTCGCAGGGAGAAATATTCGGTTTCCTCGGCGGCAATGGTGCCGGGAAAACAACCACGCTGCGCATGGTGCTGGACATCATTCGCCCCACTTCGGGCAGCATTACGGTCCTCGGAGGAGCCCCTGACCGGCGCCAGGCCAATGCCATCGGCTTCCTGCCCGAAGAGCGTGGGCTCTATTCGGGCATGAGCGCCATCGACACCATAATTTACTTTGGACGCCTCAAGGGCATGAGCCCTGGCGATGCCCGTCGGCGCGGCATGGCCCTGCTCGAACGCTTCGATCTCGCCGGGCGCGCCAAAAGCGATATCGGTGACATGTCGAAGGGGATGGCCCAGAAAGTTCAGCTCGCGACCGCTCTTGTGAACGACCCGCAATTACTGATGCTGGATGAACCCTTCTCCGGCCTAGATCCCGTCAACCAAGGTCTACTCGAATCCGAAATTCTGAGCGCCTCGCAGCGTGGCGCAGCAGTGATATTTTCCACCCACGTCATGCAGCATGCCGAGCGCCTGTGTGACCGGCTGTTGCTGCTGCGCAAGGGACGTAAGCGTTTTGAAGGAACGCTGGAAGAAGCACGCGGGCAACTGCCCGCCAGCCTTGTCGCTGTATCCAAAAGCGACTTGTCCGATATCGCCGGCGTTCATTCGGCCTCGGCAATCGGCGATGCGAGCGACGGCTGGCAGGAATACCGCGTTCAGCTGGCCCCGGGCATCGCGCCCGAAAGCATACTCGAACATTGCTCCACTTCGGGCATAGCATTGCGGCGCTGGGACGAGCGCCGCGCCAGCCTGCACGACATTTTCGTCCACATGGTCGGCGAAGAGGGGGTCCAACAATGATGAACAACGTGCTGCTCGTCGCCGGTCGCGAAATCCGTCAGATCCTGGCAATGAAGAGCTTCTGGCTGACCTTGCTGATCCTGCCCGTTGCGCTTGCGCTCGGCCCGATCTTTACCAGCACGCTCGACGAAGACGAGCCAAGCCGCGTCGTAATCGTCGACCGGTCCGGCGGGGACGTGGCAGCCGCGATCGAAGCGCGGTTCATGGCTGATGACGACCGCGCCACGCTGCGTCGCCTGTCGCGTTACGTGCAACGTTACGATCTGGAAGAAGCCGATCCGCAGGCTGTGTGGACCCAGCATGACCGGTGGTATACCGACGCCGATATCGCGACGTTCAGAGCGAGCGGCGGGGTCGATAGTGCACTGGAGAAAATCGCCGCTGTTAAGCCAGACGGCGTGCCAGACTTCGAGGATGAAAATCCCCGCTACACCTTCACGCCTGCCACTTCGCAGCTGGAGGGTCTACAGGGGGAGGAATTCGGCCAGGCGGCTCAGGCTTTGTTCGACAGCGATGCCGACGATGCGCCTGAAATGGTCGTGCTGATCGGCGAGAATTATCCTGAAAATCCCGAAATCGGTCTTTTTTCCGCCAATCAGCCGAACCCGGTTTTCGTGTCCGGATTGCAGGAAACCCTGACCGGCGATCTCCGCACGCGCTTGCTCGCTTCGCGCGGGATCACCGGCGCAGAAGCTGCCGCTATTCAAAGCGCGGTCCCGGCGATCGCGGTCAGTACCCCGCCTCCGGGGGGAGGCGCGCGTGAAGCCTTGCTGGTGCGCTCCATCGTGCCGCTGGCGCTGGCCTATATTCTGATGATGAGCCTGATGCTGACCGGCAGCTGGATGCTGCAAGGATCGGTCGAGGAGCGCTCGAACAAGCTCCTCGAATCCCTTCTCGCCTGCATCCGCCCGGAAGAATTGATGTACGGAAAACTTCTAGGCGGTCTCGCGGTAGGCCTCTTGATGATCCTCGTCTGGGGCGGGTGCGCCGGGATTGCCGCTTACGCCACGCAAGGAGTTATTTCGGATTTGATCCGGCCGGCGCTGGAACCGGTCTCGTCGCCCGGCATCATCCTGGCAATCCTCTACTTCTTCATCGCTGGATACATCCTGATCTCGGCCATGTTTGTCGCCATCGGCGCGATGGTCGATTCGATGAGCGAAGCGCAGGGCTATCTCATGCCGGTCATCCTCGGTCCGCTGCTGCCCATAACCTTCCTCATTCAGGCTATTCTTGCAGGCAAGGATAGCATGCTGATCGATCTGCTGACCTGGATCCCGTTGTGGACGCCCTTCGCGGTCCTGGCGCGATTGGGCCTCGGCATCGAGACATGGGTGATGATTGCCGCAGGGGCATCGTTGGCCGTGGCCATTCTGGTCGAGATGATTTTCATCGGTCGCCTCTTCCGCGCAAGCCTGCTCGCAACTGGTCAGAAGCCGACACTGAAGCGTGTGCTCGCGCGCTTCCGCGCGCAGCCACAATAACCGGGTCGCGGCATCGCAGCGGGAACGCATGAGCGCGGTTCTCGCTTCATAGGGCGATGGCCGCGCCCTTTTCCTGGATAAAACCCGAACCGCACGGGATTTACATTCCTCCGGCCGATTGCTGGGTCGATCCCAGCCGCGCCGTCGACAACGCGCTGGTTACCCACGGCCATGCAGACCATGCACGCGGCGGGCATGGCCAGACCGTTGCCACCCCGGAAACGCTCGCCATCATGGAATTACGCTATCGCACCGGGGCGCAAGACGAGGCGGGCGAGATCCCGCACAAGGCCGTCTCGGTGCAATATGGCGAAACGATCCGGCTGAAAGGCGGCGTCGATGCGACCTACATCCCAGCAGGTCATGTGCTTGGCAGCGCACAGATCCTGCTTGAACACGCAGGAGAGCGCGTGATCGTGACCGGCGACTACAAGCGGAGGGCCGACCCGACCTGCCCACCTTTCGAAGTAACGCCCTGCGATATCTTCATCACCGAGGCGACCTTCGGCCTGCCCGTATTCGAACATCCACCGATCGCGGAGGAGATGTCCAAACTGCTCGACCGCCTGGCCGCCCATCCCGACCGCTGCGTGCTGGTCGGTGCCTATGCGCTTGGCAAGGCGCAGCGGGTCATCGCCGAGTTACGCGCTGCTGGACACCGCCAGCCGATCTACCTTCATGGGGCGATGGAGAAGATGTGCCGTCTTTACGAGGAGCACGGCGTGGATCTCGGCGAATTGCGTCTCGTGGCCGATGTGCAGAAAGACGATTTGCGGGGACAGATCGTTATTTCTCCCCCTTCCGCATTGAATGACCGCTGGAGCCGGCGACTGCCTGAACCGATCACCGCCATGGCAAGTGGGTGGATGCGCGTGCGCCAGCGTGCCCGCCAGCGTAATGTCGAACTACCCCTGGTCATATCCGACCATGCCGACTGGAACGAATTGACCCGGACGATCCGTGAGGTCGACGCGCAGGAAAACTGGATCACGCACGGCCGCGAAGATGCGCTCTTGCGTTGGTGCCAACTCCACCAGCGCCGCGCCAAAGCGCTTGCCCTGGTAGGATATGAAGAGGAAGACGACTGAGGCGTGGAGGAGTTCGCCGCCCTTATCGATGCGCTGGTCTATACGCGCAGCCGCAACGAGAAATTGCGGCTCATCGCAGACTATCTGCGTGCGACGCCCGACCCGGATCGTGGCTGGGCTCTCGCTGCGCTATCCGATGGGCTCGATTTTCCAGCAGTTAAAAGCTCGACCATCCGCAACCTCCTCAAGGATCGGATCGATCCGGTTCTGTGGACCCTGAGCCGCGATTTCGTAGGCGACACTGCGGAGACCGCAAGTTTGCTGTGGCCTGCACCAGAAACCGCGCTCTCCCCTCCGCCGGTTAGTGAAACGGTCGAATTGCTGACCGCCATGAGCCGCAAGTCGGTGCTAACTGAACTGCCCAAGCTCCTGGATCGGCTGGATTCTTCAGGGCGCTACGCGCTGCTCAAATTGGCGACGGGCGGAATGAGGATCGGCGTGAGCTCGCGGCTGGCCAAAACCGCTTTCGCGCAGGCTTTCGCGGTGTCAGTCGACGATGTTGAGGAATATTGGCACGGTCTCACCCCTCCCTATGCCGATCTGTTCACCTGGGCCGCCGATGGCGGCGATCCGCCCGACATCGAGAACCTGCCAACCTTCCGTCCATTCATGCTCGCCCACCCCTTGGAGCAGACGGTCGTCGACCTTGAGGATTACGCAGCAGAATGGAAATGGGACGGTATTCGCGTTCAGCTCGTGCGGGCGGGCGGGGAAAGTCGGCTCTTCTCGCGATCGGGTGACGATATCTCCGCGACATTCCCCGAATTTCTCGATCCCTTGACGATGAACGCCGTCCTTGACGGTGAATTGCTGGTACGAGGCACTACTCAGGGCGGTGAAGCGGGAGGTGCCGCCAGTTTCAACGCCCTTCAGCAAAGGCTGGGCCGAAAGACGGTTTCGAAGAAGATGCTGCAGGAATATCCTGCCTTCATCCGGCTTTATGATGCTCTGCTGATCGAGGGAGAGGATTTGCGTCCTCTGCCTTGGACAGCACGGCGATCGCGGCTTGAAGCGCTGGCGTCACGACTTCCGGATACTTATTTCGACCTGAGCTCGGTCGTGGAGGCGGCTGATTTTGAAGACCTTTCGCGCATTCGTGATGCCAGCCGCGAGGACGCCATCGAAGGCCTGATGCTCAAACGCAAGGACAGTCCCTATATCGCCGGCCGGCGTGTGGGATACTGGTACAAGTGGAAACGCGACCCGCTGCTTATCGATTGCGTCCTGATGTATGCGCAACGCGGGAGCGGAAAACGATCGAGTTTCTTTTCGGATTACACCTTCGGTTGCTGGGACGGCGACCCGGACAGAGGGGCGGACCTTCTACCGGTCGGGAAGGCATATTCCGGGTTCACCGACGAAGAACTCAAGAAGCTGGACAAGCATGTTCGCCAGAACACGATCAATCGTTTTGGCCCAGTGCGCGAGACAGACAAGAGCTTGGTATTCGAAGTGGCATTCGACAGCGTCCACGAGAGCAAACGACACAAATCGGGCCTCGCGATGCGCTTTCCGCGGATACACCGCATCCGTTGGGATAAGCCGCCCCATGAGGCTGATCGGATCGAAACCTTGAAGAACCTGATCGCCGATTGATATCGGTATAGTTGAGAGCCAGTGGCCGGAAAGGGCTTTAAACCTCTAACCGAAAAGTCTTTTCACGCGCGGTGTCGCCGCGCAGGAGGTGGCACCGAGACCGTGCGATGCCAAACGCGCGTGCGATCATTTCGCAGAGCGCGCGATTGGCGGCACCGTCCTGCGGCTTTGCCCGCGTCTTGATGATCAGCTGCCCCTGTTCGATCTTCATGGCATCCTGCCGCGCTCCCGGCGTTGCTTTGATGCGAAGCCGACCTTCAGGATCGAGAAGCGCCAACAGATCCTCTCGATCGGGAAACTCAACTGCTGAGCGCTTCATCGACCGCCGCAGAATGTAATTTCGCGTTTTCCGCATAATGAGCCACACCCATGCGCATACCCGCAATGGCGGAATCGCTGAGATCCTTCAGCTTCTTGGCTGGTCTTCCCGCCCACAGTTCGCGCTCGCCCATCGTCTTTCCTTCGGTCAGCATCGCGCCGGCTGCCAGCATCGCGTCGCTGGCGATGACTGCCTTGTTCATTGCGATTGCACCAAGTCCGACAAAGCCCCTGTTTTCAATGCGGCATCCATGGACCATGGCCATGTGACCGATCAGAACATCGTCCCCGATGATGAGCGGGCTGCCATCTGGATCGCCGGGACGCTCCGGATCGCAATGAAGGACACTGCCGTCCTGCACATTGGTCCGCTCTCCGATGACAATGCGGCTGACGTCTGCACGAAGGACGCAATTGTACCAGATGGAACTGTCCGCACCGATGGTGACGTCACCGATGATGGTGCAACCCGGGGCGATGAAAGCGCTTTCGTGAATTTCCGGCGACTTGCCGTTGATCGGTATAATGGTGACGCCGGGGCGGCTCTTCATGACTGGCTCTCCCACTGCTCTTTGGTCAGACTGTAAAGGATGGTGCGGCGATCATCCGGAGGAAAGGCCGGATCATCGAAATCCAAATCCTCCCGGCGGATCATGCCGAGCTTTTCCATAAGCTTCCAGCTTGGCACATTCGGCCTGCTGGTCAGGGCTACGATTGCTGGAAGGTGCAGTCTTGCAAATGCCCAGTCGAGAATTGCGCGAACTGCCTCTTCGGCATAGCCGCGCCGCCATCGATCCTCGCGGATCACCCAGCCGATCTCGGCATCGCCCTTGTTTTTGGCCAATTCATTGTCCACGAGTTTGAGGCCCGCATGGCCGACCAACTCTCCGCGTTCCTTCTCGATCAAAAAGAGGAAGCTGAAACCGTGGCGGGCCTGCATCTGCATGGTCTTCGCATGCTTGGCTTCGATCTCATGCATTTCTTTCGGCCCGCCCAGCCTTGCCATCACCTCCGGGCTGTTGAGCATACGATACTGCAGCTCGGCGTCCCCTTCTCCGATCGTGCGAAGGATAAGACGGTCGGTTTCGGCGATGATGTCAGGCATCGGGTCTCCGCCACTCCTCGCGGCTAATCGAATAGACGATGATCATGTCGTCTCCGAAATCCGAATTCGGGAAATCGAGATCCTCCCGCCGCGTCATGCCCAGCCGCTTCATCAGCTCCCAGCTGGCGTCATTAGGGGCAACTGTCAGAGCGATGACTTGCTCGGCTGCAAAACTCTCAAACGCCACCTCAAGGGCGGCTGCCGCGGCTTCTTTGGCGTAGCCCCTGCCCCAAGCATCCTCTCGCAGGCGCCAGCCAACCTCCATTTCTCCAAGCGGCCCGCCGGCCTGGTTTGACCGTTTCAGGCCGCAAAAACCGAGTATCGCCCCATCCTCTTTGCGCTCGACCACCCAGAAAGTGTGCCCGTGATCACGCTGATAAGACAGCAGTCTTTTCTGTACCGCTGTGCGCTTGACGTCATCGCAGACGCCCCCCAGCCAGCGCATGACGGCAGGTGTGTTGGTGGCCCGCCAGAAGGGCTCCCAATCCTCATCCTGCCAATCGCGCAGCACGAGCCGTTCGGTCTCGCGGCGGAAGTCACCCATTCAGGAGGCGCGCAGCAAACGGGGCGTGATAGGTTAGAATCCCGGAGCATCCGGCGCGCTTGAAGGCAATAAGCTTTTCCATGAGCAGCGCCTCGCGGTCCGCAATCCCAGCTGCCGCACCGGCTTCGATCAGCGCATATTCTCCGCTTACCTGATAGGCAAAAACCGGTACGCCGAATGCCTCCTTCGCACGCCAGATCACATCGAGATAGGCGAGACCCGGCTTGACCATGACGCTATCGGCGCCCTCGGCAATATCCATGCCGATTTCGCGCAGCGCCTCATCTCCGTTGGCAGCGTCCATCTGGTAGCTTTTCTTGTCCCCTTTCAGAAGACCGCCGGACCCAACCGCATCGCGAAATGGGCCATAGAATGCCGAGGCATATTTCGCCGCATAGGCCATGATCTGGACATTCGGCTTGCCATTCATCTCGAGCGCCATGCGGATTGCCTTCACGCGGCCGTCCATCATGTCTGACGGCGCAACAATATCCGCGCCCGCTTCTGCCTGCGTCATGGCTTGGTCTACGAGTACAGCGACGGTTTCGTCATTCAGTACGTAGCCTGCGTCATCCAGCAGACCATCCTGGCCGTGGCTGGTATAGGGATCGAGCGCCACATCGGTCAGAATGCCGATGTCATTGCCGCAAGTGTCGCGAATCGCGCGGATCGCGCGGCACATCAGATTGTCGGGGTTGAGCGCCTCATCCCCGCGTTCGCTGCGATTTTCCGCGGGCGTGTTAGGAAAAAGTGCCACGCAAGGAATGCCCAGCTCTACCGCCTCCCTGGCGCGCTTGGCGATTTCATCAACCGACCACCGCGATACCCCAGGCAAGCTTGCCACCGGTTCTTCGATATTTTTGCCGCCAGTCACGAAGAGTGGCCAGATCAGGTCGGCTGGCGTCAATATGGTCTCGCGGACCATCGCCCTGCTCCAGCTGTGAGCTCGGGTTCGACGCAGGCGGGTTGCGGGATAGCTAGCGTTGATCATCGCCGGGGCATTGCCCCAAAGCGGCGGTCGGCGCAATCCGCGGAGGGCGCTCAACCGATCTTGCGCGGGCGGTCGAGCTTATCGATTTCACGGTCCGGCGTTTCGGCGGCCGATTCTTCTGCCGTCGGAGCAAGATCGGCTAGCGCTGCACCCTCTTCAACGTCCTGAAGGATGCCCAGAGCGCTTCGAAACCGTTCCAGTTCCGCACCCGAGAGCTGCTTGCGCGTGACGAAGCTTACCGAGGCGGGATTGATGGCGCGGCCACCCTGATACATTTCATAATGCAGGTGGGGCCCGGTGGAGAGTCCTGTCGAGCCGACATAGCCGATCACTTGTCCGCGCCGCACCGATGCCCCGCGGTTTACGGCGATCCGGCTCATATGACAGTAACGCGTGTCGATTCCGTTGGCGTGACGGATCCGCACGGCATTGCCGCATCCACCCATCCTGCCCGCACCGATAATCCGGCCGTCTGTGACCGCCACGATGGGTGTGCCGTGACGCGCCTTGAAATCCACGCCGGAATGCATGCGCTTGTAGCCGAGGATCGGATGTCGGCGCATTCCGAAGCTGGACGTCATCCGGCCCGGCACCGGGGCAACCAGCCCCCCTTTCTCTTCGCCAACGCCCTTGGCATCGTAAAAATCCCCTTCCGATCCCCAGCGCATCAATTGCAGATCCCCGCGCGCTCCCCTTTCGAGTCCGGCGAACAACAATTGTCCGGCCTGCCGCTCTCCGGTCGCAGCGCGGCGGTGCGAGACGATCATGTCGAAAGTGTCCGAAGCCTGCACTTCGCGCTGGACGTCGACCTGGCTCCCCAATGCCTTGAGATAGGCCTGGACGGCGCTGGTTGGCGCCCCGGCTGCCCGTGCGGATCGATAGAGACTATCGCCGACGACGCCGCGAATACGCAGCGGGGTCTCGTCCACCCGGATGGTGCGGCGCGTCAGATTGAGCGGACCGCCGGGCTGCATCCGATCGATTTGCAGTTCGAGATCGAACCGTGCCCGAAAGCTCAGCTTTTCCAAGGGACGTTTCGCATCGGGCTGCGGCCGCCGACCGAGTGTAATATCGATCTGTGTCCCTGGCTCAAGCTCGTCGAGAGGAACAGCCCTGCCGATTAGCGCAGCAACCGTATCGGCCTCGCTACCTCCCAGCCCGGCCCTGCGCAGCATCCGGTCCAGGCTATCGCCGCGGCCTAAGGTCGCCAGCATCTGCATTTGTGGTCGTTCGGGCGCTTCGGCCAGCGGACGCACCAATGCGGTCGGTCCCATCTTGCGGCCCGTGTCCGCGCCAAGGGCCAGCGGCATGATCACCTGGCTGCGATATTCGCTGCGGATCGCCGCATCGTCAGGAAGGGGAGAGGCTGCCTCGAGAGGGGCGAAGTCCGGCCAGAATGCGAAGGCAATTACGGACAGCCCAACAAATGTGCCAAGACCCCGAAACCAACGCCGTGATCCGATATCCGCCCCAAGGTCAGGCGCGATATCCAGTCCCTCGATGTGCGAGTAGATTCTTTGCCGGACCGACAGTTTGGGTGAAGAGCCACCCGTCGCCGTATGGAAGGTTGCGCCCACCGCCCCGGAGTTTTCGTACCCTTTGAGCTGTTTATCCTTCGAAAGGTTCACCCTTGCCCCTCGTGCGGTAGGCAGCATCCGCCAGGATGCGCCACCTGTGTGGTTTTGCGAATTGCGAGGCCATAGCGAATCAAGGTGAATTTCTTGCTAACTTTCGGCAGACCGAGTCCTGCACGCGGCCAATAGAGGGCAAAAGTCCCCCGCCTGTTGCACAGGTAATCGGAGACTGCCACTTAGGCCGCGTGACTGACGCCTCCATCAAGGCGGTCCTCGGACCAACCAACACCGGCAAGACCCATCTCGCGATCGAGCGCATGTGCGCCCATTCCAGCGGCGCCATGGGATTCCCGCTGCGGTTGCTGGCGCGCGAGGTCTACGACCGCGTGGTGGCCATCAAAGGCGAAAAACAGGTCGCTCTCATCACCGGCGAACAGCGCATCGAACCTCCCGATGCCCGCTATCTGTGCTGCACGGTCGAGGCGATGCCCCGTGCCGCCAACGAGCGAGCGTTCGTGGCCCTTGACGAGGCGCAGCTTTCGGCAGACCGCGAACGTGGGCACATTTTCACCGATAGGCTGCTGAACACTCGCGGGCGCGAGGAAACGATGCTGATGGGAGCGGCGACCCTTGCCCCCATGGTTCAGGCGCTGATTCCCCGCGCGGAGATTTCCGACCGGGCGCGTTTCTCGACCCTGACCCATATCGGGCCGCGCAAGCTGTCCCGGCTGCCGCCGCGCAGCGCTATCGTCGCGTTCAGCGCTGAACAGGTCTATGCCGTGGCCGAAATGCTGCGCCGCTTCAGGGGCGGCGCTGCCGTGGTCATGGGCGCCCTGTCCCCGGAGACCCGCAACAAACAGGTTGAATTGTTTCAGAATGGAGAAGTCGACTACATAGTAGCGACCGATGCCATCGGCATGGGCCTCAATCTAGACGTCAATCACGTCGCTTTTGCAGGCCTCACCAAGTTCGACGGCATTCGCATGCGGCGGCTTCATCCGGCGGAAATGGCACAGATTGCTGGCCGTGCGGGGCGTCACCAGCGGGACGGGACTTTCGGCACTTTGGCGGGTACGGGTGGAAAGATGGGGCCTGCCCCCGAATTCACCGATGAAGAAATTTACGCGATCGAAGAACATCGTTTCGCCCCGATAACGAAGCTCTTCTGGCGCGAACCAGAGCCGCGATTCGACTCGATCGGGACGCTGATTGCCGATCTGGAAACGCCGCCCGATCATGAGGCGCTGCGGCTCGCCCCTGAAGCGATCGACCTCGCGACGCTCAAGCGATTGGCCGATGAACCGATCTCGGTCTCTATCCGTGGTTCCGGTCAGGTTCGGCGCTTTTGGGAGGCCTGCTCGCTCCCCGATTTCCGCGCCCGGGGGCCGGATGTCCACGCGCGCTTTGTTGCGCGGCTCTGGCAGGACCTGGCACAAGGCTATATTGGTGCTGACTATGTCGCAGCACGCATCTCCGAACTCGACCATACCAGCGGTGATATCGATACGCTTCAGGGGCGGATCGCTGCGATCCGCAGCTGGGCATATATCTGCCAGAGGCCGGACTGGGTGCTGGCGCGCGATGAAATGGCAGCGCGCGCTCGCGGGGTCGAAGCAAAATTGTCGGACGCGCTTCATGCGCGCCTGACCGAACGATTCGTAAATCGAAGGACTGCAATCTTGATGAAATCGCTGGGACAGGACGCCTCCATGCTCCCGATCACACTCGCCGAAGACGGCACACTGCTGGTTGAGGACGAAGCCCTCGGCAAGGTCGAAGGCTTTCGCTTCACGGTCGATCCGTCGGCGAACCATGCGGATCGCAAAATGCTGCTTTCGGCGGCCGAAAAGGGCCTCCCGCGTATTCTGGGCGAACGCGCACAGGCGCTGGCCAGCTCCGACCTCGGCGAACTCGAGCTTTACCGCGGTGCAATCCATTGGAACGGGCAAATGATCGCGAAGCTTGAGCCACGCGAGGGGCAGCTCAAGCCGGCGCTCGATCCGGCCCGCGAGGTATCCGCCCTTCCTGACGCTCCGCGCAAGGCGTTACTGGATGCGGTCGATGTATGGCTCGACAAGAAGCTCGAACCGCTGGAACCGCTGCGGCGAATGCACATCGCCTCCGCCAATCCGGATGCCGGTTCGCAAGCTCGCGCGCTATTGCTCAACCTGATCGCCGGACATGGCTTTGTTACGCGGGAAAAGGCCGGGATCGAACACCTGCCAAAGGATATGCGCCCCTTCCTCCGCAAGATTGGGGTGACGTTCGGCGCGCTCGACATATTCGCCCCGCCGCTTCTCAAGCCTGCTGCGAGGCAGTTGCTCAGTGCACTCGGGATCGATCGGCGACCGCTCCAGGAAGCCATGTTGCCGGTCATCCCCGATCAGAAAAAACTGCCCGCCGGCTATCGCCATGCGGGCAGTCAGGCGATTCGCCTCGATCTAGCAGAGAAAATCTTCCGCGCCGCGCACGAAGCGCGTGCCAAGGCCGACAAGCAGCGTCGCTTTCGTTTCGATCTCGCCTTACCGATTTCCATCGGACTGGAGGAGAAGAATGCGGAACGTCTGCTTGGCCAGGCCGGCTTTCGCGTACAGCGACCGAAGCCGCTCGAGGAAAACGTCTTCGGCCCACCCAGGCCCGCAAGCTGGGAATGGCGCCCGTCACGCCGCAAGCAGGTGCAGCGAGGTCCAGCGCGCAAGGAAGCACCCCGCGAAGGAAGCGCTTTCGCGGGGCTTGCCGAACTGATGAAGCAAGGCTGACGTTTGAGGATCGACCGCCTGCTCTGCATGCTGCGCTTTTCGCGCACGCGCAGCGCGGCGCAGAGGCTGGTCGAGCAGGGACATATTCGCCTCAATGGCGAACGCGTGGTTCGCGGCAGCCGCGATGTGGCCGTGGGCGATGTCCTCACTCTACCGCTCGGAAAGTCGGTGAGGCTGGTCGAAGTGCTTGCCCTCCCCGAACGGCGCGGCCCTCCGCGCGATGCGCAGGAATGTTATCGGGAACTTGACCCCGGCGCATGAATAGCCATAGCAGCGCTCACACACACCACTCACAGGGAAAACGCACCCCATGACCTATGTCGTCACCGACGCCTGCATCAAATGCAAATACACAGACTGCGTCGAGGTCTGCCCGGTCGACTGTTTCTATGAAGGCGAGAACATGCTCGTCATCAATCCGTCGGAATGCATCGATTGCGGCGTGTGCGAACCGGAATGCCCGGCAGAAGCCATCCTGCCCGACACCGAAGACAATCTGGAAAAATGGCTTGAGCTGAATACCAAGTTCAGCGCCGAATGGCCGAACATTACCGGCCAGAAAGATCCGCCTGCTGATGCCGACGAGCACAAGGGCGAGGAAGACAAGTTCGAAAAGTACTTTTCGCCGGAACCTGGCGAAGGGGACTGAGGCCCGTCATCGGCGCGCTTTCAGACATCAAGGCAGCCTGGTCGGCGGGAAGCAGGGACAATATCTCGCTTATCGCCGCCGGGATCGCGCATTATGCCCTGCTTGCCCTCGTTCCCGCGCTCGGTGCGCTCGTTCTGGCGTACGGCGTGTTCGCCGATCCCCAGACCGTGGCGGAGCATATTCAATTGCTCTCAGCCAATCTGCCTGCGGCGGCGGCCGAAATTATCGGTGAACAGCTACGCAATGTAAGCGAAGGCGCGAGCGGGGCGAAGGGCCTTGGCTTGATCGCATCCTTGGCGGTGGCCATTTTCGGCGCTCGCAATGCTGCGCGGGCGTTGGTGACAGGGCTGAACATCGCGTTCCATGCAGGAGAGATGCGAGGGTTCATCGGCGGGAATCTGATCGCGCTGGCGGTCACGGCAGGGGGAATCGCCGGTCTCGTTGTAACCGGGGGAATATCGGCAGCATTGGCCCTGATTGCCGGGCCGTTTGGCACGCTGGCGAGTTTCTGTTTTCTGGCTGGGTCGGCCACAGTCGCGGCTGCTGTGCTCTACAGGTTCGCTCCAAACCAGCGGGCGACTCCGTGGCGCGCTGCATTTTCCGGCGGGGTGATCTTCGCTTTGGGATGGATCGTGGCGACCGCCGGATTCGCGTTTTACGCGGCGAATTTCGGGAGTTACAACGCGACATACGGTTCGCTTGGCGCAGTGGTCGTGCTCATCACGTGGTTCTACGTAAGCGCATTGATGCTTCTGCTTGGTGGAGAGGTCGCCGCCCTCAAGTCCGGAGCGGACGAAGCCTAGGCAGGCAAAGCTGCACAGACTCGCAATATTCGGTTTCTTATGCTATATAATGCAACAACTGCACCGGTCTGGCCCGGGCAGAAGTAAGAATTGAAAGGGCCGCTCACCCGCAACGTCGTTGGAAGACCGCCACCGCGAACCGATTGTAGGGGCGCGGTGTGCCGCTTTTATGGCGATGCTCCCCCTCCCCCGCGGCTCTGATGAAAGGATTGATGCATGGCGAGTAAGGCAGATGCCTTCGACGTTGGCGATTACGTTGTCTATCCCAAGCACGGTGTGGGCCGTGTCATCGAACTGCAGAGCGAGGAAATCGCGGGAATGCAGCTCGACCTTTATGTTCTCCGCTTCGAGAAGGAACGCATGACGCTGCGCGTTCCGGTCAATAAAGTCGAATCGATCGGGATGCGCAAGCTGTCCTCCGACAAGACGCTAAAGGAAGCGATGGACACGCTCAAGGGCAAGCCCAAGGTCAAGCGGACCATGTGGAGCCGCCGCGCCCAGGAATATGAAGCGAAGATCAATTCGGGTGAGATCGTCCTGATCGCTGAAGTGACGCGCGATCTTTTCCGTCCCGACGATCAGCCAGAACAAAGCTATTCCGAACGTCAGATCTTCGAAGCTGCATCCAGCCGTCTGGCACGCGAACTTGCTGCCATGGAAAAGACCGACGAGCCGACCGCTCTCGAGAAGATTCTGGACGTGCTGCGCGAACATGCGCCGCAGTATTATAACAACGAGGAAGAGGAAGCCTGATATACAGGCACTTTTCTTGAATATATGAAGGGGCCGCTTCGAAAGGAGCGGCCCTTTTTCTTGGCGCTTGAATCGCTTCACTATGTGTATTATACCGATAACACGGTATGAATTCGTGAACGCAGGAGGAGCGGCCGATGTTGAAGAAATTGATCAAGAGTACAGGTCCGGGCGCGGCGCTGGCCGCGGGGGTGATACTATCCGGCTGCAATGTCGATATGGTGGTCGGGGAAGGCAACGGTGTGCCCTTGGCCGAACTCGACCGGAGCGGCGATCCACCTTCGGAAATTGTCTTGGCCGGGCCCGATACGGTGATCATCGAAAAGGGAAACGAATTCGAGATTGAACTTTCAGGCGATACGCGCGCCCGCGAAGCCCTGCGGTTTGAACTGGAGGACAACTCCCTTGCGATATCCCGTGTCAAGGATAGCGAGAAGAATATCGGCACGGCTTCAGTCCGCTTGACGGTCCCCAGCCTGCAGGCGATCGTGCTTGCCGGTTCCGGCTCGATGGAAGCGGAATCGATGGACGATGATGCTGAGGTGACCATTGCCGGTTCGGGCACGGCGAAGGTCGATCGGCTCGCGGCAAACTCGCTTCAGCTGACCATTGCGGGCTCGGGTGACTTCGATGCCTCGGGCACGGCCACAGAAATGGAAATGACGATCGCAGGCTCGGGATCGGCCAATATGACCGGGCTCAGGGTGGACCGAGCCGAAGTCACGATCGCTGGGTCAGGGGATGCCGCCTTCGCCTCTGACGGCAATGTCGAGGCAAGCATCGTTGGCTCAGGCGATGTCACGGTAACCGGAAATGCGAGCTGCACGGCAAGCGCAATGGGTTCCGGCAAGCTTCGCTGCGGTGGAAGGACTGCCGAAACCGAATAATTCGGACCCGCGCAGCTATTCATCGTAAAATTATCGAGATGGGTCTAGGGCGGTGTATCGAAAGGATTGAACGATGCACCGCGCTGCCCTGATTTTCCTCGCTTCCACCAGCTGTCTTCTCGCCGGATGCCTGGGCACCGTGGCCGATGTTGTCACCGCCCCCGTCAAGGTGGCGGGAAAGGCAGTCGATCTCGCAACCACCAGCCAGTCCGAAGCCGACGAAAAACGCGGGCGTGAGATCCGCCGTCGGGAGGAACGCCTCGGCAAGCTGGAACGCGAATATGCCAAAGAGCTCGATGACTGCAATGACGGCGACCGCAGAGCCTGCGAAAAGGCGACAGCTACCTATGCGGAGATACAGCAGATCCTGCCTACGATCCCGGCAGAACCGGAACGTTAGGCTGGCGTCGCGGCCCGGCGGAGGCGATCGTTGATGGCTTGCCCCACCCCGATGTGAGGAATTGGAGCCACCGCAATCCGTGGCAGATCGGATTCAGCGGCGAGATGTAGACAGGCATAGAGCCGCGCGGCCGCTTCTTCTAGATCGCCTTCTACCGAGAGTGAGCAGTCGCCCTCAACCTCTCCAAATCCAATGAAAAACTCGTCCTCCACAACACGGATGACGTCGAGCCGCATTGGCTTTCCGGGGGCGTAGTGGCTCGCGAGCTGTCCTGGCGCTTCGATCTTGTGCCCCATCGTCGGGACAGGACCGATCCCGTCGAAGCTGATTGGCCCTGGCCGCAATTGGTCAAAAGCGCCGTCTGGTCGCACGGCGATTATGGTAGACTCTACTCCCGACTTGCAGGCCCCGCCATCGATCACGGCGTCGATGCGGCCATCAAGGGTAGCAAGGACATGGGTGGCAGACGTGGGACTGATAAAGCCGCTCCGGTTGGCAGAGGGTGCGGCCAAGGGAAAACCCGACATTTCGATCAAGGCACGGATAACCGGATGTGCGGGCATCCTTATCGCGATTGTATCGAGGCCCGCCGTCACTGAAGACGCCAGTTTCGCACTGTTCTTCGCAGGGAGAACGAGCGTCAGCGGCCCTGGCCAGTGCTGGGCTGCTATCCCTTCGGCGTTTGGCGAGAATTCCGCGAGCTGGCGCGCCATCTCCATGGACGAGACATGGACGATCAAGGGGTTATAGCTGGGCCTTCCCTTGGCGGCATAGATCCGCCCGACAGCTCCGTCATCATCCGCTCTCGCCGCTAGGCCATAAACCGTTTCGGTGGGCACAGCCACCAAGCCACCGGCGGCGAGAATTTCCGCAGCCCGGGCGAGGCCACTTTCTCCCGTGCCAAGCGTTTCCGTAACGTATTTGCCGCTCATGCTCGCGCGCTATATCTGAAGCGCCTTAAAGCCAAGAGGATATCCCAGTGACCTATCGCCCAGCCACCAAGGACCAGTTGCTCGCAATCCGCGTTAACGCAGGCATAGAAGAGCTTGCGAAAACGGAAAAATTCGCAGCGGCCGAGCCCGATATGGTGGAGGCCATCGTGGAGGGTGTGGGCCAGTTCGCGGCTGGCGAGTTTGCTCCGCTCAACAGGGTCGGCGATCTGGAAGGCGCCAAACTGGAGAATGGCGTCGTCCGCTTGCCCGATGGATATGAAGAAGCCTACGCCCACTATGTGGAGCAAGGGTGGAATGCCATCTCCTCGCCGGAAGAGTTCGGTGGTCAGGGACTGCCCTTCACGCTGGCCTGCAATGTGCTCGAAAATCTCGGTACCGCAAACATGGCTTTCAATTTGCTCCCGATGTTGAGTGTGGGCGCCATCGAAGCACTCGAACATCATGGCTCGCAGGAACTGCAGCAGAAGTATCTGCCGGATTTGGTGAGCGGCAAATGGTCTGGCACAATGAATCTGACCGAGCCGCACGCGGGCTCCGATGTCGGCGCGCTGCGCACAACGGCCCATTTGATCGAGGATGGTGAGCATGCTGGCAAATACCTGATCAAGGGCCAGAAGATTTACATCACCTGGGGTGAGCATGAGCTCACGCAGAATATCATCCATCTGGTATTGGCCCGGGTTCCCGACGCGCCGGAAGGAAGCCGCGGAATATCACTCTTCATCGTGCCAAAGTTTCACGTGAAACCGGATGGTTCGCTTGGGCCGCGGAATGATGTCCGCTGCGTAAGTCTCGAACACAAGTTGGGCATCAACGCCTCCCCTACCTGCGTGATGAGTTATGGCGACAATGACGAGTGTATTGGCGAACTCGTAGGCGCGGAGAATCGCGGCTTGGCGGCCATGTTCACCATGATGAACAATGCCCGCATCAATGTTGGCAATCAGGGCGTTCAGATCGGCGAGCGCGCACTGCAGCAGGCAACAGACTACGCGCAGGAGCGCGTGCAATCGGCCCGCGCCGGATCGGCGGAGAAATCACCTGTTTCGATCATCGAGCATCCGGACGTGCGGCGGATGATTATCCGCATGAAGGCGCTCACAGAGGCATCGAGAGCGCTCCTCTACTACACCGCCGGTCAAGTCGATCGCGGCGTTCTGGGCGATCAGGATGCCAGATCGCGTGGGGAAGTCCTGACGCCGCTTATCAAGGCATGGGGAACCGACATCGGTATCGAAGTCGCCAGCCTGGGCATCCAGGTCCATGGCGGCATGGGCTTCGTCGAGGAAACGGGAGCCGCCCAGCACTGGCGCGATTCGCGGATTGCGCCTATCTATGAGGGCACGAACGGTATCCAGGCTGCCGATCTGGTCACTCGCAAGCTTGCGCTGGATAGTGGTGAGGCGCTGACTTCTCTTATCGAGGACATCGCGCGGGAAGCAGGGGATGAGAAAGCACTCTTCGATCTTGCGGGCGATTGCGCCGCCATCGTCAAATGGATGCGCGAAGACGCCAGTCTCGACGACAAGCTGGCCGGTAGCGTTCCGTTCTGCACAATGCTTGCTGTGGCCACGGCGGGATGGCAGCTAATCCGCCAGCTCAAGGCCGTGGAAAGCGAAGCCGATATCGCGCGAGCAAAGCGCGCGACAGTCAGGTTCTTCCTCGATCGGATCGTCCCGGAAGCGTCAGGCCTCAAGGCATCGGCCACTGCCGGCGGAGATTCGCTCTACGACATCCCCACCGAGGCCTTGCTGCATTAATTCTCCGTGACGATCCGGGCGTAATCGTCCTCACCGAAGGTCGCGGTCTGCCCGCGCAGCTCACGCTGCGGCGGGAGCCGTCTTCCGGTCACTCGCTCGATGGCGGGCTGTGGTGATGCGCCCGGAGAACTTACGCGCCAGATGATGCCTGCCGTGTCGTCACTGACCAGCAGGGAGCCATCCTTGGCCCAATCCACCCAGGTGGGGCGGCCCCTGGTTTCCCCGTTCGATTTGAGGAACCCGGTCAGGACCGGGATCGGCTTGCCGAGCGGATTGCCGCGCTCATCGAAGGCCACGTAGACCACATCGTAGCCCGACGGGGGTTTGCGGTTCCAGGAGCCGTGACGGGCAACGAACGCGCCGTTGGAGAATTTCTCCCCCATGGCCGCGCCTTCCGCGCTGAAGACAAATCCGAGGGCGGCGACATGCGGGCCCAGCGAATATTCGGGCCGGCGAACATAGTTGATATAGGCGGGCACGGGCGCTTCAACACGGCGATCGTAATTGTCCCCCCAGTAGACCCACGGCCATCCGTATTGGGCACCAACTGGAACGTTGGTCAGGTAATCCGGGACGAGGTCGGAGCCGAGCATGTCGCGCTCGTTCACGGTGGTCCAGAGCTCGCCCGACCACGGGCTGAAGTCGAGACCGTTGGCATTGCGCAACCCGCCGGCGAACTGGCGCCGGCTGCCGGTGGCAAGGTCGACTTCCCAGATGAGCGCGCGCCCCTCTTCGGCCTCCATTCCCTTGTCACCGATGTTGGTGTCAGAGCCTACGGCGACGTACAGCCGGTCACCATCCGGATGAAGCGCGAGATTGCGCATCCAGTGCCCTCCGCCGCCAGCAAGATCGATGACCTTGCGGGGCTTTGCCGTCACGCGGTCAGCCCCCAATTGATAAGGAAAAGCAAGAACTTCGTCGTGGTTTGCGACATAAAGTGTGCCATCACTAAAGGCGAGACCAGAAGGAGAATCGAGCCCGTCGAGGAGAGTCCTCACCGTCTCGGCTTTCCCATCCCCATCCTGATCGCGGAGGAGCACTACTTTGTTTGCAGAAGGCCCGTTAGCACCTGCCTTGCTCATCAATTTGTTGGTGATCCACGACAGGATGCCCTCCGATTCCTGATTCGGCGAGCGGGTCAGCGAGACGAGGACATCCCCATTGGGAAGCGTGTAGAGCGTACGCGGATGGTCGAGACCCTCGGCGAACCGGTCCACGAGCAGTCCCTCTGCGGCGACAGGCTTTTCGCCCTCTGCCCAGCCCACCGGGTCGGCGATCTGTACGGTCGGGAAGGTTTCGGCATCGGGTTCGTCAAGGACCGGATCGTCCCCAGTCACTTCGTCCATCGAAAGGCTGGCTGTGTCACCGCGCGTTACGAAGAAGAAGAAGATCGCGAGGATCGCTATCAGGACGACAAGGCCAATGCCCAGCTTCTTAAGAATGCTCATGGCTTGAGGATAGGCGAGGCCGAGCCTGGCGGCAACGGCTCTTGAACTGGCGCCGTGACGAGTTAAGTGCCCTCCCATGTTCGATTTCAAACCCGATGCCGATTGCCCCAAGGCAGAAACCTATCGCCAGCTTCAGCAGGCCGCCGCCGCGCTTACCGAGGGGGAGCCGGACCCGGTCGCCAACATGGCCAATGTCGCCGCCCTGCTG
Source organism: Qipengyuania sp. NPDC077563 (assembly GCF_044901345.1). Taxonomy (NCBI): domain Bacteria; kingdom Pseudomonadati; phylum Pseudomonadota; class Alphaproteobacteria; order Sphingomonadales; family Erythrobacteraceae; genus Qipengyuania; species Qipengyuania sp. NPDC077563. Next base: position 276,960 of record NZ_JBJDPC010000003.1, on the reverse strand, counting down.
GGTGATTTTCTGCCCGATCTGAACTGGGCCGGGTTTTATCGAGTCGTTGATGGCGAACTGGTCCTCGGCCCATTTGTGGGCCGCCCGGCCTGCATCCGCATCCCTTTTGGCAAGGGCGTGTGCGGAACGGCGGCGGCTGACGGCGAAACCCGGCTGGTCGAAGACGTGCACGCCTTCCCGGGGCACATCGCCTGCGATTCAGAGACGAATTCGGAACTCGTCGTCCCGGTGAAAAGAAATGGCACCGTGATCGCCGTGATCGATCTCGACAGCCCTTCCCTCGCGCGCTTCGACAATGAAGATCGCGAAGGAATAGAAGGGCTTGCCGAGATTATCTCGGGACGAATCTGAACCTATATATCGCCGCCCGTAAGGCGCTGGCAGATCAGGTCCAGCTGGTCGAGCGTACGATAGCTGATCGTGACCGTGCCATTGCCCGGGGCACCTTCCGGCTTGATCCGCACGGACAGGCCGAGGAATTCTTCGAGATGGCCTTGGACGGCGGCGATATCCGGATCCTCGGCACCATTCCCGGTTGATCCGGGGGACTTGGCCTGGCTTTCCCGTTTGGGCCGGTCGCCGCGAGCGAGCTTTTCGACTTCTCGGACCGAAAGATTGTCGTTCACCGCACGGTTGGCGATATCTGAAGCCTCTTCGTTTCCGATCAGGGGGCGGGCATGCCCCATCGAGAGGCGGCCATCGGCCAGCATGTCCAGAACATCTTCAGGAAGAGCCAGAAGACGTTGGAAATTGGCCACATGGCTACGTGATTTATCGACCAGCTTGGCGATTTCGGACTGGGTCATGCCCTCGTCATCCGCCAGTTTCTGATAGGCACGGGCTTCTTCGAGAGGGTTTAGGTCTTCGCGCTGAAGATTCTCGATCAGGGCCAGTGCCATGATTTCGCGCTGGTCGAGATCCCGCACGATCGCGGGGATGGTGTGCAAGCGGGCACGCTGTGCGGCACGCCATCGGCGCTCGCCGGCGACCAGCTGGAACCGCCCCTGTCCCTTGGTCGTCACGATGATAGGCTGAATAACCCCGCGCTGCGCGATCGAGGCTGCCAGCTGATCGAGAGCTTCGTCGTCAAAACGCGTTCTCGGCTGACCCGGCAAGGGGCTGATGTCCGCTACCGGAATATCAGCGAGGCCCGTGGCATTGCTTGCAGCCTGACCAGATGCAAGATCGTTACCATCGTTACCGGTTCGTGAGGATAGCGGCTCTTCGCGCTGAATTTCCCCCATCAGCGCGCCCAGCCCGCGGCCGAGTTTCTTCTTGCGGTCGACTGCGGCACTCATGCGGCTTTCCTTTTCTCGGGGAGACGTTCGATCAATTCTCTTGCGAGGCCGATGTAGGCTTTGCTTCCCGAACAATTGTGATCGTAAATAAGAGCGGGCATCCCATGGCTCGGGGCTTCCGAAAGCCTCACATTACGGGGAATGACATTCTCGAACACGAGTTTGCCAAGGCAATCGCGGACGTCATCCGCTACCTGGTCCGTGAGCCGGTTGCGGCGATCGAACATCGTCAGCGCAATGCCCACAATGCCGAGGTCAGGATTAAAGCGCTGCTGCACACGCTCGACCGTCTGCAGAAGTTGGCTAAGCCCCTCCAGCGCGAAGAATTCGCATTGAAGAGGCACGAGAAGAGTATTGGACGCACACAGGGCATTGAGCGTCAGCAGGCCGAGCGACGGCGGACAATCGATAAAAACCACGTCATAGCCGGCAAAGCCCGGCTCCTGGGATGCAAGTGCCTTCTGAAGGCGATGCGTGCGATCTTCCACGGCGACGAGTTCCACCTCTGCCCCCGAGAGGTCTTGCGTAGCGGGTACGACATCCAACGAGGGTATCTCGGACGGCTGCGCCGCCTGCGACAAAGTGGCATCGCCCATCAGCAAATCGTAACTCGTGTATTCACGCGCAGAGTTTTCAATGCCCAAGCCGGTCGATGCATTCCCCTGCGGATCGAGATCGATCAAAAGCGTCCGCCAGCCCGAAGCCGCCATTGCTGTCGCTATATTGATGGCACTGGTCGTTTTACCGACCCCGCCCTTCTGATTGGCAATTGCGATTGTGATCATTTTCCCGTCCCGATCTTGCCATGGCCGACAACGATTCCCGCGTCTGTGTCTGTCATAGATTGTTGCACGTGAAACATTGGTTTCAACTTGGGAGAAAGTTCTTCAACTTCTTGGGTTGCGGACCGCCCTTTCGGCAAGACCCACTTGGTGCCTCCTGTGGAGAAGCGTGCGGATAACCTGAGGAGTTTTGGCAGCGGCGCGAAGGCGCGGGCCGAAATAACTCCTGCAGGAAAAGATTCGACAAGTTCCAGTCGCGACCCTTCCACACGGCAATTCTGCAACTCCAACGTCGATACCATCCCCTCGAGCCACTCTACTCGCTTGCGGCGCGATTCGACGAGGATCACCTTCTGCTTGGGCCGGAGAATAGAAACAACCAAGCCTGGGAAGCCTGCGCCGCTACCCAGATCCAACCACGACGATGTCGTTTCACGTGGAACATGATCGAGCAATTGCACCGAATCCGCGAAATGCCGAACCCAGACCTCGTCCAGAGAAGACCTTGAAACCAGATTCTGACGGTCATTTTCCGCGGACAGCAATGCGGCCAGTTTTTCGAGCTTGTTCAGAGCAATATCGTCGAATGCCAGATTGGAAATGAACTCTCGCGCTTCATTCTCGGTCACGATCATGCTGCGCGCTCTTTCAACCGGCGCGCATAGACAAGAAGCGTGGCCAATGCTGCGGGGGTGATTCCCGGCACCCGTCCCGCAGCAGCCAGCGTTTCAGGCGATGACGCCTTTAGGCGTTCTACCATTTCATTGGAGAGACCAGGGACAGTTTCATAAGGGAAGTCATTTGGCAAAGAGACCAGGTCCCCGGCCTTCAAATCGCGCAATTCCGCTTCCTGTCGTGCGAGATAGGGAGCGTAGATAATGTCTTCCGCCATCTCGACGGTGAGCGGATCGGTTGGGTCGAGACCGTCAACAAGACCTGCGAGTGTCTCGAGCGAGATCTGCCCGCCCCGGAGCCAATCGCGGACGGGAATCGTGCCGCGCTCACTCTTGACGGCCAATCCGCTTGCCCTGAGCGCTTCGGCATCCACCGCCACATCGAGGGCTTGATCCACTGTCTCGCGGCGCTGAAGACGTTGCTCGTACCAAGCTTGACGTTCCGCCCCCACCAATCCAGCAGCGATGCCCTTGCGTGTGAGCCTGGTGTCTGCATTGGCAGCACGAAGGCGCAAGCGATATTCCGCGCGTGCCGTCAGCATGCGATAGGGTTCACTCACGCCATGCAGCGTGAGATCGTCCAGCATGACGGCAATATATGAATCCGAACGATCAAGATCGAGAGCTTCGACGCCGAGAACGTTGGCGGCGGCGCTTGCTCCCGCCACCAGACCCTGTGCCGCCGCTTCTTCATAACCGGTCGTGCCGTTGATCTGCCCCGCGCAATAGACCCCGGGGACAGCCCTTATCTGGAGTTGCTTCGTCAACGCTCGGGGATCGATATGGTCATACTCCACCGCGTAGCCAGGCACGACCATTTCGACCCGCTCCAGTCCGGCCATGCAGCGAAGCATGTCGTGCTGGACATCGGTAGGGAGCGACGTGCTGATACCGTTGGGATAGACGAGGTGCGTCGAGAGACCCTCTGGCTCCAGGAAAATCTGATGGCCGTCACGGTCACCGAAGCGATGGATCTTGTCTTCTATCGAAGGGCAGTAGCGCGGCCCGGCCGCACCGATGGCACCGGAGAAGAGCGGCGACCGATGCAGGTTTGCGCGGATGACGTCGTGCGACTTTTCATTCGTGCGGGTTATGGCGCAGAAAATTTCGGGGTTTGGCCGAGCGCCAGTGAGCGACGACATGGTCCAGCCTTCGCCATCGGAAGGCTGTTCTTCGAGCGCAGCCCAGTTGATAGTGCGCCCGTCGAGACGGGGCGGTGTCCCCGTCTTGAGACGAGCCATGGGCAGATCGGCATCGCGCAATTGCTTTGCGAGAATGTGTGCCGCATCCTCCCCGATCCGTCCGCCTTGAAGCCGCTCTTCCCCGCGGAACAGACTTCCGCCGAGGAAAGTCCCTGTGCAAAGGACGACCGCCCCACCCTCGATGCTCGAACCGTCCGCCAAATCCACTCCGTTGGCCACACCAACGGAGAGCCTGAGGGCGGCAACCTCGCCCTGGATCAGGGTGAGATTATCCTGCGCCGCAACGATCCTGTGAACTTCGGCACCGAACAGATGCCGATCCGCTTGGACGCGCGGTCCCCACACGGCACTTCCCTTGGAGCGGTTGAGCATGCGATAATGAATGGCACCGGCATCTGCCGCCCGGGCCATGACACCGTCCAGCGCATCGACTTCGCGAACCAGATGACCTTTGCCCAACCCGCCGATCGCTGGATTGCAGCTCATCGCGCCAATTTTGGTCAGGTCAAAGCTTATCAGAGCGGTCCGCGCACCCAGGCGAGCGCTGGCGCAGGCAGCTTCGACTCCAGCATGGCCACCGCCGACAATGATGACATCGAAATTCAGCATGGTGCGCGATTAGCGGAAAAGCAGTGGGGTTACAAAGCGCAATCGGTGTTTCACGTGAAACAATATCAGCTTTTATTTGCCGATACAGAAGCGTTCGAAAAGCGAATTTAGCATATCTTCCGTCGAATTGCGGCCAAGGATACGGTCCAGCCCTATCCGCGCAAGACGAAGATGCTCACCGACAATCAATGCATCGTTAAGGCCACCAAGGTTGGCCAGAGCGGTATGCGCATCAGAAAGCGCGTCGGTCTGCCTCGCATTGAGGGTTGCCGTACCGGGCTGCGGAAGAAGGTCGCGCGCTCGAGCGACTAGAGCACTGATCAGATTATCTATTCCTGATCCGGTTACCGATGAAACTACGAAATCCGGGGACTGCTTCGAACCACTTGCTTGGTCAGCGAAGGATTCGACCTCAAACCCGCCAGATGGTCCCTTCCCTTCATCACCGAGCCACAGCACTATATCCGCCTCGCTCAGCTGCAGCCGTGCTCGTTCGATGCCGATCCGCTCGATCTCGCCCGCATCGCTGTCGCGCAAGCCTGCGGTGTCGATAAGAACAAAAGGAACGCCATCGAGGGCGATGGGCCGCTCGATCACATCTCTCGTCGTTCCGGCCTCTGCCGAGACAATCGCCGCACCTTCCCGCAGGATAGCGTTGAAGAGCGACGATTTGCCCACATTGGGTGGTCCCGCCAGGACGACCCTGATCCCATCCCGCAACCGTTCCATCTTGGGTCTGCGAAGTTCCCGCTCCCACTCCCCTACAAGCTCGGAAAGTTTCACGTGAAACACTTCCGGGAGTTCGGAAACATCGTCTTCGTCAGAGAAGTCCAGCTGTGCTTCGACCAAGGCTGAGAGGCCGAGAAGGCGATCGCGCCATTCTTCGACCGTCCTCGTCAGACCACCGCCAGCAATCTCCTGCGCCGCCCGGCGCTGTAGTTCGGTTTCTGCCGAGAGCAGGTCACCCAGTCCTTCAGCCTCCGCCAGGTCGAGCACACCATTGGCGAATGCGCGCCGGGTGAACTCGCCCGCCTGAGCGCGGCGCAGGCCAGCGAAACTCGCCAACTCGTTCTCGACGGCCGCGACGACCGCCCTGCCCCCGTGGCAATGCAGCTCTACGAGATCTTCGCCGGTGGCGGTCTTCGGAGCGGCAAACCATAGCAGCAGGCACTGATCCAAGACGCGCCCCTCCCCGTCGCGCAAAGAGCGTAGTCCTGCACGCCGCTCTTCGGGAAGCGAGCCAGCGAGGCGCTCAGCAGCCTCGCAGGCCTGGGGCCCACTGATCCGGATGATGCCGATGGCGGCAGGCGGCGCTCCGCTGGAGAGCGCGAAGATCGTGTCGGTCATTATGAAACGGTTCGCTTGAGCGGCAGCTTACTTGTCTGGCTTCTTGGGAGAGGACTTAGCCGCGTTCGCGCCCTCCATGAAACTCTGGAACAGCTTGAAGCCTGCCTGCCCCATGGGGGCCAACTGGCGGGCATATTCCTGGAGCTGCTCGGTGTTCGAGACGCCCTTCATCGCATTGGACATCATCTCGACATAGACGTCGTTCGCCTTGCCCACATCGGGCAGACCCATGAAGCTCCGGGCCTCTTCCGGCGTACAATCGATTTCCACATGGACCTTCATGGCATTTTCTCCGTTGAGCTTCACTGAGACCTCATCTGGGTTTGCCAACAAAACTCCACAAGGGCTAGACCCGTCACCAACCAGCGGAGATCGACGAATGACCGAAATGATTACCCTTGAAACCATCGACGGCGCAGACAGCTTCCCCGCCTATGTCGCGAACCCGTCGGATACGCCCAAGGCCGCCATCGTGGTCATTCAGGAAATCTTCGGCATCAATGCCGGCATCCGCCGCAAATGCGACAAGCTGGCGGAAGAAGGCTATCTGGCCATCGCACCCGACCTCTTCTGGCAGTTCGAGCCCGGCATCGAACTCGATCCCGATATCGAACCTGAAATGCAGAAGGCGCTCGATCTGTTTGGAAAGTTCGATCAGGATCAGGGCGTGCGCGATATCGAAGCGGCCATCAAATGGGCCCGCGCCGAGGGCTGCGGCAAAGTCGGCGCAGTAGGCTACTGCCTCGGTGGCCGCCTAGCCTATATGACCGCAGCACGCACCGACAGCGATGCCACCGTGGGCTATTATGCGGTCGGCGTGGACAATCTTCTGCGCGAAAAAGACGCCATCGCGAACCCGCTGATGCTGCATATTCCCACCGAAGACGGCTTCGTCGATAAGGAAACGCAGCAGGCCATGCACGGAGGGCTCGACGACCATCCCAAGGTCACGCTTCACGATTACGAAGGCCTCGACCACGGATTTGCCACCGAATTCGGCAAACGGAGGGATGACGACGCAGCCGATCTGGCGGATTCGCGCACGGCCGAATTCTTCAAGACCCATCTGGTCGGCTAATCCGCCGCACCCTTACTGAGCTTCCCGGATCCTGCGCGCTGGCCCGGCCGCCGCAGGATCCAGAAGCATGAAAAATTCCCGGGAGAGAATAGTAATGTCCGCACAAAAAGGCCTCGAGCAATGGCATCTCACCATGCAGGCGGGCAATCAGGCGGAGGATCTGATGAAGCTCGTCCATGCGGATGCGGTCTTCCACTCCCCCGTCGTTCATTCCCCGCAGAAGGGCCGCGCTCTCGTCGTCAGATATCTCGCTGCGGCGGGACAGACGCTGGGCAACGACAGTTTCACCTATGTCCGCGAACTGGTCGATGGCGACAATGCCATGCTCGAATTCACCACCGAAATGGACGACGTGCATGTCAACGGCATCGACCTCATCCAGTTCGACGGGGACGGTATGATAGTGGATTTCAAGGTGATGATCCGGCCGCTCAAGGCCGTGAACAAGGTCTGGGAAATGATGGCTGCCCAGCTACAGGCAGACGCTAAAGCCTGATCGCTATCCGCGCTTCAAGAATGCCCTCGCCTGCTCGGTCAGGTCGAAATCATCCTGTTTGCCGGACAACTGAGCTGACAGCTCCTGGATCGCGGGCGGTCCGTCGAAACTGATCAGCGACTTCATCGACCAGTCCGCAAACAGGCGATCAGAGCCGCTTTCGCGTGCCAGCACGTTAAGACTGTGGTGGCGCGGATCCTCGGCGATGATGCCCATCAGATCCTCGATGACCATGGGCGGCCCCTCGAGATATTGCAGATAGCGATCACCGTCGTTCATCAGAAAGCCGGTCACCCGCTGCAGGGCATTGTTGCGCGCAGCTTCCTCGATAATGTCGAAAGTGTCGCGCGCCGGAGATTGCCCGGCGGCGACACTTTCATAAAGGACGCGTGAAAGACTCAATCAATCCGCCTGAGAACCCTACTGGTTCATGGTCGCGAAGAAGTCTTCGTTGGTCTTGGAATCCTTCATCTTGTCGAGCAGGAATTCCATCGCGTCGATCGTGCCCATCTGCATGAGGATGCGGCGCAGGACCCACATCTTCGACAGCTTGTCCTTCTCGACCAACAGCTCTTCCTTGCGCGTGCCGGACTTGCCGACATCCAGGGCCGGGAAGATGCGCTTGTCGGCAACCTTGCGGTCGAGGACGATTTCGCTGTTACCCGTGCCCTTGAATTCTTCGAAGATGACCTCGTCCATGCGGCTGCCGGTATCGATCAGCGCGGTGGCGATGATCGAAAGCGAACCGCCTTCCTCGATGTTACGCGCGGCACCGAAGAAGCGCTTCGGGCGCTGCAGCGCGTTGGCATCCACACCGCCGGTCAGCACCTTGCCCGAGCTGGGCACCACTGTGTTGTAGGCGCGGCCGAGGCGGGTGATGGAATCGAGCAGGATCACGACATCCTTCTTGTGCTCGACCAGGCGCTTGGCCTTCTCGATCACCATTTCGGCGACCTGCACGTGGCGGTTGGCCGGTTCGTCGAAGGTCGAGGAGATGACTTCGCCGTTCACGCTGCGCTGCATGTCGGTGACTTCTTCCGGACGCTCGTCGACCAGCAGGACCAGCAGGAACACTTCCGGGTGGTTGTCGGTGATCGCCTTGGCGATGTTCTGCAGCAGCACGGTCTTACCGGTGCGCGGCGGTGCGACGATCAGGGCGCGCTGGCCCTTGCCCTGCGGCGAGATGATGTCGATCACGCGGGCGGACTTGTCCTTAACCGTCGGATCGAGCGTGTCGAGATTCAGCTTCTCTTCCGGATAGAGCGGCGTGAGATTGTCGAAATTCGTGCGGGTCCGGACATTTTCCGGATTTTCGTAATTCACCGCGGTCAGGCCGGTCAGGGCGAAATAACGTTCGCCTTCCTGCGGCGCGCGGATCTGGCCTTCGACCGTATCGCCGGTGCGCAGGCCCCATTTGCGGATCTGGTTGGGCGAGACATAGATATCGTCCGGGCCGGCGAGATAGTTCGCTTCGGGGCTGCGCAGGAAGCCGAAACCGTCCTGCAGCACTTCGATCGTGCCGATCCCCATGATTTCTTCGTTATATTCCTCATCGTCCGCGAGTTCGCGAAGGATGCAGAACATCAGGTCCTGGCGCCGCATGGTGCCGGCTGCCTCGACGCCCAGCTCTTCGGCCATGGCCACCAGATCGGCGGGCACTTTTGCTTTTAAGTCTTTGAGATGCATAGATTTTCTCGAATTTCCGAATGGGTATGGCCGGCAGGTCGGTATGGGCTTGGAGAAAGCGGACCCGGCCTCGTCTGAACGCGAGGCCTCTAGCCGTCAGAGCGCTTCAAATAAATTCGCTTGCCCGCCCCGTCAATCGCCAATGCAAAACAGGCGTCGCCGCAGGGGGTCGGATCAGAAGGGTTTGACGACCACCAGCACCACGATCAGCGCCAGCAATATGCCGGGCACTTCCCCAATCATGCGCAGCTGCTTTTCGGTGAGGGGACGTTCGCCCGCGGCCATCTTCTTGGACTGCACGACCAGATAGCCGTGGAAGCCGCTCAGAAGCAGCACCAGCAACAATTTGGCATGCAGCCACCCCTCACCCCATGCGGACAGCGTTTGTGCCAGCAGCAGGCCTAAAATCCACACCACGATGATGCTGGGAGTGAGGATGACCTTGCGCAGCAGGCCCATGCGCTTGCCCCACAGGTCCGATTCGGCCGAACCGGCCGCTGCGGGATGCAGATAGATCATCTGGCGCGGCAGCATGAACAGCCCCGCCAGCCAGAAAACCATGAAGATGATATGGCCGGCCTTGAGCCACAGATAGGTCATCGAAAGCAAATCCTGCATGCGGGTGATGTAGCGTGTCGCATCGAGGATTTCATCCCTTCCAGCCGCGCACAGCCGCAATCAATCGCTCGACATGCGCAATCGGCGTGCGCCGATCGATTCCATGGCCAAGATTGAAGACATGCGGGCGGTCCGCGAAAGCCTTCAGGATGGTCGTCACCCGCTCTTCGAGCCGGTCGGATCCCGCCAGCAGCAGCAGCGGATCGAGATTGCCCTGCACCGGCATGCCTTCGGGCAGTTCGCGTGCCACCCAGTGGGGATCGAGCGTTTCGTCCACGCCCACCGCCTTTACGCCGGTTTCGCGTGCATAGGCCGGCAATTTCTCGCCCGCGCCTTTCGGAAAACCGATGACCGGCGTCGCCGGATGCCGCTCAGCCAGCGCCGCCACGATCCGGGCATTGGGGGCGATGACCCAGCGTTCGAATTCATCCGGCGCCAGGCTGCCCGCCCAGCTGTCGAACAGCTGCACGGCTTCCGCGCCCGCTTCGATCTGGCCGGAAAGATAGGTAATCGTCTGTTCGGCGATCGCATCAATGATCGCCTGCAGGGCGGCGGGATCGCGATAGGCCAGCGCGCGGGCCTCGTGCTGGTCGCGGCTCCCCTCGCCCGCGACCATGTAGGTCGCCACGGTCCACGGGCTGCCCGCAAAGCCGAGCATGGTCACGCCTTCGGGCAGGCGCTGACGGCACAGGCGCACGGTCTGGTAGATCGGTTCGTAACGCGAGCTATCCGGTGTCAGATCGGCCAGCGCGGTATCGACCAGCCGGGGCGACAGCTTGGGCCCCTCGCCCGCCAGGAATTCGAGATGCTGGCCCAGCGCGTGGGGCACGATCAGAATGTCGGAAAACAGGATCGCGCCGTCGAAACCGAAGCGGTCGATCGGCTGCAGGGTAATCTCGCAGGCCGCCTCGCTATCGTAGGCCATCGCCAGGAATCCGCCCTTTTCCGCGCGCAGTTCGCGATATTCGGGGAGATACCGGCCGGCCTGGCGCATGAGCCAGAGCGGGACAGTGCCGGTGGGAGAACCGTTGAGTGTATCGAGAAGGGGACCGGGCATTCAGGAGTCCAATAATACCTAGTTATTATAAGGATTGATGGAGTCTGTTGGCCCTGTGGATATCGGGCACAAGTGGCCCCTGCCCTATTTCTCCCGCCGTGGAAAGGGTTCGATCCGATCATCCGACTCGTGTCCGCGCTTGAGTCGAGTCAAACTTGTCCCCACTGTTACCAGCCTGCGCAAAAGTCGCCGCTTGGTGTGCGGGAATCACCCCCTTGCCTGACTCGTAGTGGGGAGCGATTTCGTCCCCGAACTTGTCGGCAGAGCTGTCCCGTGGTTTATCCCACGCCTGTCCACAGGCCCCCAGCGAGGATCCCATCTCCGACCGTATCCATCTCCACCTGCTTTCCGACAGCACCGGCGAAACGCTGGAAATGCTGGCGAAAGCGGCGCTCGCGCAGTTCGACGATGCCAATGTGGTGCGCCATTTCTGGCCCATGGTCAGGAGCCGCCAGCATCTCGACCGGATCGTGCCCGAACTCAAGGCCAATCCCGGGCTCGTGCTGTTCACCCTGGTGAATGCCGATGCGCGCGCGCGGCTGGAAGAAGTGTGCGCCTCGTTCGGCCTGCCCGCGGTGCCGATCCTCGACCGGGTGACCGCCGCGCTGGAAAAGGCGCTGGGCCAGGAAGCGCACGGCCGTCCGGGCAAGCAGCACCAGATGGACAAGGCCTATTTCGAGCGGGTCGAGGCGATCCAGTTCACCATCGCCCATGACGACGGCATCCTGTGGGACGAATGGGAAGAGGCCGACATCCTTCTGGTCGGCGTGTCGCGCAGTTCCAAGACGCCGACGAGCATCTATCTCGCCAATCGCGGCTACAAGGTCGCCAATATCCCGCTGGTGGTGGAAAGCCCGCCGCCGCCCAAGCTGTTCGAGCTGAAGAACCCCATGGTGGTGGGTCTCACCACGGCGCCCGAACGGCTGGTCCAGATCCGGCGTAACCGGCTCCTGACCCTGAACGAACAGTCCGAGACGGCCTATGTCGACAATGAGAAGGTCAAGAGCGAGGTCGCCTTTGCGCGGCGCATGTTTGCCGATAACGGCTGGCCGGTCATCGATGTGACCCGCCGCTCGATCGAAGAAACCGCGGCGGCCATCATCCGCCTTTATGGCGAACGCAGCCAGCGCGAAGGTGGCGATTTCGAAGGAGTGAAGGCGATATGAGCGGTATTTCAGGCAGCGGGATCGTGCTCGCGTCGAACTCCGCCTCGCGCAAGGCGATGCTGGAGGCCGCGGGTGTGGCCTTTGAGGCGCGCCCCGCCGAAGTGGACGAGCGCGCGCTCGAAGCCGAGATGGAGGGGGCGGAGCCCGCCGAGGTGGCCCAGGCGCTGGCCGCGGCCAAGGCGGCGGCAGTGGCCGACAGCCGCATCGTCCTCGGCAGCGACTCGCTGGTCGAGGTGGGCGGCCGCCGCTTCGACAAGCCCGCGAGCCGGGAAGAGGCAGCCGAGCACTTGCGCTTCTTCTCGGGCAAGGTGATGACTCTCCACAGCGCCGCCGCCCTCGCCCGCGACGGCCAGATCATCTGGGTCGGCTCCGACTTCGCCCGGCTCCGTATGAGAGAGCTTGGCGAAGATTTCATCGCTGCCTATCTCGATGCCGAATGGCCCGCCGTATCCTACTGCGTGGGCGTCTTCCGCATTGAGGGCCCCGGCGTCCAATTGTTCGACAGCATCATGGGCGATCAGTTCACCGTGCTCGGCATGCCGCTGCTGCAGGTGCTGGGTGCGCTGCGCGAGGAAGGTGTACTAGCTTCGTGACCAGCTATGCGGAAGTCATCGGCGATCCGATAGCACAGTCGAAATCGCCCACGATTCACGGGTTCTGGATCGAGAAGCTTGGCCTCGAAGCTGCCTACCGCGGGCATCATGTGACGAGCGGGACCCTTGCCGCCTATCTGTCCGAACGGCGCGAAGACGCAGACTGGCGCGGCTGCAACGTCACCATGCCGCACAAGCAGGCTGTCGCGCCATTGGTAGACCGGATCGAACCGCTGGCGAAGCGGGTGGGCGCGATTAACACGGTGTACCGGGCCGCGGATGGCGCCCTCGTAGGCCGCAACACGGATGTCGCCGGCTTCCTGGAGCCACTCGCCGGGCAATTGCGCGAGCAACACTACTTCCGCATGGCCCGCGTGCTGGGAACGGGAGGGGCGGCGCGTGCGGTCATCTCCGGCCTGGCCGCAGAAGGCTTCACCCTTGTGGTCGCCGGGCGCGATCCAGACAAGGCGCGCGGCCTTCTGGATGAGCTGACCGAGGGTGAGCATCATACCGCCCCTCTTTCCCACTTCGCCGAGCCGACGAATTTCGCATTCGACGACCGTGAGGGGTGCCGCGACCTGATCGTGAATGCCAGCCCGCTGGGTATGCGCGGCCAACCACCGCTCGCTTTCGACTGGAGCCATGCTCCGCCCGGCTCCATTGCCTATGATATCGTCACCGATCCGGTGGAAACCGAATTTCTCAAGCGGGCACGCAATGCCGGATTTGCAACCATCGACGGCCTGGCGATGCTTATCGGCCAGGCTGCCGCTGCCTTCCGCCATTTCTTCGGCGCAGAGGCCCCGCGCGAGCATGACGCAGAGCTGCGAGAGCTGCTGACCCGATGACCGCGCCCCTCATCATCGGGCTGACCGGCTCCATCGGCATGGGCAAATCGACCGTGGCAGCCATGTTCGAAGCCGCAGGCGTGCCCGTCTTCGACGCCGATGCCGAAGTGCGCGCCATGCAGGGGCCGGCGGGCGCGCTCGTTGCCGCGATCGAGGCGGAATTTCCGGGCAGCACGGACGAAAACGGCGTTCTTCGCGACAGGCTCGGCCAGGAAGTTTTCGGCGACACATCGGCCCTCGCACGGCTGGAAGCCATCGTGCATCCTGCCGTCGCCCGCAAGCGCGAGGCATTTCTGGCAGAGCATTTGGACACGCCCCTGGTGGTCTTCGACATCCCCCTTTTGTTCGAGAAGGGCGGCCACGCGAGCGTTGACCGCATAGTGGTGGTCTCGGCACCTGCGGAAACCCAGCGTCAGCGCGTTCTCGCCCGGCCGGACATGACGCCGGAAAAATTCGCCCATATCCTGTCGCTCCAGACGCCGGATGCCGAAAAGCGCAAGCTAGCCGATCACGTCATCGATACGGGCCAGTCGCTCGGCGGGACGGAAGAGGATGTCATCGCGCTGATCGCGCAGTTGCGCGCGGATGCGGCCAATCGAGACCCCTTGTAATATCGGCCCGCGAGTCCGATAGGTTACCCAATGCGTGAGATTGTTTTCGACACCGAAACCACCGGCCTCGATCCCAAGACTGGGGACCGCATGGTGGAAATCGGCTGTGTCGAAATGGTCAATCTTGTCCCTACGGGAAACACGTTCCACGCTTATTACAATCCTGAACGCGACATGCCGGCAGGTGCCGAGGCGGTGCATGGCCTTTCTGCCGCATTCCTGTCCGACAAGCCGTTTTTCCGCGACACTTTTCAGGAGCTGCTCGATTTCATCGGCGATTCGCCGCTGATCGCCCATAATGCCGGCTTCGACTTCGGCTTTCTCAATGCGGAGCTTGCCCTATGCCGATGCGAGCCCGTGTGTATGACCCGCATGGTGGATACGGTGCAGCTTGCGAAAAAGCGCCACCCGGGCGCCAAGCTCTCTCTCGATGCGCTGTGTAGCCGCTATGGCATCGACCGCAGTCACCGCGTCAAACATGGCGCCCTGCTGGATGCCGAATTGCTGGCGCAGGTCTACGTCGAACTGAAGGGTGGCCGCCAGATCGGCCTGGAGCTCGCCGCAGAACAGGCAAAGGCTCAACCGGCTGCCGAACTCATCGCGGTACGCAAGGCGCCGGAGGGACCGCGACGGGACCCGCGGCCCCATGCACCCACGCCCGAAGAGCTGGCGCGGCATAGAGAATTCATGGCCGGGATCGAAAACCCTCTCTGGGGGTAAGTCCACGGCCCATGCAATCCGGCTGGACGGGGCCGGAAGTATCGGCGGGGCGCGATAAAAAGGAGAACGACGCTTATGGATATCCGTGTTTCGGGCCACCAAATCGACACTGGCGCAGCCTTGCAAACCCATGTCGAGGACCGATTGCAGGGCATCGTGGAGAAGTATTTCAACCGCGCGATCTCCAGTCATGTTACTTTCGGCAAGGCCGCAGGCGGGGCATTCTCGTCCGATATCGTGACCCATGTCATGCAGGGCCTCATCCTCAAGGGTCACGCCGAAGCTCATGATGTCCATCAGGCATTCGATGCTGCAGCCGCCAAGATCGAGAAGCAGCTGCGCCGTTATAAACGCCGGATCAAGGATCGGCACGAGCAGGCCGATCACGCCATGCGTGAGCAAGAGGCAGCCTATACGATCTTCGCCGCTCCCGAACCGGAAAGCGAAGCTGAGATAGAGCACGACAGCCCGCCGATCATCGCGGAAACGAGCGCGATGATTCCCGAATGTTCGGTTGCCGATGCGGTCATGCTGCTCGATCTGCAGAACACCAATGCGCTTTTGTTCAAGAACGGTGCGACGGAACGGCACAATATGGTCTATCGCCGTTCGGATGGATCGATCGGCTGGGTCGAACCCCGCAGCTAAGGGAATCGACGAAGACAGATGGTTATGACGGGGGAGCCAAACAGCGGGGCCGAAGGGCACTGGCGCGCGCTCGAACGCCTGTATTCTTCGGCTCCGGTCAATTCCAAATTTGCCTCTTCCCTCGAAGTGACAGGTGAAGGAGCGGCGCGAATTACCTTCGATATTACCGAAGACGTGTTCCATGCGGCGGGCGCGGCGCATGGCACGGTCTACTTCAAGATGCTGGATGATGCCGCCTTCTATGCGGCCAATACGCTGGTGACCGATCGCTTTCTTTTGACCACCTCTTTCAACCTGCATTTCACCAAACCGGTGCGCGATGGCACGATCATCGCCGAGGGGCGCTGGGTCAGCGGTAGAAGACGGGTCTTCGTCGCCGAATCGCGCCTTATCGATGCGGAGGGGGACGAGATCGGGCGCGGAACAGGGACGTTCATGAAGTCGCGAATCCCGCTGTCCGGCCTGCCGGGGTATGCGGAATGACCAGTGATGATCGCCTTCCCGCACATCTCGAAGTGTCCGGCCTGCTCAAGCTTACGCAAGCGCTGGGGGGCTTCGGCATGGTGCTGCAGAAGGGGGAGCGGGATGCCGGTACGTTGGTGATATTAACCACGAACAGTGGCAAAAATACCCGCATGTGGGAGCGTATGCCGCAGATGGACGGCAGCCGGTACTTCGTTCCGACTAAGGAGCAAGATCCTGAAAACCCTAGGGATTTTGACGAATACGTTGACCGGCGCAAAGGCCAGGATCCGGATTGCTGGTTTATCGAACTGGATGGCCCGGATGTAGAACGGTTGATCGATCCCACCGCCCGTTAACTTGACATGGTTGCCGATGACACTATTTGGCCCGCCAGCTTCGATGCGCAGGCGGTCGGGCTGGCAATGGTGTCAGCAGACTAGCACGCAGACGGGGAGTAAGCGGCAGGCCAGTTAACGGATCCACCTTTTAGACGCACGTAACGCGCAAAGGATCCCAGCCTGCGACAGCTACTCACCGCCAAGATAAGCGGGATCATGCGTAAATATCTGTTTGGTATGGCGGCGGCTGCCGCAACTATGATTGCAACGTTTGCCGGTGCGGAAGAAACCGGCGCGCAGGCTGCTCAGGCAGCCGCAGAAACCACTACGGAAGAAACCACCCTCACCACAGAGGTCGTTCCGGTCTTCGTTAGCGAAGAAGTGGTTCAGGAGCTTCCCGAGGAAGCTGTCCAAGAATCCACCGACGTCGATTTCCCCGAGGCGGATAGCCTCTACGAACTGGTTGCCGAAATGCCGGCGACTGAAAATCTGTCGGACGAAATGCGCTGCCTTGCAGGCGCCGTCTATTTCGAATCGCGCGGCGAACCGCTCGCAGGCCAGCTGGCCGTTGCCCAGGTCATCGTGAACCGCAGCGAATCCCACCAGTTCCCTTCCAGCTATTGCGGCGTCGTTTACCAGCGCTCGCAATTCAGTTTCGTGCGCGGCGGAGCCATGCCGCGGATCAAGACCGGCTCGACTGCCTGGAAACGCGCCAAGGCGATCGCCCGCATTGCCCATCAGGGCCTGTGGGACAGCGAAGCCCACGACGCTCTCTATTTCCATGCGAAATATGTAAAGCCGAGCTGGGCGCGCAAGAAGATCGCTCGCGCCACCATCGACACGCACATCTTCTATCGCTGATTGAGCGAAAAGCTGAACGGTGAGGCCGTCTTCATCTTCGAAGGCGGCCTCTTCAATCAGTCTTGGAGTTCGACCCAAACCGGTGTGTGGTCGCTCGATTTCTCGCGGCCGCGGTATTCCTTGTCGACACCGGCGGCAACCATCCGATCAGCCAGCTCCGGCGAGAGCAGGAGATGGTCGATCCTGAAGCCATGATCGCGTTGCCAGGCACCTGCTTGGTAGTCCCAGAATGTCCACACCCCGCCGCGCGGGTTGTATGTGTCGATCGCATCGGTCCAGCCATCGGCCAGCATGCGCCGGTATGCATCCCGGCTTTCCGGCTGCATCAAGGCATCACTGGCCATCGCCTTGGGTGACCACACGTCCTTGTCTTCGGGTATCACGTTGAAATCGCCCAGCACGACAGCCGGGATTTCTTCGTTCCAGAGCGTAGTCATGCGCGCGCGCAGCTTCTCCATCCAGGCAAGCTTGTAGTCGAACTTCGGTCCGGGGTGTGGATTCCCGTTGGGTAGATACAGATTGCAGATCCGTACGCCGCCAACGTCCGCCTCTAGATAGCGGGCCTGTTCGCCCTCACCCTCTTTGGGTCCGTCGATCCCCAAGCCTCGCTGAATTTCAACCGGAGCGGTATTTCGGGCGAGGATGGCGACGCCGTTGAAGCTTTTCTGACCATGCCAGATCGCCTTGTAGCCGATCTTTTCGAAGTCGTCGGCGGGAAAGCCGTCGTCCATCGTCTTGATTTCCTGCAGGCAGGCGACGTCGGGCTGGGTTTCCTCCAGCCATTCTAAAAGGCGCGGCAATCGCGCCTTGATCCCGTTTATATTGAAAGTGGCAATACGCATGGCCGTGTCCATGCCCGAAGCGGCAGCGCGGGTCTAATTTAAATCCCGAAACTCGACCCGCATCCGCAGCCGGCGGCCGCATTGGGATTCTCGACACGGAAGGCTGCGCCGCCCAGCGATTCGACGAAATCCACCACGCTACCGGCGACGAGATCGAGACTGATCGGATCCACTACCAGGCGGACGCCATCCGTGTCGCTCACCGAATCGTCATCCATCGCACCGTCGGCGAGGTCGAATTTGTACTGAAAGCCCGAACATCCCCCACCTTCAACCGAGAGACGCAGGATCGCCGGTTTAGCCTGTTTGTCGGCAATGGTGGCAACGCGCTTGGCAGCGGCGGGTGTGAGAGTGAGCATTTCGGCCATGGGCAAGATGTAGTGAGCGTGCGCC
This sequence comes from Qipengyuania sp. NPDC077563, assembly GCF_044901345.1. Lineage (NCBI taxonomy): Bacteria > Pseudomonadati > Pseudomonadota > Alphaproteobacteria > Sphingomonadales > Erythrobacteraceae > Qipengyuania > Qipengyuania sp. NPDC077563. Next base: position 258,628 of record NZ_JBJDPC010000003.1, on the reverse strand, counting down.
CCGTACTCAAGCGGTCTGGATATACGCCCGCATTTCGGACGCCTCCCGCTGGATTTCGTTCAGCCGTCCCTGAACCAGATCGCCGATGGAGATGAAGCCGCACATTCTCTGTCCATCGAGAACCGGCAAATGGCGGATCCGGCGCTTGCTCATCAGTCCGAGCGCGTCGAGAATGTCGGTCTGCCGGTCGATCGTTATGGCCGGTGCGGTCATTACATCGCCGACCACGCGATCGAGGCAGGATTGCCCTTCATCGGCGAGCCGGTAAATCACATCGCGTTCGGAAAAAATTCCGGCGACCGTATCGCCGTCCATCACCGGCAGTGCTCCGATCCTTTTGGAAGCCAGTATGGCCACGGCATCGCGGACCGGCTGGTCGATGCCGACGGTGATGATGTCCGAACTGGGACGGTCCTCGATAAGCTTGCCGATATTCATGCCTGCTCCTCCTCGATGGATTCTCAGGAGCAGGATGCCATTTTTACCGGCAATTGGCGAATCGATCCAAAACCGGCGTTGAAAGCCTGGGTCCATCGGGCCATGAGCGGTTACATGGCTGGAAAATCCCCTCTCGATGATCCTGAAGCGGCTGCTTTCGCATGGGCGCGCTTCCGGCGAATCATGCGTTTCCTTTTCCTCATGACGGCAGGAATCGTTGCGATCGCGATGGCCCTGCTATGGAAGTTCGAGGACGTATCGATCCACTTCTACATCGCGACTGCGCTGGGGATCGCTTTCACCATGCTTCTGGCCGGTGCCCTGATGGGGCTGATGTTTCTCTCATCCGGGACCGGGCATGACGAATCGGTCGACAACAGCCTGCCCGATAACAAGATCGACGAGGATTAATCGCTCGCGGCGGAGCGAAGGCGATATTCTTCGACCGGAACCCCGCCGATCAGGTGCCGCTGGATGATGGCCTCCAGCACCTCCTCGTTGCAGGAGTGGTACCACACGTTTTCCGGCCACACGACCGCGATCGGTCCGTGGGCGCAGACCTGCAGACAGTCGGCCTTGGTGCGCTGGACTACCCCGCCCCGTCCGACCAGCTTGAGCTCCTTCAGCCGTTTCTTGAGGTAACTCCACGCGGCCTTTCCCTCTTCGCGCGAGCAGCATTTCTGCTTCTCGCTGATCGAGCAGAGGAAAATCTGGCGCTCGGCAGTTTCGCCGCCGATCTTTCCGAGCGCCTTCTGCGCCTTCTCGAGGCCCTTCTTACTCATCCGGCTTCAGCCAGCGGTCCAGCCATGCGAAAACGGTGTTGTGCCATTGCAGCGAGTTCTTGGGATCCAGGACCCAGTGGTTTTCTTCCGGGAATACCAGCAGCTGGCTGGGAATCTGGCGTTCCTGCAGCACGGTGAAGGCAGCAAGGCCCTGCGTGTAGGGCACGCGGAAGTCCTTTTCGCCGGTTACCACCAGCATGGGCGTTTTCCAGTTGTCGACGTGATTGACCGGATTCCAGCGCTCGTAGAGTTCCTTGTTGTCGGCATAGCTTCCGCCGAAATCCCACTTGGGGAACCACAGTTCCTCGGTGGTATAATAGAAGCTGCGCATGTCGAAGAGCCCGTCATGCTGCACGAGGCAATCGAACCTGTCGGGCCACTTGCCCGCGATCCAGTTCATCATATAGCCGCCGTAACTCGCCCCCATGGCGCAGGCGCGGCTGCCGTCGATCTGCGGATCCTGCTTGAGCGCTGCCGCAAGCCCCAGCTTGAGGTCTTCGAGCGGCTTGCCGCCCCAGTCTCGGTTGATGCTGTCGGTAAAGGCCTGGCCATATCCGGTGGAGCCGTGGAAATCGACCGAGATGACGGCATATCCCTGGCTTGCCACAACGCGGGGATTCCAGCGGCTCGACCAGCCATCGTTGAACGAACCCTGCGGCCCGCCGTGGACGTAGAGAATGGCCGGCATGGGGCCTTCCTGACCCTCGAGCTTGGTGATCTGGCCCCAGACCGTATCGCCCCCGGCCCCGGTAAAGCTGAACCGTTCCACCACCACCGTTTCCATCTTGCCGATGGTTTCGGTGGCCACCTGCGTCAGCGGCTGGGCCTGGTCCCAATCCTGCGACAGGAAGAGCTCTGCCGGCGCGCCGATGGAATCCCTGGTGAACAGAATATCTCCGCCATGCAGCGGCACGACATTGCCGATGTGGGCTTCATTGCCCGCCATCAGATCGAGCCGTTCGACATCGCCATTGCGCGGATCGATCCGGAAGGCGGGCGTATCGAGCACATCCTGAGCGGTCGCGACGATCCAGCGCGAATCGGGCGTCCAGGCGAGCGAGCCGAAGCTGCGGTCGAAATCCCCTGTCAGAGCGGTGGTCACGCCGCTCTTGAGATCGCGCAGCATCACGACCTGCCGATCGGCTTCGTAGCCTGGCCGGTCCATGGCGACATAGGCGAGATATTGCCCGTCGGGTGACGGGGTCGGCAACATGTCGAGTGCTTCATTGGCGGCCGTCAGATTGGTCGGCGCAGTGCCGGACAGATCGCTCCACCAGATGTCGAAATTCACACTGTAGGGTTCCTGGGCATCCGCCTTCCGCGCAGCGAAATAGAGGCCCGATCCGTCGGGTGCCCAGGCCACGTCCTCGCCGCCGCCGAAGGGCATGGACGGCGTATCGCCGATCGGACCACCGGCGCCCAGCGGCCCATCCACAGCAATTCCCTCACCGGACACCCGGCCGTTGCTCAGCGGGAAGGCGAAGACGCGGCTGTAGGTCCCCGGCGTTTCCCAGCTGTCCCAGTGACGATAGAAGCCGCCATCGCCTTCGTAGAGCCGGCCATCCCCGGGACCCGGGGCATAGGCTTTGGCGCTGTCATCACAGGCGATGTCGGTGCAGCTGCGGGCAATCTCGGTCCAGATCGCAATCCTGTCGCCGTCCTTGGCGACCGAATAACCGTTTACCCCGCGGGCGATGTTCGTGACCTGCGTTTTCTGCGACACTGCGCCGTTGTCGGCGATCCTGGCGCGCCATACCTGCGTGGTTTCGGTGTCAGCACCGCTGTCCATGTAATAGAGCCAGCCATCGCCGCCAAAGCTCGCCCCGCTCCCTTTCAGATCGAGCGCGACCGGTGCGGCATTCATGTTGTCCAGCGAGCGCAAGTAAAGCTGGCCCTTGCGCGCAAAGCTTTCCGCATCGGTCGTGGTCACGGAATAGACCGCGATCGTCCCGTCAGGCGATACGGTGGGGCTGCCGAGGCGCGGCATGGTCACGAGATCGCTTGCCTGCATGGGCTCGGGCGCCGACTGTGCCACGAGCGGTGAGGCGAAAAGCGCAAAGGCGCTGGCGAGCGGGAATGCGACCCTGGAGCGAACTGTCATGGCTGCGCGATGTAGCGCGCCGCAAAGCGGATGGGTAGAGGCTTAGCGCTTCTTGCCCGCGATGCGGGAAATCTCCGCCTTGACCAGCTCTTCGACCATGGCGGGCAGATTGTCGTCCAGCCACTGGGACAGCATGGGCCGCAGCATGTCGCGGACGAGACCTTCGAGCGACGTTTCCCCTTCGCGGACGATTTGCGGCGGCTTGCCCGGTTTCGAAAGCATGGTCAGCGCAGCGAAATTCTGCTGCATCGCACTGCGCGTCGCGTCTGCGATCAGGCTCTCTTCGTAATCTTCCTCGCCCGGTTCCTCGCCATAGATCGCGTCGAGATCGGCATTGTCCTGGATCAGCAGCTCTTCGCCCAGGCCCGAGCCAAGCTCGAGCACCTCTTCCGCTTCTTCGGCATCGGCGGGTTCCGCGCCGCCAGCGATCAGGCCGCGCCGCCGCTGGGGCGGCTGCCCCTTGGCTTCGGTATCGCGCGCGATCACCTTTTTGATCGAATCGAGAATTTCCTCGACGGAGGGTTCACCGTTGATTTTCATAATCCGGGTTCGGCCCCTTATGGCTGCATCGAGTCGTAATCGAGAGGTACGCTAAGGCCTATCGAGCGGCTGGGCAACTTCTGGAATTTCCGCAGTCGGGGCCGGTATATCGCGGGTAGAGGTGGTAACGACTTCCGGACCCGGTACGCTTTCCCAATCCCAGATCCGGCCGCTCACGCTGTCGTAATTGGTGACAGGGTCGTAAAGCAAGCCTTCTTCCGCCAGCCCGAGATCGCGCGCTTCTGCCCTGCCCATGGCCGCCAGAAGCGAGAACCCGGCGACATAGGCGTTGCGGCGAGCAGTGACGAGCTCGACCCGCGTTTGCAGCAATTCCTGTTCGGCGTTCAGCACATCGAGAATCGTGCGGTTGCCGATGGAATTTTCTGCCCGCACGCCTTCCAGGCTCAGCTCGGCGGCCGAAACGGCGGTTTGCGAACTTTCGATGATGGCAAGCGCTGCCTGCCAGCTGGAATAGGAAGAGCGCACCTGCGCGATCACATCGCGTTCCGCGGCAATGACCTGCTCCAATGCGGCGCTGGCACGCGCGGTCGCCTGGCGCTGCAAGGCAGCCGGGCGGCCGCCCTGGAACAGCGGCACCCTCAGCGAAACGCCGGCTTGTGCGGCCGTGGTGGTCTGCGGGCTGGCGACGGTCGGGCCCAGCGGATTGTCCGGATCAAGTGGCGCATCGGCGACGCTGCCGAGGAAATTCTGGTAATCGTATCCGGCGAAGACCGAGACGCGCGGAAGCCTGCTCGAACCGGCGACATTGATGTCATAGCGCGATGCCTGTGCCCGTTCCTTGGCAGCGATCAGGTCCGGATTGTTCTCCAGCGCGACATCGACCGCCGTCTCGACATCGGTGGGCAGGCCGGCAAGTGGCGGCGGCGCCTGCAGGTTCACGGGCGCTTCGCCGACCAGCGCGATATAATCTTCACGCGCGGCAATGAGGTTCGCCTGCGCGCTTCGTAGATCACCTTGTGCCAGCGCCAGGCGGGCCTGCGACTGGGCGACATCGGTGCGGGTGAGATCGCCGATTTCGAAGCGATCGCTCGTCGCCTGCGTGTTCACGGAAAGCACGTCGACCTGATTGAGCGAGAGCGAGACCAGCGCCTGACCGCGCAGAACATCCATGTAGGCTGCAACGACCTGCGTGAAGATGGCGCTTTCGGTGCCGCGCAAATCTGCCCGGCTGGCGTCCACGCGTTCCTTGGCCGCCCGGACCGAATTCTTGACCGCGCCGCCCGAATAGATCGGTACGCCGAGGTCGACACCGGCAACAAGGGCCCGGTCAGGCGTGAAGAAACTGGTCGAACTCTGCTTGAGAAATTCGGTGGCCGAGGCTGTCGCTTCGGCAGAGGGGAGACCGTCGGCACGCTCGATCTGCACCGTCTCGTCGGTTGCGCGCTGTCCGGCGCGTGCCGCCTCGAGCGTGGGGTTGTTGAAATAGGCTTCGGTCAGGGCTTCCTGAAGCGTATCCGCCTGCGCCGAAGCTGCGCCCAGTGTCAGGGCGGCCAGGCTGGCGGTGATTGCAAGCTGCCGGATCGTCCCGCCCTTGCTCATGCTCAGAAGCTCCAGCTGGCTGGCTTGTCGAATTCGCCCATGCGCGGGATGCCCATTTCGGCGAGCGGCAGCAGGACGAGCGACTTGCCCGACTTGCGACCGGTGGCGAGCCGCGTGACGCCGCGCTCGACGAGGCCGGTTACGATCCGGCCGTCAGCTTCGACGAGCTTGGCGAGGCTGGCGGGTGCATGTTCGATCGCCCCGTCGACGAGAACGAGCGAATATTTGCCCTTCTTCGCTTCCATTGCCTCTGCCGGGCTGAGGGTCTTGACCGAGGAGACCAGCGGTTCGATCAGCGCCGCGAGATATCCGCTGCCGCCTTCGATGATCAGCACCGAATCGCTCGCCATCGGGCGGGCTTCGGACAACATCGCCCCGTGAAACAGCGGTGCCGGCAGATAGCCACCGTCTGCCAGCCGGATCGCGCGGTCCATATAGGCCGTGCCTCTGGCGGTTTCGGGGACGAAATCTTCGCGGGGCACAGTGCCCATGCGTTCGAGCACGAAGGCTTCGTTGATGCCGCTGGTGCGCAGCTGGCTATCGAGCATCGCCTTGCGGGCGGCGGCGTAGTCGTGGCGGGCTGTGGTCGTGGTCATAATCATCCGGAGGCTGTATTACATCAATAACACGGCATTTCAAGCGCTGTCGCGTCCGGGCGTTGCCTTAGGCGCAAGGCCGCGTGCTTCCAAGCGCTTTGACCGATGGCTGCAAACGCGCCTATCGGGGAGCGCAAATCTGCAACATGGGAACGCGCCGCGATGAGCGACATGACGATTATCAAGGAAGAGGATCTGATCGAGAGCGTGAAGGACGCTCTCCAGTACATCTCCTATTACCACCCGATGGATTACATACGGGCGCTGGGCGAAGCCTACGAAGCCGAGCAGGGGCCGGCCGCCAAGGACGCGATCGCCCAGATCCTGACCAACAGCCGCATGTGCGCCGAAGGCCATCGCCCGATCTGCCAGGATACCGGCATCGTCAACGTCTTCGTCAAATGGGGCATGAACTGCCGCCTCGATACGCAGCGCAGCCTGCAGGAGGTCGTCGATGAAGGCGTGCGGCAGGCCTATAATCACCCCGACAACAAGCTGCGCGCCTCGATCCTTGCCGATCCTGCTTTCACGCGCCGCAACACCCGCGACAACACGCCCAGCGTCCTCTCGGTCGAGATGGTGCCCGGCGACACCATCGACGTGGATGTCGCGGCCAAGGGCGGCGGGAGCGAGAACAAGTCCAAGTTCAAGATGATGAACCCCAGCGACAATATCGTCGACTGGGTGGTCGAGCAGCTGCCCAGCATGGGTGCCGGCTGGTGTCCGCCGGGCATGCTCGGCATCGGCATCGGCGGCACCGCCGAACATTGCATGAAGCTGGCCAAGCTCAGCCTGATGGACCCGATCGATATGGGCCAGCTCAAACAGCGCGGCGCGCAGACCGACATCGAGCAGCTGCGGATCGACATTTTCGATGCGGTCAACGCCCAGGGAATCGGGGCCCAGGGCCTTGGCGGCCTCTCCACCGTGCTGGACGTGAAGATCCTCGATGCGCCCTGTCATGCAGCGGGCAAGCCGGTGGCGATGATTCCCAACTGCGCCGCCACGCGCCATGCGCATTTCTCGCTCGACGGGTCCGGTCCTGCCTATCTCGAGCCGCCCAGGCTGGACGACTATCCCGCCGTGACCTGGAAGCCCGATGCGGCGGCTAAGAAGGTCGATCTCGACAATCTCACGCCCGAGGAAGTCGCCAGCTGGGAGCATGGCGACCGCCTGCTGCTGTCGGGCAAGATGCTGACCGGGCGGGACGCGGCGCACAAGCGGATCCACGACATGCTCGAAAAGGGCGAGGAACTGCCGGTCGATTTCAAGGGCCGCGCGATCTATTACGTCGGCCCGGTCGACCCGGTGATGGGCGAGGTGGTCGGCCCCGCCGGTCCCACCACCGCCACCCGGATGGACAAGTTCACCGAGACGATGCTCGACCTCGGGCTCCTCGCCATGATCGGCAAGGCCGAGCGCGGGCACGATGCCGTCAAGGTGATCAGCCGCTTCAAGGTTGCCTATCTGATGGCGACCGGAGGCGCTGCCTATCTCGTGAGCCGTGCGATCAAGGGCGCCAGGGTCGTCGGCTTCGAGGACCTCGGCATGGAGGCGATCTATGAATTCGAGGTACAGGACATGCCCGTCACCGTTGCGGTCGATGCGCAGGGCAACAATGTGCACACGCTCGCACCGGCCCAATGGCGGGAGAAGATCGCGCGAGGCGAGGTCGAATCGGTCGGCTAGCCTCACGGTTGTTCGACAAACCGCATGGGCAGTCCGACAGCCGGACTTCCCTGCGGTTAGTCATATGGGCAAAGTTAGCGGGCTTTGACCACCGAACGTAACCCCACTCCCGAGACCGGAACCGTTTCGATCCGCACGGTCCTCGTGTCGATCGCCTGCGTCTGGTCAGCCTATTTCCTGCTGATCAGCGCCCGCGGCTGGCTGATCGGCCTCGACTTTGAACTCGATCTCGTATCGCGCCGGGTGGCGGTCACGATTGCCGCGATGGGCGTTACCTTCGTCCTCTGGCTGATCATTCGCCTCTTCGACAATCGCTCCCTCGCGATGCAGATCTGCGGCGCATTGGTCTTCGCCCTGCCAGCGGCCTTGCTGATTGCCCAGTCCCAACAGTGGCTCTTCTCTTCGATACAGGAACGGTACGAAGCCAAGATCGCGCAGGACCGAGGTATTTCCCTGCGGAGAGACGATAATGGCAATCTGATCATCGAAGGACCGGTTCCGACCGAACCGAAAATAGGTGAACCGCTCGGAACAGCCACGCCTGCGACCAATACCGCGCAGGTGGTCCTGCCCGATGGCCGCGAACAGGACCGGTGGCTGCAGCTGATCGAGATGGGCCTCGATCGTTATTTTCTGCTGCTCGCATGGGCCGCCCTTTATTTTGCGCTGCTTGCAGGCGCGCGGGTGCAGGCGGCCGAGAGGCGCGGCGAACGCTTCCGCAGCGCGGCGAAGGCTGCAGAATTGCGGTCCCTGCGCTATCAGGTCAATCCGCACTTCCTCTTCAACACGCTGAATTCTCTCTCTGCTCTGGTGATGACCGGCAAGGAAGACCGTGCAGAAGAGATGATCCAGTCGATTTCGCGGTTTTATCGTCATTCCCTGGCCGATGAATCGACAGGAGACGTAACTCTGGAAGACGAGATCGATCTTCAGGAACATTATCTTGAAATCGAGGCGGTCCGGTTCCCTAAAAGGCTCAAGACGCGGGTAGATTTGCCCGATGAGCTGGCTCAAATGAAGGTTCCCGGCATGATCCTTCAGCCCTTGGTTGAAAACTCGGTCAAATACGGCGTATCTGCGAGCAACCGTCCGGTGACCATTTCGATTGTGGCGCGCGAAGAAGGCGGCCGGCTCATTCTGCGGGTTGGCGACGATGGACCTGGCCTGCCATCCGGCCACACGGGAGGGTTCGGCATCGGCCTCGCCAATGTGCGGGACCGTCTGGAAGCGCGCTTCGGCAGAGAGGCGTCGATCCACTCCAGTCAGACGCCGGACGGTTATGAAACCGTGTTGAAGCTGCCAATGGTGAAGCATGGCTGAGGATATCCAAGAAAAACTGCGCACGCTTATCGTCGACGATGAACCGCTCGCAGTCGAACGCATGCAGATCATCTGTAAAAAGCTTGCCAACATCGAGGTTATCGGAACTGCGGGCGATGGAGCCGAAGCTCTGAAAATGATCGAGCAGCAGCGTCCTGAGCTCGTTTTGCTCGACATGACCATGCCCGAAGTCGACGGGCTTTCGGTAGCTCGCACTCTGTCCAAACAGGATAATCGGCCGGCTGTCGTCTTTGTAACCGCTCACGATAATTATGCCGTCGAGGCCTTCGACCTCGACGCGGTCGACTATGTGCTCAAACCCGTCAAGCCGGAGAGGCTTGAGCGCGCGATCCAACGCGCATTTGATCGCCGCGGCGGGGGCGGTGGTCAGGAAAGTAAATGGTTGGAGGAATTATGGATCCCTCACCGCAGCGAACTTCTTCGAATTGATACAGCGGAGGTTTCGCGGATCGATGCGGAGCGGGACTATGTTCGCCTTCACGTCGAAGACCGCAGCTATCTTCTGCTGCAGACAATCGCCGGCCTTGAGAAGCGGCTTGATCCGGCGAAGTTCATTCGCATCCACCGCTCCACCATTCTGCGCAAGGACCGGATCACCGGCCTGCGCCATGATGGTCTCGGCGTCTGGTCTGCGGAGATGGAAGATGGCGAAGCCCTGCGCATCGGCCGTACCTATTTGCCCAAGGTGAAAGCGATGGCTGGCCGGTGATGGCGAGCAAGTGGATTGGCAAACTGTCAACACAGTGCCTATTTTGTATGAATGGTCATCTTGATCGTGTTTCTTCTCGGCATAGGCAATTTCGCTGCCCATAAGGCTGTGCTCGAGAGCGGTCATCCCATGCTCGACGCACTGCCGAGCTTCTATCGCACCGGCGGAGGACGCTTTTCGCTGTGGTTCGAGTTCTTCATCCTGCTGGCTGCGATGTTGCTGGCCGGAAATGGCTGGACCGGTATGGCGTGGGCGTACGGCGTTTACAGTCTGATCAATTTTGCCACTGCCTGGATAATACTCTCTGGCAAGATCTGAACAGTGGGAACCGCCGCTGATATGGCGCGCTAATGCAGCATGGCGAGTGATAATCCTATCTGGCTGCTCACGAATTCGAAGTCAGGCAGTAACACCGATCAGGCTATCGAGATTCTCGAAAGTCATTGCCAAGCCAAAGGCTTCTTCATCGCGCGCAAGATAGGTTTCCCGGACGAGGATCTGCCAAGCGCTGCCGAACTTGATGCCGCCGACATCTCGCAACTCGCTATCTTTACGGGGGATGGCTCGCTGAACGCTGCCATAACCAAGCTTCAGGGTTGGCGTGGGTCCATCATGGTCCTCCCTGGCGGGACGATGAACCTCCTGAGCAAGCGCCTGCACGGGCCTAATGCCGATCTCGAAACGATTATCGAGCGGCATGCAAGCGGCGCGGCGCGTGCCGTCCGGCCATTGATGGCGCGCTGCGATAAGGGCGACGCTCTGGCTGGACTTCTTGCCGGTCCGGGTACTTCGTGGGCAAGCGTGCGTGAAGCGATGCGCGACTTCGACATTCCGGGGATGGCGGGCGGCACGAGTGAGGCGCTCTCGGAAACCACCGGAGGATCGATGGTGCGATGTTGCGATCCGCCCTTGGGAAAGAGCGGCGGTTATCCGCTTATCGAGTTCACACCCAGCCATCGCGGCATGCAGCTTGACGCTTTCCACGCTGAGGGCGCAGGTGAGTTGCTCGCTCAAAGCTGGGCACTGCTGCGCCGCAGCTTTCGCGAAGGTCCGCACACCAGGTTGGGGCTTGTCGACGAGATCGTGCTTGAAACCTGCGATGGCGCTCCGCTGGAGGTGCTGCTCGATGGCGAGCCTGCAACTCTGCCCCCCAAGGCCGAGTTCACGGTAGCGCGGTGCGAGGTCGATCTGCTAGCGACACACCATGGCTTCTGACTTCCGACGCATCTTTCACTTGTCCGATATTCACTTCGGGTTGGAGAACAACACCGCATTGGACTGGGTCAAGCAGCAGATAGAAGAACAGAAGCCGGATGCGGTGGCGATTACCGGAGATCTCACCATGCGCGCGCGCCATCGTGAATTCGAGGCGGCGACCCACTGGATAAATTCGCTATCTGCCCCCGTGACGGTCGAGGTCGGCAATCACGACATGCCGTATTTCAATCCGTTCGAGCGTTTCTTTGCCCCCTACAAGCGCTTCCGCGGTATGGAAGAGAAGGTGGAGAAGGAGCTGGACCTCGGCTCGCTGGCGATTGTTCCGCTCAAAACCGCGGTCCGTATGCAACCTCGCCTCAACTGGTCGAAGGGGTGGGTGTCATCGGCCGCCTTGGAGAAATGCCTTGCCGCCATCGATGCCCTCCCCGCAGGCAAGCGAGCTCTCGTCACCGTCCATCATCCTTTACGGGAAGTAGGGACGCAGGGAACTGCGCTGACCCGCCATGGCGACAAGGCATTGCGCGAACTGGCCAAGCGCCCTGTACAGGCGGTGCTGTCAGGCCATGTGCACGACGCCTTCGATATCATGGAGGACACAGACAATGGTCCCGTTCGCATGATCGGCGCCGGTACTTTGTCCAAACGCACTCGTTCCACGCCGCCAAGCTTCAATGAAATCGAATGGGATGGCAACAAGCTCACGGTATGTGTCCGCAATCTCAGCGACGTGGAGACACGTGACATGCAGATCGACGATGTGCCTGAAGATGCAATGCCGCCACGTGAACCAGGAGATCCGGTCGCTCCCGTCCGTCAGGTCCCGCGCGTCGATCCGCCGGTTCATTAACTAGAAGAACTTGCCATTTCTCAACTCTGTTGGGCGACAATCCAGCAAGAGTTCGAGGGAAAATCATGGAATTCTTCAAAGCCGTGCCGCTCGGCGCGCTACTTTCATATGTCGTTTCGATTGTTGTGGGCACTCAGGGCTCGGATGGCGGGCCGCTCGCGATCTTTCGTGCCGAAATCTATCAATACGACATCTGGTGGAGCTGGCCGATTTTCTTCGCTGCGACGGGACTGGCCTGGGGGCTGATGATCATCCAGCGATGACCCTAAGGTAGGTCAACAAAAAAGGGCGGCTCTGCGGAGCCGCCCTTTTTCTATTTGTCCGGTTGCCCGGCTCTCGAGGTGAATTAACGCTTCGAGAACTGGAAGCTACGACGAGCCTTGGCACGGCCGTACTTTTTACGCTCGACCACGCGGCTGTCGCGGGTAAGGAAGCCGGCGGCCTTTACCGTCGAACGCAGAACCGGTTCATATTTGGCGAGTGCCTGGCTGATGCCATGCTTTACCGCACCGGCCTGACCCGAAAGACCGCCGCCCTTGACGGTGGCGATCACGTCGTACTGACCCTGACGCTCGGTGATGGCGAAAGGCTGGTCGATCACGAGGCGCAGGGTCGGACGTGCGAAATACACTTCCTGATCTTTGCCGTTCACGGTGATCTTGCCACTTCCGGGAACAAGCCAGACGCGTGCAGTTGCGTCCTTGCGGCGACCGGTCGCATATGCGCGGCCCTGACCGTCCAGTTCCTGCTCGCGCAGGGGAACGTCAGCCTTGGCAGCGATGTCCGCGCTGTCGCCCTGAGGTGCGTCGGCGGCAATGTCCTTCAGATCTGCGAGATCCGAGACGGTGTCGTTCTTGGTTTCGTCAGCCATTACGCAACAGCCTTGTTCTTGCGGTTCATCGAAGCGACGTCGAGCGTCTTGGGCTTCTGCCCGTCATGCGGATGCTCGGTGCCGTTGTAGAGGTGGAGTGCACGCATCTGCGCACGGCCCAGCGGACCACGCGGGATCATGCGCTGCACGGCCTTTTCGAGGACGCGCTCGGGGAAACGGCCGCCGAGCACCTTCGCAGGAGTCGTTTCCTTGATGCCGCCCGGGTGGCCGGTGTGCTTGTAATAGGTCTTGTCGTCCATCTTCTTGCCGGTGAACTTCACCTTGTCGGCATTGATGACGATGACATGGTCGCCGCAATCGACATGCGGGGTATAGCTCGGCTTGTGCTTGCCGCGCAGGTGATTGGCGATGATGACGGCGAGACGACCGACGACGAGATTCTCGGCGTCGATGATGTGCCAGTCCTTTTCGACCTCTGCCGGCTTGGCCGACTGGGTCAGTTTGGTGAGAGCCTTCATGGCTGATATGTCCGTTTGCTCGAGTTATCGTGCCTTGCATGGGGCACTAAACGATTGCGCGGCGCCAAAGAGGGAACCGCTAAGCGCGCGCCAATTGACGGTCGAGGACCGATTCGTCAAGTATTTCTGCGGGTCTCGAGTGGGGTATAATAATACGCAGCCGCTTTTGGCGGGATGTCATCGCGCGGGTTGCGCAGTTTTCCTTCCGGTCGTCCAGCTTGGATGCCGGCTTGCTAAGCTGCCATGCCAACACTCTACCGACCAAGTGCATGGGCGCCCCACGCCACAGATGCTACGAGCAACGCCCCAACCAATTGGTGCAACACCGCCAGGTGAAAGTCGACGCCGCTCATCACGGTCGCGATGCCAAGCAGGATCTGGGTTCCGAAGACCGCATGAATGGCAATCGATGCTTTTCGGGAAATGGGCTTCACCTTTCGCGCCATAATGACAAGTGCAGCAACCGCGACCCATGCCCACCAGCGATGCATCCAATGAATGAGGAAGGGATCATGGGACATCGCCCAAAGGATCCCCTGTGACCGGTCGAATTCCGGGAAGAAGCGACCTTGCATCAAGGGCCAGCTATCCGATGCAAGACCAGCATCCAAACCCGCCACCCAGGCGCCCAGCAAAAGCTGTAGGAAGAGAATAAGACCAGTTGCGGCCGCGATCATCGTCAATTTCGCGGGCCGGGCGCTGCTCATGGCCAACCGCCGCAAGTCCAGCGCCGTCCAGATCAACCCGCCAAGCAGGATCAGGGCCGTACAAAGATGGATGGCCAAGCGGAAATGGCTGACGTCTGTACGGGTCTCAAGCCCGGAAGCGACCATCCACCAGCCAAAGCTGCCCTGCAGCGCCACAAGCGCCGCCAGCGCAAAAAGGCGCCAGAAATAACCCTGCGGTATCATGCGGCGAATGGCGAAGAACGCCAAGGGGACGACCAGTGCGAGCCCGATCAGCCGCCCGAGCTGGCGATGGATCCACTCCCACCAGTAAATCGACTTGAACGCAGCCAGATCCATGCCCGCCGGCCCATTGATCTGCGTGTATTCCGGGATACGCTGATACAGCTCGAACTCGGCTTGCCAGTCGGCCTGATTCAGTGGCGGCAAGGCACCGAGAAACGGCTTCCACTCTGTGATCGAAAGCCCGCTTTCGGTCAGCCGCGTTATACCGCCCACCGTGACGATGACGATGACCAGCAGGGCGACGCTGAAGAGCCAATTGGCCAGCAACAAAGGCCTGCTTCGTAGAGGGACGGTGTTCATGGTATGCCTGTTCGCCGCGCACGATGCGTTTCGCAAGTGCAAATGGAGCAAGCGACATAGCGACTGGGTCAAGCGACGAAAAGCCGTCCAATTGCTGACTGGACCTTGTAAGAAGAGACACTATCACATATCTAGCCTTGCATGTTGCAACGCGCTTTAAATCCGATTCGTCAACGGCTGGATCGTGTCGGCATCGGTCTTTCCGGCCTGTGCGCATTGCACTGCATTGCCAGTATCGCTCTCGTATCCGGTCTGGGTATCGGCGGAGAATTCCTGCTTTCTCCTGAAATCCATCGGTGGGGATTGCTGGTCGCCACCCTGATTGCTGGCGTTGCAATCGGATGGGGCGCCTTACGCCACCGGATGGCGATGCCCTTTGTTATCGCCATGACTGGATTGACCTTCATGGGCGCTGCCCTGGCCGTTCCGCATGGCTACAAGGAAGCGATACTGACCATTCTTGGCGTTGCCTTGGTATCATTGGGCCACATTCTGAATATGCGCCATTGCCATTCGGCCGCTTGCAAGGAGCGCTGCGGAGACTAAGTCGGAGCCATGATTGCCCTGACCGTAAATGGCGAAAGCCGCCGCACATCCGCCTCCACCATCGCTGAACTGGTTCGCGAACTCGAACTGGATCCAGCCAAAGTTGCTGTCGAACACAACGGAACGATCGCGCCGAGAAGCGAACTCCACGCCAAAAAGATACAGGACGGAGACGCGCTTGAAATCGTTCACTTCGTGGGCGGCGGGCAAGACGATGACAGCTGGTCGGTAGCTGGTCATACCTTCAAGTCGCGCCTCATTGTCGGCACGGGCAAGTACAAGGATTTCGAACAAAACG
Source organism: Qipengyuania sp. NPDC077563 (assembly GCF_044901345.1). Lineage (NCBI taxonomy): Bacteria > Pseudomonadati > Pseudomonadota > Alphaproteobacteria > Sphingomonadales > Erythrobacteraceae > Qipengyuania > Qipengyuania sp. NPDC077563. Next base: position 243,342 of record NZ_JBJDPC010000003.1, on the reverse strand, counting down.
CCGCTGCACTCGAGGCAAGCGGCGCGGAAATCGTCACGGTGGCCGTTCGCCGAGTCAATGTGAGCGATCCGAAGGCTCCGATGTTGACCGACTACATCGATCCGAAGAAAGTCACCTATCTTCCGAACACCGCTGGCTGCTTCAACGCCGAGGAGGCGATCCGCACGCTGCGGCTCGCGCGGGAGGCCGGCGGTTGGAATTTGGTAAAGCTCGAAGTTCTGGGAGAGGCGAAAACTCTCTATCCCGACATGCGCGAGACCTTGAAGGCGACCGAAGTCCTCGCAAATGAAGGCTTCCACCCCATGGTCTATTGCGTGGATGACCCTATCGCCGCGAAGCAGTTGGAAGATGCCGGCGCCGTCGCGGTAATGCCTCTGGGCGCTCCTATCGGCTCCGGCCTTGGTATCCAGAACCAGGTAACGATCCGCCTGATCGTCGAAGGCGCCAAGGTGCCCGTACTCGTCGATGCAGGCGTAGGCACCGCGTCCGATGCAGCCGTGGCGATGGAACTTGGTTGTGACGGCGTGTTGATGAATACCGCCATCGCCGAAGCGAAGGATCCCTTGCGCATGGCTCGCGCGATGAAGCTGGCGGTAGCAGCTGGCCGTGATGCGTATCTGTCGGGCCGGATGGGACGCCGCAGATATGCCGACCCCAGCAGTCCGCTCGCTGGCCTGATCTGACTCCCACACAAAATTAACCATATTCGGCGAGACTCCGATTCGACGAAGGAGTCGAATCATGGCTGTTATCAATGCTGCATCGCTGACCATCGCCGAGATGCGCGAGTTTGCGGGCTTCACTGCTGCCGAGCAGCGTTACATTCGCCGTAGCCTGGATATCGGGCTTGGCCGAAATGACGCCTTTCGCGTTTGGGGCCGAAGCTCGGGGGAAACGGCCGCAATTCGGAGCCAATATGTTGCCTATCAGGAACTCAAGACGCTGCGCGGCGCCATTCCGCACCAGTCCGGCTTCGACGGCATCGAGAGCTTTATCGGCAAGATCACCCGAGTAGCTGCCTTCGATCTTGCGCAGGAACGGCTCGATTGTTTTTCGGCGTTTCGCTTCCTGTACGAACGTCTACTCGGAGCCGAGGCGCGCCCGTGGTTGCCCAGCGCCTTCTGCGCTGCCGCAGCGCTCCCCCACATTCGCCCCGATCGGCGAAAAATGCTGTTGCAGTCATTGAGCGAAGCCGCGGCTACCGCACCGGGCTGGTCCGACCGGGCCCCAAGCTTCTATCCTGAATACATCGAAGAGGTGCCGGCCTAGCCTAGCTGCGATAGAGGCCCGCAAGTCGGTCGCCGTATCGCTCCTTGATTTTATGCCGGCGGATTTTCATCGAGGGCGTCATCTCTTCGTTCTCGATGCTGAAAGCTTCATCGGCAAAAGCAAATTGCCGCACCTTTTCGATCACTGACAGGTCCTTGTTGACCCGGTCCACCGCCTTGCGAACGGCGGCTCGAAATTCCGGATCATCCTGCAACGCTTTGAGGTCGAACTTCTTGCCTTGCTCGCCAGCCCACTCAAGGGCCCATTCGGCATCAGGCACGAGCAGGCCCACAATGTAGGGGCGCTTGTCTCCAGCAACCATGGCCTGCCCGATTTCTGGCTGGAGCGTGAGCATGCCTTCCAGCTTTTGAGGAGCGATATTATCGCCCTTGTCGTTGACGAGCATATCTTTCTTGCGATCGGTAATGACGATCCGGCCCTTCTCGTCGAGATGCCCGATATCGCCGGTGTGAAGCCATCCGTCCTTGATCGCGCGCGCGGTCTCGGCATCGTTCTGCCAGTAGCCGTGCATAACGAGCTCGCCGCGGCAGAGAATCTCTCCATCATCGGCAATCTTCACTTCGACTCCCCGCATGGCCGGTCCCACCGAATGCATTGCGATACCGGCCTTGGGGCGATTACATGCGACTACAGGACCGGCCTCGGTCTGCCCGTAGCCCTGCAGCATTGTCAGGCCCATCGATTCGAAGAATATCCCGACTTCCGGATTGAGCGGAGCCCCACCCGATACCATTGCCTTGATACGGCCGCCGAAGCGTTGGCGGATCTTTGGTTTGAGCAGTTTTCCGACCAGGAAATCCTTGGCCCCATCGCCGAACTTCGCCCTTCCCTCGGCCCGCCGCTCACCAACTTCGAGCGCCATGGTCATCAGCTTTTCGGCCATCCCGCCCTGCTTGGTGACCTGCTTCATGATGCGGGTACGCAGCACTTCGAAAAGGCGTGGCACCACAACCATGATCGTAGGCCGCGTCTCCTCAATATTGCTCGCCAGCTTTTCCAAGCCTTCGGAGTAAAAGATCTGTGCGCCTACACCGATCGGCAGATACTGGCCGCCTGTATGCTCATAGGCGTGGCTGGCGGGCAGGAAGGACAGGAAGCGCTCTTCATCGTCGATGCCGAAATCCTCCATCAGAATTTCGGCGGCACCCGCCACATTGCAGAGGATCGAGCCGTGATGCTGCATAACTCCCCGTGGAGCGCCGCCGGTGCCGCTGGTGTAGATGATGCACGCCGTATCACCGCGACCGACATTCGCCATGCGGTCCTCGACGGCCTTTCGCGCCGCTTCTGCATCTCCCTGAACCAGTCGGTCCCACTGGTGAAAGCTGAAACTACCCGATTGCTGGCGGTGCAGATTTTCGATCCCGATCACATGGTCGGCGATGCCTGTCACCTGCAACGCCCCGTGAAGAGGGCCGAGAAGTTTCTGCGAAGATACGATGACGGCCCGCGCTCCCGAATTATCGAGAATATGGACATGGTCCCGTTCGGTATTGGTCACGTAAGCGGGAACGGTGATGCAGCCTGCCGCCATGATCGCCAGATCCGCAATGCACCATTCGGGCCGGTTTTCCGAAACGAGGCAGACCCGGTCGCCGGGCTTCAGGCCGAGTTCGCGGAGGCTTTCGGCCAATAGACATACCTGATCCGCAGCTTCTTTCCAGCTTATGGTCTGCCATTCCCCGTCACGTTTCGCGCCGAGAAAGCCGCGGTCGGGCCGCTCGGCAGCGCGTTTCAGGAATAGTTCGACGAGATTGTTAGCGGAGTCGATGTCCGACAGCACAGGCAGGCTCCTCACAGAATTATCTTTGTTGTGCGACCAACGACAGGCCGAGGCTTAAGCTCCCCACGCCGCTACGGCAAGGCATCAGGAGCCCTGTCAGGGCAAGTCCAGCTGGCCGTCCAGCCTCGGGTCACGGGCACTTTCCCAGCTGGCTCCCCGGCGAAGGATTGCACCGCCCTTGATGGGGGCTGCCCGGACCGTGATCTCGTCGTGTCCCAAAGCACGAAATTCATCCGCATGGTCCTGCAGCCAGGTTCCTTCCTCGAGAAGCACCTCGTCTCCGAATGCCATCAGAAACGGCAGTGCGAGTGCCTGACGGACACTCAGCTTGAAATCGATCGCCCCGATAATGGCGCGTGCCGTGGTCACGGGAATGGTGCTTCCCCCAGCCGCGCCGACAGCCATGAACGGCTGTCCGTCTGGATCGAAAACCACAGTCGGAGACATCGAACTGCGCGGGCGTTTGCCGCCCTCGACGCGATTGGCCACAAGGCGTCCGTCGACCTCGGGCATCCGACTGAAGTCGGTGAGCTCATTGTTGAGATAATAGCCGCCTGTCATCAATCCGGACCCGAAGGCACCCTCTACGGTAGAGGTGTAGCTGACCATCGTGCCATTATTGTCGACAACCGCGATGTGGGACGTCCCATGCTCTTCCGGTTCATCTCCATCGGCCAGCGCTTGCGGCGCTCCGCGAGGTTTTCCTGGCTGCACGAGGCCAAGCGTGCTGTCGGCAGAGATCAGGGCGCTACGCTGGGCAAGATAGTCATGGTCGAGAAGCCCTTCGACCGGCACGCTAACGTAATCGCTGTCGGCGAGGTATAATTCCCGATCGGCATAGGCGAGCCGCTGCGATTCCAGAAAGAGGTGCCAGGTGACAGGATTGTGCCGACCGAGCGCGGCCAAATCGAAGCGCTCGAGCTGGCCTAGGATCTGCTGCACGGCAACGCCGCCCGATGTCGGTGGTCCCATGGAACAGATCCGGTAAGCGCGGTATGAGGTGCAGACCGCATCGCGCTCTTTGGCCCGATAGGTTGCGACATCCTGTACGCTCATGGCGCCCGGCCGGGGAGTTTGCGCACCGACGGTGGCCGCCAGTGCGACTGCGTTTGGCCCGGTATAAAACGCTTCAGGCCCGTTTGCGGCAATCGCTTCCAGCGTGCGCGCAAGCTCTTCGTTCTGAATACGTGTCCCGACTGCCAGCGGTTCTCCGGCAGCGTCAAAGAAAAGGTCGCGGCCCTCTTGGCTGTGGGCCGCCCGCGTTTTGGAACTGGTCAGCGATGTGTTCATGCGCGGATTGATGACCCAGCCTTCGCGCGCAAGGCGGATGGCAGGTTCAAACAGGATCGCCCAGTCGAGTGAGCCATGCTCTGCATGCGCCTTTGCAGCCAGCGCAATGTTGCCGGGCACGCCAACGCTTAAACCGCTCAGGACCGAATCCATGAATGGCGGAACTTGGCCTTTGCCATCGAGAAACCAGTCCGGAGTAGCACCCGATGGCGCCGTTTCCCGCCCGTCGAACGTGGTTACACTTCCATCCGCTTCACCGCGAACCATGAGCCCGCCGCCGCCGATACCCGAGCTTTGCGGCTCCACCACGCCGAGCGCCAACATCACTGCGATGGCGGCATCGGTCGCGCTCCCCCCCTTGGCCAGCATCTCCTCGCCGGCCTCCTGCGCGCGTGGATCGGCGGCGCTTACCCAGCCATAATGTTGGGCATCGGCGAGGACCGGAGGTCCGTAATCGGGAGTGGAAGTGGCGCAGGCCGCAAGGCTGAGCGTGGCGAGTAGTAGAGAAAAGAACCGAAGCATGCTGCGTGGTTATTCGCTTCCAACCGCCTCCGCAATCGAGGAAAAGCCGTCACGCTGCATCAGGTCCGACAGACCGCGTGTGATGCGGCGCGGCAAGCCCGGCCCCTCGTAGACCATGGCGCTGTAGAGTTGCACGAGGCTCGCGCCTGCCCTTATCCGGCTCCATGCATCCGCTGCCGATCCGATTCCGCCGACTCCGACGAGCGGCATGCTTCCGCCCGTGGCGGCTCGAAAATCGCGAATGCGCTGAAGTGCAAGGTCCTTGAGCGGCGCACCGGATAGCCCCCCGGTCTCATCCGCATGGGAAGAGGCCAATGGCGGGCGACTGATTGTGGTGTTCGAAACGATCAGAGCTCCGAGTTTCTTGTCGGCAGCGATGCGCGCGATCGCATCGATATCCGCTGGCGCAAGATCTGGGGCCACTTTCAGGAAAACTGGCGGACCTTTTTCACCTCTCGCGGCAAAGACTGCATCGAGTAGGCCGATCAATGCGCCTTCGTCCTGGAGCGCCCGGAGGCCCGGCGTGTTCGGGCTGGAAATATTCACAGCGAGATAGGTCGCCAGCGGTGCCATAATGCGCGCCATTTCAGCGTAGTCCGCGATCCTGTCCGGACTGTCCTTGTTGGCGCCGATATTGATCCCGACCACGCCCGGTCGTTCTGCGCGTGCTGCCAGCCGTTTGGCGGCGCTTTCCGACCCGCGATTGTTAAATCCCATGCGGTTGATGACGGCGCGATCCTCGACCAGCCGAAAAAGGCGCGGCTGCGGATTGCCCCGCTGCGGTCGGGGAGTAATCGAGCCGACTTCAACGGAGCCGAATCCAAGACCAAGCAATTGGTCCGGGACCTCGCCATCCTTGTCGAAGCCGGCTGCCATGCCCAGGGGATTGGGAAACTCTATGCCCGCGATTCCAATCGCGAGACCTTGCGGGTGGCGTCCGGGCGCCACCGGAAGGGTTTTCAGTGCCTTTACCGTCAGGCGATGCGCGCGTTCGGGATCGAGGGCGAAAAGTAAAGGACGGATGAGATCGAAGAGCATTACCGCCCTATGGCGGACAGCCCTAAAGGTGTCGAGAAGACGAGCGCATTCACGACATGGGAATAGTATAATTCCGCCAACTTCATGAGGTGCGCAACTCAATGTCGTGTCTTTACAATATTGAGAGCGTAAATTGCGCTACCTCGAATCTTGCGACCCGAAGGGCTCGAAGCACACATGCAAAGAGCTCTCAACTTTTAAGGGCGGTCCTGACGGGCCGTCCTTTTTTTGGCTCATCGCGATTTCGGACGATCCGCCTGGATACGTCCACTGTTTACTGTTGCGACCTGGCATGCTTGACACTCCGCTCGATAAAACGAGGGGATTACAAAAATGATGCATTCCGCCCGCTTCTGGCTTGCCGGCGTCTCGATTCTGAGCTTGCCAGCTTGCACAACAATGGAAAATTCCGCGCCCATCGCATCTGCCGAGGTAGTGCAGACTTCCGATAGCGAAGCACTGGCGGATCTGTTCGACGAATATGATAAGGCGTCGCTGGCCCTCTCCCCGCTTTCCAAAGCCTACCGCGGTATTCGCGATGAGGATTATGCGAGGTGGGGTGACCTGTCGAGCGCTGCCGATCGGCGGAGCGAGGCCTTGCTGCAGTCCACCGCTGCGAAAATGCGTCAGAACTTCGATCCGGATCGTCTGTCGCGTGAAGATGCGCTGAGTTTCCGTCTTTTCGATGCCATGGCGAAGCGCAGTGCAGCGCTGTACCCCTTCCGCGACTATGGCTATATCTTCGACCAGATGAATGGCGCGCAGAGCCAGTTGCCGGCATTCCTGATCAATATTCACCGTGTAACCGACGAGACGGATGCCCTAGCCTATGTCAGCCGCATCGAAGGTCTGGGGCCCGCGATAGACACGCTTGTGGCGGAGTCTAAAGAACGGGCTGCCAACGGGATCATGCCGCCGGACTGGGTCTATCCCTATGTTATCTCGGACATCGAAAATCTTCTCGCTGCTGGCAATGATAATGCAATTCTCGAAGATTATCGGGATAAGGCCGCCACGATCGATGGGGATGCGGTAGCCGAAGGGGCAGCCGAACGAGCATGGGAGAATAGTGCGCGTCCCGCTTACGAGCGGCTATTAGCTGAAATGAAGCGCCAGCAGGCGATCGCCCCTGCTCAAGATGGCATCTGGCGCTTTCCGCAGGGGGCCGGTTACTACGCTGCACTGCTTCGCAATTACACTACCACCGATCTGACAGCCGATGAAATTCACCAGATCGGTTTGCGTGAAGTTGCGCGCATTCATGGCGAGATGCGCGACATCATGGCCGAGGTCGGCTTCGAGGGGTCGCTGCAGGAGTTCTTCGACTATACCCGCACCAACGATCGCTTCTTCTACGAAACACGCGAAGCCTATCTCGCCGACGCGGAGGACAAGCTGGAAGCGATGGAAGCGAAATTACCTGATTTTTTTGCCACGCTGCCTTCCGATCCGCTGGTCATAAAGCCGGTCGAGGCATTTCGCGAACAGAGCGCAGGCAAGGCTTTTTACCAGCGGCCTGCGCCCGATGGGTCACGCCCGGGCACCTATTACGTCAATCTGTATAATCTCAAGGACATGAGCAAAAACGAGCTCGAGGCTCTCGCTTATCATGAGGGGCTTCCGGGCCATCATCTCCAGCTCTCCATCCAGACCCAGCTGGGCGAGGTCCCGCCCTTCAGGCGTTTTGGCGGGGTAACCGCTTATAGCGAGGGCTGGGGCCTCTATTCCGAAGAGCTTGGCAAAGATATGGGTTTCTACACCGACCCGTATTCCGATTTCGGGCGCCTCGGGATGGAGTTGTGGCGCGCCTGTCGCTTGGTGGTGGATACAGGCATGCATCACAAGCGCTGGAGCCGGGAAGAAGCTATCAGCTATCTCACGGAAAACACGCCGAACCCCGATGGTGACATTCGTAAGGCGATCGAGCGCTATCTTGTCTATCCCGGCCAGGCCACAGCCTACATGATCGGCAAGCTCAAGATCATGGAACTACGCGACCGAGCCCGACAGGAGCTGGGCGAGGAATTCGACATTCGCGCATTTCACGACGTGATCCTCACCAATGGACCCGTGCCCTTGTCGATCATGGAAGAAAACGTGGATCGCTGGATCGCCGATGAAAAGCGCGGTTCGTGATCCTGAGATGACCAAATCGGGGGAGATTGGCCAGGCATATGCCTTTGAATGGTTGGAGGCTGCCCCCGATCTCGCCCCTTATCTCAATTCTTTCTACATTCTGCGTGTTGGCGCCGAGAGGGTGGCGGACACCATGCCCGCTTACCCGGGCGCATCAGTTCGAACTTTCACCCGGCACGATAATCGTAGGCGCCTCGCTCAACTTTCGGGGTTGGGCGTCGCTCACCCGGTTGGCTGTCGACGAAAATCAGGACTGTTACCTTCCGGTCGAGAGGGGGCTCCCATTACCGCTGGTTTGTCGTGCTGAAGAGCTGCCCGAGCGCTTTGCGCGCGAAGAAGTGACCGAGCGCGAGGCTCTGGAGGTTCTTGTCGAGGTCGTACGCTCTGGAATTTCCCCCCTGCCGATGCGCCACAGCCAGGTAATCGACACGACGCTGGAGTGGATCTCCTCTTCCTTCAAACCGGACATCGCAATCTTGCGGGAGCGGCTTTGTTATTCTGAAAGGCAGATGCAGCGCCTGGTGGCACGGTTTTTCGGCCAACCGCCCGTGCGCCTTATCAGGCGTTATCGCGCCATCCGATCGGCAACCCTGCTTTCCATGCCCGACCTTTCGGCTGCCTTGGAACAGGAGGTGTTCGATGCGTTTTACGATCAAGCGCATATGATCAAGGAGATTCGCCATTTTACAGGCCGAACCCCGAAGCGCCTGCAGCCCAGGGCGGCATCGATAATAACCGAAACCTTGGCTGAACCAGGGTATGGATCGGTGGACCTTTTCGGAGGACATGAGCAGGTCCGCCGGAAAAAATCTTAAGCCGCAGAGATGCTAACGACTCGCAACTGGCGGTTTTCCGTTGAAAATCGCCTGTTCCGCTCATAGCTGACTAATCAGAACGATATTGTCCGATTAAACCATGCGCCTTTCTAACCTTGCAGATTACGCTGTCGTCACGATGAGCCAGGCTGCCCGCCATTGCGGTGGGGCGCGGGTCAGTGCGTCGGATCTGGCGGCGGAAACCGGCCTTCCCGTACCGACGGTGCAGAAGCTTGTCAGCAAGCTGACAGCGGCAGGATTGCTCCGGTCCGTTCGCGGTGCCGGTGGTGGTTTACAGCTGGCCCGGCCAGCGGCAGCGATAACGCTGGCCGATATCGTCGAAGCAGTCGAAGGACCGATCGCGCTGACTGCATGCGTCGACGGCGGTGATTGCACTGTCGAACATGACTGCCGGGTCAGGCCGCATTGGCCAATGGTGAACAAAGCGCTGCGGGGCGCACTGGCGAATATCTCGCTGGTGCAACTTTCGCAGGAAAAGGAACTCGCGTGAACGAGCAAGTGGATATCCAGGATCGTGAAGCCAGGGAAGCTGCCGCCAAGGCTGCCGAATATGAGCATGGCTGGTCGTCGGACATCGAAACCGAATTTGCGGAGAAGGGGCTGACCGAAGACACGGTACGCTTCATATCGGCGAAGAAGAACGAGCCCCAATGGATGCTCGATTGGCGTCTGAAGGCGTTTCGCCTGTGGCAGGATATGGAAGAGCCGGATTGGGCTAAGCTCGGCTATCCGGAAATCGACTACCAGAACGCCTATTATTATGCTGCGCCGAAGAAGAAGGCGGAGCTGGAATCGCTCGATGAACTCGATCCCGAGATCAAGCGCGTTTACGACAAGCTTGGCATTCCGCTCGGGGAGCAGGAGGTGCTGGCGGGCGTCAAAGGCGCACGAAAAGTGGCCGTCGACGCCGTATTCGACAGCGTCAGCGTGGCCACCAGCTTCCGCGAGGAGCTGAAGCGCGCGGGCGTCATCTTCCTGTCCATCAGCGAGGCGATCCGAGAATATCCCGAACTGGTGAAGAAATGGCTCGGCAAGGTCGTGCCGCAAAAGGACAACTTTTTCGCCACGCTGAACTGCGCTGTCTTTTCGGACGGCACCTTCGTTTACATTCCTGAAGGCGTGCGCTGCCCGATGGAACTTAGCACCTATTTCCGCATCAATGCGGAAAACACGGGCCAGTTCGAACGCACGCTGATCGTTGCCGAAAAAGGCAGCTATGTCAGCTATCTCGAAGGCTGCACCGCGCCGATGCGCGATGAAAACCAGCTCCACGCAGCCGTGGTCGAACTGGTCGCGATGGAAAACGCCGAAATCAAGTATTCCACCGTCCAGAACTGGTATCCGGGGGACGAGAACGGCAAGGGCGGAATCTACAATTTCGTCACCAAACGCGCCCTGTGCCAGGGTGCGCGCAGCAAGGTCAGCTGGACGCAGGTCGAAACCGGTAGCGCGGTGACGTGGAAGTACCCTTCGTGCGTGCTCAATGGCGAAGACAGCGTGGGCGAATTCTACTCGGTCGCAGTCACCAACAATTTCCAGCAGGCCGATACCGGCACCAAGATGATTCACAACGGCAAGGGCAGCCGCTCGACGATCATCTCGAAGGGTATATCGGCGGGCAAATCCAACAACACCTATCGCGGTCTCGTTCGCGTGGCGGCCAATGCCGACGGAGTGCGCAACCGCACCGAATGCGACAGTCTGCTGATCGGTGACGAATGCGGCGCGCACACCGTGCCCTATATCGAGGTGAAAAACCCCGGCGCTCAGATCGAGCACGAGGCCACAACCAGCAAAATCAGCGACGACCAGCTCTTCTACGCCATGCAGCGCGGTCTGGACGACGAGGAGGCCATCGCGCTGATCGTCAACGGATTTGCCAAGGATGTGCTAAAAGAATTGCCGATGGAGTTTGCCGTAGAAGCGCAGAAATTGCTGGCGATCTCGCTCGAGGGAAGTGTGGGATGATTAGACCTGTTTTGGCTATCAGCTACTTCTCCGTTTTTCTTGCGGGGCCTGTGGTGGCGCAGCAATCTCAACCAAGCGCATGGCGCTTGCACAGGCGCAGGATCGTTGCATGACGAGATACGCCGTGCGTCTCTCGCGGGAAACCCAAGACGATGATGTCATTTATGCGACTGCTAAAGGCAACTGCTCCGAGCTTGACGCTGAGCTTGTTGCCGCCCTCGATCGGGAGCTCCCTCCCGAAACTGCGGACAAGATCAAGATGCAAATGGCGGAGCAGGCGAAGCCAAATTTCATGTCTTTACTAGGCAAAATCCGTGCTGATCGTGCTTCCAAGGCTTCACAATGACTGACCGCAAGACCCTCCAGCTTCGCGATCCTAGCGAAACTTCTGACACCGCGCCCACCATCAAGAAGAAGGGCCGCGGGTGGGAAATTTCCGAAAAACGGCTCGATGCGCTCCACGAACAGGCGCGCGAATTGCGGCGGTATTCGACTGAGGCGCACAAGGCGCTCGCCGAAAAATTCGCCACTGCCAATATGGGGCGTTACGCCTTCAAGCGGCATGCCGTGGTTGGCAGCGCGATCGTCGACTTCAACTGCCACAACCTCGGCATGGCGATCATGATCGACGAGCCCGGCCAGGACGATGCGCTGGCAAAGCGTCGCGACAAGAGCCTCGAGACTGTCGGCATCCGCGTCATGCGCATCGCTGCCAAGGACATTCTCGAGAATATGGACGCCGTCCTCGAACGTATCACCCTCGGCATGCGCAGCCGTATCGCCGACAAGCAGCAGGCCCGCCGCGAGCATGAGCGCAACAGTGCGCCGCGGCCCCGCTATTCCAGGAACGACAATGCTGAAAATTGAAAACCTTTCCGCCGAAATCGACGGCAAGCAGATCTTGAACGGGCTGACCCTCGAAGTCGCCAAGGGCGAAGTCCACGCGATCATGGGGCCGAACGGCGCAGGCAAGTCGACGCTCGCCTATGTGCTGGGCGGGCGGCCCGGCTATGAAGTGACTGGTGGCTCGGTAAGTTTCGATGGCAAGGATTTGCTAGACATGGAGCCGCATGAACGCGCCGCTGCCGGCCTTTTTCTCGGCTTCCAGTATCCGGTCGAAATCCCCGGCGTCTCCAACGTGCAATTTCTGCGCGAGGCCTTGAATTCGCAGCGCAAGCAGCGCGGCGAAGAGCCGCTGACCGGCGGTGAATTCCTCAAGCTCGCCAAGGAAAAGGCTGGCTTGCTCAAGCTCGACATGGACATGCTCAAGCGCAATGTGAACGTCGGCTTTTCGGGCGGCGAGAAGAAGCGAGCCGAGATGGTCCAGATGGGCATTCTCGACCCGAGTTTCGCAGTTCTGGACGAGACGGACAGCGGCCTCGATATCGACGCATTGCGCGTGGTGGGCGAAGGCATCAACGCCATCATGCGCTCGCCCGACAAGGCTGCGCTGCTGATCACGCATTATCAGCGCCTGCTGGAAGTGGTGAAGCCCGACAGGGTTTCGATCCTGGCTCAGGGCCGGATCGTGAAGACTGGCGGGGCCGAGCTCGCCGAGCAGCTGGAAAACGAAGGTTACGACGCCGTGATGGAGGCTGCATGATGCTCGCCGCACTGACATTGGTCCTGGCCCAAGCTGCCGCACCTGCCGCCACCGTGCCGAGCGAGGACGCGATCGCCGAGCAGGTGGTCGAGATCAACCGGACGCTCGATAAATGGAAGGGCGGCGTTTACAAGAAAGATGACGGCAAGCTGACCTGCCGGGTGGAGCAAAGCTCGGGCGACCAGGCGGTCGACCTCTTGCGCTGCGGTGCGATGGTTGGCTGTTATACGCCGCGCGTTGCAGAACTCGATGCAATTGCGGGGGCCGACGCACCCGAAGCCGATCGCAGGAAACAGATGCAGGACATCATGGACGAGGTCCAGCCGTGCATCGAAGATGCTCACCAGCTCGGCGTGCGCCGCATCGCGACAGTGAGAGCGGCAAAGTGAGCGGGACGCTCGACCTTCCAACCCGCAAGCACGAAGCCTGGCGCTATTCGGCAGTCGACAAGCTGCGCGCTGGCGATCTTGGCAAATGGCGCCAGATCGATGTGGCATCAGGCGATAATGCGCGAGAGCTTCTGCTCATAAGCGACGAGAATGCCGGCGAAACTGAAGTCGTGCAGCTGCGGGTCAATATCGCTGAGGACGCGCGGTTCGAACTGTTTGGCGTCATTGCTTCGGGCGAATTCTCGCGCGTCGAAGTCGAGGTGACCATGGGCCGAGGCGCACATTTCGAAATGGGCGGTATCACGGTTGGCGGCCGCAACACGGTTCGTGAATTCATGACCCGGGTGACCCATGCCGAGCCGGAGGCGACGTCGAACCAGACCGTGCGAAGCGTTCACTGGGGCGGGGGCACGGGCAACTTCCTCGGCGCGATCGATGTTGCCCGGCATGCACAGAAGACCGATGCCGCGCAGGATTTCAAGGGGTTGCTGCTCGAAAAGGGCGCCAGCGTAAATGCGGTGCCCCAGCTGGAAATTTTCGCCGACGATGTGAAATGCGCCCACGGCGCCACTGTCGGCCAGCTCGATGAGACCGCCCGGTTCTATATGGCAGCGCGCGGCGTTTCGCCGGATCTGGCGCGCCGGCTGCTGGTGCAGGCCTTCATCGGCGACGCGCTGGTCGGCCTCGATGATGAAGAAGCGCATGAGAAGCTGCTTGGCACGGCGCTCGACAAGCTGGACAAGCATTTATGAGCGAAACAGCCACTCTGACCCGCAAGGCAGACTTTCCCGGCCTCGTGACCGATTCCGGCGAGGTCTGGCATTATCTGGACACCGGCGCTTCGGCGCAGAAGCCGCAAGCTGTCGTTGACGCCATGGCCAATGCGCTGGGCCGCGATTACGCGACGGTTCACCGCGGCGTTTACGGGCGCTCTGCCCAGATGACGCTGGGCTACGAGGCGGCGCGCAGGCGGGTTGCGCAGTTCATCGGCGCCCAGACGGAAGAAGAAATCGTGTTCGTCCGCGGCGCGACCGAAGCGATCAATCTGGTTGCCGCCACCTGGGGGATGACGCGGATCGGCGAAGGTGACCGCATCGTCCTGTCCCAGCTGGAACATCATTCGAATATCGTTCCCTGGCAAATGCTTGCGGAAAGAAGCGGAGCCGAAATCGAGGTTTGCCCGCTGACGGCAGATGGCCGGATCGATCTTGGCGCGCTGGAAGCCATGCTGACGCCGCGCACCAAAATGGTGGCTCTGGCGCACGTCTCCAATGTTCTGGGTTCGGTTCTGGAGGCCCGCCAAGCGGCCGATCTGGCGCACTCGGTCGGCGCGAAGATCCTGCTCGACGGCTGCCAGGCCGCGCCGCGCATGGCGCTCGACATGGCGGCGCTGGACTGCGATTTCTACGCATTTTCGGGGCACAAGCTTTACGGGCCGACCGGTATCGGCGTGCTCTGGGCGCGCGAAGAACTCCTTGAAACAATGCCTCCCTATCAGGGCGGCGGCGCGATGATCGACAAGGTTGCTTTCGACGGCACGACCTACGCTCCCCCGCCGCAGCGCTTCGAGGCCGGCACGCCAATAATCACGGAGGCAATCGCGCTCCATGCGGCGATCGATTACGTCGACGCGCTTGGCCCCGATCGCTTGTTCGAGCATGAGGCCGGCCTTGCCCGCCAGTTGCGGGACGAGTTGCGCAAGCTCAATGCGGTGACCCTGTTCGGCCCTGATGAAAGCGCCGGAATCGTATCTTTCGCGCTCGATGGGGTTCATCCGCACGATTTGGGCACCATATTGGACGAAGAAAATGTCGCGATCCGTGCGGGCCATCATTGTGCGCAGCCCTTGATGGAGCATCTCGGCGTTCCCGCCACAGCCCGCGCTAGCTTCGGCCTCTATAGCGACGAAAGCGATATCGACGCGCTGCTGCGCGGAATTGAAAGGACCCGGAGGATCTTCGGATGAACAAGCCCACCGCATCTACAAAAAACGACGAACAGGATTTTATCGCCGCTCCGTCGCCTGCCGACACCGTCGTTGGGAAACCTCCCCGCGCGCGCGTGTCCGATGCGGTGGATCCGGAGGAAACGGCAGTCGAGAAGCTGGGCCGCAAGCGAGATTATCTCGAAGGCTTTCTCCAGAAGAAGCCCGAGCCGGATAGCGCGACGGGCACCGGCGGCAAGCTCCAGCAGGACGTCATCTCGGCATTGAAGGAGATTTACGATCCGGAAATCCCTGTAAATATCTACGATCTCGGCCTTATTTACGGCGTTGAGGTCGACGATGAATGCGACGTCACGGTGATAATGACGCTGACGACGCCCAATTGCCCGGTGGCGGAATCGATGCCGGGCGAAGTCGAATTGCGCGCGGCCAGCGTGCCCGGCGTACGTGATGCCGAGGTCAATCTGGTCTGGGATCCGCCATGGTCACCGGAAAAGATGTCGGACGAAGCGCGTCTCGAACTGGGGATGCTGTGATGGTGGATACTGCAACCCGCCCTGCCCCGAAGGCTGCTGTCATCCTCACCGAACGTGCGGAAGCGCGCATCGCCGAACTGATGGCAAAGGCGCCCGATGATGCGGTCGGCGTCAAGCTGTCCACGCCGCGTCGCGGCTGCTCTGGCCTGGCCTACTCCGTCGATTATGTGACCGAGGAAGCCAAGTTCGACGAGAAGATCGAGACGCCCGGGGGTATTTTCTACATCGACGGGGCCAGCGTGCTCTATCTGGTGGGAAGCACGATGGACTGGGTTGAGGACGATTTCTCAGCCGGCTTCGTTTTCGAGAACCCGAACGCCAAGGGCGCGTGCGGCTGCGGCGAAAGCTTCATGGTCTGAGCGCACGCTAACTGAGGGCGGTCTATCATCGTCGATCAGCGGTCCGACAGGCGCGCGAATGCTTGCCTGATCAGCCTTCCGCAAGGAAATCGAGCAGTGCCTGTTCGTACTCGTCAACCTTGCCATCCTGATCGATCTTCCGGTCGAGCCACGCCTGTTCCGCCTTGGTGATGACCTTACCTGTCGCGGCATCGGCCTCGCGATCCGCAAACACGCCGATACTACCATCGCGGGCCTGCCGAAGGCCTTCGTTATCCGGTAGCGTGCCGAACATGCGCATCAGGAAACCGCCCACGCTCGATGAGGTGTCATTCATGAACCGCTCCAGTTCGATGGCCTTTTCACGGTCGAGTTGCGCTGCCTCGGTGGCAAACCCCTCGACGTAGCTCGCCACGCCCTGAACGAACAGTTGCTTCCATTCCGGCGCATTGTCTGCGGTCAGCGTTACATTCTTGATACGGAACAGCATTTCGGCCTCAGACTGGCTGACGCCTGCGGGACGGTCGCTGGCGGGGGCGAAGATCGCACGGCGCAGCAGCCGGGCCTCCGTGGCATTGACGTTCCCTGCCTCCAGATCGCCACCCCGGCGGGTCGGGCCGGTGCCTTCGACGACTGCTGTCTCCATCTGCCGGATGGCATAGTCCTTGAGCGCTTGCGGGACGTTCTTGGCAATTTCGAAAATCCGGACCAGCGTCTCCAGTTCGGCCATGGAGCCCAGCTCGCCGTCGGCATCGACCTGCGCCATCAGCCAGGCGGCATTGGCATCATCGACATAGCCCTTGGGGGCAATCTGATTGACGACGAATTCGCCGATCGCCTCCACGAAGAAATCGGTCCAATCTGGACCGCGTTCGGTAAGCTGCCGATTGAGAGCGAAGATCGCTTCGGCCTCGTCCTTCGAAATCACGCCATCCGGCCAAGCGCTGCGGCGCAGCTCCAGCAGTTCGTCCGCGCTGACGCGGCCATCTTCGGCGATCCGCCGCGTCAAAACATCGAAAGAAGGATTCATAAGTAATTCCGCCAAGATCCAAGAATAGCGGAATGACTAGGTCATAGCGGTTAAAGGCGCGTTATCGCCGCAATGCTCTGACACAAGCTCCGCGGTCGACATCTGCACTATCGCTAGCCCGGCGTGCCTCGACATGGGTGGCGCTCGGCTGGCCGCCGGGCTGGAGCGGATAGAGATAGATATCGAGCACGCAGGCGCTGCCGCTGAATTGCAGCTTGAGAGCATCGCCCTCTTCCACTTCCAGCCGCGGCGCTCCGAACAGATTGGCCAGCGCGGTGGCATCACGGCCGATCACCCCTTCCAGACCCGGGGCGTTCATCACCGTCGGCGCGATGAACGCCCCGGTCGATGGGGCCGGGCGCACAGGTTGTTGCGGCGGCGGCCGCGTCGAAGTGACCGGCCGCTGTGCGCCGGGAATGGTTTTTGGCGTGCTCACGCAGGCGGACAGGCTTGCCGCCATGGCAAGCAGGGCGATCATATTACGCAACGGCGGCTCTCCCGCGATGGACAAGGTGGGTGGCGCTCGCCGCGCCGATGACCGGGGCAAGCAGGTTGATGCCGGGCACCAGCAGCATTCCTGCAACCGCCCCGCCGAGAAGGAAACGTCCCCCCTGGCCAAGCGGAGCGATATCCTGCTCCGATTGACGATGGCGCAACCAGACCATGTCGCGCAGTTCCCGTCCGAGCAGGAATGCATTCACGGCCCAGAACAGCAGCGCCGTTCCCACGCCGGTGACGAGAAGCGCAATGGCAAAAGGCAGGGCAACGAGATTGACCAGTAGTGCCCGAAAGGTCGATCGCAGGCCGTTGCGCAGTTCCTGCGTGAGCGGAAGCGATTTGGCGGCGCTGGCCTGGGCCGGATAATGTTTCGCCTCCACCGCCCGGACAACATCCTCGGCGAAGAATTGCAGCACGAACAAGGCGACGAAGCGGAATAGCAGCCATGCGCCTATCAGCGTGGCCAGCAGGGCCAGCAGAGTGCCTGCTCCGCTGCCATCGGCCAGCCCTGCCCGTTCCAGCAGCGCTTCGAAGCCGAAGCTCAGCAGCCAGCCCAGCAGCAGGAAAATGGCGATGGTCACCAGCAGGCTCTTGCCGAGAACCTTCAGGATCGCCGGATCGCGCAACTGGCTGAAGGATAAGGCAAGGGCGCGTGGCAGCGATATCATATGGCGTGGGTGAATCGCCGCCGCGCCGGGTAATGTCAACGGCGCCCTTGGCGTCTGCACGACGAACCGCTAACCGCGCCCGACCAATTCTTAAATCCCGCGCGGAGAAAATATGACCGACCCCCGTTACGATGTCGTCGCGATTGGCAATGCCATCGTGGATGTGATGGCCCCCTGCCAGGACGAACTGATCGAGGAGCTGGGCCTGGCCAAGGGTGGCATGACCCTGGTCGATACCGAACGTGCGCAGGAGCTTTACAGCGCCATGGGCCGCGCCACGGAAATCTCGGGCGGATCGGCTGCCAACACTCTGGCCGGCATGGCCGCGCTGGGCGCGCAATGCGCTTTCGTCGGCCAGGTCGCAAAGGATCAGCTGGGCGATATCTTCGCTCACGATATCCGGGCCGTCGGCATCGATTTCGATACCACGCCCCGCGATGCCGAACCGCCGACCGCGCGCTGCCTCATCTTCGTCACTCCCGATGGGGAACGGACGATGAATACCTTTCTCGGCGCCTCGCAATATCTTCCGCCGGCCGCGCTCGATGAAGAGCTTATCGCCAGTGCAGGCGTGCTGTATCTCGAAGGCTACCTGTGGGATCCGGAAGAACCGCGCAGCGCCATGCGCCGCGCCATCGATGTCGCGCGCAATGCGGGGCGCAAGGTCGCCTTCACGGCTTCGGAAAGCTTCGTGATCGACCGCCACGGCGATGATTTCCGCGCGCTGATCGATGAAGGCAAGATCGACCTTCTCTTCGTGAACGAGGGCGAACTCGCCACGCTGACGGGAGAAGCCGAATTCGAAGCCGGGCTGGCCGCGCTGAAGGACAAGGTGCCTACTCTGATCGCCACGCGCGGTGCACAGGGAGCGGTCGCCCTTGCTAATGGAGAGCGCGCCGAAGTGGCCGCCGAGCCGATTGAGCAGGTGGTGGACACGACCGGTGCGGGCGATCTTTTCGCTGCCGGCTTCCTCACCGGGCACACCCGCGGTGAAGATCTGGAAACCTGTCTGCGGATGGGCGCCATCTGCGCCGGCGAGATCATCAGCCACATCGGCGCGCGCAGCGAGAAGGACCTGAAGGCTCTCGTGGCGCAAAAGCTGGGCTGACCGGTTCGCCCGGTCGGAGAACCGGATCGATCTGCATGCGGGCCCCGGCCGTCTCGGCAAGGGCCCGCATGCACGACAGCGCTATTCGGCTGGCTGAGGCTGCAATTCCGCCGCCGCTAGCCGGACGCGCCGGGCCAGTTCCTCATCGGTCTGCATCGCCGAGCCGATCGCGTTGAAGGTTTCGGTATCGATGCCCGATTGCGCGATGATCTCGCTCGCCTGCTGCTGCTTGGTCGCGGCATCGCCGGTCAGCGCCTGCAGCTCCATCATGGCTCCGGCAAAGCTGCTGACCTCGGCATCGGTGAAGGCCTTCTCAGCCGCAGGATCGCTTGATCCCGGGTCCGCCATTGTGGGATCGGCGGCCTCGTCCTGGGGCGTGACCGCATCCGCACCATCCATCTGTTCGTCCACGGTCTGGGCGATCGCACCGCTGGCGAAAATCAGGGCCGAGCCGGCGAGCATGGTAGGGAGGTATCTCATGGGTATTTCCTTCGATCATGTGTCCCCTGTGCTCCCGACATCGCCGCAAATCGGCGGAAGGCGAACCGCAAGTGGACCAAATGTGTCAGAAAGAAGGCGAGATATAGGCACTTGACGC
Organism: Qipengyuania sp. NPDC077563; assembly: GCF_044901345.1. Taxonomy (NCBI): domain Bacteria; kingdom Pseudomonadati; phylum Pseudomonadota; class Alphaproteobacteria; order Sphingomonadales; family Erythrobacteraceae; genus Qipengyuania; species Qipengyuania sp. NPDC077563. The sequence goes on along the minus strand of NZ_JBJDPC010000003.1, from coordinate 223,766 downwards.
TGACGCAGGACGAGCGGAGCGGAGAGCCTCCCTCCGCTCGCCATGATCCGCTGATCCATTACAGGACTGCTTCGAGCCGCAGCCTTATGCCGCGAAGGCGTTATCCGTGTCGCTCGCGGCGTACCTCGCGCTGGCCGATGTCGCGGCGGCAGAAGCCGTCGGGAAACTCCACCGCATCGACCGCCTCATAGGCCGCGGCCTGCGCCTGGGTCGCGGTGGCGCCTTTCGCGGTCACATTCAGCACGCGCCCGCCATTGGCGACGAGCCGGCCGTCCTGGTGCTTTGTCCCGGCGTGGAAGATCTTGGCCCCGTTGTCCTCGGCGCTGCCGAGATCGATCGCGCCGCCCTTCTTCGGCGTGCCGGGATAGCCTTCCGCCGCCATCACCACGGTCAGCGCGAAATCCTCGCTCATGCGCGGCGCCTCGATCTCGCTCAGCCGGCGTTCGGCACAGGCCAGCATCAGTTCGACGAGATCGCTCTCGAGCCGCATCATCAGCACCTGACATTCGGGATCGCCGAAACGGACATTGTATTCGATCAGCTGCGGGCCGTTCTTCGTCAGCATCAGCCCGGCATAAAGCACGCCTGAATAGGGCATGCCTTCCTCGCGCATGGTGCGGACCGTCGGCTCGATGATCTCACGCATCGCCTGCTCGCGCAGCGTGTCGGTCAACACCGGGGCGGGGGAATAGGCGCCCATGCCGCCGGTGTTGGGCCCTTCGTCCCCATCGCCCACTCGCTTGTGATCCTGCGCGCTGGCGAGCGGCACGATGGTTTCCCCGTCGGTCAGCGCGAAGAAGCTCGCTTCCTCGCCGGTCAGGAATTCCTCGATCACCACTTCGGAGCCGGCGCTGCCGAATCGCCCGTCGAACATTTCCGACAGCGCATGCTGCGCTTCTTCGCGTGTTTCCGCGATCACCACGCCCTTGCCCGCGGCGAGGCCGTCGGCCTTGAGCACGAACGGCGCATCGAATTTCTTGAGCGCGCCCCAGGCGGCTTCCAGCGAGGTGCAGCGCTCGAACCGGGCGGTGGGGATCTTGGCGCGTTCGCACAGATCCTTGGTGAAGCCCTTGCTGCCTTCCAGCTGCGCCGCCGCCCTGGACGGGCCGAAGCTGAGCACGCCGGCTTCGGCCAGAGCATCGGCGAGGCCTTCGACCAGCGGTCCTTCGGGCCCGATCACCACCAGCCCGATCGAATTTTCCTCGCAGAACTTGACCACGGCGGCATGGTCGCTGCTATCGAGCGCGACGCAGATGGCGCATTCTTCCATGCCGGGGTTGCCGGGGCTCGCCCACAGCTTGTCGCATTGGGGCGATTGCGCCAGCTTCCATGCCAGAGCATGTTCACGCCCGCCGCTGCCGAGCAAAAGGATATTCATGGCCGCCGATTTCCCGATAAATTCCGAAGAGGAAGGCTTGGTAGCGAAGCGTCGCCCCGGCGACAACGCCGAGCCGCTGTCGGTAAGCGAAATCTCCAGCATCCTGAAGCGGACAGTCGAAGATCGCTTCGGCTTCGTCCGGCTGCGGGGTGAATTGTCCGGCGTGAAGCGCGCCGCCTCGGGCCATCTCTATGCCGCGCTCAAGGACGAGAAGGCCATCATCGATGCGGTGATGTGGCGCGGGAATACCCTGCGCCTGCCGTTCAATCCCGAAGACGGGCTGGAAGTCGTCGCGTCGGGCAAGCTGACGACCTATCCGGGGCGCAGCAAATACCAGATCGTGATCGAACGGATGGAACTGGCGGGCGAAGGAGCGCTGCTGGCGCTGCTGGAAAAGACCCGCGCGCGCCTGGCTGCCGAAGGGCTGTTCGATGAACAGCGTAAGCGCCCGCTGCCCTTCCTTCCGCGCACGATCGGCGTGGTCACATCGCCCACCGGGGCTGTGATTCGCGACATCCTTCACCGGTTGGCCGACCGTTTCCCGAGCCGGGTGGTGGTGTGGCCGGTTCTGGTGCAGGGCCAGGGCGCCGCCGCGCAGGTGGCGGGCGCGGTGCGCGGCTTCTCCGCCATGCCCGAAGGCCATCCCGACCGGCCCGATCTGGTCATCGTGGCGCGCGGCGGCGGCTCGATCGAGGATCTGTGGAGCTTCAACGAGGAAGAGGTTGTCCGCGCGGTCGCCGAATGCGCGATCCCGACGATCTGCGCCGTCGGGCATGAAACCGACACCACGCTGGCCGATTACGCTGCCGACCGCAGAGCCCCCACGCCCACGGCGGCGGCAGAGATGGCCGTCCCGGTGCGAGCCGAACTGGCGGCGGGACTGGCCGATTTCGGCGCGCGCAGCCGCCGCGCCATCATCCGCCCGGTGCAATTGGGCCGCGAACGGCTGGCCGCCCGGACCGAGCGCCTGCCTTCGCCCGAGGCCCTGCTTCAACCCCAGGCGCAGAAGCTCGACGATCTGGCAGAGCGTCTGAAGCGCGGCCTGCAGGACCGCACCGCGCAGGGGCGCGAACGGCTGGGCAATCTCCGCCTGTCGCCGGGCGTGCTGCAGGGGCGGCTGCGCGAGGCGCGCGGACGGCTCGATGCGGCGCGGCTGTCGCCGACCCTGATCACGAGGCCGATCGGCGAAGGTCGCGAACGGCTGGACGCGCTGTGGCGTCTTGCCCAGCAGCTGCACCCGGACCGGCCGCTGGCACGCGGCTATGTCCGCGTGACCGGGCCCGATGGCCGCACGCTCACCGACAAAGCGGATGCGGCCACATATCCGGCGCTCACGCTCAAATTCCGGGACGGCGACCTGGCGGTGTCCACCGGCGAGCCTGCCGACGGCTCGGGTTCTGCGCCTCCTTCCCGCCCCGCTCCAGCGCCAGCGCGGCGCAAACCGGCGCGTAAGGGAACGCCGCCCAAGCAGGATGATTTGTTCGGCTAGACGCAGCCTGCTAGGATGATGCCATGCTGATGAACAAGAATTCCTCGTCCGGCGAGGCGAAATTGCAATATGGTCCCAACGGTTTTCGCGTGCTGCGTACCGGCAACCACGTATTCTGCGCGGCCAGCGGGGTGCCGATCCCGCTCGAAGAGCTGCGCTACTGGTCGGTCGACCATCAGGAAGCCTATGCAACGCCCCAGCTGGCGACGGAGCGGCTTAAGCCGTGAGATTGCACCGGGTCGCGCCGCTTCTCCTTCTTTCGACAGCCGGATGCGCGGTCTCCACGCCGCAAGCCGATATCATGACCTCCGGCGGGGCCGAGCCTGTCCGCGTGCCAGCGCCCACGCCTGCCCCCGCTCCTGCACCCGTGCCCGCCAAACCTGCCGTCGCTGCGCCAACACCGCAGCGCATGGCATTCACCTATCAGGGCGAGCTTGAACAGGGCGGCTGGCTACGCGGCCGGGCGCCTAGCGATGTCGTCTCGGCAACTCTGGGCGATACCGAGCTCAGCCTGGACGAGGAGGGCTATTTCTTCGCCGCCTTCGACCGGGATGAAGGTGCAGCCATCCGCTTGAGCGCCACGCGCGCGGACGGGCAGGTCGTCGCCGAGAATCTGGCGATCAAGCCGCGTGACTGGAACATCGAACGCGTCAACGTCGCGCGCCGGGCCGGCGGGGCATCGGAAAGTTTCATGCAGCGCCGCCGCCCCGAACTCGAGGCAATCTGGAATGCGCGGCAGGAAGAAACCGGCGCCGAAGGCTGGCGACAGGATTTCGTCTGGCCGGCCACGGGCCGCATATCGGGTAGGTTCGGCTCGCAGCGCATCTATCGCGGCGAACCGGGCAGCTATCACTCGGGCCTCGATATCGCGGGCGGAGCGGGCACCACCTATGTCGCCCCTGCCGATGGTGTCGTGGTGCTGAGCGAGCCGGACTTCAGCCTGGAAGGCCAGCTTCTCATCATCGATCATGGCCAAGGCCTCAACAGCGCGTTCCTGCATTCTTCCGAGCTTTTCGTGCGCGAAGGGCAAAAGGTCACGCAGGGCCAGCCGCTGGGGCGAATCGGCTCGTCAGGCCGCGCCACCGGGCCGCATCTTCACTGGAGCCTGGTCTGGCGGAACAAGCGGCTCGATCCGCTGCTGTTCCTGCCGTCCATGCCTTGAGACAGGGCGGAAATCAGGAACCCTTCTGATAGCAGGTACGACAAAAGGCGCGCAGGGAAAGCCCGGCGCGCCTTTTTGCCTGTCGGTCTGAAACAGCGCCGCAGCGCCGCCCAGTTTACGAAGCTGCGGCGGCTTTCTTCAGCTCGCGCTTCACCTTCAGCGCATTGGCCGAAAGCTTTTCGTCGCTGGTCTTCATCAGCCAGTTGTCGAGGCCGCCATTGTGTTCGACCGAACGCAGGCCCTGCGTCGAAACGCGGAACTTGAAGCTGCGATCGAGCTTCTCGCTCAGCAGCGTGACGTTCTGCAGGTTGGGCAGGAAGACACGCTTGGTCTTGTTGTTGGCGTGGCTCACATTGTTGCCGACCTGGCGGCCCTTGCCGGTGAGTTCGCAAATACGCGACATGGATCAGTCTCTTCGTTCGAATGGGCGGGCGAGTTCCCTTGGCCGCGCTGTGCGGGTCAGGGCCTCATTAATCCCGGAAAGCGGCGCGCATAGCGGTGAGGGTCCGAATCGTCAAGCACGTTGCGCCCCCGGAGCCTGCGGGCTAGCGAGACGCTGGTATGACCGGCTGGACACTTCCGCAACCCATGCAGCGCGCGCTCGCGCTGGCACATGCCAGTGCGCAGGCTGGCGAAGTGCCGGTGGGCGCGGTCGTCACGCGGGGCGGGGAAGTAATCGCCGAGGCGCATAATACGCCCCGCGAAACCTGCGATCCCACTGCCCATGCAGAAATGCTCGCGATTCGCCGCGCGGCGCAGGCGCTGGGGCAGGAACGGCTGACCGATTGCGAATTATGGGTCACGCTGGAGCCCTGCGCCATGTGTGCGGGTGCGATCGTCCATGCGCGGCTGGCCCGGGTCTATTATGCGGCAAGCGATCCCAAGGGCGGCGCGGTGGAACATGGCGCGCGCGTATTCGAGCAAGCGCAGTGCCTGCACCGGCCCGAGGTCTATGCCGGGATCGGCGAGGCGAAGGCCGCCGCTCTCCTGCGGGAATTCTTCAGCGCGCGGCGCTGAGCGCCCATTCCGGCTCGGATAGAGCGATCCCGAAACGAAAAAGCGGCACCCGTCCGCAGACGGATGCCGCCAGATCATCAGCCGGCGTGAAGACGCCGACCGCTGAGATTAGTTGGCTGCGTCGACAGCGTCTTCAGCCTGGTCGCCAGCTTCGCCCATGGCGTCTGCTTCCGCGTCGAGAGCTTCTTCCTGAGCTTCGTTGCCCTGTGCTTCAGCAAGGTCGGCCTGCTCTTCGAGAGTGTCTTCAGCCGATTCGTACTGCTGCTCTACCAGGTCTTCCTGAGCTTCCTCTTCGCTTTCCGCACAGCCAGCGAGAGCTGCGAAAGCGAATGCCGAAGCGACGAGTGCTGCTTTGTTGAATTTCATTTGGTTTCCCCTTTTTCGCCACAATTGGCTTGGTGCGCCATGAACTACTTCCGGATAAAAGGTCAAATGTTGAAATGTTTAATTAGGAATTAGGGCGCGGCTTAGGGTCGGTCTCTAAAGCCCGCGCCAGATCTTCACTGGCTGGCCGTCCCCCGTCCCGAACCGCCGGGCATCGCAGGCGCGCGGCATGAAGCGCCGGTCGTAGCAAAGGCGCAGTTCCTCCAGCCAGCCCTTGCCGTCCAGATGGACGCCGATCGCTTCGGGCATCCAGCCCGGATTGGCATCGGCCAGGCGCTTGCGAACGGTGGCGGCGGTCAGCCCGTCTTCGCGGCTGATGCGCACGAAATCCGGCCAGCGCAGGCCGTTATAGAGAATGCGCGTTACCTTGAGATAGGTCGCCGGGCGCTGGGCCATGCAGCTGCCGTGCTTTTCCCATTGGCGTGCGATCAGCCTGGCATCGGGGCTGATGCAGAGATTGGCGCGTGCCTCGCGCGCAGTGAGGTCCGGTCCGCCGCACCATTGCGGCCAGCTGCGCCCGCTGTCGGGCCACAGACCGTGCACGGTAAAGCCGAATCGCCCCGCCTTTCCCGAACATTGGCGGGTGTGGCGGGGCTGATCCTCGCGGAAGCGGCAGAATTCCGGCGCCCAGCTCAGCGCCAGCGTATAGCCGGTGACCGGCAGGCGGCGTGGGCGCTCGGGTTCGATCCGGGGCAGCTCCACCGCGCCGGGCAGGCTGCACTGGAAGGCCTGCGCCCGGCCCGCTTGCGGCAGGGCGGCGCAGGCCAGTGCCGCGATCAGGAGTGCGGCGCGCTCAGTCGCCACGCTTTTCGGCGAACCATGCCTTCGCATCGGGCTGGAACAGCATGTAGATCGCCGCGACGGACATGACCGTCGAGATGATGCCCCATATCTGGTTCGCGGCGAAACCGGTCGTGGCGATGCCGACCACCAGCGAGAAGACGCCCCACACGGTGAACAGCAGGAGGATCCATTTCACAAATTCGATCCGCAGCACAGAGATCACGAACCACAGCGCCAGACTGATGGCGGTTCCAATCACGAAACCCGTGATGACTGTCGTGGTGGCGAAATTGCCTTCCGGGGCCAGACCCTGCGCCGCGAATTCGGCATTCATCTGCGCTATCAGTCCGTCCCAGCCGACGATCAGGCCGACAAGTCCAACTAGGACCGAACCGATGTACAGATAATCGAATTTCTTGATGGAAGCGGGTTTAGTCACGCTTGCCCTCCCTGTTGTTCAGGGAGCGGGAGTGCAACGCTTTTACAGTGGAGTAAAGTCCAGACCGATATCGGCGGCCGGCGCGCTCTGCGTCAGGCGGCCGACCGAGACATAGTCGACCCCCGTCGCCGCCTTGGCGCGGATGGTGTCGAGATTGATGCCGCCGCTCGCTTCGGTGGGCACGCGGCCCGCCACCAGCGCTACCGCCTCGCGCAGGGTCGCCGGTTCCATATTGTCGAGTAGCAGGCGCGTGGCCCCTGCCTCCAGCGCGGGTTCGATCTGGTCGATCCGGTCCACTTCGCAGATGATGTCCTTCACCCCGGCTTCGACCGCGCGGCGCACCGCTTCGCCCACGCTGCCCGCGACCAGCACGTGGTTGTCCTTGATCATCGCCGCGTCCCACAGGCCCATGCGGTGATTGGCCCCGCCGCCCATGCGCACGGCGTATTTCTCGAGATGGCGCAGGCCGGGAATGGTCTTGCGCGTGTCGAGCAGCGTGCAGTCGGGATTGGACATGGCGCGCACATATTCGGCGACCATCGTGGCGATGCCCGAGAGATGCTGCACCGTGTTGAGCGCGGCGCGTTCGGCGGTCAGCATGGCGCGGGCATTGCCTTCGAGCCGCATCAGATCGGTGCCGCCGGGCACTTCCGCCCCTTCTTCGACCAGTATCTCGATCGTCATGCCGGGATCGAGCGCGCGGAAGAACGCCTCCGCCACCGGCAGTCCGGCGACCCGGATCAGGTCGCGCGTGTCCATCAACCCGGCAAAGCGCGCATCGGCGGGGATCACGCTTTCGCTAGTGACATCGCGCCCGCCGCCGGGCAGCCCTTTGCCGAGGTCTTCGGCCAAGGTCTCGCGGACGAAGGTGTCGAGGTTAAAACCGGGAAGAATAAAGGCGCTCACGTCAAAAATCCTCAGTCATTGCGAGCGACCGAAGGTCGCGAGGCAATCCAGTGCCGTGGCCTGGATTGCTTCGTCGCTGCGCTCCTCGCAATGACGGTGGGCAGGGTCAATGCACGAAGCGCGCCACGACGTCGCGATAGCTGCGCGAAACCTTCACCTCGGCGCCGCTGTCAAGCACGAGGAAGCATTCGCCATTGGTATGCGGCTTCACCTGCCGCACCTGGTCGAGATTGACGATGGTGGAACGGTGCACGCGCTGGAACGTGCGCGGGTCCAGCCGGCGCTCCAGATCCTTCATCGTTTCGCGCAGGATCAGCGAATTGTCGCCGGTATAGATGCACATGTAATCGCCCGCCGCCTCGATATGTTCGATCGTGTCGACTTCGACGCGGAAGATCTGGCCGCGATCCTTCACATTGATCAGCTTTTCATAGCGGCCCGCGGTTTCCGTATCGCCGTCTTCCATGTCCTGCGCCGCTTCGGGCGCGACTTCGGACAGGACGCCGCGCAGGCGGTCGGCCTCGTCGCTGCTCTTCTTTTCGGCGAGGCGCTGGCGCACCCGCTCGATCGTGTCGGCCAGCTTGTCCTCGTCCACCGGCTTCATCAGGTAATTGACCGCATTGGCCTCGAACGCGCGGATCGCGTGTTCCTGGAAGGCGGTGACGAAGACGAACAGCGGCGGATCGATTTCCATCACGCCCTGCACCACCGAGAAGCCGTCGAAGCCGGGCATCTGGATGTCGAGGAAGACGAGGTCGGGCTTGAGCGTCTTGATCGCCCGGATCGCCTCGCGTCCGTTCTGGCAGGTTTCGATCACTTCGACGTCCTCGAAAGGTTCGAGGCGCAATTGCATACCCTGGATGGCCAGCTTTTCGTCGTCGACGAGGATCGTTCGAATAGTCATTTCGCGGTACTTACCTTCTGGGGAGTATTAGTCTGTCCAACGTCAGAAGCGCTGGCTTGTTTCTGAAGCTGTGTCGCCGATCCTGCGGCAGACGGCTCTTCCTTGTCGGCGAGTTCGTGCGGAATTTCGATCAGGACGGTAAAACCGCCCGCTTCGGGGCTGCGGATTTCGAACCGGTGGTCGTCGCCATAGGCTTGCGCCAGCCGGTCGCGGATATTGGCGAGCCCCACGCCGGTGGAATTGCGCCGCTTGTGCGTGGCCATCACGGCAGGCAAATCGTCGGCCACCCCGCCCACATCGACGCCGGGGCCGCTGTCGGACACGGTAATGCGCAGGCGCGGGCCCACGATCTGCGCCAGCAGCGTAATCTCCGCGCCTTCTTCCAGCGGGCTGACGCCGTATTTGATCGCATTCTCGATCAGGGGCTGCAGCAGCATGGAAGGGATCTGCGCCTTGGCGGCGGTGTCCTCGACCCGGAAATCGGTCTGCAACCGGTCTTCGAACCGCATCCGCTCGATATCGAGATAGAGCTTCAGCGTTTCCACTTCCTGCGCCACGGTGACCTTGCCGCCCGGCTGGGTCACCAGCGTATGCCGCAGGAAGCTGGACAGCCGGGTCAGCATCGCATTGGCCGGTTCGGTCTGTTTCAACAGCACCAACGTGCTGATCGAATTCAGCGTGTTGAACAGGAAATGCGGATTGAGCTGATAGCGCAGCATGGCGAGCTGCGCGCTGGTGGCCTGCGCTTCCAGCCGTTCCAGCCGGTCGGCCTGTTCTTCCACTTTCAGGAAGTAATTGATCGCGAAATAGAGCGCGGACCATGCCCCCAGCAGCGCCAGCGGCCAGATGAACAGGCCGATGAAGAGCGAGACGAAATCGCCATCGAAACTGGCGCGCGTCAGGCTGGTGACCCAGGCGATGATGAAGGTGAAGATGCCCACGCCCGCGATCAGCACCAGCAGCATGGAAGTCCACACGATCAGCGGCTTGTCGGAGATCACGCGGTGATAGACCACCGACAGGATCAGGCTGATCGAAAAGCCGGTAATCCCCTCGATCGCCAGATTGATGATGAAGCTGACGTCCTGCCCGCTGACCAGGCTGGTGATCGCGCGCAGCAGGAAGGCCCCGCCCCATCCGGCGATCTGCAGCGTCCAGAAGGCGCGGTTCTTGTCGGAGAAGAAGGGGGTCGGTTCGAAGGGCAAGACGGCCATGGTCCGCCCGCCTTAGCCCAATTGCCTGCGCCTTTGCCAGCAGCTAGGCTTGCTGCCAGCTGGAGAGAGACGATGAACAAGCCCGAAAACCTTGCCCATGCGATGGCTGAACGCGCCCGCTTCCGCGAAATGAAGGAAGGGACGAAGGAAGACTGGGCGATCATCGGGGCGGAATACCGCGCTTTTGCCAGGGGCCTGCCCGACCGGGTGCTCGATCATCTCAGGCTGCTCGACGGCGATTTCGGCGGCTTTCCGATCTGCCGACTCGAACATTCGCTCCAGACGGCGACGCGCGCGCACCGCGACGGGCGGGACGAGCAATATGTGGTCATGGCGCTGCTGCACGACATCGGCGATACGCTGGGCAGCTACAACCATCCCGAAGTGGGCGCGGCGATCATCAAGCCTTTCGTGAGCGAGGAGATCCACTGGATCTGCCAGAACCACGGCGCGTTCCAGGGCTATTACTATTTCCACCATCTCGGTATGGACCGCGATGTGCGCGAGACCTTCCGTGACCACCCCCATTTCGAAGCCTGCGCGGAATTCTGCGAGAAATACGATCAGGCCGCTTTCGATCCCGATTACGAAAGCGAGGAACTGGCCTTTTTCGAACCCATGCTGCGCCGGGTCATGGCGCGACCGCTGGCCTCGGCCTATGCCAAGGCGGCGGAAGACCAGCCCGCGACTGGGGAATAGCGAATAGCGCTCAGCCCGCGTCGCCGGAGACGATGTTTTTCAGCTGGTCGTAACCCACCGCGCCTTCGAAGCTGCGATCCCCGAACACCCAGCTGGGCGTGCCGGTGAAGCCCAGCTGCTGGGCAAATCCGGAATTCTGCGCCAGTTCGGCGCTGACCTCGTCGGAAGCGGCGAAGGTTCGCGCCTTTTCCATGTCCAGACCGGCGGTGCGTGCGGCGGCGGCGATGTTATCCGCAGTGGGCGAACCCAGCGCGAACAGCGCGTGGAAGAAGGCATCGTACTTGCCCTGATCCGCTGCGGCGAGGCCCATGCGCGCCGCTTCCTCGCTGCCGTCGAAGATCGGCCATTCGCGGATGACCACGCGCAAATCGGGATCGGCGGCGATCAGGCGGTCGACATCGGCCACGCTCGCGCGGCAATAGCCACAGGCGTAATCGGTGAACTTTACCAGCGTCTTTGAACCATTGGGGTTACCCAGCACAGCGCCGTCGAAGGGCTCGGAAACTGGACCCGCCACCGAGGCCAGCCGCTCGCGCGATTGCTTGGTCTGATAGGCTTCGGCCATTTCCGGGAGGATTTCCGGGTTGGCCACCAGATAATCATGCGTCTGCGCGTGGCCGAGGCCGCTGTAAGTGAACAGCGCCGCGCCGCCAAAGCCCGACAGCAGGCCGATCGCCACCATCAATATGTATTTCATCAGATCCCCGGGATGTCTTTATCGTCTGCGCTTGTCGCAGTTTGCGCGGTCCATCTCGCACATCTGTTCCATCAGTGCACGCGCTTCCATCGCGATGTCCTGCGCGCGCAGCCAGTCGGGCGAACCGTAGGGCAGCTGCGCCTCGGCCGCCTGCGCGCTGCGCAAAGCGAGCGGGTACTGGCGGCGCATCACCTGCTGTTCGGCGCTGGCGAGGCGGGCGCGGGCCATGTCGCCGCGCGCGGCATAGACCACGCCCAGCTGGTACCAGGCGAAGGGATTGTACCGGTCCCGTCCCACGGCGGCGCGCAGCACTTGCTCGGCCTCTTCGAAATTGGCCTTGTCCTCGGTCGCGATCAGCGCATGGCCGAGCGAGGAGGCAATCAGCGGTTCGGCGCGGGTCAGATCGACCGCCTTGCGCAGCGGCACGATCGCTTCTTCCGGGCGGCCAGATTCCAGCAGGACCTGACCCTTAAGCTCGAGGAAATAGGGATCTTCGGGCGCTTTCGCGATCAGCGCATCGGTGGTTTCCAGCGCGCGTTCGACCAGCGCATCCTTGTGATAGGCATAGGCGCGGGCATAGAGCGCGGGGATGGAGGTGTCGCTTTCGGGATAGTCGCGCAGCGTCGCCTCGGGATCGGCGACATAACCTTCCAGCTTGGCCTTCACGCGCGCGAAATTGGTTTCCCATTTCTGGTTGAGCGGGGCGTCCCACGCGGGGTCGCGTTCGTAGACCTCGCTCAGCTTGGCGATGCGATCGCCCGACAGTGGGTGGGTGCGGTAGAAGCCCGATTCGTCCTTCTGGCTGATGCCGCGTCGAAATTCCTGGTTCAGCAGCTTGCCGAAGAAGGCGAGCGAGCCCTTGCCGGTGATGCCTGCCTTGGAGAGATATTCCGCCCCCGCCGCATCGGCGCTGGCTTCCTGCGTGCGGCTGAAGGCCAGAAACTTGCCCATTGCCGCCTGCTGGCCCGCCGCGATGATGCCCATGGCCGCTTCGCCCCCGCCCGCCAGCGCCGCGCCGATGCCGGCCAGTAGCGACAGGATCGAGATGTTCGCTGCCGTCTGGTAGCCTTCGCCGATGCGGATCACGTGCCCGCCGGTAACATGGCCCAGTTCGTGCGCGATCACGCCCTGCACTTCATTGGCGGTATCGGCGGCATCGATCAGCCCGCTGTGGATATAGACCGCCTGCCCGCCCGCCACGAAGGCGTTGATCGACGGATCGTTGATCAGGATCACATCGACATTGTTCGGCTCCAGCCCCGCCGCCTCAATGAGCGGTTTGGAGATATCGTCGAGGAAAGCCTCGGTCTCCGCATCGCGCAGGATCGACTGGGCAGCGGCGGGCTGCGCGGCAAAGATCGCAAGCGCAAGGATCGCGGCGATATGGGAGAAAAATCGCATCGCCCCCAGCCTAGGGGGTTTTTGGCTGAACCGGAACTGAAGTTGTTACCGCGCGGTCGATGAAGTCCATCATGGTGTCGAACACCCGCCCGTCGCGCCGCCAGGGGCTGGCCAGCATCAGCAGCGGATCGGCGTGGTTCTTGCCCGGCAGGTAGAGGGTCTCGACACTGTCGCCCTCGGCCCGCAACGCCGCCGCCAGCGCCTGCGAATTGCGCGGTTTCACCGTGGTATCCGCCTCGCCGTGGACCAGCAGCACAGGCGGCAGACCGGGGCGCACGTTGTTGACCGGCTGGCTCTCGGCGCCCGCGCCCACGCTCTGGAATGCGGCGCGGGTGCTGTCGACATCGAAGGGATAGAAATCATAGGGGCCCGACAGGCCCACGATCCCGCGTACCGCGTCCTGCGACACGCCCGCCGCCGCCAGCCAGCGCGGATCGAGCGCGGCCTGCACGGCATTATAGGCGCCCGCCGAATGGCCCGCGATCACGATGCGCTGCGGATCGCCGCCATAGCGCGCGATATTGCGATGGACCCAGCCGATCGCCGCCGCCGTATCCTCCACCATGGCGGGATAGCGCCCGCCTTCGCCCAGCCGGTAACCGCCCAGCACCGCGACATAGCCCTCACGCGCGACATTCCGCGCCACGAAGCCGTAGTCCGCCGGATCGCCGCTCGCCCACGAGCCGCCGTGGAAGAACACGAACACCGGCAGCGCGTCCCCGCCTGCCGCAGCCGCGCGGAACACGCGGAGCTGCTGCTGGGGCGAGGGGCCGGTGCTGGCAGTTTCGACTAATTCGACCGCGGCGGAGGGGCCCGCGATCCGGTCCACCGTGTCGAGTACGGCGGGGCCATTGCGCTGCACCGCGATCCACAGCCCCAGCCCGGCCAGCAGCACAAGCGCGAGGAGGATGGCGAAAGCCCACATCACCCGCCGCCTCATCCGGCCGCCTCTGCCGTGTCCCCCTTGCCGACCGAATCGACGATGGTCTTCGCCTCGTCATCCTCGAGCAGGCCGATCGAGGCGAGGAAATCGTGGCCCTGCTCATAACCCTCGCCCAGCCACAGCGGGATCCCGGCGGCCTCCAGCGAGGCTTTGGCCGCCAGTTCTTCCGCACTCATCGCCTCGCCCACCTTGCGGATGAACACGGCGCGCACGCGGCCCGGCATGGCCTTGGCGATGTCGGCGAAGGCGGTCAGGTCGCCTTGCGAATCGTCCCCGATCAGCGCGAATTTCAGTTCCGGATAGGTGCCGATGATGCCTTCGATCGCCGCGCGCTTGTGCGCCCCGTGGCTGGAGGACCCGAAGGTCGCCCGGTTGAGGCCCCAGTCGCGCAGCATGATCGGGCCGAGCGGCAGCCCGCGCCCCTTCATATAGGTCACGAGATAGGAAAACAGGTTCCACGGGCTGGAGGAGACATAGAAGAACGGCCGCCGCGAGGCGCGCTGGTGATCGCCCGCATGGCCGGCGTCCTTCGGCATCCCCTCGTTCCCGCCCAGCGCATTGTAGAACATGTCCGCCCCGGGCACGAGAATGCGTTCTTCGGGCATCTGCATCAGCACGCGCCGCCAGTTGCGCATCACCGCGCGGAAATTGCCGGTAATGCCGGTCTCGATGATCGTATCGTCGATGTCCGAGATCATGGCGAGGCCGGTGCTGGTCCCCGGCGCCAGCACGTGGCCGTCGACGCATTGCTCGCCCGCATCGTTGCGCCAGTGGAACGTCACCGTCTCCCATTGCGGATGCTCTTCGTAAGGCCACTCGCCCTCCAGCGCGATGTCGAAATGCGCGAAGCCTTCCTTGTCGGTGGTTGCCTGGTGGCGGCGCGTTTGCCCGCCGGGTGACACCACTTCCAGTTCGACCGCGAAGCCGCCCGCTTCATGGCTGGCGAATTGCGACAGCATGGTGCGCATCGCCCGCCAGCGGCCGGTCTCGCCGAACTCGCTCACGCGCGAGCGCAGGGCGCGCACGGTGATGTGCAGGCGGTCGCGGTTGCGATAGCCGAAATAGGGCTGGATGCGGACGGGTGCGCTGGGAAAAAACGGCATGGGGCGAACCGCTAGCCTGCGGTCCGCCCCATACTCAAGCCATTCGTCCCGCGAATGCGCGGATTATGCCCGCGATCAGCGGCCCGCCAGCTTCATCGCGGCGGATTCGAGCAGGCCGGTGTCGTGCGGCACTTCGCCGATCACCTCGGCCCCGCCATCGGGCGTGCGGCGCACCATGACCAGCGCGGTTTCCGGTCCGTCCTCGGCCAGATCGCCCACCGGCAATTGCGCGATCACGCGGCGCTGTTCGTGGCCGCTGCTTTCGGCGGCGATCACCGCCTTGATGCTGACATCGAAGGCCCGGCCCACGGCTTCGTAAAGCGCGCGGCGGCTGCGATCCGGCGTCGTGCGCGCGGCTTCGGTCAGCTCGTGAACGGCAGCCAGCAGGCCGTGCAGGCTTTCCGGCTCGGGATGGCCAGCACGCTCCTCGGCGACCAGATCGCCCTGCGAAACCGCTTCGGCGCCGTGGTCCTGCTCTGCCGCAGGCTGTTCGTCCACGATCAGCTCTTCGCCAAGCTCGAGCGGTTCGGCAGCCGCTTCGAGTTCCGCGACATAGGGTTCGAGCGAGAGCGGCTCGTCTTCGGCCTCATCCGCAGGCTGCTGGTAGGAAACCTCGTAACTGGCTTCGTAAGGCGCCGCATATCCGGCGTCTTCGCCATGCACGTCGTCGGCATGCCCAAACCCGGCTTCCGGCTCGGCTTCGCTGGAAACTTCGTAATGCGCTTCGCCGCCTTCGTGGCTCAGCGCTTCGGCTTCGTGGGCCGGGGCGTCTTCCGGCTCCGGCGCATAGCCATAGGCCGGGCCCTGATCATAGTCGTAGCTCTCGCCGAACTCGCCCTCATCCTCGTCCTCGTCCTCGTCATAGGCCTGGGGAGTGAGCAGCGTGTCGACCGAAGGCGCCTTGGGGCGGAACAGCGGGCGTTCCTCGGCCTCTTCCTCGGCGGTTTCATCCTCATCGTCCAGCGAACCCAGATCGATCGGCGACTTGCCGCGCACGCTCGAACTTACCAGCGACATCAGGCGGCTGTTGAGATCGATATCGGCGAGCGGATTGACCACCCCGTCGACATCTTCTTCGGTCTCTTCCTCGTCGTCCCATTCGGGCAGGCCGTATTCCTCGGCGATCGACATGGGCGACGGTGCTGGCTCTTCGGCCCCGTCGTCCGTCGCCGCGCCGCCGATCGGATTGCCCAGCGCATCGACCGCGCGATTGCGCTTCGGCGTGAGCACGGGCTCTTCGGCCGCGTCCGCGTAACCCGCCTCATGGCCGGTGTCGTAGGAAACAGCTTCGTGACCGGCATCGTAAGCGGCGTAATCCTGCGGCTCCTCGGGCTCGGGCGCCCATTCGCCGGTGGCAGGCTGGTCATAGGCCGATTCGCCCTCCGCTTCGGCTTCGTAGCCCTGGGCATTCTGGCCATAGGCATTCTGGCCGAAGCTGGGCGAAGGCAGCTCCACCGGCTCGTCCTGCTCGCCGTAAGCCTGATCTTCGTAGGAAGTCTCGCCATAGGCGGAGGCGTTCAGCGCGCCGTTCATGGACAGCACATTGTCCTGCGCGGGTTCTTCCTGCGGCGCGGCGTAACCGGGTTCGCTTGGCGCTTCGTAAGTCGCTTCCGGCGCGGATTCCCAGGCCGATTCTGTGGCCGTTTCCGGGGCGGTTTCCGCCTCGGGCTGATTGCCCGCGTCCTGACTGGCTTCCTGGCCGGCTTCGGGCGAAGCGGCCGGTTCGGGGTCGCTCAGCCCGTGGCCCGAGCGCAGGCGCGCAAGCCGCTTGGCAAATTCATCGCGGACGGTTTCGTGGCGGCGGTCGAAATGCACGATATTGGCCATGTCGGCTGGCTCCTGTGCGCTGTGGTCGGTGGAAGGTGCGCCCTGCTGGGCAAGAGCTGCGTCGATTTCATTGAGCAGCGCATCGGCGGTGGCGGCGTCGGCGATCTCTTTCCAGTTCACCACCGCATAGACGAAATCGATCGTGTCGTAGTCGCTCGAATAGGGCAGCAGCACGCCGCGATAGGCGACCCGGCGGCCGCGCGCATTGCGCGCTTCGGCTTCGAAATTGACCGGGCCCTGCGCCGATACGACGCGCAGATAATTGTCCGCCACCTTGGCCAGCAGCGAATCGCCGGGAATGTCGTCGAGCGTTTCGACCAGATCCTGCGCGCGGCATTCGCCCTGCAGTTCGCTGCCCACGAATTGGATCGAGGGCGTCGTGCTGCCGGTCGAAAAATCGAGCAGCACCGAATAGGGGCCGAAATCGCCGAGGAATTCGGGTTCGAGATCCTCGATATGCGGCAGCGTGCCGTTGCCCAGCAGGCTGGCCCAGTGATTATAGGCGCGCACCTGCATGCGGCGTTCGTCCTGCCCGACCGGCGATGGCGGCGGGTTGGAATGCGCGCCGTCGTCGTAATTCTGGGAGCCGTGGCGCTGCTCGAATCCGTCATCGCCGCCATATGCGTCGAAATCTGAGCCTAACGTATCCATTCCAGCAAAAGCCCCCGGGCAGTGTGTTCGAGGCATGCTATGTGCCCCGCCCATGCTGAAAAAAGAGTTAAGGTTAATCGGGCCGGTAAGCATGAGCCTGCCGCTGGCTGATGGGGTGGGCCTTGGCGAGGGGGCCTGAGCGGGGGGCCTGAGCGGGGGGCCTGAGCGCGCTGGCCTGAATGGCGGGCCGCTGAGGGCCTCGGGGGTCGGAGGCGGGCCGAACTTTTCCGGCCCGCGGCTGGTCCTAGAGCATGTAGCGCATGCGGATCGTCATGCTGCGATCCTGCGTGCCGATACCGAATTCGGCATCGTGGAAGGCGGGCGGCCCCATGCGCACGGGGGCATCGCGCGAAAAACCGAAGCCTTCGCGCGGCATCATGCCCAGTGCGCGGTCGGCCTTGCCATTGGCGTTCTCGTCGTGAAGCAGGGCGATGGCGTAATTGCCCGGCGGCACATCCTCGAAGGTGAGGGTGAGCCTGCCTTCATGGGCTTCGACCCGGCTCGATTTCGTGCCTGCGACTCCGCGGCATTTGGGGAAATTCTTCTCGTTCGCCGTCATGCAGGCCAGCACCACGCCATCGGCATTCCTCAGATTCGTGACGGTCACCACCACCTTGGCGGCCTTGCCGGCCGTCGCGGTCTGGGGAAGGGGCGCGCCGCCGCCCAGCGCCAGGGCGGCGACGGGAAGGATGGCGATTCGTTTCGCGAGCCCGCTCAAATGCGCGTACTCAGCCCCTTGTCGGTCCCGCACAAACGATCCCAGAACCTGAAATAAAGCCCGTAATTGCATCGATATTCTTCGTGATGACGTTGGTGATGGCTGGCGGTTATCAGCCATCCTCCTAACGCGGAGTGAACCAGCCGTTTGGGAAACAGCTCCCAGCCCATGTGGTTGGTGACGCCCATCACCGTCATCACCAGCAGCACCAGGCTCAGCATGGCGATATGGATCGGGATCACGAAGACCAGCAGCGGAATGACAATAGCGCCGGTCAGCGCTTCCCAGGGGTGGAAGCTCATCGCCGCCCAGGCGGTGGGAGGGCGGCTGGCGTGGTGGACGGCGTGCATCGCGCGGAACAGCTTGGGGCGGTGCATCAGCCGGTGGGTCCAGTAGAACCAGCTGTCATGGAGGAAGAGATAGATCAGCGGGGCCAGCGGCAGATACCACAGCGGCAGCGCGTCCCATTCGGCATAGATGCGGGTCCAGCCGCGTTCCTGCCAGCCCCAGGCCACGATGCCCGCCGGAATGCCGTAAATCGCGGCCGAAACCAGCGACCAGCCGATCTCGCGGCGGATCTGCCGGCCCAGCTTCGCGTGATATCCCGGCAGCCTGCGGCCTGTGGCAAAGGCGAACAGGCCGCTGGTCGCCAGATAGCGCGCCGCGACGATCGCGGTCATGGACAGGGCGGAGATGAGAATGGCGGTCCACATGATGCTGGTCTTCCGCCCTAGTCTCTAAATCGCCCCAGGTTAAGAACTGCTTCTATTCACTCCCGCCCCAGGTCGCGCAGTGCGGATCCGTTGCAACAGTCATCCGGCGCATCGCGGCGCGGGCCAGCCGCTCGGTCTCGGTCTTGCGGCGCGCGGGGGCCAGCGGCTTGAGCGATGCGGGGCGCACGATCTCGCCGTCATAGCCATCGGCCACCACGATGCCGCAGCGGTCGGGCCGGAAAATGTCGCGGTCGAGAATCGTGCGGTCGATATCGGTCGACACGCCCCAGAAGAAACGGTCGCAATAGTCGAGATAGTCCTGCCATTTGTTGTCGCCCAGCAGATCGCCGCGCTGCACCTTGATCTCGATGATGATCACGCGGCCCTGGGCATCGACCCCCATGAGATCGGCCCGACGGCCATTGCGCAGCGGCATTTCGGGCAGCAGCCATACCCCGTAGCGGGCAAACAGGCGCTGGATCCCCCGGCGCACGCTCGCCGAATCACTCCCGGTAGGGGTGGTTTCAAAATCGGCAGCATCGACAACGTCCCTATCGGCGTCGGCGGCCACCACGCCCGGACTATGGGGCGAGGTGCTTGCGGGGGCACCGGTATCGGCCGAAGCGGTATCCGGAGCAGCAGTATCGGCGGAGGCAGGATCGTCGGAAGCGGTATCGAAGGAGGCGTTATCGGCGGGCGCCATGGCCCCCCGCTTGCCGGGATTCGGAATGACGTGTGATTCGCTCATGCCTTCTTGCTGGAACAAAATGGGAACGCAGTCAACCAGCGGGTGTTCGGGCTGCGGCGCCCCGATCAAGTGGGTGTTCGGAGCGAAATCCGGAACGGTTTTTAGTGGCGGGAGCCGCCGCGCCTTGCTAAGCGCCCCGCCACGGCATGCACCCGTAGCTCAGCTGGATAGAGCGCTGCCCTCCGAAGGCAGAGGCCACAGGTTCGAATCCTGTCGGGTGCGCCACAATTTCAATGACTTAGCGATGCTAATTCTATTTTGTATGGAATGCGCATGTAATCGATTATCGGTGGACGCCCCCGAACTCATGTGGATGGCGGTGCACGATACATGTGTTGCGCGAGCCCTTCGCCGCCTGGTTCGGCAAGGTTCCAAACTTCTACGGTTGGCGCGAGCGCTAATCGTAATCGGCTTTGCGTCCGAGACCGCAAGCTAACGCTTGCCTTGGTAAGGGTGAGGCCGGGAGTTCAATCCT
This sequence comes from Qipengyuania sp. NPDC077563, assembly GCF_044901345.1. Classification (NCBI taxonomy): domain Bacteria; kingdom Pseudomonadati; phylum Pseudomonadota; class Alphaproteobacteria; order Sphingomonadales; family Erythrobacteraceae; genus Qipengyuania; species Qipengyuania sp. NPDC077563. The sequence continues at coordinate 204,115 of NZ_JBJDPC010000003.1, read as the reverse complement.
CCCCAGCAGCACCATTTTTCAAGCACTTCGCATGTGCGACCGTCTAATCCATGAAAATTCCATGAAGTTGGCTATCCCGGTCGCCCGTTGGGAGGAGAACCATGATTCGCTGCTGATTCAGCAACCCAGCGGCAATCTCTAAGCCTTCCGAGGTAAAGTCATCAGACGTTGCCGACGTGATTTCGCTATCTAAGGGGACGGGCAGCTAGCGATAAGTCTGCTGGCACATTTTAGGAACAGCCCTCACTCTTCCTCAAGCTCAGCTACACGCTTCAAAATTGCCCGCTTGTGCTTGAAGATATCTACCGGCCCCATAACGCCTTCCCGGGCTTCATCCTTTCCGCTGAATAGCCCCAGATAGCGCGAGGTAGGACTATTGAAATGCATCCGTGCAATCGTACGCCGGTTGTTATCGTCCAGGAGGATCGCGCAGTAGGACTTAGCGTCTCGCATCACCACGCGAGAGGGGTCGACCTTCTCTGCACAAATGGCCCGGATGATGTTGAAACCCTCAATCTCTACGTCTGTAGTCTCGACTGCGCCTTGATCGACCTCAGCCATTTGATGGTCTGGTTCGTCACTGCCCCCGCTAATCGCCTTCTCAAGTCGCTGGTGGACTCCATCCCTAATCAACGAACCGTAGGCTTGGGTAATAGCTGACCGGAACCGGTCCCTAACACCTTTAGTGATGATCCCATCATGCAGCCGGCCGGCGATGATTTTCACAAGATCGTCCGAAGGCTCACCGAACTCCTTGCGGAGCTCTGCCAAAACTTCAGACTGAAGCTTTAGCGCTCCGGCATGTGAGACGATCCGAGCAAGATCGAAGTCAGCGCGCTGGAAAGTTGCAAGTGTTCGAAGATCAGAGGCTTTGTAGTTATCCAGATCGAATGTGAAGAACGGTCGATCGTCCATCATGTTGGTTTTCTCGGCATCCGTGAAGAACCGATAGACGACGCCATTCGTCAGCAGGGCAAGTCGCGCATCGGTGGCTGCGAAATACCGATAGAGCTGGCTAGCATGTTTAATCGAAAGATCGCCGTTGGCAGGTTTGCATTCCACGAGGATCTTGATCTCGCCGCCTACGCAGATTCCGTAGTCGACCTTCTCGCCCTTCTTCGTGCCAACATCGCAGGTAAACTCTGGCACAACTTCGTCTGGGTCAAAGATGTTGTATCCGAGCGCCCTGAGGAACGGCAGAACAAGCGTAGTCTTAGCGGCTTCTTCAGTGGCGAGCTTTTCGCGGTGCTTCCGTAAAGTTGCTTGCAGTTCTGCGATGCTGGCTTCGATTTCCATTAGTTCCCCCCGGTGTTTGTGAAGGAAGCTAATAGATGAGGTAGCTTCGTCAATCGGTTAACGAACTTTGAGGCTGACAATGCTCTGCTGCGGGCGGCTGGTACGGATGATTGAGGGGCGGGCCGAGACCCACCCCTCTCCGGCTTAGACCGGGCGAAGGCCAGTGATATGGCCACCCCGCTTTCCAGTGTTGACCTCAGAAATTCGGCCTTGGTTGATGCCAAAGTCCGCCGCGATATCGTGTTGCATCTCGCCTAGGCGAAGACGATCCCAGATGGCGCGAATCGTTTCATCGGTTAGTTTGGCGCGGTTGCGCCCTTCTTTGCGTGCCATAGTATTACCTCTTTGGTCTGGCACGACGCAGAGGCTTGACGAAGGCTTTCAGTCAGCGCAGATAGTGCGCGTCAGGTTACCTCAGCTTCGCGCCCCCACGACCGGTTTTGCGAAGCTCTCCTGATCTGAAAGCCCAGCGTCCTACCGCTGGGCTTTCGTCTTTTCAGGACAGACCCCGACATGATTCCGCGACTCACCGCCAGAGTCGAGGGGGTTCGATAGTTACCCAGCGTTTATCCCCAAACGAGAGCCGTTGAACAAGCTGGCGGACCTATTAAAGTGCCACGTAATCTAGGTGCTGGTGCGGCGGCTCTGGGGCCGTAAGCGGAATATCCGTTTTGCAACGCAAAAACGCTGGTAGCGGACGCTATTCCCACCTCTGCAGCAAACGATCGCGACTTGAGCGGCAACGTTTTCGTTATCTCAAGGTCACCAAATTTTAATATTGCTTACTAGCTTCCCGATAAACTAGCCATGCTAAGTCGAGCTGTTAAAAGCGGCTCAAAGGGGGCAATACATGAAATTATTGGCACAATGGGTCGCATTAGCGATCGCATCACTGGCGTTCGCGCTAACTCCTGTTCACGCGCAAGAGCGTTCAGCCGTAAAACAAGGCTTCGAGCTTGTAGCTCAAAGCGGAAAGCGCATCTTGGTCTTTCGACCGTCTGTTAGCGTCGGATCTCAGTCCACCGGCGGGATGTTTGAACCGAACGCGGAGTGGACAGAGCAGGCGAAATCCAACATCCAGGTAGCGCTCGAAGACCTTCAATCTCGGCTGGGCAACGAGGTCATCGTTGCACCCGAGGCATACGGTAAAGACGCGCAAGCGGTCGAGGAACACATGGCCCTCTTCGCAGCTGTCTCACAGGCAGTCATCGAGTATCAGTTCTTCGTCGGAAACCGCCTGCCCACGAAGAAGCGCGACAACAAGGACAACGTCTTCGACTGGTCGTTGGGAGACGGGGTGTCGAGGCTGCCCGGGGCCAAGAGCGCGGACTACGCTTTGTTCATCTACAACAAGGACGCTTACGGCTCGACTGGGCGCAAGATCTTACAGGCGGTTGCTCTTCTTGGGCCGGGTATCGCGGTGAAATCTGGAGAGCACGTGGGCTACGCAGGTCTTGTCGATCTGCGGACTGGTGACCTGCTTTGGCTCAACGCCGATGCCGCCATAGGAGGCGATGTCCGCGAGATCGACGGTTCGCAAAAACGAGTTCGGCAGTTGCTCGAAGAATTCCCTGGTAGCGATATCGGGAAAGAGTGATGGGACACTTTCGCCTGGCTAAGGCCGCCCTAATTGTCGCCAGCGTTATTGGTGCGACGCACGTGAATGCGGAGCCGGCCCCCACGCCACCGCCCTATCACGGGTTCTACCAACCACAGGGCGTCGACGAGGTCGGCCTGTGGAGGGAGGACGACGAGAGCGAACGTCGGCTCGCAGCCTCCCAACTCGTCATTCAAGACGAGGCCCTTAACGCATATCTCAAAGAGGTACTCTGCAAGACCGTTGGGACCGACCGTTGCACCGCGACCCGGATCTACGTCCTGCGAGAACCGACTTTCAACGCGACCATGTCTCCCAACGGTACCATGCGCGTTTTTAGCGGCATGCTTCTAAGAATGCGGAGCGAAGCTGAACTCGCCGCCATATTGGGTCACGAGTTCGGCCACTTCGAGCAACGGCACAGCCTGAAGCAGTTCAAGGAAAGGCGAACCGGAAGTGACCTGCTGGCGTGGGGCGCCCTGCTTGCGAGCATGTCTCCTGGCTACGATGCACGGCGCACTTACCAGTCTCTCGAGATCTCGGTTTACGGCAATCTGTATCGTTACGGCCGCGATCAGGAGCGCGAAGCCGACCTTCTTGGCCTAGGTTACCTCAACCAGAGTTCGCTGCGACCCCAAGCGGCGTCGGAAGTCTGGCAGAACCTGATGGGCGAGATCGATGCTTCCGCTCTGGCGCGAGGATTGAAAAAGCCCAAGTACAACGCGATCGCGTTCACGGCCTCGCACCCGCCCCACGGTGAGCGAGCAGGCTATCTCTCGGAACTGGCCTCTCCTGGTGGCGCCATTCGTAACGACGGGGCCCCGAGGTACCGACAGGCACTCGCTAAGTGGCTGCCAGTATTTTTGGAAGACCAGATCAAGCTCAATGATTTCGGCGCAAGCGAGTATATCATCGAGAATCTCGCTAGAAATGGCTGGACGCCGACTCTTTGGCATGCCCGTGGCGAGCTATATCGGACGCGAGGGAATCAACGCGACCTCGTTCATGCTGCCCAGTTTTACCAGAACGCAATCGCCCTAGATGGTAACCTCGCTGCATCGTATCGCGGCCTTGGCCTCTCCCTTTTCAAGACAGGTGAGCGCCTCCGCGGCCAGGAAGCCTTGAAGCAATATCTCGAGCTTGCCCCGGACGCCGAAGATGCGGGTATGATCCGCCTGATGCTCCCGAAGGAGACCTAAAATGAAAACCATCAAGATTAAAACCGCAGTCATCGGCGTTTGCATCTCGGTTGCCTTTGTAGCCGCGCCCGCCAGCGCCCATAAGCTCCGGGAGCAAGGCGAGACCGTCGACGTGGCGGATTCGAACGTCCTGGTGACGCCGGCAAGGGACTGGAATAGGCTAAGCGGTAAGATCGGTAAGCGAACCGAAACGTGGACCTTGGACGGCGGCCAGCTGAACGACGTCACTTTCTTCGGGGGAATCGAAGCTGGGGATCCCCTGGTCAAGGAACGAAACAAGAAGCGTGATCCATTACCAAAGTTCACGTCTTCAACACTTCTCGTAGAAGTGCCGGAGCTGCTCGAAGGAACTTATAGGACCTACAAGGACCTAGCGGCATTCCAGCTGGTTTCCGCGGAGCCCGGCACCTTCCTCGGTCGCGACGGTGTCCTGTTCGCCTACGAATACACCGACCTCGATGGTCTAACGAGAAAGGGCGAAGCGAGGGCGACGATAGTCGACGGCAAGCTGTACATGGTAACTTTCGACGCTCCGCGTCTCCACTATTTCGACCGGACTCTCCCAGATTTCCGCGCTTTGGCGGATACCGCGAGATTAAAGTGATGGGCCTTTCTCAATGCCCTCAGTTCTAAATATTAGAACTTACCCGTGAGCTTCTTGCTTTTTCTCGCCACGGTTATCGTCCCGAGCGGACAAACCTTTTCTTGTACGCCCGTCGCTGTGTGGGACGGTGACGGGCCGATATGGTGCGAGGAAGGTCCCCGGATCCGGCTTTCCGGGATAGCGGCGAGAGAAAGGGACGGCTCCTGCAGCCTCGGCCACCCCTGTACTCCCGCAGACGCTACGGTCGCACGGGACGCGCTGGTTGCCTTCTTAGGCAAGCCTGTAGGTGAGAATGCCCATGGGCATGTTTTGGTAGAAGGCCCGGCGATGCGCTGTGTTTCAGTCGGATCGGCAGGCGGCAACCGTACTGCGGCTTGGTGCATTTCTCCGCGAGGTGGGGACATTAACTGTGCCATGGTCCAGGGCGGCTGGGCCGCCCGCTGGGATAAGTACTGGAGAGGGCACAAGTGCGGATGAAAAAGCCACGCGATGACGCCTATGGATCCGAGAAGGGAATTCGCTTGGAGTTCGCTCTCAGAAGCATGGTCTTGATCTTCGGAGGATTGATATTTTTATACTCGCTTTTAGTCCCCGCCTTCGTCGCTGCCCATCCTGGTGGTTTGGCCGCGGACGGATGCCACAATGATCGCAAGAACGGCGGGAGACATTGCCATCGTGCCAACGCACAGCCGACGAAGCCGAAGTCGCAACCAAGCGGTACCTACTACGTCAATTGCGCCGCGGCGCGAGCCACTGGGGCCGCTCCCGTCCGCAGGGGCGACCCAGGTTATGGAAACCATCTCGACCGGGACAACGACGGCGTGGGATGCGAATGAGGATTGGTCGAGGTGGTGCTATCACGACACCACACGCGACTCTTACTTCGACCTCGGCCGATTGAACGAGGTCCGCCTATACTGGTAAGGCAGAAGAAGGGCCCTAGCACGAATCCGCTTCGCGGGATGGTTGCTTGTGGCGAGGGTGATGTCGAACGACGGGCGTAGCGTCTGGTCCGAGAGAGGCAGACGATCGTGGCTCCCTCAACCGAATCGAACAAGGTTTGCGGCGGTCCGCCGCGAAAAATGTCATCGGTGGATCACTTGTCGAGCGTCGTTTCGAGCATTTTTTGAACAACGGTTATTCCTTGTTTCTTTCGACGCACGAGAGTTCCTCGTTTCTCAGGAGGAAACGAGAAAACCTAGAACGCGATTTGCGCGAAAAGTTAGAATCGAATTGACTTCCAGATCCCAAAACAACTCGAGGTCCCTCGCATAAAATTCACTCTTCCAGCGTTGCTCATCATCTCTCTGAGTAACACTTCCGTAGCCGCCAAACCCTTTCACAACGAAATACCGTCTGTGTTTCATGGAAACTGGGGTTCGGCCGCAGAAGACTGCGCAGACGAATACGGCGTCAACACGTTCTTCATCGATGCAGAGAGCGTCAACTACTACGAGAGCAATGACTACCTCCTGATCGGCGTCGAGTTCATGGGAGCCATGACAGGCGGCGGGAGCGGCAGCCTTTTCAATGGGCGGTTCACCAGCCGCATGGAAACTTTCCTGTTAGGCGAGAGCGACATCCGGTTCGAGATCGACGACGACAACAAGAACATCCTCTATCGTTATCCGATCGGGGAGGATGGCGAGCCAATTGTCTCGCGCCAAGTTCGCAGTGTTCGCTGTACATCTAATTGAAAGTTATATTCATGCATCGACTTTTCACATTGGCCTCGCTTTCGGTCTCTAGCCTGCTGCTCGGCCTCAGCGCGACAAGCGCCAAAGCGGACAGCTATCTAGATAAATGCATCGCAGCTGGCTCCGGCAGTTCTAGCCATCACTATAAGTGCGCTAGAGCCTGACCCGAAACTAAGTTGGGTGATATCAGCGAGTTAGCTTGACGGCCAAATCCAGGGCTGATTCAGGAGTTTTGCGAAGAACTTCTGGAGATCAGTGATGTGGACCGATACCACCCGTTCGCAGGATGCGCGCAAGGGGCTGGCTTTGCCAAGCGATTTGACGGATACGGAATGGGCGCTTCTGGAGCCCTTCTTCCCCGCACCATCCGATACTGGTCGTCCGCGCAAATGGCCGATGCGGCGCGTGGTGGAGGCGATCCTCTACCTTTTGCGTGGCGGCCTGCCGTGGAGGATGTTGCCGCCCTGCTTTCCACCAGTCTCGACAGTTCAGCGCTGGTTCTACCAGTGGCGCGATGCGGGTCTGTGGGAACTGATCAACCATTACCTGTTGCAAGACCTTCGCACTGCGCAAGGCCGGGAGGCATCGCCCAGTGCAGGAGTGATCGACAGCCAGTCTGTCAAAACCACCGAAAGCGGCGGTCCGTGCGGCTATGACGCAGGCAAGAAGATCAAGGGGCGCAAGCGCCACATCATCACCGATACCGACGGCAATCTGGTTCATGGCATGATCCACACTGCCGACATCCAGGACCGCGATGGTGCTCCGCTGGTGCTGGCCGAGATTGTTACATCCTTCCCGTGGCTACGGCATCTCTTCGCCGATGGCGGTTATGCAGGACCGAAACTGAAGCGCGGCATCGCCCGTCTCGGACAATGGACCAGCTTTCGACGCTAAAGCAGACGCATGCCGACCTTTGTTGCTTCTTCAATGCGGTCGATCATTTAGCGAAAAGCAATGGGTATCTGCAGCATCCGTTAGGGAGTTTCAGGCGACTGGGTGAAGTCGCCGCACGTCAACCGACCATGTATCCTGCGCAGCCGTTCCGGAACCGATTGCGATGAAGTCAAACTTCTCAGCCACTACAGCAATTTCCCTCTTGGATCGGTGGGCAGGGGACCGTGCCGTATGAACAGAACACGCAGCAATCGCCGTGGAGCGGCTGAAGGCGTACGCCGCAGCTCGAGCAATTATAGAAAAACATGCAGGCGTTGGTCGGCATTTCCTCTTCCTTCTCGTGCCCGCACTCAGGACAACGCAGGCGAGAAGTCAAAATCAGTTCAGCCATAAAAGAAAGCTCCAATCAGCAATACTGCACCGATGGCGATCCCTACGGCGGTCAAAACCCGATAGGTTAGTGAGCCACAATTCCCATCAGCCGGGCACGTTCGGACGGTGTGAAATTGCCAAAGTAGTCGGAGAGTTGCCGCGAAAAGCAGAACCGACGCGAGGATAAGAAGCGGTGACCGATAAGGCGCTACGACCGGTGACACACTGCCAAGCCAAGCCGAACCTACGCCGACCGACGCCAGTGCCAAAGGAAGCGCACAGCAAGCGGCAGCACCGAATGCTGCAAAGAGGCCGCCGCCCGTAGCTAATCCGTTCCACCAAGTGCCAAGGCTGCGCATTGAATGTCCTTTTGCAGAATCCGAGTCGCAGCCATATCTACTGTCTGTAGCAACTACAGACTCAAGGGGTTCTGTGTGAAAATCGGTGAAGTGTCGAAGCAAACCGGATGCAACATCGAGACGATCCGCTATTACGAACGGATCGGTGTGATCGAGCCGCCCCCGCGCAAGGGTGCTTACCGCGATTATGGTCCGTCGGATATAGAGCGCCTCCGTTTCATCCGGCGCGCACGAGAACTCGGCTTTTCGCTTGAAGAGGTGCAAGCACTGCTCGATCTTGCGCCCCGACCTCAGAAGAATTGCGATCGAGTGCAATCGATCGCCGAACAGCACCTATCAAATGTTCGCACCAAGCTAGCAGATCTCAAACGGATGGAAATTGCTATCGCCACATTGGTCGAACAGTGCGGCACAGGGAATCATGATCAATGTCCGGTGGTAGAGAGTTTAACCGGTAACGACTGAAACGGCCGCGCAGCAAGGTTCGAGCGCACCAGATAAAGCCGGCAGCTATCCACCCCAGCTCCGACATTTAGGGGCCGCCCGGAATGTCCCGGAAGCGGACGTCGCTGTAGACTGACGGCTATGTTCGCTTTCGGGAGCCTTGGATGATTGGGTCTATGATCGGGATGGGGGCGCAAAACTGCCGCTCCCGCTAAATGGTCTAGCGCTGAGCGGCAGCTGCTTCAATTCAAGACCGATTTTCATGCCACTGGCTCAGAAAGAAGAAAGCTGCTGGCGCATTCCTCCCTTGGTCGAACTTCTCGAGGGTCTGCTGGAGTGACGGCGATATGAAGGTCTTCGAGAAGTGGAAGTCTCCCACGCCGGGATTCACATTGGCGCCGTTCGCGAGCGTATGCCCGATGTGAGCCGCCAACTTTCGGCGAAACTCGTCTTCATTCCGCGCCAGGGCCGCCGCAAGATAGACGGTATGCCCCTGCCCCGTTGCCAAATCGCTCACCGTTCCGAGGAAGACGCGTCTGGGAGCATTGGCCGGAACCTCACTGATCTCCCATGGATACGGAGGCAATTCGAAGGGGTTCTCCCCTTCTGCATATTGCTGGACCTCCCCGCTTTCCAGCAGCTGGCGAGCCAGGTCGACGGTGGCTTGGATCTTTTCGACTTCGTCCGGTCCTTTTCGGGCCAGATGATTTGCCAGGAATTCGGAGGGCTTGGTGTTCTCTTCCGCGCTCATGCTGCCACGTCCCAGTTCTTCTTGTGTTCCTGCCACGCAGCGACCGCCGCTTCATAGCCGCGGTCCGAGCACAGGTTCGTGCACGCTCCGCCAAAACCATTGATGTTGATCGTCCTCGAGAGGACCGCGCAGTGGATGTGATTGCCCTGCCCCTTGAGGCCGGCCGTGCCCGGGATATGCGCGATGAGGATGACCACGTACCGGTGAGCGAAATGGGAACGAGCAAAACTGCGTACCCGCTCATAGCCGATGTGCCAGGCTTCATCGTCGTCGAGCATGATCTTGGCCTGGATCAATGCGTGCTTCTCAAAGGGCGGCAAGGTCTCGTCGAACCGCTGGGTCAAGAACTCGATATTCGTGTAATCAGCGGGCGCGCTGGGCGGCAACAAGACCTCGATCCGCGCCGCGTGGCCGAACTTCGGATCGTCGCCGGGGGCGCTCTTCTTCTCGATCCACTCGGTCACGGTCGCACGGTCGAATTCGGTCTCGTACCAGTAACGGAACCAGCCGAAATCAGGGTGCCCGTCACACGGCTCGTGTTTGAAGATCTTCATCTTGACCTTGGACGGCGCTTCCGCGGTTTCCGCGACTTGGACTTTTTTGGGTTTTGCCTTCGCCATGATCAGAACCTCCCTTCGAAAGAGGGAGTTTCGATGGCCCGAATGATGCCGGCGTAGCGCTGAGACCCGTTCTCGTAAGGCGCGCCCTCGAAGGCATCGAGCCCCTCTTTGCTCAACCGAAAGAAGGGGCCTGCGGTGTGGGCGGGGACGAGCCAAAGCGCACCGCCATCGCGGCGCCATGCGAGGTAATTGCACAGCCAGGTCTGGCTACCTTCCAGCAAGACATCGAAGGTCGCGCCATCCAGGGGATCGAAGCGCATCAGGACGAGATCCTGGCTCAGGAATTGCGAGAGCAATTCACACTCGGGATAGAACAGAGGGCGGTTGCAGGAGGTTGCAGTCAGCACCACTCCCGCGTCGTCGTCTTCGAAGAAGCCGCGCGCGATACTCTCGTCAAGGCGAGCAGCTTCGACACTGGCGAGACCGCAGGACGTCACGAGCGAGGCAAAACGGCTCCGCGTCCGGTGGGTAATCCATGGCCGCAGGGGTTCGCCCTCGAGCGGGCGGTTCAGGGTAATCATATTCATCGGGAGATATCCTTTGGGGGACGGCGCTCTGACCGAGCTCGCCCTCCCCGGTTCTAATTTCATTATCTACTCGGCCAACAAGCCGAGCCTTCTCTTCATTCCGGGATCAGCTGGGCCGCTGGTCGGTCCCTTCAGCCAGAAGCAGGACCATTGCTTCGGCAAGACCGCGCCTGCGGTCGGCCTCGTCAGCCCAGGGTTGCTTGGCAATGTGCAGGCCGCGATCGAACTTGAAGCATGCGCTGCCCGCTTCGGAGGTATCTTCGGGTATGAGATAAAGACCGCCATCTCGATCGATCCACGCGCGCATGGCCGCAAATCGCTCGGCGTTGCCGTTCGCAGCGAACAGCACGGCGAAGTCGGCAATTCGTTGATCGTCGCGAGAACGAAGGCACCTTACGCCGATGGCGGTGGTTCCGAGTTTCGCGATGCCTCTCACCATCTCGTCAGATGCAAGCTGGACGCCCGGCATGAGGATCAGCGATTGCAAGGTGCTGGATTGGTTGTCGCCATTATCCGGTATCAGGATCTGGTCGCCCACCATTTCGTAAACGGTAAGCCGGGCAAGGTTCCGGCAAATAAGGAGAGCGCCCGCGTAGGACGCTCTTCCTTTGGTTTCTTTCTTTGTCATGGGAGTCTCGAGGCGGCGCGCAGCTGGCTGCAAGTCTGCGCGCCTCAGTGGAATTTTCACCTTTCGGCGTCAGCCACTCAGTCCTCCAATGACATTACTCAACTATCCTTTTGCGGACGAGATCTCGTGAAGCCCGCAACATTTCTTGATGTCCGCTTCGCGCCCTAATTTCGGCCGTTCCACTCCTTCCATGGGTGATCCACAAGCGGACAGCCATTGAGATCTTGCACAACGCTATGGTGCCCGAGGCATCCGATGACCTTGCATTCACCGATCTTGTCCGACTCGCAGGACCGTAACATCTGTCCCAGCTCGTCTCGTAAAGCCATTAGATCGGAGATTTTGCGCTCCACCTCGGCTAGTTGCTGCTGAACCAGTTGATCAACTTCCTATCGCGTGGGTCCGGTTCCCATTCGCCGCGCGAACCACAAAGTCGCTGAAGGGACCACAATCCACATCAGCATGGGGACTAGGCCAATGTCGGTCCCCGGCAGCAGAGGCATGCTCTCGCTGTACGTCCATCCCCAATCGGCGCCGACCGCCAGGATTTCGACGAAAGCCGTTATTACGAGGCCGGTCGCAAGGTAGACGGCGAAGCGCCAAGCCTCAAAACGGGTCAACCACGGACATTGTCGATTGCCGATCGAGGCGACGAGATAAGCCGCAACCATTATGCCAGCGTCGCCGAACGAGGCTAGGCCACAGCGGCGAGCAGCCTCGGCGGGCGACAGACCAGCTGACTGGTAGAAGGGAAGCTGGAGCATCTCCCAGGCGAAAGCGATGAAAATTCCGAACAGGGCGATCCAGAGCGCTGGATGAGCACCGCGCCATTCGCGCGATTTCTCAGAGATTGGGTTTTGATCCTGCATCGCCTTATCCGTTACTCGCGCCATCTCCGTCCCGCCCTCACCGCTCAGGTATCGAATTTGGGAAGAGCGAGGCCGCGCAGGCGCAGGGCGTTGCCGATCACCGATACCGAAGACAGGCTCATCGCTGCGGCCGCGATCATCGGGTTCAAAAGCAACCCGGTCCATGGATAGAGGACACCTGCAGCGACCGGAATTCCGAGCGCATTATAGGCAAAGGCAAAGAACAGGTTCTGCCTGATGTTGCGCATAGTGGCCCGAGACAGGACGAGCGCCTGAACAACGCCGACGAGGTCGCCGCGCACCAATGTCACGCCCGCGCTTTCGATCGCGACATCGGTACCCGTTCCCATCGCGATGCCGACATGCGAAGCGGCAAGCGCGGGTGCGTCGTTTATGCCGTCGCCGGCCATAGCGACCCGGCGACCCTCGCTCTTCAACTGCTCGATCTTGCGATGTTTGTCCTCGGGCGAGACATTCGCTTCGACTTCGTCGATACCGACCTGGCTTGCTACCGCACGCGCGGTGGCTTCGCTGTCGCCGGTAAGCATCACGATCTTGATGCCGCGCTCATGCAGCGCGGCAATAGCGGTGCGGCTGGTTTCCTTGATCGGATCGGCGACAGCGATAAGGCCTGCCGGTGCCCCGTCCACGGCCACGAACATCACCGTCTGTCCGAGGCTTCGGCCTTCGTCCGCCGTTGACCGCCAGCCTTCTTCGAGCGCCCCTATACGCTCCATCATCTTTTCATTCCCGATCGCGACCCTGCGCTTGTCGACATTTGCCTGGATGCCTTCGCCGGTCACGGACTCGATATCGGAAGCGTCGAGAATGGCAGCGCCCCTGTTTTGAGCCCCTTCCACGATCGCGTGGGCGAGCGGATGCTCGCTTCCTCTCTCAACGGCAGCGACAAGGCTCAGCAACTCCTGCTCGTCGAAATCTGACTGCGGTTTTACGTCGACAAGATCGGGCTTGCCCCGGGTCAGTGTGCCGGTCTTGTCGACAACCAGCGTATCGATCTTTTCCAGCGTTTCGAGCGCTTCGGCGTTCTTGATCAGGATGCCGTGCTGGGCTCCCTTGCCGGTGCCGGTCATGATCGACATTGGCGTCGCCAGTCCGAGCGCGCAGGGACAGGCGATGATCAGAACGGCGACCGCGTTGACGAGCGCGTAGGCAAGGGCCGGTGCCGGTCCCCAGATGGCCCAGACGACAAAACTCACGATAGCGACAAGGACGACGATGGGCACGAACCATCCGGTGACTTGGTCGGCGAGCCGCTGGATCGGTGCCCGGCTGCGCTGCGCCTCCGCCACCATCTGCACGATCTTCGAGAGCATGGTGTCCGCGCCGACCTGCGTCGCGCGCATGGTGAAGCTGCCGGTCTGGTTGACAGTGCCTCCGATCACGGGATCGCCAGCGCTTTTCTTGACGGGAATGGGCTCGCCGCTGATCATGGACTCGTCGATGGCGCTGCTTCCATCCTCGAGCGTGCCATCGACGGGGACCTTGTCGCCCGGACGCACGCGCAGCAGGTCCCCCGACGTCAATTCATCGAGCGGTACTTCGCGCTCATCGCCGCGACCGAAGATCTTCATCGCGGTCGGGGGCGCGAGTTCGAGAAGCGCTCGCAAGGCGCTCGATGTCGATCCGCGCGCCTTGAGCTCGAGCACCTGCCCGAGCAGCACGAGGGTCGTGATAACCGCTGCGGCCTCGTAATAGACGCCGACCCGGCCCGCATGATCGCGGAAAGCCTCGGGGAAGATGTCCGGGGCGAGGGTTGCCACAAGGCTGAACAGATAAGCGATGGCAACGCCGAAGCCAATCAGGGTGAACATGTTGAGGTTCATGGTTCGGACTGATTGCAGCGCGCGGGTGAAGAAGGGCCAGCCGCCCCAAAGCACCACCGGAGTGGCCAGCAGAAGCTGCAGCCACTGCGCGAAAGCGGGTTCGATGACCTGATCGAACGGTCGCGACGGGATCATGTCGCCCATCGCATAGGCGAAGAGCGGCAGGGTGAAGAGCGCGCTCCACCAGAACCTTCGCCGCATGTCGACGAGTTCGGGATCGGGGCCCTCGTTCAAGGTGACCGTTTCGGGTTCGAGGGCCATCCCGCATATCGGGCAGGAGCCCGGCCCCGGCTGCCGGATCTCCGGATGCATCGGACAGGTGTATATCGTACCTTCCGGGACATCCTCGACAGCATCGAGGTGCGCCTTCGAAAGATACATCTCCGGATCCGCGCGGAACTTGTCGAGGCAGCGCGAGGAGCAGAAGTAATGGTCGCCACCCTCGTGTCGATCGATGAAGCGGGCGCCGTCCATCTTCACGCTCATTCCGCAAACGGGGTCGGTCGCCGTACCCTCGATTGCATTGTGCCCATCGCTCATCTGTCGTTCTCCCCTAATTGGCCGTGACCACGAATTGCCCCATCATGCCTGCGTCCTCGTGCTCGAGGATATGACAGTGATACATGTAGGGATTGTCGGGATCGGTATTCTCTTCGAACCGCAACAGCAGCCTGACCTGTTCACGTGGCTTGACGATAACGGTGTCCTTGAAGCCCGCCTCTTCCGCCTGCGGAGGCCGACCGTCCCGGTCGAGCAAGCGGAACTGCACATTATGAATATGAAAGGGATGGGCCATCATCGATGCGTTGGCGATTTCCCATATTTCCCACTGACCCACCGGTACGCGCTGATTGATGACATCCATGTCCATGGTCTCGCCGTTGATCGCCATGCCCCGACCCATCATGCCCATATCGAGTACGAAACGGCGGCTGCGAACGGCGAGCGAGGGGTCTGGCGCGGCTAGCGCGGCCAGGGTGGGCGGGAGCATCACTGGAGTCGATGATCCGGAGGGACGCATATCGAGGATCGAAAAGGTGCGGCCCTGCCTCTCGCGACCGGTCCGGTTTCCCATCATTCCGCCGTCCATCATACCCCCGCCTTCTCCGGCCATCATGCCCATGGCGTTATCAGGACTGCTGGCATTCAGGCGCAGCGGGCGCCCTTCGGAAAGGTCGACGATCACTTGTGCGCGTTCGCCTGGGGCAAGGGTAAGACTGCGAATCTCGCGGGGTGCGGCAAGCAGGCCGCCATCGCTTGCGATGAGTTGCATCGGACGATCACCTTCGAGCGAGAAGGTGTAGAACCGCGCATTCGATCCATTGAGAAGCCGCAGGCGCAGCGGACCGGCGGTGGCGTCGAAAACGGCATTGGCCGTTCCGTTCACATAGATGCGCTCACCTATCACCCCCATCATCCGCGAGTGCATGTTGAGCGGGTAAACGAGGCGGTCTGAGCTGTCGATCACGCGATCCTGCACGACGAGCGGGATATCATCTACACCGTACCGGCTCGGCAGATCGAGGCGATCCTCTTCCTCGTCGCGCACGTAGATCGGGGCAGCAAGTCCGGCATAGACCTGTGGTCCGGCCCGGCGATGCGTATGAGAATGATACCAGTATAGCGAAGCGCGCTGGCGTATTTCGAAGGACGGGCTCCAGCGTTCGCCGGGCCGCACGAGTTGGTGCGGTCCGCCATCCGCGGTGGCGGGAAGTTCGAAACCATGCCAGTGGACGGTCGCATCCTCGGCAAGCTTGTTGTCGATATGAAAGCGAACCTGTTCGCCGCGGCGCATTTCGAGGGTCGGACCGAGATAGGATGCGTCGATACCGATCGTCGGTGACGGCGTGCCGGGCACGAATTCTTTCTCGCCCGGTGTCAGGGACAGGCGAAAGACACGCTCGCCCCGTTCGATCGTTCCGGCCTGTAGCCGAGGTATGGCAAGAGGATTGCTTGCTCCTCGCTGATCGAGCGACACCCTGCTTTGCGTGTCGCAACCCACCAGCGGCAGCGCCGCGAAACCCGTCGCCGCGAGGCCGGCGCTTTTCATGAAGTCGCGGCGATCCTTAAAGTCGGGCCTGTCGATACCGGGCATATTCACCTGTTTTTGCGTGGGAGGCACCGGCGCAACCGCGCGCCTCCCACCCATCATGCTATCGCGGCGTTACCGAGGTAACGACGCTGCCTTCGGTTCCAGTACGAAATTCAAAGGCTATTCCCTCACCGACACTGACCTGTTCGAGGATTTGCGCGTCGGCTTCGAAGGTCATGGTCATCGCGGGCCATCCGATACTTTCGACCGGACCGTGCTCGATGGTCACGGTGCCCGCCCCGGGATCGATGTCTGTTACCGTTCCCTCCGCGCTGGCGCTCTGCTCGCCGCCGGTCTCCTCCGCCATCGGCATTTCGCCTGACATGGGCATACTGTCCGAGTTCGCCATCTCGTCAGACATCATGGTCCCGGTGCTGTCGTCTGCAGCGTCGCAAGCTGCAAGCGCCAGCGGTGCCGCGAGCAGGATCATGTAGGTTGGGGTACGCATTCTTCTTCTCCTTGAGGGTTCGCCGGTTTTTCCGGACGGGGACGCCGCAACAACAGATAAGCGGCGGGAAGCAGGAACATGGACAGGAGCGGGGCGGTGATCATGCCGCCGACCATCGGCGCGGCGATGCGGCTCATGACTTCCGAGCCCGCGCCGGTGCCGATCAGGATCGGAAAGAGACCCGCAAGGATGACTGCGACGGTCATCGCCTTGGGCCGCACGCGCAGGAGCGCGCCTTCCCGGATGGCCTCGTCCACTTCTTCGGCGCCCAGGTCAGCTTGCCGTCGCTCCAGTGCGGCTTTCAGGTAAATCAGCATCACCACGCCGAATTCGGCGGAGACACCGGCAAGCGCGATGAAGCCGACCGCAGTCGCCACCGACTGGTTGTAGCCCATCAGATAGAGCAACCAGTATCCGCCCGTCAGCGCGAAGGGCAGCGTGCCCATGATCAGCAAGGCTTCGTCCCAGCGCCGGAAAATGAGATAGAGCAGCAGGAAGATGATCGCGAGCGTCGCGGGAACCACGATCTTCAGTCGCTCATAGGCGCGCGTCAGATATTCGAACTGGCCCGCATAGGACAGGCTGACGCCGGGAGGCAGATCGACGCCCGTGGCGACGGCCTCCTGCAGATCGGCGACCACCGAGGTAAGATCGCGGCCACGGACATCGACATAGATGTAGCTGGTCAGACGACCCTGCTCGCTCTTGAGCATCGGCGGACCGTCGCTGACGGCGATACGGGCGACAGTGCCGAGCGTAATCTGTTGGCCGGACGGCGTCAGAACCGGCAGGGCCCTGAGTTCATCGACGCTGTCCCTGATTTCGCGGGGATAGCGCACATTGATCGGATAGCGCGCCAGCCCCTCGACGGTCCGTGCGACATTGGCGCCGCCTATTGCACCAGAGACGATCTGCTGGATGTCGGCAATGTTGAGTCCGTATCGCGCGGCCGCCATCCGGTCGATATCGACATCGACATAGCGACCGCCCGACAGCCGCTCGGCCAGCGCGGAACTCACGCCAGGCACGGTCTTGGCGATACGCTCCACATCGAGTGCAACGCGTTCCAGTTGATCGAGATCGTCGCCTGACACCTTGACCCCGATCGGGCTCTTGATTCCGGTCGCGAGCATGTCGATCCGGTTGCGGATCGGCGGCACCCAGACATTGGCGAGGCCCGGCACCTGGACGACCCGGTCGAGTTCCTCGACCAGCAGATCGGGCGTCATTCCCTCGCGCCATTCTTCGCGGGGCTTGAAGCGGATCGTCGTTTCGAACATCGTCAGGGGAGCCGGATCCGTCGCCGTATCGGCGCGCCCCGCTTTACCGAACACCGTTTCCACTTCCGGGACCGACTTGATCAGGCGATCGGTGCGCTGCAGCAGCGCCGACGCCTCGCCGGGGGAAAGGCCGGGCAATGCACTCGGCATATAAAGCAAATCGCCTTCATCGAGCGGCGGGAGGAACTCGCCGCCAAGCCGGGTGAAGGGGATCGCGGTGGTCAGAAAGATCAGCGCCGCGATCGCCAGCGTTGCCTTGGGGCGCCGCATGACCCAGTCGAGCCCCGGACGATAGATTTTCGTCAGCCAGCGGTTTAGAAAATTGGAATCTTCCGAAGGGATCTTCCCACGGATCAGCCAACCCATCATCACCGGCACCAGCGTTACCGAAAGAATGGCCGCGGCAGCCATCGCATAGGTCTTGGTGAAAGCAAGCGGTGCAAATAACCGCCCTTCCTGCGCCTGCAGGGTAAAGACCGGTAGGAACGACAGCGTAATGATCAGCAGGCTGAAGAACAGCGCCGGTCCCACTTCCTTCGATGCATCGGCGATGATCCGCCAGCGTTCCTTCACCGCGAGCACGGTATCGGGATTCTCGTGTTCCCATCGCTCGAGATGCTTGTGCGCGTTCTCAATCATGACGACGGCGGCATCGACCATCGCACCGACCGCAATGGCTATTCCACCCAGCGACATGATGTTGGCATTGACGCCCTGAAAGCGCATCACGATGAAGGCCGCGAGCACGCCCAAAGGCAGGGTGATGATGGCGACAAGTGCCGAACGCGCGTGCCAGAGGAACAGCGCGCATACGAGCGCCACGACGATAAACTCTTCGATGAGCTTCGTGGTGAGGTTTTCTATAGACGCATCAATGAGCTGAGAGCGATCGTAGGTCGTGACGATCTCGACGCCTTCGGGAAGGCTTGCCTGCAAGTCGTCGAGTTTCTGTTCGACGGCCTGTATGGCGCTTCTTGCATCCGCACCCTGACGCAGAACGATGATGCCGCCGGCAACCTCGCCTTCGCCATTGAGCTCGGCGATGCCTCGGCGCAGTTCGGGTCCGACCTGGATCGTCGCTACGTCGCCCAGCGTGACCGGGACACCGCCACTCGCAGTGCGTAGTGGAATTTGCCGAAAATCATCGAGGTCGCCGAGATAGCCAGAAGCGCGGACCATATATTCGGCTTCGCCCATCTCGACGATCGAGCC
This sequence comes from Qipengyuania sp. NPDC077563, assembly GCF_044901345.1. Lineage (NCBI taxonomy): Bacteria > Pseudomonadati > Pseudomonadota > Alphaproteobacteria > Sphingomonadales > Erythrobacteraceae > Qipengyuania > Qipengyuania sp. NPDC077563. The sequence goes on along the minus strand of NZ_JBJDPC010000003.1, from coordinate 185,379 downwards.
GCCCGCTTCCTGGTTGGCGGACTGGATTGCGCTCACGATCTCGGCGTGAGTCACGCCGAGCGATGCCATCCGGTAAGGCTCGAGAACGACTTGGTATTGCTTGACCATGCCGCCGACGCTGGCGACCTCGGCAATGCCGGGGATCGTCTTGAGCTCATAGCGCAGGAACCAGTCCTGCAGGCTGCGCAGTCCTGCAAGGTCGTGCCCGCCGCTGCGATCGACCAGCGCATATTCGTAGATCCACCCCACACCGGTTGCATCGGGGCCAAGCGTGCTCGTGACGCCATCGGGCAGGCGGTTCTGCACTTGGTTGAGATATTCGAGCACGCGCGAGCGCGCCCAGTAGAGGTCGGTTCCGTCCTCGAAGATGATATAGACATAGCTGTCACCGAACATCGAATAGCCACGGACGGTTTTCGCCCCCGGCACCGAGAGCATGGTCGTTGCCAGGGGATAGGTGACCTGGTCCTCGACGATCCGGGGGGCCTGACCCGGATAGTTTGACCGGACCACAACCTGCACATCGGACAGATCGGGCAACGCGTCGACCGGCGTCGTGCGCACCGCCCAGAAACCGGCCAGCGTTACCGCGACGGCGGCGAGAACGATAAACAGGCGGTTGGCGATCGAGGCATCGATTATCCGAGCAATCATTGTCCGGCCCTCGTGATAGACTCGATCCGGGGGCCGGCATCCTCCTGGGTGAAGGTGAAGCGCACCCTGTCTCCCGTCTCGAGCCCGCGCATTTGCGCCGCGCTCTTCGTGCGGAAGGTCATGGTCATCGCGGGCCAATCGAGCCGGGGCACAGGACCATGCCGCAGCGTCACCGAACCATTGGCGATCGACTGGATCGTGCCGGTGGCACCGAAGGTCGCTGGTTCGTCCTCGCCGCCGGTGGAAGCGTCATCTGCCTGATCGACCGGACGGACGTCCAGTCCGGTGAGGCTTGCTTCGGAATCGAGCAGGAACTGACCCGATGTTACGACCTGCTCGCCTGCCGACAGACCGGCCAACACTTCGCTCCTTCCACCCGCTTCGCGGCCGATCCGGACCTCGGCGGGCATGAAACCGCCCTCGTCCTGCTTCACCATCACGATGGTTCGACGTCCGGTCCTGATAACCGCTTCGGAGGGGACCAGCAGCGCGCGGCGTGTGTCCGGGGTCAGCGAGACCTGTGCGAACATGCCCGGCTTGAGGCGCCCGGATGCATTGGGCAGTTGCGCACGAACGGTGATCGTACGGCTTGCATCCTGCGCGCTCGGCAGGATAGCGATGATGGGCCCGGAGAAGCGTTCCTCGGGGAATGCGGTCAGCGTCGCGCTGACAGGTTGCCCGACGCGGACAGTCGCCGCCTGCCTTTCAGGCACCGCGGCTTCGAGCCAGATCGGTGAGAAACCGGTTATCTCGGCGAGCGTCTGTCCGGCCATGACTGTCATTCCCGGACGCACGCCGAGCGATGTGATGGCACCTCCAATCGGCGCGGTAACGGTGATCGTGGACTGCGGACGTCCATTGCGCCCTACCGATGAGATCAGGCCTGGAGGCATGCCCAAAAGGCGCATGCGTTCGCGCATGGCCTGCGCAAGTTCTTCATCACCGCTGTTCAGGACGGCCAGATACTCCTGCTGCGCTCCGCCCCATTCGGGAACCAGGATATCCGCGAGCGGCGCGCCCCGTCCAACGACATCGTCGGGCGCGCGGCCGTAGGTTCTTTGTACATAGCCTCCGGCACGTGGCTGGACGATCGCGACGTCGCGTTCATTGTAGGCCAGAACGCCTGTGACGGTTATTTCCGGCTCGAGGACGCCGTACTCGGCTTCAGTGGTGCGGATGCCGAAATTCTGCACCAGGCCGGGATCTATCCTGACGCCTGCAGTGGCCTCCTCGCCCGCGCACTTGGGCACCAGCTGCATATCCATGAAGGGCGACTTGCCCGGCTCGTCGAAGTGCTGCCCCGGCACCATCGGGTCGTACCAGTAAAGGACCTCCTCGCATTCGGTCGCACTGCCGCCCGCGTCGCTTGCACCACCCTGGCCTTCGCCGAGCTGCGAGAGACCATAGCCGGCGGCAAGACTGATGAGCGCGACCGTGCCTGCCATCATCCAGGATTTCTGGCGCGGCGACAGCCTGTCCCACGCGGCTCCCATTGCGGGTCTCATCGGCCATACTCCCCATAAGTCAGTCGCAGGTTCGCGGCGGCCTCGACGGACGCCTCTTCGCGTTGCAGAATTTCCACCCGCAGCATGGCGAGCGTTTTGATGGCGTCGATGATGTCGAGCAGATCCGCGCGGCCTGCGGCAAAGCTCGCGCGTTCGAGGTCCACGCGGCTTTCGGCAAGAGGGAGCAGTTCGTCCGTCGCGCGCTGCCATTGTCGATAAGCGCTGCGCCATGCGGCGAGATCGGTCTCGAACTGGGCTTCGAGTTCACGGAGCCGGTCTGCTCTGGCCGACTGCGCCGCCGCCGCCTTGGTGTCGGCGGCGGCTACACGCGGGTTTTGGCGCCGGTCGGCGAAAATCGGGAGCGTGATCGAACCCATCACCGAGACGACATCGCCAAAGTCGGGATCGCGCCTTCCATAGCTCACATTGACGCCGAAATCCGGACGCCTTTCCGATCGGGCAAGATCACTTCGCGCTTCCGCTTGACGAACCTGCGCAAGCGCCACGACAAGCTCCGGATTGCTTTGGAGCATGGCCCGCAAACCTTCGGGATCGAGATCGGCCGAAGGGATGGTTCCGGTCGCGGTAGCGTTCGGCAGAGCCGTATAGCGCGACAGCATGGCCTGAGCGGTCTCTCGGTCGGCTTCGATCCTGGTCCGCATGTCTTCGACTTCGAGCACGGCACGGCGTACTTCCAGACTTTCGGCGGGTCTGGCCGAACCGGCGGCGACAGAACTGCGCGCGAGTGGTACGAGCCTCTCGATTTCAGCAAGTGCATCGTCGGCGACGGTCAGAGCCCGTTGGGCATAAGCCAACGAAATCCATGCCATTCCTGCTCCCACGCGCACCCTGTAACTTGTTTGACGCAACTGTGCTGCGGCAAGGTCGATGTCGGCCTCCGCCATTCCGAACCGGGCCCGACGTTTCGCGAGATTGGGGATCTCCTGTTCGATACCGACTTGGATCTGCGTTGGGAGCTGGCGATTCAGCTCTAACGCAGCCGGCCCGCTTACCGGCAGGTTCTGGATGCTCGCGCGAAGCCGCGGATCGGGCAATTCATCGGCAGCGTCGGCGATCTCGCGCCGGGCGTCCAGTCTTAGCTCGCTTGTTCGAACCTGGGGCTGGTCGCTCGTTGCTGCTCGCAAAGCTTCCTCATAGCCCACCGACTGGGCATTACTCGCCGGCGCGAGGGCCAGCAGGACCGGAAGCGCGGTCCAGCTTATTCGTTTCATGATCGTTCATCCGCAAAAGGAGCGCGTCAGACACGCGTTCCGGATCACCGGCCCGCGTCGAGCGCAGGCCGTTCATCCAGAGGCAGGAGCGCGCAGGCTTGAGCCTGCACACGGGTCATGCCGGAAGTTGCGGAGGTGGCGGCTCTGGCCCTAGTCCTGTGGCTGCGAGCGAATTGGAGACTAATCTGCTGAACTGAGAAGCCTGCGCCGGTATTTCACCGACCAGGGTCGCATCACCCCCTGGAACGAGGGGCGGGATGCAGCCGAATGCCACGAGACAATCCAGCCGAAGGTTCTTGCAAGGCACGCCGTCATGATCGTCCATGGAAGCTGCGCCCGCCATCATCTCCATCTCGGCGCAGGCCGGTTTGCCTGCATCGACCGCCTGAGGCAGGGCAGATGCATGCGCTGCCGACTGGACGAACAGCCCGCAGGCGATCAGTAGCAGTCCAAGGGTGCGCAAGACTCGCATAAAAAAGGCGTAAAGCTTTGAAGAGCGCAAGACAAGGACCTCGCATCGGGTGCGATGGTTCATCACGACGCGTGCTGCCAGGCACCCATCGAGCCCAGATATATATCGAGCTTTTCGAATCCTTTGCTTTGCAGCCAGCCCGCCGCCACACTCGCACGCATGCCACTGGCACACATGACGGAATAGGCGCGTTCGCGATCGAGCTCGGCGAAGCGGGAATTGAGTTCGCCCACGTAGATGTGTTCCGATCCCTCGATCGCGCTGCTGCGCCGCTCATCGAGGTCACGCACGTCAAGCAAGGTCCAGTTGTCGCGCTTGCGCTCGAGACGATCCTGAACCTCGCTCGTCCCGATCATCGGAAGGTTCGCCATGTCCATTCCTTGCGCTGCAGCCGGGACGATACCGACATAGCCGCCGTCGATCGAGTCGAGCCCGATCCTCACAAGGTGTGTCATGGCCGAAGCCAGCTGGTCTTCCGCCGATCCGACGAGGGCGATTGTTTCACCCTCCCTGATGAACCAGCCCGCAAACGCCGAGATCATGCCGACCGGAAGGCATATCGAACCAGGCAGATGCCCGCTTGCGTATGCAAGCGGATCCCGTACGTCGACGACATGATCGGGGTCGATTTCGCGAATGTCCGAGAGCATGAGACATTTTGGTCGCAAAATCCGTGGCGCAGGAGATGTTCCCTCGACATTCAGGCGCTCCATCAGCCTGAAATAGGGCGGTTGGTAATGATGCTCGGCGAGCTTGGCCTCGATAAATTCCTCGCGATGGGCGATCTGGAGCCGGGGATTGTTGCGACGTTCGTGGCCTATGGTCGAGAATTCCCGGTCCGCCATTCCCGAACCGCAGACCGAGCCTGCTCCATGCGCGGGGTAAATGATCGTCTGGTCACCCAGACCGCAAATCTTCTGCAGTGAATCGTACAGGAGGCCCGCGACCTCCCGCGCGCGCTCGGGATAGAAATCGGTGCGTCCGACGTCGCCAACGAAGAGCGCATCGCCGGTGAACACGCCGATCGGTCCTTCGGGAAAATCGTCGTCATGGAGGACGAAGGCGAGATGATCGTCGGTGTGACCGGGAGTTTCGAGCACCGAAATCCGCAACTTCCCGATCTCGAAAACGTCGCCCTCTCGCGCGGTGTCGGCGAAAACAATCTCGTCCGCAGGGTTTGGACCGTGCAGAACGCGGGCACCGGTCATTTTGGCCAATACCGGCGATCCCGTGATGAGATCCTCATTCCTGTGCGTTTCGAAGATATGCGTGATCTCCAGCCCTTCGGCGCGGGCACGCTCGACATAAATCTCGCAGTCCCGGCGCGGATCGATGACCGCTGCCTTGCCCTGCGAACCAATCAGATAGGAAAGGTGGGAGAGGCCGGGGGTCTTTATCTTCTCGAGCAGCATGTTTTGCCTCGTTGTTGGAGTGTTTCCGTGAGACCGCGTCGATCTAGTCGATCCCGAGTTCGGCTTTGAGTGCCGAGACATTCTCGAAGCGGTCTGCTTCTGGCCGGGCGATAGCGGGCTTGGCGTTGACCCAGGTGTTCTCACAGACGAATTCGAGCATGGCTGCCGCGAGGTCGGCGTGCCGGCAACGAAAGCAACCCTCGGCAAGACGCTCGTCGGTAATGACGGCTTCACCCGTATAGGGTTCGTCGAGGAGCCAGCCCGGTCGCGCAGACGTCCAATTCAGGCCTTTCGCGCGCTCCAGAAGATCTTCCATGGCGCGCATCTGTTCGAGAATATTGTGCAAGGCTGGTCTTGCCGTGAGCTCGAACCATGCAGGAACGCTGGGCTGCGGCTCTACAAACGCCGCCGATATCACGACGATCCGGGAAATGCGGGTCGTCGACATCGCTTCCACCAGCTTGCGGGTTCCCTCCGTATAAAGCGGAGGCGGATCGATCGCCGTAGATGGACTAAACTCTATACCGAGTGCGGAAATAACAGCACGGCAACCTTCGAGCTCGCTGCTGAAGTCGTCATTGAGTACATCGCACTGGAGGTACTCGACGTTGTCGACCCGGTCCGATGGTTCGGGCAAGGTGTGCTCGAACGCTCGAACTTCGATGCCCTTGTGAACCGCATGGCGCAGTATTTCCGTGCCGGTCTTTCCTCCGGCACCGAAGACCGCAAGGGGGGCTGCATCGCTCACAGGCTCAGCTTCCACTGTAGCACCTCATTATAAATTCGGCCGCGCGTGCCGGGCCGAACATGATCATAGAGCGGGCACCGAGGCACGCTGGCGCCCGCTCGCTCGTGTTCACGCTTCGCTGTTGCCGCAGGTCGTGTACCCCCAGAACCCGAACTCGTCCTTCATCCGAGGTCCGGCGACGATGAGTTCCTGCATCTGCAGGCCCGCGTCTCCTTCGTCATCGAGAAGGCGCGTGCGGATACGAAGCTCACCATTCGCATACTCACCCGAGGCGCTTGCTGTGACAGGGATCAGCTTGCCGTTGATCTTGATCGCCCCGCGACCGCTGTTGTCGTAGACGAACGACGGAAACGCGACCTCGGTCAGGCGAAACTGACACGTGTTCTCGGCTCCTAGCGCGGCGAGGTCCGCCTCGCTCATCGTCTCGGGCAGCATGAGGCCGGGGCTGAGATTGGCAAGAGCGCTCGCAGCACTCTCTATCGGCGCCGCCGTTGCCGGAGGATCGAGCTGTGCTTCGCGATCATTGCCGACCGCGGTATTGGTGTTGCAGGCCGCCAGCGGGAGGGCTGCAAGCGTCAGAATTGCGATCTTGTTCATTGCTGCATCTCCTCGGGCAGACGTTCCTCGGTGCGCGGACCGTTCTCCTCGATATCCTGGATGAGATATTTCATCTCGGCGATCTCGCGCCGCTGCGCGACGATGATGGCCTGCGCGAGTTCGCGAACCCGCGGATCCTTCAGGCTCGCTCTCTCGCTGGTCATGATCGCAATCGAGTGGTGCGGAATCATCGCGGCCATGTATTCGGTATCGTCCACCGTGGTCTGGCTGCGTACGAGCCATAGCGCGAGCGCGAAGACGACGGCTCCGACACCCAGGATGATGAAGTTCTTGGTCCGGTCCTTGTACATGCCCCACATGAAGAGAAGCATGACCACCATCATCATCGCGCCCATGACGAACATCATCCAGAAGCGCGTCTCGCTCCAGAAAACGTCGTCCATGTCGAAGCTGTTGGCATACATCAGGAAGAACATGATCACGGTCGAGGTCGATACCATGGCCATGAACCGCCAGTAGTTGCCGCCCCCTCCCTTATCCGAGTGGCATGTGCTTTCAGTCATGCGTTTTCTCCTTCCTTCATCATGGTCCAGAACAATTGTGCCGAGCAGCTGATGAGCGCGAAGCCGGTCAAGGCTTCGACGCCGGCAATGACGCGCAGGTGCTCGGTCGGGTAGATGTCGCCGAGCCCCAGCGTGGTCACGTTGATCAGCGAGAAATAGAAATAGTCCATCGCCCTCATCGCCGGCGTCTTGTCGAACCCGCCGAGGTCCAGTTCCGCGCCCAGCCAGAAACCGCCAGCGAAGAGCGTCGCGACAAGCAGGTGCGATGCCAGGACAAGAAGCGCGACCCCAAGCTTGGCGGAGAAACTTCCGGGTGCGTCGAGCACGCGATGCCCGGCGCCGAGGATCGACAGATGCATGCCGACCGAGGCCAGGAAAAGTGCAATGGCGAGAATTAGTGCGGCGATCATCGATGATCTCCATCGTGTGTGGCGGGCATTTCCCGCAGCGCAGGATTCCGACGGAGATAGAACCATTCGGCTCCGAACACTGCGGCAATACCTGCGACCGCATAGGCAACGACCGCAGGGTCGGTTTTGAGCTTGGCGAGGGCAAAAGCCGTCAGGACTACGCCGTCCGCCATGAGCGCCGACCAGAGGATCCAGGCACGCGCGCCTATCTCTTCCCGCAAACCGCGCAGCACGCCCCAATGCACGAGCATGTCCATTACGAGATAGAAGAACGCTCCGAGCGAGGCGATCCGCGAAAGATCGAACAGGACCGCGAGCGTGCCTGCGACAACAACGGTATAGACCAACATGTGACTGCGGATCGGTCCGCTCATGCCAAAATGGCTATGCGGGATCATCTTCATCTCGGTCAGCATGGTCAGCATACGCGAAACGGCGAAAACGCTGGCGATGACACCCGAGGTCGTGGCGGCGATGGCGATTGCCACTGTGAAATAGAAGCCAAGCTCTCCGAGCGCGGGACGCGCAGCCGCCGCAAGCGAATAATCGCGCGCCTCAGCTATTTCTGACGTGCTGAGGCTGGCACCGACCGCCGCCGCGACAAGCAGGTAGACGACCACGCATATTGCGATCGAGATGATTATGGTTCGACCGACATTCCGGTGCGGATTGATGATTTCACCGCCACTGTTGGTGATGGTGGTGAAACCTTTGAAAGCAAGGATCGAGAAGGCGACCGACGCGAGCAGCGCGTCGAGGCCCGAAAGCACGACCGGCTCTGAGAAGGCACCGTCCGAAAATCCGCTGGCCCAGATCGCCGCAATCGCGAACAGGGCGATGCCGCCGATCTTGATCGCCGACATAATGAGCGAAAATCCGCTGACCGATTTGTTGCCGGCGGCATTCACGAAATAGGCGAAGACGATGAGCGCCAGTGCCGCGACGGAAACCAGAATGCCGCTGCTCTCGAGCCCAAAGGGCCGCAAGGCATAGGTCGCGAAGGTTCGAGCGACCAGGCTTTCGTTGATGACCATCGACAGCGCCATCAGGAGCGATGCCGAGGCTGCCACGACGCCTGGTCCGTAGGCTTTCTGAAGGATCATCGCGATGCCGCCCGAGGAGGGCCAGCGGTTCGACATCTTGATGTAGCTGTAGGCGGCGAGCGAAGTAACCAGCGCGCCGGCAATGAACGAAAGCGGAAATAGCGGTCCAGCCAGTTCGGCAATCTGGCCAGTCAGTGCGAAGATACCGGCGCCGATCATGACGCCGGTTCCCATCGCGACGCCGCCCAGCAATGTTATCGAGGCCGCACTCTCGTTATGTTGATCGTCGCCATCTGTCTGCAAGTCTTTCCCCTGTCGATGTCCTCCCGTCCGAGAAACATCACGCCAGACAGTACGTTGCGTAGCGCCTCACCCCTCAAAAAAGTTTCGACATGGTGCGCGCCTGCCCCAGGGGGCGGTTTGGCAAGATAGGGAGTCCGCTTTTCGCGAGGCTTCTCTCAGCACAAGGTGCGTCGATAGGAGGCGACGCGTATCGCCAGGGTGGCCCACTGTGAATTTTCTCTAGCAGGTCTCGCGAGAGGTAACTGGCCCTGTTCGATCAATCTGACGTGCCCAGCAGCCGGATTAAGCTCGACCGGGGGATCGATTGCGCAAATGTGCCTGCGCTTCGCGCACGTCGAGCTCACGCGTGCTGTTTCCGATACGTAACATCAGGCGCGCGGTACCTCCCTCTACGAGGTAGACAGGATCAGCGCTCCTTTCAGCAATGACCCGGCATACCGTCTTCTCTGTCATTTCGTGAAAACGGCAATGGACCAAAGCGCACGCGTGACCGCCGAAACCATCCTTCACGAGGTCCATCACAAGGCGCTCGAACCCATCCCGATTGGCATGTTTGAGTGTCTGCATATCGGCTTCAATGCCAGTGATGTTCCCATCGTCTCCAACCCCGATAAGCAGTGTTCCGCCCTCATGGTTGAGAAAGCCGGCAACCGTTTTGAGTACGACCTGCTGGAGTGACCGGTTGACCCGGTTCTCACGCCTGTCCCACCGCAAGGACGATTTGAATTCCAATCGCTCGCCCTCGCCGCGTGCGATAAGAAGCGGCAATTCCTCGTCGAGTTCGCGTTCGAGAAAAAGTACCTTGGACTGAGCTCGCGCCAACCGCATGTGATACATGCCAAATCCCAGACCAAGGGCGCCGCCGATCACCGCGTAGATGGCGCTCATGGGAAGCATTTCGAACGCGAAAGCATTTACCAGCCGGCCGATCATGAACCCAATGGCAGTATTGCTGCCGGTGTCGTGCGACGGACCGAACTCGTACCAGAAGACGAGGGTGGTTACCGGATGGAGGATCGTGATGCCGAGGGCAGCACCAAGAACCGCATGGGCGGTTAGCGTTCGAGCGCTATGTGAAGGCTTTGTCCTGTAGATCGCGCATTCCCTTTTTTCGTTTTTTCAGGCTACCGGCCTAATGGCTTCGCATGCAAAACGTCTTGTCCCGCGAAGGGCATCGGGAAATCAGACCGAATTACCAGTTCGTCTCCGGAAATACCGATAGAGCGGAACCGCGATGAGTGCGATGTACCAGCCATAGAGAAAGCTCCCCACCGCTCCGGCGAGGAACCCGCGCGGCGTTAGCCATTCGAACCATGGCAGCAACGGAGCCCAGGCTTCATGCATGTGAAAACGCTCGGGCGCGAGGACTCCAAAGGCAATGCAAAGGAGATAGCTGACAAGCAGGAACACGCTAAGCGTCCAGCCCCATGCGAATATCGAGCTCTTGATTGATCCTTTTACCATCGCATTTCTCCCACTTCGTGCGTGCTGAAATCATGCAATTGGACGGGTCCGGGGCGGTGGGGGCAGCCAGCCCCGGACCCTGCGAGAATTCGATAGGCTTCTTACCGCCTGTCCCGGTTTTACCGGGTTCTGTGTCGCTTCCCGCAAATAATCTTCATCACCTTCATCCCTTTCACGGTGACGCATGGTGTGGTTCCACACACTCACGGAAAGGACGCGAAGACGCTCCGTCCGGCTGAACCAAAGGCGATGACCTCGAAGGGCTGCACCCGGTCTCCTGCCTCCATGCCGGGAGATCCCAGCGGCATTCCCGGAACCGCGAGGCCGGCAACGCCGGCGGGCCGTTCGCGCAAAAGCTTGGCGACGGCTTCTGCAGGCACGTGACCTTCGATGATGTATCCATCGACCTCCATCGTATGGCATGACCATAACTCTTGGGGTACGCCCCGCGCGGTCTTGATCGCCGCCATGTCGTTGCTGTCGACCGATGCCACCTTCGTGTTCATCCCGTCTTCGACATGGCCTGCCCAGTTGAGACAGCACCCACATCCTGGATCCCGGAACATCGTATAGGTCGCTGCCTGTGCCACGTTCGAACAGGCTGCCAGCACGAGCAAGGCCGCGCCGCTAATCGATCGCCGGAACAGGGCAGGCTTTTTCCAGATCATTGTGCAATTCCTTTCTTGTATCCGCGCCATAGCGAGATCGTCCCGGTCACCGTCGGGAACCGGTGGAGCAGGCATGGCTCGGTGAAGATTTCGGCGAATAGTTTTTCGACCTCGCCGTCGGCGCTGGGCTGCGTGTCGCTTACGCCGTCAAGCGACTGGACGGTCGCCCGGAAGAGGCTCCGCATGAGTGGGCTATCCTGCTTCATATAATCGGCGATCAAGACGGTTCCGCCTGGCACGAGCAAGCTTTCGATGGTTTCCAGGATTGCCTGCTTCTTGCGCAAGGGAACCTGGTGAAGGACGAGGCTGCTGACGATCTTGTTCGGCCGCCACCCTGCGGGCAGCTCGAGGCTTTCGAGAAAGCCATTGTGCCATTTCACGAGATCGGCTCCCGCGCCAAACTTGCGCCGCGCAAGCGCGAGCGCCTCCTGGTCGGGTTCGACACCGATCAGACCCGCTTCCGGACAATCCGTCATCAAAGCCTTGAGAAGAGTGCCGGTTCCGCTGCCAACATCGATCACCCGGTCGCCGGGGACAAGGTGCAGTTCTTCGACAATCCTTTGTCGCCAGAGATGTTCGCGGGTGAACAGACCGATCGCCCGGTCGTAAAGGGGCGTCAGAAAGCTCTTGCCAAGAAGAGGCGTAAATTCGCCGTGATCTTCAGGTGCGGTGATATTGTTCACGAGCTGGTTCCCATTCATCCCGGGTTCGACCCGATTCTGACAGACCCGTCTCGGTTACGTATGGCGCTGGACATTCCCTCAAAAAAAGAAGTTTAAGGGATTGTGCAGGCGAGCGCGTATAGGACACGTGCAACCCACAGGAGTTTTTCGGATGCGTGACAATCACTCTCTTGATGCGGTGCTCGGAACGCTTTCCACCACCGCCGCCAACGAGGTCCCAGCCGACTTCATGGATGGCGTTTGGCAGCGCGCCGGACAGCTTGGCGAAATCGCCGACCGACGCCGCCGGACGGCCCTTTTCGTCGGTCTGTTCGTCGTCGGGCTTGGAGCTGGCGCCGGAACGAGCGGTTGGCCCGGCGGCTATGGCACGTCTTCCGCGTCATTTGGCGAGGGTCTTATCCTCGGCGAACAGCTGTCCCCATCGGCGCTCCTCCATGTGGAGCAATAGGGTTTGAAGACGACGCATATCGTTCTCGCGGTGCTTCTCGCAGCACTTGCAGGATGCCTCGGCGCGATTGCCGCGGATCGCTGGGCCAATCACGAGGCCGGCTCCGGCCTCCACGATTTCGTGCACGACGAGCTCACCCTGACGGCCGACCAGGAGCAGCGTCTCGATGCGCTCGAGGCCCGTTTCGCTGTCGAAAGGGCACGGCTCGAAGGATCGGCGCGCGCAGCCAATGCCCGGCTCGCCCAGGCGATGGAAAACGAGCATGAATACGGCCCCGAGGTCTCGGCCGCGATCGACGAGGTGCATGCACGCATGGGCGATCTGCAGAAGGCAACAGTGCGCCATGTCTTCGACATGCGTGAAATTCTCGAACCCGAGCAGCAACGCCAGTTCGACCGCAAGGTCTCCGACGCCCTGACCCGCGACCCGCGCGACTGAAGCGCCATGTCGGGGGCGGGCGACAATCCGGATGAGGCCCTTGTTTCGCAGGCGAGGGCTGGAAACAAGCGGGCTTTCAGCCAACTCGTCGAGCATGAAACCGGTCGGCTTCTCGCGCTTGCGACACGCATGCTTTCCTCTCCTTCTCAGGCCGAGGACGTTGTTCAGGACAGCCTCGCTTCGGTGTGGCTGACGCGCCATCGGCTCGATCCGGACAAGCCGATCGGACCCTATCTGACAACCGTCGTCCTCAACCGCTGCCGGGACCGTTTGCGCAGGCGCAAGGTCGCGGGCTTTTTCGGACTGTCGGGTGATGACGGACTCCATTCCATCGCCGACGATTTGCCGGGTCCTGAAGCGTTGGCCGTTTCCAGGGAAGAGCTCAATCTCGTTCAGGCCGAGATCGCACGAATGCCCGTAAGGCTGCGCGAAGCCCTCGTGCTCGTGACCATCGAGGGGCGTAGCCAGGCCGAGGCAGCCGATCTTCTCGGAACGACCGAAAAGGCGATCGAAACCCGCGTATACCGCGCGCGCAACAGGCTGAAGGAGCGCTTCGAAAAACTTTGAGGGGTTGGCTGGGCGCGCGCGTAAGTAACGGTAAACGCCACGTCAGGAGCCCTTTATGATCGCCGTCAATCGACGCAAGTTTCTCGGAGCCGGAGCAGGAGGAATGGGTCTGCTCGGCCTTGCCGGGGCGATGCCTGCCTGGGCACGGGGCGCGGACATCCTCGCAGGTAACGCCCGCAAGGGGCTGGACGAGATATCCGGCCCCAATATCGACCTCACCGTTGCCCGATCGGCCTTCGCGACCGGCAACAGGCGCGGCGGCGCGATCGCCGTCAATGGCACTATTCCTGGTCCGCTGTTGCGATTGCAGGAAGGCACGACCGTCCGGCTCAATGTCCATAACCAGCTCGAGGAAGATACCTCGATCCACTGGCACGGTCTGCTCGTGCCGTTTCAGCTCGATGGAGTGCCCGGCGTGAGCTTCCCCGGCGTCAAACCGGGAGAGACCTTCACCGCCGAGTTTCCGGTTCGCCAGTCGGGTACCTACTGGTGGCACTCGCATAGCGGCCTGCAGGAGCAGGCCGGGCATTACGGCGCGATCGTGGTCGACCCCGCCGGACCCGATCCGGTCCAGGCCGACCGCGAATATATCGTGGTGCTGAGCGAATTCAGCGAAATGTCGCCCCACACGATTTTCGACAAGCTCAAGAAGGGCGAAGGCTACTTCAACTACAACCAGAACACCTGGACCGACGATTACCCGCTTTCGGGCGAGGATCGCCGGATGTGGGCGAAAATGCGCATGATGCCGACGGACATCCTCGACGTGTCGAGCGCGGCTTATACCTATCTTCTGAACGGCCATGGCCCGCTCGACAATCTGGAATACCTCTTCCGCCCGGGCGAACGCGTGCGGCTGCGCTTCATCAATGCCGGCGCCATGACCTTCTTCAATATTCGCATTCCCGGCCTGCCGATGACCATCGTTCAGGCGGACGGGCAGAACGTCGAGCCGGTGGAGGTCGACGAGTTCCAGATCGGTGTGGCCGAGACATACGACGTCGTCGTGACGCCGGGCGCGCAACAAGCCTACACGCTGGTCGCGGAGTCGATGGACCGCTCGGGCATGGGTATTGCCACACTCGCGAGTGCACCCGGCGCTCGCGCCGCCATTCCGCCGCTGCGCGATCCGCCGCTTCTGACCATGGCCGACATGGGCATGAGCGGCATGGACCACGGCTCGTCTGGCGATGCCGGCATGTCGGGCATGGACCACGGAAGTGGCGGCGACATGGCGGGGATGGATCATGGTTCGTCCGGCCAATCCGAGATGGCAGGCATGGCCGGCATGTCGGGGATGCAGATGCGCGACACGTCGCTTCTGCCGCCCGATGTGAAGGTCGGGCCCGGTCTCGACATGGTCTCGATGAACCCGGTCGACCGCATGGGCGATCCCGGCATCGGTCTCGCCGATGTGCCGCATCGTACGCTCGACTATCGCAAGCTGCGCGCTCTGACTCCACACCGCGAGGGCCGCACGCCGTCCCGGCGAATGGAAATTCATCTGACCGGCAATATGGAGCGCTACATGTGGTCGTTCGACGGCAAGAAGTTCTCCGCCGTCTCAGACGAGCCGATCCGTTTCGCCTATAACGAGCGCGTGCGCGTGAAGCTCGTCAACGACACGATGATGGCGCACCCCATTCACTTGCACGGTCATTTCTTCGAGCTGGTCAATGGCGCGCCGGCCGATCGTCAACCGCTCAAGCACACGGTAATCCTGCAGCCGGGTGGCAGCGCGCAGTTCGACCTGACGGCGGACGAGCCGGGCGACTGGGCCTTCCACTGTCACCTTCTCTACCACATGCATGCCGGGATGTTTCAGATCGTCACGGTCGCCAATCCCGACGGGAGCGAAGCATGAAAATTCGTATTGTCAGCCTGCTCGCATCGGTCGCAGCCGGCTCAGTTCTCGCCTTCCCCGCGGCGGCGCAGCATGCCGGTCATTCGCCGGCGGAGCCGCAGCAAAGCGCCGAGGCGCAGGCTGACGCGAAGACGAAGTGCGAGGAAGAAGCCGAGCGCCATCGCGCGATGGGGCATCCGGTTGCAGATGGAGCATGCGAACCGGCTGCTCAACCTGAAGCCGCCATGGACCGCTCGCAGATGGATCACTCAACCATGGATCATGGTGCGATGACCGCTCAGGATGGCCATTCTGGCATGACAATGCCTGTGGACGCTGCCCGTCCACAGGCATCGCCCGAAAGTCATGAAGGAATGGATCACGGCTCGATGCCGCAGGGCAAGCCCGCCGAAGGCGCGATGGATCATTCGCAGATGAATCACGGCGAGATGGGTCAGGCGGAGGCCAGTTCGTCGATGGACCATGGGCAGATGGATCACAGCCAGATGAACCATGGGGAGACGCCTTCGCAGGACAGGCAGGGCATGGACCATTCGGCGATGCAGATGGGCTCGGACGATGATATCCCGCTGCTGCCGCCTCCTCCAGAAGCAGGGAGCGGCCCAGCGCGCGCGGCGGTCGCCATCTGGGGCGAGGAAGCCATGAACGAAGCGCGCCGCGAGCTTGTCCGCGAGACCGACGGAGGAATGCGCTTCTGGTTTCAGGGCGACCGGCTCGAGTACCGCGCCCGCGAGGGGAAGGATGGATATCTGTGGGACATCCAGGGATATTATGGCGGCGACATCGACAAATTCTGGTTCAAGTCCGAGGGTGAGGGCAGCTTCGGCGAACCCATAGAAGGCGCCGAGGTCCAGGCGCTCTGGAGCCGCGCCATTGCGCCCTTCTTCGATTTCCAGGCGGGTGTTCGCCAGGACCTGACCGGTCCGGAACGCACGCACGCGGTTATCGGTATCCAAGGGATCGCGCCTTACCAGTTCGAGGTCGATGCCGCGGCCTTCGTCTCCACCAAGGGCGATGTGACGGCGCGTTTTGAGGGCGAACTTGATCAGCGCATCACGCAGCGGCTGATCCTTCAACCGCGTGCCGAAATCGCACTTTCCGCTCAGGATATTCCCGAACTCGGCATTGGCGCTGGCCTCGACCGGATCGAGGCAGGTCTGCGTCTTCGCTACGAGTTCGCACGCGAATTCGCGCCCTATGTCGGCGTTTCCCAGGAATGGCGCATCGGCGACAGCGCGGATTTTGCGCGGGCCGCCGGAGAGGATCCGAGCGTCACCAATTATGTCGTCGGTGTGCGATTCTGGTTCTGAAATCTCAAAAAGGATAGAACTTCCATGACCAAGACGTTGACACGCATCGCGGCGACTGCGCTTGTTGCCACGCTGATACCGCTGCCAGCCTTCGCGCAGCAGATGGACCACTCTTCCCATGCGAACCATCAGATGCACGCGATGGACGCTTCGGCGGACGATGTCGCGGGCGCTGAAGAAACCCTCAAGGCCTATCGCACCGCTCTTGAAGCGCGCGACGCGCAGGCAATGCGCGCGCTCTTCGCCGAGGACTCGGCGATCTTCGAGAATGGCAAGGCCGAAGGAAGCTTTGCCAATTACATGGAGCACCATTTGGGCCCCGAGCTCGACGCGATTGTGAGCTTCACCTTTACCGACCCCACGCTGACCGTCACCCGGATGGGGCACATGGCCCATGCCTATGAGACGTATGGCTATCGCATCGAACTTAGCGATGGCCGGGTGATCGAGCGCGACGGCGTGGCGACATCGGTGCTTGCTCACGATGCGGACGGGTGGAGAATCGTCCAGTACCATTCCTCGTCGCGCGCGCCGCGCAACTGATTACGGCTTTCGAAGAGGTAGCACCGGTTGGCAACGCCGTCGCTGAAGCTGCGCCTGCATGTGCTCGGCAGCAAGATCCACAAATGGCTGGCGATTTTCGTCGGTGTCCAGGTTCTCTTGTGGATGGGAACCGGCGCCCTCATGTCGTTTCTCGACCTGGAAGAAGTTCGCTCCGAACATGTCGTTTCGCGTGAACAAGAGGCGCTGCCCGCCGATGCCCCGCTCCCGGCCTGGGTCGCAAACGACGGTACTCTTGCAGCGGTAACGACACGTTCGCTCGACGGCGATGCCGTGACCGAGGTCCGCAAGGTTGACGGTAGCGTGAGCCTCCACGATCCGGTGACTGGGCGTAAACTCTCCCCCATCTCGGCGGCAACGGCAAAATCCATCGCCTTGCGCGCATGGACCGGGCCGCGCACGACCATCGAGGCCGCACGGATCGTCGATGACCCCATCGGAACCGAGTTTCGCGGCCCTTTTCCGGCCTGGCAGGTCACCTATGCTGACGAGGCTTCGACGCGCATCTACATCGATGCCGCCAGCGGCACGCTCGGGGCGGCGCGCAGCGATACATGGCGCCTGTTCGATTTCATCTGGGGCCTCCACATCATGGACTGGACCGAGCGCGACCGCATCAACAGTTGGTGGCTGCTGCTGTTCGGCATTGGCGGCACGATCATAGCCCTGTCGGGTTTCGTCCTGCTGGCGAACCGGATGCCGAGGCTGCGCCGCCGCGCAAAGAAGAGCAAGCTCGCCTGAGCCCATGGGGCTTATTCGCGTGGGCGAACGCCTTACCCTCGTTCGCCAGGCCGAACGCGGCCAGGAGCCGAATGCGTTCGACGATCGCGATGATGCCGCCAGCAAGCGTGACCACCCGGGCGCACTTCAGTCGCGCTGAACTATCAAATTAATGCGAGGGGCACGCGGCTGCCGTGCGTATCAGGCACATAGGTCGCACTTTAACTGCAGGGTCGGGAGACATACGAGACATGAAAGCCCCCTCATTTCTGGCGCTGCTCGCCGCAAGCCTGCTCTTCGTCGGACCCGTTCAGGCTCATGGCGACGAAAAGCACGGCGAAGAGGCGAGCGCCGCGCCTGTTGCCACCAATGGCGATGTGCACGACCAGGCGGCCATGGCGCAGATGGGCGAGACTGCGGATGCTGGCGAGTCCTCCGGCGCGCACGATGAAGCGGGCGCAGCCCATGACGAGGCCGGTGGCCATGCGGATGAGAGCGAAACCGGCGTCATGGCCGTACTGAAAAAGCTGCATCCGGCAACGATCCACTTCCCGATCGCCTTGTTTTTCATGGCTGCGGCCACCGAATTGTTCGTGATGCGCCGGAAAGGAGCGGGCCTGGAAAGTGCGGTGCGCGTACTCGTCTACGGCGGAGCAATCGGCGCAGTCGTCGCAGTTCTGTTCGGATGGATTCACACCGGTCTGTGGTTCGGCGGCGATACTGTCATGCAAGTCCATCGATGGACCGGTATGCTGATCGCGGTTCTCGGTATTGCGATGGCATACCTCGCGAGCAGGCCGAGCCAGAGCCGCGCATGGTTGCGCGCGTCGATCTTCTCCATGGCGGCACTCGTTCTCATCCAGGGGTTCCTTGGCGGCGAGCTCGCGCACGGACCGGACCATCTTGGCGTTTCGTGGCTCTGAAGGAGTTGAATAACATGCGAATTCTGAAATCGAACACCGCGATAGCATTTCTCGCGACCGCGCCATTGACGTTCGCTCTCGCCGCTTGTGACCAAGCGCAGGAGAGCACACCGGCTGCTGAGGTTTCGCCTATGGGCGGAACTGCGGTGATGCCTGGCACGGCACCCGAGGCGGGTCTTGCAGACCCGGCAACCTCTCCCTCCGAAAATGAGGCAGCGGCCGCACGTCAGGACGCTCTTTCGACAATTGGCGCCGCCACGCCTGCGTCACGGCGCGCTGTCCCGCCCGCATCACGCGCAACTGCCACACCCGCAGCGCCAGCAACGCGCACGCAACCCGCGAGCGAGGCGACCCCGCCCGCCGATCCCCATGCGGGCCATGACATGTCCTCGATGGCCGATCACGACATGGACAGCATGTGATCGGGCGCGTTCCCCGGTGACACGGCTATTCAGGAGATACCCTGGGCAGGAAACCGCAACGAACATCGCAAGATCAGGAAAGGACGGCCCCGCCTCCCCCCGAAGCCCTGCGGGTCGCAGGTGCCCCCAAGGGGCCGTCCAGGAACCCCGCGTGAAGCCCAACCCGACTCGCGGGGTTCCGCTTGCCCGGCTTTGCTGTCCCCGTGCCAGGCGCTTGCCGGCATGGCATTGTGCTATGTGAGCAGCGCGCAGAAAATCGCCTCGATGATTATGAAAGCAACCGCATCTGTCGGAATCGGGAAAAGCCGGAGCGTTGTCGGCTTGGGAGGACGAAGGTAAGCGGTTCACTTAGCGTCTATGGATTGAGCCCGAAGTAGAACGGCCGCATTCGTCCAATCGACGAGCAGAGTATTTCATTCGATCTCAGACGCAAAACCAGCGCGGAAATAGACGGATATCCGCCAAAAAGGGCTGCTAGTCGCTGCCAATCGCAGATCCGTAGGCGGAGACCTAAACTGCTAGCGATTGGTGATTGATCGCTTTTTGCCGTGGATTGAGAGTTTGACCGAACGGCTTGTCTGCTTGAGAACAACACTAATAGCCGACTGACCGCTAGCGGCCCCATAGCAGTCAGTCTGCATTGCGCCCTAATCTCGGTCATTCCGGCCTATGCGGCGAAGGCCCGAAAGCGGTCATCACGAAGAGGACAGAGCGATGCCCGATATATCCCTGTTAGGATCAATGACGCGACCGGCCTCCTTGCGTTCAGAATAGCGGTCGACCAGCTGCTCGCCATGCGGGTGCAGCAGTACCGTGAACCGCACCAGCTCCTCCATAACATCCACGATCCGGTCGTAGAGTGGAGAGGGCTTCATGCGACCCGCATCGTCGAACTCCTCGTATGCCTTGGGCACACTCGACTGGTTGGGGATCGTGAACATTCGCATCCAGCGCCCGAGCAGGCGTAATGTATTGACCGTGTTGAAGGACTGCGAGCCAGCCGATACCTGCATGACCGCCAGCGTCCGCCCCTGGGTGGGACGCATCCCACCGATGCTGAGCGGCAAGTGATCGATCTGGGTCTTCATGATACCAGTGATCTGGCCGTGCCGCTCCGGGCTGCACCAGACCATGCCCTCGGACCATAACGCATGCTCGCGCAGTTCGTGGACGGCGGGATGGTCATCGCCGACGACCTGATCGGGCAGCGGCAGATCGGACGGATCGAAGATGCGCGTTTCCGCACCGAACAGCCGCAGCAAACGCGCGGCTTCCTCGACCGCGAGTCGTGAGTAGGAGCGCTCGCGCAGGGAGCCGTAGAGCAGCAGAATGCGCGGGGGTGGCTGGTATGCACCGAGCCCTTCCGCTGGGCGCGCATGGATGAAGGTCGGATCGAGCGCGGGAAAGCTGTCGGGATCTGGCAAGAGTCGTAAACGCGACATGATTGAGCTCCGAGGATCAGACCAGGGTCAGGCGAAGGGCGAATGCGGCCAGGGTCACCAGCAGGATCGGCGTGGTCAGGGTGATGCCGACGCGGAAGTAATAGCCCCAGCCGATTGTCACGCCCTTCTGGCCCAGCACATGCAGCCACAGCAGCGTCGCAAGCGAACCGATCGGGGTGATCTTCGGCCCGAGATCGCAGCCGATGACGTTGGCGTAGATCATCGCGTCGCGAACGGGTCCGGTAGCGCCGGTTGCGTCGATCGACAGCGCGCCGACGAGGACAGTGGGCATGTTGTTCATGCCCGAAGAAAGCACGGCCGACAGGATGCCGGTGCCGAAAGTCGCACCCCATACGCCGCCCTGGGCCGAGCGTTCGAGCAGTCCCGCTATGGCGGCGGCGAGCCCGGCGTTGCTCATGCCGTAGACGACCAGATACATGCCGAGCGAGAAGATCACGACCTGCCACGGGGCCTCGCGGATGACCCGGCCGGTCGGAATGGCCTGTCCGCGCGCAGCGATGGCAATGAGCGCCAGCGCGCCGACCGCCGCGACCGCGCTGATCGGCACACCGAGCGGATCGAGCACGAAGAAACCGACCAGCAGCAATGCCAGTACCACCCATCCGGCGCGGAAAGTCGCGCGGTCCTGTATCGCCTCTTCCGGAGCGCGCAGCTGGGTGAGGTCGTAGGTGGCTGGAATATCCTTGCGGAAGAACACCATCAACGCTGTCAGCGTGGCCGCAATGGCGGCTACATCGACCGGCACCATGACCAGCGCATATTCGCCGAATCCGATGTCGAAGAAGTCGGCGGAGACGATATTGACGAGGTTCGAGACGAC
The DNA here is from genome assembly GCF_044901345.1 of Qipengyuania sp. NPDC077563. Classification (NCBI taxonomy): domain Bacteria; kingdom Pseudomonadati; phylum Pseudomonadota; class Alphaproteobacteria; order Sphingomonadales; family Erythrobacteraceae; genus Qipengyuania; species Qipengyuania sp. NPDC077563. The sequence continues at coordinate 164,128 of NZ_JBJDPC010000003.1, read as the reverse complement.
CAGCGGCAAGCTGGCGGTGTCGGCGATGAAGCCAGCCGCCATGACAAAGGCCAGCGTCTCCTTGGCGTTGTAGCCCAGCGCGCGGAGCATCGCGATTACGATCGGGGTCAGGATCAGCGCGGCGCCATCATTTGCGAAGACCGCCGCGACCCCTGCGCCGAGCAGCACCACGAGCACGAACAGCATACGCCCGTTCCCGCGGCCCCATCGTGCGACATGGAGCGCGGCCCATTCGAAGAACCCCGCACGGTCGAGAAGCAGACTGATGAGGATGATCGCAACGAAGGCGCCGGTCGCATTCCAGATGATGTTCCACACCACCGGAATGTCGGCGAGCGAGATCACGCCGGTGGCAAGCGCCACAATAGCGCCGCCGATGGCGCTCCAACCGATGCCGAGCCCGCGCGGCTGCCAAATCACCAAGGTGATGGTGGCGACGAAAATTCCGATGGCAAGCAGCATCAAACGATACGCTGGCCGGTCTCGTCCACGACCTGCTCACCGTCCTCCTTGGCGAATGCGCCGCGCTGGGGACTGGGCAGGATTTCGAGCACCGCCTCGGAGGGGCGGCACAGGCGGACACCGAGCGGCGAGACGACGAGCGGACGATTGATGAGGATGGGATGGTCCATCATCGCATCGACCAGCGCTGCATCGCTCAGGCTCTCATCGCCGAGCCCGAGTTCGGCATAGGGTGTGCCCTTGTCACGGAGCAACTCCCGGGGGCTCAGTCCGGCGCGGTCGATCAGGCTTTCGAGCATGACACGCGATGGCGGGGTCTTGACGTATTCCACGACGTGCGGCTCGATCCCAGCATTGCGGATCATCGCCAGCGTATTGCGCGAGGTGCCGCATTCGGGATTGTGGTAGATGACGATGTCGGTGGTCATGGATATTCCCTTCACATGAGGAGTCCCGAGCGCGCGACGCTCAGCAGCATTCGGCAAGCTCGGCGACGAGCGGTGCGCACAGGTCGGCTCGTCCGCCGCAGCAGTCCTTCGCGAGGAACAGCATCAGATTGCGCAGGACCTCGATGTTCGCGCGCTGGATCATCTGGCGCCCCCGCTTTTCCGGGACGACGAGGTCGGCGGCGACGAGGATGGCGAGGTGGCTGGAAAACGTGCTCTGACTGAGCCCTGAGGCCTCTACGAGTTGACCGGTGGAAAGGCCCTCCGGTTCGTGACGCACCAGACGCCGGAAGGTGTCGAGGCGGGTTGGGTGAGAGAGAGCAGCAAGGGACTCAAGGGCACTGGAGGTTTGCATCCATCGGTATTTATCGATGGGATAAAGCGACGTCAAATATTATCGGAAATTATCGATGAATGGCTGGCTGGCTTCAACCAGGTCTCCAAGTAAGTCGCTAGTGGGAACGTCCGGTTTCACCGGAATAAGTGCCCTAAGCGGACCGTCAGGAACCGGCCCCCTTGCTGTCGGGCAGCTCCTGGGAAAAGCAGTCAGTCGGCAAAGCGCCCCCATTTTGGTCGTTCACCCGCTCACACCAATTTCCCGAAAGCGGACATCGAAGCGATTCTCGCCAAGTGGAATCCAATCCATCACTGCCATCATCGCAGCGCCGAGAACAAACGCCTTCCAGAAGCGCGCGTCGCTCCGGAAAATGTGATCGGCGTTGAGGTACATCAGTCCGAATATGAAGACAGTAGACGTGCCGATCATTACCTGAAGCGGATGTAATTTCCGTAGTGTTCACCTTTCGATCTGCGTTTTGCCATACAATCTTCTTTCATCTATATTCATTGATCGACAGGCGGTTCACGCAAAGAGCAGGCCGTGAGGCCAACCGCGAGCAGCGGGACGACCCCCCACATGATCGGAAGGATCACTCCGATCCCCAACAATATGAGCATCCGCTCGGGATAGTTCCAACCCCACGGTACCCGTAACGCGACAAATTTTAGAGCAAACGGGACAATTTGCCCGGTTCCCAGAAAGACCGTCAGCGTGTCCGTCGTCAGAACATTTGGCACAACTCGCGGCGTAGATTAGCGGAGTGTGGGCCTCGTCTCGGTTTGATGTTTAGGCGGCGAGCTTGCGGTGTTGCAAGCGCCGATGTTCGAGTGTCTTTCGCTTGATCCTTTCTCTTCGCTTGATGATTGCTGGTGCCCTGCCGAAGTAGGCATCGGCGGGTGTGACGTTGTCGAGGCTCTCGTGGTAGCGCTGGTGGTTGTAATGCTCGACGAAGGCCTTGATCTGCTGTTCGAGATCGCCGGGCAGGAAGTAATTCTCCAACAGCACACGGTTTTTGAGCGTTTGATGCCAGCGCTCGATCTTGCCTTGGGTCTGTGGGTGGAAGGGTGCGCCGCGCACGTGGCTCATCTTGTTGGCGTCGATGTATTCGGCCAACTCGCTCGCAATGTAGCTGGGGCCATTGTCGCTGAGCAGGCGGGGCCTGTGCAGCACATTGGCGTGGTCGCAGTCTGAGGCTGCCAGTGCCATATCGAGCGTGTCAGTGACGTCCTCGGCTCGCATGGTGGTGCAGAGCTTCCAGGCGATGATGTAGCGCGAGAAGTCGTCGAGCACGGTCGAGAGATAGACCCAGCCCCATCCTATGATCTTGAAGTAGGTAAAGTCGGTCTGCCACATCTCGTTGGGGCGGGAGGTTTGCGTGTGGAACGCCTCGGCGGCCTTGATCACGGTGTAGGCTGGGCTGGTGATCAGGTCATGAGCCTTGAGCAGCCGGTAAACCGTAGCTTCGGACACGAAGTAGCGCTTCTCGTCGGTGAAGCGCACCGCCAGTTCTCGCGGGGATAGCTCGGTCTGTTCCAGCGCCATCTCGACGATCTGCTGCTGGACATCCTCGCCGATGCGGTTCCACACCCGGCTCGGCCCGGATGGTCGGTCTGCCAGTGCTTCGGGCCCGCCTTCGAGGTAGCGATCATACCAGCGGTAGAAGGTGCGCCGTGCCACGCCGAGCTGGTCCAGCGTGCGTTTGGCGGGCAGGTGCGACTGCTCGACGATCCGGATTATCTCCAGCTTCTCGGATGCAGGGTATCTCATTCGTCGTCTCCCCCATCCGCGATCATGCTTTTTTTGAGCAGACGGTTCTCCAGGGTGAGATCGGCCACACATTCCTTCAGATCACGGGCCTCACGGCGCAGGTCCTTCACCTCGTCCGTGGTCGCAGCACGCGCAGTGTCACCAGCCAGACGGCGCTTGCCGGCCTCCATGAACTCCTTGGACCAGGTGTAATACAGGCTCTGTGCGATCCCTTCACGGCGGCACAGCTCGGCAATGGAGTCATCGCCGCGCAGGCCATCGAGCACGATCCTGATCTTGTCTTCAGCAGAGAAGTGCCGACGGGTCTTGCGGCGGATGTCCTTTACCACCTGTTCGGCGGGCTTTTTGGAGCTTGAGGATTTGGGCTTCATCTTCGTTCCTTCGTCACTACGACGAAGCCCAAATCCTCCTTAAATCACAACCTCAAATCTGTGCCATTGGCGCTGACGGGGGACAATCGCTCATCTCCGCCGCCTCGATCTGAGGAAGGGCTGCCGCATTCGCTCCAACCTGGACAAAGAGTCCGAAGCCAAAAAGGATCAAGGTCAAGGTACGAATGAACTTCACCGGCCCGAGATAGTCGGGGGCGAGGCGATTGGCAAGTAACGAGCGATTGCGGACGGGGACCGATCAGATCGCCCCGTCCGCTTTATCCGCGTAAAATCAATAGTCTTGTGCGACTAGCAGTATCCCGCCGAAGCTGGCTCCGAACTGGCCTCCGATACCTCGCGCACGAGGTCGCCGGTTTCCTTCTCGGCTGCACTTCTGGCGATGTCGGCCTGCGCAACGATACCGCAACATTTGCCCTCGTCATCGACCACCGGAAGCCGGCGAACCTGATTGTCTTCCATCTTGGTGCAGCATTCGTCGACGCTGGCATCGGCGGTGACAGTAACAGGTGATGATGTCATCACCTCCTCAACGCGTTGGTCGGAGGAATTGCCTTTGGCAACACAGCGGCAGGCGATGTCCCTGTCGGTCACCACGCCCACCAACGCACCGGAATCATCGACAACGGGGATTTCGCCGCAATCATTATCGACCATCAATGAAGCTGCCTCTTGCACGGTGCTCGATGGACTGCAGCATGCGGGGTTAGCTGTCATTACATCTTGGGCTTTCATGGCTTATCTCCTCATTCGTAATCGAGCTTTCAATGGAGGAAACGAGGCATTCCGAGTGTTAGTTCCGCGCATGTCGGCCACCTGTGGGGCGTAGAAGCTATCCCGTTCTGAGATTTCTGTCCGGCGTCGCCTCTTATAGCGGAGGCTTGGGTTCCGACTGCATCAGCAATGTAGATAACCAAGGGTTCGCAGCCGGATGTCAAACGCGTCGCAAATATAACCATCTTGGCCGGTTATCTGCCAAATTCGTCGCCCTTGCGGTGCTCGGTACCCTCTTCGTCATGGCGATCCTTATGCGCATCTCGCAAAATGTCGATGCCGCCGTAAAGCGCGATACCCGCAACGGCGACGCCCACGACAAGATCGGGCCAGTTCGCGCCGGTAAGCATGACGATGATGCCCGCAATGATGATCCCACCGTTAGAGATGAAATCGTTGAAGCTAAAGGTCGTGGCAGCGCGTAAATTGACGTCCTTCTTTTTCATGTTCTGGAGCATTCGCAGGCAAACCAAATTCACCACACCTGCCACCGCCGCCATCACCATCATCATCACACCGCCGGGATCAGAGCCTTCGAGGAAGCGCCGAATGGCATCGGCGATGACGCCGCCAGCGAAGATGAGGAGCATGATACCGGAAAAGCGCGCGGCGCCGCGCTTCCAGGTTCGAGAACGGGTTAACGCCAGCAGGCTTAATAAATAGACGATCGCGTCTGACGAATTGTCCAGGCCATTTGCAAGCAATGCGTTGGAATCAGCGAAATAGCCGACAACGAAAAAACCTATAGCGATCGCCACATTGAGCCAGAGGACAATCCAAAGCGTATGCCGCCTATCGTCTGTGTCGAGCTCAAGTTCTGCATCGCCGCTCATGTGATACTTCCTCCACTGCGACACCAAGCTTTGGCAGCGACCGGCATGGACCGGCTCATAAGACTGTTGTGGTCGAAACTTCGAGAATTTGCGTGGGCTCGAAGTCTGAACGACGGCTTGTCTTCTGCAATTTTCAACATTTGACATCTCCAACTCATTCCGGTCATGTCACATCTTTTAATTCCCGCCGCTCTTCGCGCGTTACGTTGCGTCGCAAACGGTCCCACCATTTCTCGCGCCAGCTGCGCTCGTCATCCGAACGGTGCAGGACGAGACGTGCGATTGCAGGCAGAACGAACAGAGTCAGCGCAGTTGCGGTAATCAGTCCGCCTATAACCACCGTAGCCAATGGACGCTGCACTTCCGCGCCTGTTCCGGTGGCGATCGCCATCGGCACGAAGCCGAGCGAGGCCACCAGTGCGGTCATCAGCACCGGTCGCAGACGCGCAAGCGCGCCATCGGCGATGGCTTCATCCAGCGGCATCCCCTTTTCCAGACGCTGGCGGATGGCGGTCATCATGACGAGGCCATTGAGCACCGCCACGCCCGACAGGGCGATGAAGCCGACCGCGGCCGACACCGAAAACGGCATGCCTCTCAAAGCCAGTGCGAAGACGCCGCCAGCGAGGGCCATGGGTATGGCGCTGAATACCGCAAGCGCCGGAACCCAGCCGCCGAGCGCCATGAACAGGAGGAGCAGAACGAGGGCGAAGCAGACAGGGACAACTATAGCTAACCGTGCCTGTGCTTCTTGCAGGTTTTGATACTGGCCACCCCATTCGATGAAAGATGCGGGCGGCAGATCAACTTGGGCCGCGACACCGGCCTGTGCTTCCTCAACAAACGACCCGAGGTCACGTTCGCGCACATTGGCTGATACGATCACGAGCCGACGCCCTTGTTCGCGGCGGACCTCCGCGAGGCCGTCGACCACCTGAAAATCGGCCAGCGTGCGCAGCGGAACGGTGACACCGTTTTCAAGGACGATCGGGAGAGCCCCGAGCTGGTCGAAATCGTTTCGGGTGGCATCTTGCAACCGCACAACGACGTCGAACCGGCGATCGCCTTCGAACACGAGGCCAGCAGGCCGTCCCCCAAGCGCGATCGCCACCGATTGGGCCACCTCCTCGACAGTCAGTCCGTATCGCGCGATGGTCGGGCGATCAAAAGCGATGTCGAGCGTGGGAAAGCCGCTAACCTGTTGAACGCGAACGTCTGCCGCACCCTCGACATCACGCATAACATCGGCGACATCATCGGCTGCGGTCGTCAATTGCGCCAAATCGTTTCCATAAATCTTGACGGCAAGGTCGCTGCGGCTTCCTGCAATCAATTCGTTGAAGCGCATTTCGATAGGTTGGGTAAATTCGTACAGGTTGCCGATCAGCCCTTCCAGATCCTCCTCAATCTCTGAGATAAGCTCTTCTTTGTTCTTGGAGGGGTCTGGCCATTCGTCCCGCGGACGAAGCATGACGAAGGCATCGGAGATATTCGGGGGCATGGGGTCGCTCGCCACTTCTGCGGTACCGGTTTTCGAGAAAACCAGTTCAACTTCGGGAAAACGAACAAGCCGATCTTCAAGCCGTCTTTGCATCTCGACCGAGCGTTCGATGGGAGTCGAAGGAATGCGTATCGATTGGACCAGAAGATCCCTCTCGTCGAGCTGCGGCGTAAACTCGCTACCGAGAAACCCAAACGTGACAGCCGCGACCGCGAAGATCCCGACCCCGGTGCCAATAACCGGCCAGGGCCGCGCAATAGCCTTGCGAACTGCTGGGCCATAACGCTCCTTCGACCAGCGAATGGGCTTGACCTCCTTTTCGGTAAGCTTCTTGTTGAGCAGCACCGCGATCATCGCAGGGACGAAGGTCAGCGACAGCACGAAGGCCGAAGCCAGTGCGAGCATCATCGTGATCGCCATAGGCGAGAACGTTTTGCCCTCGATACCGGTAAAAGTGAGCAGCGGCGCGAAGACGAGGAAGATGATCGCCTGTCCGTAAACGGTCGGTTTGATCATTTCCTGCGCTGCCAGACGCGTCTCGGTCAGCCGCTCGCCCAACGTGAGCAAGCGTCCCTCGCGATGCTGTCGCGCCGCGAGCCGCGCGACGCTGTTCTCGACTATAATGACAGCACCGTCGACGATCAGCCCGAAGTCCAGCGCCCCAAGGCTCATCAGATTGCCCGAAACACCGAGCCGGTTCATCCCCACCGCCGCCATCAGCATCGACACGGGAATAACCAGAGCTGTGATGATCGCTGCTCGAATATTGCCAAGCATTAGGAACAGCACTGCAATCACCAGCAGCGCGCCTTCGAGCAGGTTTCTCTCGACCGTTGCGATGGTCGCATCGACAAGAGACGAACGGTTGTAGACGATCTCGGCCTCTACCCCTGCAGGAAGCGAGGCGCGGACTTCGTCAAGCCGTTCAGCCGCCTCGGCCGATACCGTGCGGCTGTTCTCGCCGCTGCGCATCAAAACCGTTCCGACCACAGCTTCTTCGCCGTTCAGCGAGGCGGCGCCTGTTCGCAGATCGCCGCCGATTTCGACATCGGCGACATCGCCAATACGGATAGGCACACCTTCGCGGGTAGCGATGACGGCTTGTTCAATATCCGCGATCCCGCCGAGCCGTGCATCGACCCTTACGAGCAGAGCCTCGTCTGCGCGACTGACGAAGTTGGCACCTGCCGCCAGATTCGCCGCTTCGAGAGCATCGATCAGCGAGTCGAAAGAGAGGCCGTAACCTGTCAAACGGGCCGGATCGGGCTGAACCAGAAATTGCTTTTCGAAGCCTCCGATCGAGTCGACCCCGGCCACTCCGTTGACGGAGCGCATCAACGGTGCGACGACCCAATCCTGCACTGTGCGCAAATAAGCCGCCTTGGCCACTTCGCTTTCGAGGCGGTCGCCACGTTCGGTGATGAAGCTGCCATCGGACTGCCAGCCTGTCCGGCCGCCAGTGGTCGCACCCTTGCCGCCGGGATGCTCATACTCGATCGTATACATCAGCACTTCGCCAAGCCCGGTGGAAATCGGGCCCATCGTGGGCTCCGCGCCCTCGGGCAGCGAAGCTCCGATCGGCGCGAGACGCTCGTTTACCTGCTGGCGGGCGAAATAAAGGTCGGTCCCCTCCTCGAAGATCGCGGTGACTTGGCTGAAACCGTTGCGCGAGATCGAGCGGGTCATTTCCAGCCCCTCGATCCCGGCAAGACCGGTTTCGATCGGAAAGGTCACCTGCGTCTCCACCTGTGAGGGCGAAAGCGCGGGCGCACTGGTATTGATCTGGACCTGCGTGTTGGTGATGTCCGGCACCGCGTCGATCGGCAGGCGCAGCAAATTGAACGCGCCGTAGATCGCGGCGAACACCGTCAGGATGATGATCGCCCACCGGAAGCGCACGGCGACATCAAGAACCATCCCGATCAGGCCGTGGCGTTGGCTACCCTCACTCGAAGGCGTCGATACATGATCAGTCGTCATCTTCGACGTTCTCCTTTCCGAGTTCAGACTTCAACAGGAAGGCGTTATCGGTCGCGATTCGCTGCCCGGCGGTGAGGCCAGACAGGATCGTCACCATTCCGGCGGACCGGCTGCCGACTTCGACTTCTCGCGCCTGGAACCCACGCTGCGTTCGCACGAAGACGACATCGCGGCCTTCGAGCACCTGCACGGCATCTTCGGGAACTGCGATGCGGCTCCGGTCCACTTCGCCCGAAGGACGAATGCGCGCCTGGAGGAAAGAACCAGGCTGAAGGCCGGGAACAGCGCGCGTCAGACCGAGTACAGCGGTGGCACTGCGGCTTTCGAGATCGAGCGATGGTGTGACCGAGCGCACACGTGCACCAATCTCGCGGCCATCGCCGACGATCAGCGCCGCCTCGTCGCCAGGCTGGATGCGCGCGGCGTCTTCTGAAGGCAACGCCACCTCAATCTGGAGACCGTTCGGGTTGACGACGCGGTAAAGCTCCTCGCCGGCATCGACGAATGAGCCGAGCACGATGGGGGCAGCGGTGACGCGGCCCGAAAGTGGACTCGTCACCGCGAGCGAACGTCCATCGCCGCTTACACCTGCTGCCGCGACAGCAGCCTGTGCACGGTTCAGTTCGGAACGCGCGACGTCCAGATTGGCGCGGGCGGCTTCGAGATCCTGGCGCGCTGTTACATTCGCATCGAACAGGCGCCGCTCGCGTTCATAGGCAGCCGAAAGCTCGGTTACCCGGGCACGGGCAACGCTAAGCTGCGAAGCGAGAGCCGCGGCATCGGCGCTTTCTATACGTGCGACGGTCTCGCCTTGACGGACATAATCGCCAAGCGTCTTGCCAACGCTGCGAACAACACCAGATGCGCGCGCATCGATCCGGGCGCTAGCGGTCGGGCTCGCTGCGACGGTCGCGGGGAATACCAGTTCAACTGCCGCACCGGTTTGCACTGCGGCTACCTCGATTTCGGCCGCGCGAATCTGTTCTTCTCCGATCAGGACCAAGCCCTCTGGCAATTCGGCTTCAGCCGCTTCCTCGTCGGCATGAGTGTCAACCTGGCCATCTGGCCAGAGCATCAGCAACAGTGCTGCCGCAAGAAGGGCGATTCCGGCGATGATCGCCAATTTTCTACGGGTCATCTGAAAATTCCTCATTGTGCTGCAAGCCTGATAAGCTCGGCGGCAGCCTGTCCCCGGTCTTCCTGCGCGGCGATCAAAGCCTCGCGGATGGCATCGCGCGCTTCTGCCGCGCTCAACACCTCGATCAGCGGGAAGCGACCGTTGCGGTATCCGATGCGGACGAGCCGCAGCGCCTCCTCGGCCTGCGGAAGTGAGGTTGTTGAAAGTGTTTCAACGCGCGTTTCGGCGACGAGATATTGCGCTCGCGCGCGGGCCACCGATTGTTCGAAGTCGGCCAGGGCCACCGCCTCGCGAGCATTGGCTGCACGTAACCTAGCTTGGGCAGCGGCAATATTGCCCTGGTTGCGATCGCGAAAAGGAAGCGGAATTGAAACGCCAACAAGGAACGCGTGGTCGTTACTTTCCTCGAAGCGCCGAACACCGGCCGAAACGACTGGGTCGGGGATGCGCAAACTGCGCTCGCGCTCGATTTCGGCGGCCGCCGCCGTGCTTTCTGCACGCGCCACCTGCAATTGCAGACCTGTCGTCGAGATCAGCACCGTCACTGGCGGCTCAATATCGGGAAAATCGCCAGGCACGAGTGGTGGCGTTCCTTGCTCGCCCCATAACGAGGCAAGCGCCGTGCGTGCCGCTACGCTGGCCGCTTGCGCCGCCTGAAGTTCCGCTCTCGCTTCCGCGAGGGCAGCCTCCCGCGCAAGGCACGCAGCGGTGGTTCGCGGCCCACCTCGACCAGCACACCGGCTATGCGCGCAAGTTCTTGGTTACGCTCTACCACGTCGCGGGCGAGGTCGACACGCGAAGCTGCAGCAGCCGCCGCAACATAACGCTCGCGAACGAGGAAGCCGAGCTCGGCATCGGCAAGCTCGGCTCGCAAGCCCGCCAGCTGCGCCTCTGCCTGGGCAGCCCCGACACGTGCGCCGCGCTTGCCGCCCAGCTCGATCCGCTGCCCTACCGCAAGCGTGTACTCGGTCGCTCTCAGCCCGGAAAAGGCCCCGCTGCCAGCAAACTCCTCGACCTCGAGAGAGACTTCAGGGTTGGGCTGAAGTCGGGCCTGCTCCACGAGCAAACGCGCGGCCTCGGCGTCCGCCCGAGGACCGACGATGCGTGGATTTAACTCCGCTTCCGTGGTTTCGCTAACTACGCCTGTCCGGGTCAACGCGTCTTCCAGCGATAGAAGCTCTTGCCCATGTGCGACCATGGGCGTGGCAATCGCGGCGATGGAGAGCCCTGCAATCAAGGCGCCCCGCCAACTTGTGGCTGACATTTTTGAATATTTCCTCTGCTGATGATCCGGTGTGCGCTGCGTGGGACAGCGCGATTCAACCTGTCAGCTTCGAGGAGGGCGTTGGGGCAGACCGTGCGCCTCGCCGGCTATTTTCACGTCTGGGAAAGAGGTAGTAACGATGACGGCTTCGCCGAACGCTTGACCATGACTATCGGATACCAATGCTGCGAACAGGTGGTGGCAATGCCCATGCGCACAGCCCTGGAGCTGCGGACCATCTTGCTCAGACCCGTCACTGGTATCCGCATCAATCGTTTCGTTCGGATAGATTGCCGAAGACATTTCATCGCCGCATTGAGCGGCTTCCACCACCGGCGACACCATCAGCGCCGCCACCGCCAAAACAGCGGCGACAATTCTAACGGAAATCAATCCATGCAGCTCAAACATCTTGGCGCCTCAAGCGAACCTAAATCGGATTCGGATTTTCAAATAACCCCTCCAGCGACTGTAGGGGCAAGCGGTTTTTCGCGCCCTCGTACCTCAGTGGGTTCTCAATGCAGCGAAATGGATTGCCGGAGCGGATGGATTCCGGCGGTGTTTCGCCACCTTCATAGCTTCTGATCGCACCGCCGCGGCACTCAGGGAGCTGAGAACGCACGGCTTCGGGTTCTTTTCTTCGCGGGCACAAAACTGGGGCGGGATTGAGAGAGCGTCTCAATGATCTTGCAGTCCGACAAGTCGCCGCCTTTGCAAGACACCACTACGTTTTCCAGCTCTGCACGCAGTGCTTCAAGATGGGTGAGGCGCTCTTCGATACTAAGTAGATGTCGTTTCGCAATATCACTCGCCTTATCGCACTTTCCATTAGGCGTGTTCTTCAGTTCCAGGAGAGAGCGTGCTTCCTCGATGGAAAAGCCCAGTTTGCGCGCCTGCCGGATGAAGGCCAGTCGTTTAACATCCCGCTCCGTATAGGTTCGCTGGCCCGCTGCCGTACGTTCGGCTTTGGGCATCAGTCCGATGTCCTCGTAAAACCTTATCGTATTCACCTTCGTTCCGGTTGCCTTTGCCAAACCTCCGATAAGCATGAATCTACTCCTTGTGCGCCATATCGCGAATGTGTCGCAATTTCAGCTTGCCTCTACAGCCACTGGAGGTGTTACCTACTGGCTTATGTTAGAAAACGAAACATCGGATTGCGGTTGCACAGGCGATACGCAAAGAGCAGATACAGACCCGGCCTATCGCCGCGCCCTTTGGATCGTCGTATTGCTCAATCTGGGCTTTGGCGTTTTCGAGGCCTTCGGCGGGTTTCTGGCGGACAGCCAAGCGCTCAAGGCCGACGCTCTCGACTTCATCGGCGATGGATCGATCACGCTCATCGGCATCCTTGCTCTTGCGTGGAGTGCCCGCACGCGCGCCCGGGTCGCGCTGACACAAGGCTTGTTTCTGGGCGCACTGGGCCTTGGAGTAATCGGTCTGGCAGTCTGGCGCTCACTGAACGCAGTTGCGCCTGAAGCCGGTTTGATGGGCGGTATCGCGGCTGCAGCACTGGTGGTGAACATCGCGGCGGCGCTTGTGCTGATGCGGTTTCGCGAAGGCGACGCACATGTATCCGCGATCTGGCTGTTCAGCCGCAATGACGCGATCGCCAATGTCGGAGTGATCATCGCTGCAGCGCTGGTCGCCTGGACCGGGCAAGCCTGGCCGGATCTTTTGGTCGCGGCGATCATCGCGCTGATATTCCTGCATTCGGCTTACCTCATCGTCCGGCGCGCAACCGAGGAACTTCGCGCGCAACACGCTTCAGCTCTCGAAACGGTCGTCTCCAAATGACGCTACGCGCCTTTGTCGGCCAGCTAATCGCTATTCTGGCGATGGCAGTCGCAATGCCGGCTTCCGCAGACACGCACGACGATGTCCAAACGAGTTGGCGCCTTCTCGACTACATCGCGGTGGATTACATAGAAGCGGTCGAAGACGGTAAAGTCACCAACGAGCTGGAATATGCCGAAATGCAGGAATTTTCTGCTTCGGTAGTCGAACGCATGGCGGCCCTACCCGCAAATGCGCAACGTGCACAGCTGGTTGCGGATGCAGAGGCGCTTGCCGAGGCAATCTCGGCGAAAGTGGAGCCTGCTGTCGTCGCACGAGACGCGCGCAGGTTGGCAAGCGAGCTGATCGCGGCCTTTCCCGTTCCGCTGGCCCCGGACGCGGTACCCGACCTTGCGCGAGGCGCCGCGCTGTACGCCCAGAGCTGCGCAAGCTGTCATGGGGTAAGCGGAGCCGGCGCCGGCCCCGCCGCAGAGGGACTCGATCCCCCGCCAATCGCGTTCGACGACGTCGCCCGAGCCCGCGAGAGGAGCGCTTTCGCGCTCTATCAGGTCATTGGACAAGGTCTCGAGGGAACCGCCATGCCGGGCTTTTCCGATCTCCCGGCGGAAGATCGTTGGAGCCTTGCTTATTATTCTGGGTCGATTGCATTTCCGGAGGTAGAGCGGGGAAGGCGTATCTGGAATGACGAACCGGCGATCCGGGCACGCGTTCCCGATCTCGCTGCACTATCCGGTCTCACACCGGCAGCCCTCGGCGAGGCGATCGGCACCGAGCGGGCCGATGCCGTCATGGCCTATTTGAGGGCTCATCCTGAAGCCGTGGCGAGCGATACGACCGGCTCACTCGCTCTGGCACGCGAACGATTGCAGCAAAGTCTTGCCGCTTACGAAGCGGGTAATAAAACCGAGGCGCGCGAACTCGCGCTCTCGGCCTATCTCGATGGCTTCGAACCGCTGGAAGCCGTTTTAAGCACGCGCGATGCCGATCTCCTCGCATCGGTCGAAATCGGCATGGCCGAGCTTCGAGCGGCAATCAGCCGCGGTGATCCGGTGGCCGCCGTCGCCGAGAAGGTGAATGCGCTCGACGTTCTTTTCTACCGGGCCGAGACGGTGCTCGCCCCGGCCAATGCCAGCGAAGCGTCGGCATTTTTGGGAGCCTTTGCGATCCTGTTGCGCGAAGGGCTAGAGGCATTGCTGATCGTGATCGCGATGATCGCGTTCCTGCGCAAGGCCGAGAGAACGGAAGTTCTGCCCTTCGTCCATGGCGGATGGCTCTCCGCTCTTGGGGCCGGAGCCCTGACATGGGTGGCAGCGACCTACCTAATCGGAGTGAGTGGTGCGGGCCGCGAGCTGGTGGAGGGGTTCGGATCGCTTTTTGCCGCTCTCGTCCTGCTGTCGGTCGGCATATGGATGCACGGCAAGTCGCAGGCCGGCGAATGGCAACGCTATATCCGGAAAACCATGCAGCACGCTCTCTCGCGCAGGTCCGCATGGTTTCTGTTCGGGCTGGCCTTCCTCGTGGTTTACCGGGAGGTCTTCGAGACGATCCTGTTCTTCGCAGCGCTCTGGAGTCAGGGCCATACGGACGCGATTCTTGCTGGCGCTGCCGCCGCAATCGTCTTGCTAGCGCTGATTGCCTGGGCGATGCTGCGCTACAGTCGCCGACTGCCAATTGGAACATTCTTCGCGTATAGTTCGGTTCTGATCGGCATTCTTGCCGTCGTCCTGGCCGGGAAGGGTATTTCGGGGCTCCAGGAAGCCGGATTGTTGGGCATCACTCCGCTTCCGAATCTGCCCCGCATACCGATTCTGGGCATCGCACCGGCACTTGAGCCAGTGGCGGCGCAAATTCTCACGCTCGCGCTCATCGCGCTGGGTTATTGGCGCAACAGAATGAAAGGCATGCAATCCGGAACACCGCAGGCCGAAACCGGTTGACGACGCTCCGGGCAAGGGAAGCATTATGATCGACAGACGTTCTATTCTTGGTGGTGCAGTGCTTGGCGCAGGTGCACTGGGAATAGCCGCGTATGCCCGGCGCGACCTGTTGACAGACCGGAATACGGCGCTTGCTTCGGTAACCGCGCGCTCGAAACTTCTCATTCCTCCTCTTTATCCAGGCGAACGAGATAGTGGCGAACGGGTTTTCGATCTCAATCTGCGCCACGGCGTCTCGCAATTTTTTGACGGGCTCGAAACGCCGACCATCGGTATCAACCAGTCCTATCTAGGCCCCACGCTTGAGTTTAACGCAGGCGATACGGTGCGGATGAATGTCACGAGCGATCTGTCCGAAACGGCAACCGTCCACTGGCACGGTTTTCATCTGCCGCCGCGCGCCGATGGCGGACCGCATCAGCCGATCGAGCCGGGAGGCAGCTGGACCGCGCGTTTCGATGTCCGCCAGCGCGCATCGATGTTCTGGTATCATTCGCATGCACACCGTCGCTCGGGGCCACAAGTCTATCAGGGTCTGGCCGGAATGATCTACGTTCGCGACAGCGCGAGCGAAGCGCTCGACCTTCCGAACGATTACGGCGTCGATGATATACCGCTGGTCGTACAGGATCGCGCTTTCGCGCGCGATGGAAGCCTCATTTACTCCACACGCATGCATAATGTCATGATGGGGATGATGGGTGATACAATGCTGGTCAATGGCATCGTCGAACCCGTCTTCGAAGCGACGTCTGATCTCCTTCGGCTGCGCCTGGTCAATGGCTCGAACGCACGCTTTTATCGTTTCGGGTTCGACGATGGCCGCAGCTTCCATCAGATCGGAACCGACGGCGGTTTGCTCGCCGCGCCGCTGCCAACCGACAATGTCGTTCTCGCTCCCGGCGAACGCGCGCAGGTAATCGTCGATCTCAGTGACGGAAGGCCGGTCTCGCTGCTTGCGGACGGGCTCGAAATCATGGGTATGGGAAATATGGGCCGGGGAATGAGAGGGTCCGGGCCCATGCGCGATTCCGACCGGCCGACGGACAATTGGATGATGGGCGACCGAGGCGGCCGTGGCGGTATGATGGGCGAACGGGAGCGTCGCGATGGGATGATGGGCGGCATGATGGATGAAAGGCGTCGCTTTACCGTGCTGGACATCCGGCCGGCCGCAAGCCGCAGGCGGTCGATCGCATTGCCGCGCCAGCTCGCTACCTTGCCTCAGATCGATCCAGGCGACGCGGTCCGGACGCGCCATTTCGTTCTCGATATGGGCATGGGAATGCGCATGATGCGCGGAGGCGGTTTTACCATCAACGGCAAATCGATGGACATGCAGCGTATCGACGAGACAGTGCGGGTCGATACCACCGAAATCTGGCAAGTCGAGAATGCCTCGATGATGGCGCATCCGTTCCACATTCACGATGTGCAGTTCCGTATCCTCGACCGGAACGGCCGGGCACCTGATGCGGCGGAACAGGGACTAAAGGACACGGTTGTCGTCTATCCGGGCGAGACCGTGCGGCTCCTTTTGCGGTTCGAGGACTACACCGACCCGGATTTGCCTTACATGTATCACTGCCACATCCTCGAGCACGAAGACGCCGGCATGATGGGGCAATTCACCGTCACAGCTTGAATCAGTAGCCGAGCAGAAGATCTGCCACCAACAGCCTCCAAGCCCTCACCAATGCGAGAACCATACCATGAAAGCATCCGATCTTCTTGTCGCCGCGTTGGAAGCCGAAGGCGTCGAGTATATCTTCGCGGTTCCGGGCGAAGAAAACCTCGATCTTCTGGAGTCACTGCGGACCTCGTCGATCCGCCTGATCGTTACCCGGCACGAGCAAGGGGCAGGGTTCATGGCGGCAACCTATGGACGTCTTACCGGTAAAGCCGGCGTATGCCTTGCCACGCTGGGGCCAGGGGCGACAAACCTCACGACGCCCGCAGCTTATGCCGCTCTGGGTGCTTTCCCACTGGTCATGATAACTGGCCAAAAACCCATCAAGGTCTCGAAGCAGGCGCAGTTCCAGATCGTCGATGTCGTCTCGCTTTTCACCCCCTTGTGCAAAATGGCGAAGCAGATCGTAAATGGAGAGCGCATTCCCTCGCTCGTGCGAGAAGGTTTCAGGAGGGCCCAGGAAGAGCGGCCCGGAGCAGTTCTGCTGGAGCTGCCTGAAGATATTGCCGAGGAGGAAACCTCCGAACCGGTCGTGGCGCCTCACCCTCGCCAATATGCGGTGGCGGGAGATGCCGCGCTAGACGAAGCTGCCGAGCGTATTCTGGCCGCCGATCGGCCGCTGCTTCTGGTCGGTGCCGGAGCCAACCGGCGTAGCGCCTGCAAGGCGCTCCGAAAGTTCGTCGACGACACTCAATTTCCGTTTTTCAATACGCAAATGGGCAAGGGAGTGCTTGATGAGGCAAGCCCCCTGTATCTTGGAACGGCGGCTCTATCATCGGATGACTATGTTCATTGCGCCATCGATCGTGCCGATCTGATCGTCAATATCGGCCATGACGTGGTCGAGAAACCGCCCTTTTTCATGGAGCCTGACGGACGCACCGTTATCCATGTGAATTACAAGGCCGCAGAGGTCGACCAGGTCTATTTCCCGCAGCTGGAAGTCATTGGCGATATTGCCGGATCTGTCGAGCGACTGGGAAACCGGCTGCGCGGCAAACATCCTAGTGACCCGGCAGCCTACGCCAATGTCCATGAGGACATCGCGGCGCACATCCGCCAAGGCAGCGACGATAGCCGCTTTCCGATGGTGCCCCAGCGCATCGTTGCAGATGTACGGGCGGTCATGGGCCGGGACGACATCGTCGCACTCGACAACGGCATCTACAAGATCTGGTTCGCCCGCAACTATATCGCGCATGAGCCCAACACCATTCTGCTCGACAACGCGTTGGCGACGATGGGAGCGGGTCTCCCCTCGGCGATGATGGCAGCGATGCTCTCGCCCGAACGCCGCGTGCTCGCCGTGTGCGGCGATGGCGGGTTCATGATGAATTCGCAGGAGGTGGAAACCGCGGTCAGGCTCGGCCTCAACCTCGTGGTGCTCATTCTCAACGATGCCGCTTACGGGATGATCCGGTGGAAGCAGGAACAGCTAAGCTTTCCCGATTACGGCTTGAGTTTCGCCAACCCTGACTTCGTCACCTACGCGAAAAGTTATGGCGCCACGGGCCACCGGATCGACAGCAGCCAAGCGCTGCTTCCGACCTTGAACGACGCATTCGAAAGCGGCGGCGTTCACCTCGTGGATCTGCCGGTAGATTATTCGGAGAACCGAAAAGTTCTGATCGAAGAGCTGAGCGCGATGGAGTGCCCCCAATGACCTGGCAGGTCCTCAATCCTTACGACCAGAAGTGCATCGGCAGCGTGGACCTGGTCGACTGGTCGAAGATCGACCGCTGGCTGGACGAGGCGCGTACGTTGCACGAAGACCGGCAGGCCTGGATTCCGGTTCACGAGCGGATTGCCATCTTGCAGCGTGCGAGCTCGCTCATGCACGAGCGTGCAGAGAGCCTCGCAATGCAGATCGCGCGCGAGGGCGGAAAACCGCTTGTCGACGCCCGTGCGGAAACGAGCCGCGCCGTTCAGAGCGTCGAACTCTGCGTGCATGAACTGTTCGCGAGCGGCGGACGCCAGATTCCGATGGAGCTGACCGAGGCGGGCGCAGGCCGAACAGCCTACACCTTTCGGGAGCCGATCGGGCCGGTGGTCGCGATTTCGGCGTTCAACCATCCCCTTAATCTGATCGCCCATCAGGTTGGCCCCGCTGTCGCGACGGGATGTCCCGTTTTGGTGAAACCGGCCAAGGATACTCCGTTGTCCTGCAAGAGTTTCGTGGAAATCCTGTACGAGGCAGGCCTAGACGAACGCTGGTGCCGCTTCGTGCCCTGCACGGACGATGTCGCCGAACAAATGGTCACGGATCCGCGAACGGCGTTCTTCTCCTTCATCGGCTCAGCCAAGGTAGGCTGGATGCTCCGTTCGAGGCTCGCACCCGGTACACGTGTGGCGCTGGAACATGGGGGCGCGGCCCCGGTCATCGTCGATGAGAATATACCACGCGAAAACGTCATTCCGTCGCTCCTGAAAGGGGGGTTTTATCATTCCGGTCAGGTCTGCGTATCGGTCCAGCGGGTGTTCGTTCCGCGTGCCGAACTGCCGGACTTCGCTGCCGCGCTCGCTGCGGGCGCAAAGGCACTGAAGGTGGGGGACCCCACCAACGAGGAAACTCAGTGCGGTCCTCTCATTCGCCCTGCCGAGGTCGACCGGATCGAAGCCTGGGTCGCGGCCGCCGTCGAGAGCGGCGCCGAGCTAGCCGCAGGTGGCAAGCGCATCGGCCCGACGCTGTATCATCCCACCGTTCTTATCGATCCGCCTCGCGCCGCCAAGGTCTCGCGAGAGGAGGTGTTCGGGCCCGTTGTGTGCCTCTACGGATACGACAGTATCGATGCAGCCATTTCCCAGGCGAACGAGCTGCCTTATTCCTTTCAGGCCGCCGTATTTACCGAGCGACAGCACATTGCCGATTATTGCGTCGAGCGCCTGTCGGGCTCCACAGTGCTGGTCAACGACCATACCGCCTTCCGAGTCGACTGGATGCCCTTCGCAGGTCGACGGCACTCCGGTCTCGGAACAGGCGGTATCGGATATACAATGTCCGATATGAGCCCGGAAAAGATGGTGATAACGAGGAGCTCGTCCGGCCTCGATTAGCATCGGCTGCAATCAAACCGACGAATCACACCGCTTTCAGCGCGCTTCTGCCTCTGACAGCTTTCAAGTTTTGAGCGAAGATACCAAGGCTGTGCCGGTTGCGCTCGGAGTTGCCCGGTACAGGCGCAAGCTGCGCCAGCGCCGTGTTCACTGCCGGCATCCCGCCCGCGCATTACCGCGGTGGATCAGTGATCGGGGTCGCTAGCCGGAGGATGCGTCGGTATCAGCTGATCGTCGCATTCGGTCGCGAGGCATGCCTCGAGGGTTGCGTGAGCGATGCGGGGACCGGTCAAGCCGAAGCCACGCCCAGAATGCAAAGCAACCGGCGATCTCGGCGAATGCAGCACCGACGTAGATAATATAGGTCATCCGGAGACGATGTCGCACAAGGAGGCGCGAGCAGCAATGTCGCTGCGCTGGTCGTTTGTGGCAGCGGTAATTTGCTCAGGACATCTTGAATAGATGCGTCGAACAGCAGCGATCTTAAGCATCTAGGCCAATGCGGGAGAGGCCTTAGCTGGAACCTAGAGCAGGCGAATTCGTCGTGCCTGTAACGGAACCAACGAGCTGCCAATTAGCGGTCTGGTTGATGTCTGACTGACCCGAAGGAATTTTGATCATGCGATTTGCAATCGTAGTGTGTTCCCTCGCTGTTGCCGCCTGCAGCTCTCAGGATGAAACCACTCCTGAAGAAGTTCCAGAAACGCAGGCAACGGCAGAGCCATTAACTCCGACCATTCCGCCACCGCAGCGTGAGGAACTCGCCGCCGCTTGGGCTGAAGGATGTCCCGAAGCAGAACCTGCCAACAAGGGTCTTTGTAAATCCAAGGGCTTTGGCCACCCCGATTTCACGTGCGATTTTGCTTTGGGAGACGATGAGTATCGTCGTTACACTGCAGAGCTGACGATGTCAGATGGGAAATGGGTTCTCGCTGAGCCGGAAAATGCGTGCGCCATCGTAGAGTAGTCCTTTGTCTTCGCGAAGTTCGACCGCTCCTTGTTCGAAGCCCTTCATCATTCGCTGGGGAAGGCCGATGCTGATGTGACTGTTTTCATATCTAGGTGATAAAATCCCACCGCCAGATGCCTTCGGTAATAATCCGCTTCTTGAGAGCCAAAGTTGGTGATGTGTGGGAGTGTGTCTGCATAGTTAGAACGTCAGGTTTAGCCATCCAATGGCTTGAAAGCGGACCGTCCGGGAGCGGCCCCATTCCAGTCGTTCTTAGAAGCCGGATCCTTTTCCTCGCCCCCTCATGGCTGCCAAGCGCACCGCGTCGCTCAATTCTTCGTCCTCGGCCGCACGGGCTGGCTCTGGAAAGCGCGAGAAATTGGTCGCACTCGTTCGTGCTACAGATCTTTCCGGCGGCTCCTTTTCCAAGCTCTTCGGTTTTGCCTTATCTCGCTTCTGCTGAGACGTCGTTGCGGATTCGCTCTTGCTTTCGTTCGCCGACTTCGACGAGACAGCCTTTTGGTCAACGACCGTTGGATCGTGGAGTATCTCTCCGTTCTCCAGGACGAGAGCGTATCCTCTCGCTTTCGCGACGTCCCGGCAGATATCGAGAAATTCTCGTGAGCCGGTCACGAGAATACGGTCGCCACGGGTGCTTGCCATGGCCAGACTGGCTGCGACCGCATTCTCTTCGATTTGATGGACGATCAAAACAACGCCGATGTCGGTGACTGCGAGACTGCCATCATCATTGCGGTACTCTACTGCATAATCACAAGCGCCGCCCGTTAGGCCGTGATCGCGGGCAATGGCCTGGTCTCGGAAAACATTTGGCGCAAAAATAAATTCTGGAAGCTTGACCTTCTTGGGCGGGGGCTGACCTACCTTGTACCATTGATCGCGCTGAAGCTTAGTCTCAGCTATTGTAGCGCGCGCGCGATCGAACGCTTTCTTCACCTCAGCCTCAGCAAGGTCAAAGGATAGCTCGAGACGGGCAGCGGCAATGATGACTTTGTATTCGGACTTCTCCGCGAAGATCTTCTTCTTGAGACGCTTTCGTCTTTCCCTGAGCTTCGCCAGGGCTTGGTTCCAAGCCTCGCGAACACGCTTGCGCTCCTCCCTCAAGGCGGCCAAGTAATTCTCGTAAGGGTCGCGCTCGAGAAGCGGATCTGGCGCGTACTCGCCGAGCCGTTCTGTCATCTCGCCATACGAGAATTCTCTGCCGAATGAGGAAGCTTTCATTCGCTCGTCGTTGATCGTAATCTGCGCTCCCGATCCTTTTGTGCGATAAGTGGCACCAAGTTTGACGAGGCGGTTGTGCAGCTCTTGCCAACTTTGCGCGGATCGTATGGCTTCAGCTACCGCGGCATTTTCAGGAGAATGGCACTTTTCGGAAGCAACTAATTTACGCGTGGCGCAACCTGCGCGCGAACCATTTGCGCGGCGCATGATTTCCCCGGTTTCGCGCTCGCGAACCTCGCCCCCGCTCGCGGCATAGATCGCGTTAGTTTCGGATTCCCAACCTTGCGCATCCTCAATGATCGCGGCGACCTGATGGAGTCGATCAATGTCCCAGCCATCGCCGGGGTTGACCACCTTTTGCTTCGCAAGGTCGATCCTGTTGACCACGAGATGAAGGTGATAATTTTTTGTGTTTGAATGCGTGGCCCAGACAATCTGGCAATCTTGGTAACCCATCTCCTGCGCGAAGATGTCTACTGCGTCCTCGATCTCTTTCAGGGCAGGTCGTTCGTGCGATTTCCAGCTCATGACGTAATGCTCAATCGGGTCGACTGCGCCGGGCGTGAGCAAATTGGCGGCAAGCATCTGGCGCTGAAGCCCGACGAGCGCGCTCCCCTGTAAACGACGAGTGCCGTGCAGGTCGACTTTCTCTCCAACCTCAACCGGGTGGCCCGCCAGTATCTGCGTGTCCAAAACATACTTGGCCAGCGCATTCTCGCCGTCGTACATTAAGGAGCGATCCGTACTCGCATTCAGCACGTAAGTTGAAAGCACATTCACGATCGTCCGGATTTCGTCGAACGAGCGCCGCTTGCGTGGGGCGCCTTTTCTTATGCGCTTTACGATCATTCCGAGCCGCCCGGCTCACTCGGCGAGTTCGAAAGTTCGCGAACAAGGGCGTGAAGTTCTTCCAGCAATTGTGGCTCGCAGCGAACATCAGTCTCGAGTTTGTGGGCCAAGCTGACCAAACGAGCCAATGCCGCCAACTCCGGATTGGAGAGGACTGGGGTATCGGTCACTCTTCGGTGCAAATAGGAAGAGACAGAAAGGTTCGCAGCTAATGCTGCAACCTTGATTTCCTCGATCTGGTGCGGCTTCAGGCGCAACGATACTGTCTTTGTCATTCTAAATTTCCCTGTGCGAGAAGGCGCCCGCCGAGCACGGATCTGAACGTGTAAACACGTTCCAACCTGCCTTGAATTTTCCTCCCTGACTGGGAAAGAAAGACGCCTATGTTGAGACTTCCGCGAGCCCGGTCGGCTCGCGTTTGAGATTACCGTGACGAGCTCAGACTATCCGTCTCGTCAGAGTTGATGATCAGCGTGAGACCGATGCGACTTCGGTCGGGAAGGCTTCATGGCCTTCTGCGCCTTAAATCGAAGATCGCATTGGCGACGGCTCGGCCGGAAGCCGGAAATGCGTGCGAAGGGATAAATATCCGCGCCTGTCATTTCGCCGGCCTCAGTCGAGATTCAAATCGTACCTGCACCGGTCTTGTCCATGAGACCGATAAGGGGTCTGGCCGGGAGCGCGACAAGATTGGTGAAGCTTGAGCAAGTGGTAAGGATCGGCATTCGTGCCGCGGACATTGGCGAAATCCAGTATCGCGATTAGGGATTCATCGAATGGCGGTTCGCGACGGCTCCAGTCGACGTTGCCGCCAACCGTTTCTTGGACTGCTTCGGCAAAATTGATCTTTGCGTAGGACTCCTCGGTGAACCACATGGGTCTGATCCAACCCCAAGCGAAGAGGGTTGCGAAGAGGAAAAACGCCAACCCGAATGCCGCGACGAGAAGCCCGAGGCCTCTCAGGAAGGCCTTGTTGGCAGCAGTTTGGGCGGATGGTGAAGACTCATAGATACGCTCGACGGCCTCTTCGACCATCACCTCGACCACGGCCTGCGACCTCGCCTGTACCTGCGTGAGAATCTCTTCACCTGCCTTGGAGATCGTCTCGCGCAGAAGTCTGTGCTGAGCCTGCTTGATCATGAGATCAGCTACGTATGTCCGAGATTCCGTGAGAGCCTTCGGCGCGAGGAGAAGGAAGCTACGCAGTTCATCGACATCTTCGGGCAACATGACCCGGCCTGTGGCCTGTCGGTAGAGTGTGGGATAATCCAGCCGCTCACTCATTTCGCGATCCTTTCGAGAAGGGGGGCGAAGGCCGTGCGAATCTCTGCGAGGTAAGCGAAGACGTCGTAGTGGTGATAGGGAGCGAGATTGTCCAAGGACGCTGCGGCGAAGGGAAGGTCCTGACGCTCGAGCTCGCGGGCTGCAGCGTTGGAAAGCTCGGGCATGATCAATTCGGAACCGCCCTGGGAGCGGAATTCGGTGCGAGTGTTACTCTCATTCCACTCGCGGAAGTCGCGCTTTGTCGCGGCTCGCATATTCTTCACCGCGAAGGTGCGATCGCAACTGACCTGGTTCATCGTCTGGTTGAGGATGTTCAGGCTGTCGTACTCGGCTGCGACACAGAAGAGCCGGAGGAGGGGGCGCTGGAGATGGTCGGCGGTTGCCTGCATGCGCCGATATTGGACGGGCAGGACGCTCCCGACCTGGCTCGCTAGGTCGATGAGGATTACCGAATTGGGATCGGCCTGGGACATCAGCGAGAACATCCGGTCCCACTCACTAGGATCCGTCCAGTCGATGAACGTGATGTCTTCATTGGCATGAAAGCGAATGAAGTTCTGGTTCGTGGGATCGACATCGAACCCTACCCAGCTGATGTTGTGAACGGTGAGGAGGTAAGCGAGCAAGCGGATCAGAAACGTCTTGCCGACCCCGCCCTTGCCGCCATCCACACAGAGGATGGCGGCGACGACCTCACGAGCAGTAAGCTGTCGCATTTTTCGGACTTTCGTATTTGGTGATGCTGATGGCGAAGGGATGGGGAGCGCCTAGAGCTTTCCCCGCGGCACGTTCTTCATCTCGGTGGAGCTGCCGAGGAGATCCTGCTGCTCACCCAAGCCGCCATCGGATGGGGATGCCTTTTTGGCAGAGCGGGAGTGCGACTTGCTCCTTTTCGAAGACGACTTCGGCGGCTTGACCAACTCCTTTCGCGCTACGCTCAACGCCTTCCGGAACGTGGCGAGGCCGATCCCCTCACTTTCGAGGTCCTTCAGGATTTCAGGGTCCCGCAACTCGGCCGCGCCGAAACCCGGCGCACCTTCCAGCACAAGGCGCGCCAGTTCGAGTGCACGATCTTTGGCTTTGTCTGTCCTGATCTCCTGTGACCGGGAAGTCATAGCCTTCGCCAAGGAGGAGAGACCGTTATGCTCTTGGTTGTTGGTGGAAGGGTTCATGTTACTCTCCTCCTCCAGAGTTGCTGTCTCCGAAGAGGGGCAAGTCGCGCACGAACTTCCGGAGGTCCTCCGGGCAGATGATGGTGCGCCGGCCGGCCTTTCGGGCGGTCAAGCGCCCGTCGCCCAACGCCAGATATATGGAAGACCTAGAAAGCCCGGCGATCTTCGCCGCTTCCTCGACGCTATATGCGAAGGGCCTGCGCGGCTCTCGGTCAGGGTCCGACTGTTTGTTATGTTTGTCCATGTGTATGTCCTTTCAAGTGAACACACACAGACGTACCGAGGGATCTGAAGCGGCTAGAGGACAAATATCGAGAAATTTTGGATCGATTTTTTACCTATTGCGGCGGCTACAGTTCTTACCCTCCGCAGAACGGAAGATCTTGTGCATCGCCCGACGGTGAAAGATGCGCTTCTTAAGCTTTTTCGAGAAGAGGAATGAGTCAGGCGCGTATCGCGCGCCACAAGTATGAGTAGCGCTTGAGTAAAAATCGGCGTTCGATCTCGGAAATGTGACTTTAAGGATTCGCGTCTGCAAGCCACTTCTTCTTCGCAAGCCTCATAAGGTGGGCGGTCTCGTTTGGCAGGAAGTTATTTTTAGAGATTTTATTTTTAGAGATTTTCGAGGCGGCAGTTTGCACAAATCTTACCCCCGGCCCTCCGCGACCCTGATCGTCAACCGTGATACCAATAGACCCGTTACCCCAAATAGATTTGAAGACAATCATTAAACGGGCTACGAGAAGCTGGTCCGTCTCAGAAGCCTGTCGTCGTGTGATTATTTCATCGCTGCCTTGCCTTTTGTCGGATTTTCTCTCTTCTTCTTCTTTGGCTTTGGTCTTGGCTTCTTTTGCGATACGTACATCGCAAAGGTCGACTAATTCGAAAAGTGAACGGATCAAATCGTTGGGGTCGGGGATGTATTCGTCCTCATTGGTATAAATTGATCCGGTTCGGGCTCGGGAGCCTCAAATATACCGCCGGGGAAAAAGTGACCAGGATTGAGGTCTTTGACGCTGCCCCCTGCATCCAATCCGAAACTACCTAGAAGGTTTATTGCTTGCTCGCGAACCTTTGTGGCGTGTTCCCACCTCTTGTGAGCAGTCGAAAGATATGAAATCGAGTTCTGAGCTCGGTGCAGAGATGCAATCGTCTCCAGTTCAAGATGGAGAAATGTAAGCAGGTCATCACTCAAAGGGGTGTAGACCTTGGGTGGTCCCTTTCTGGCTAAGCGGTCCAGCTCCTCACAATCAGCTCGGGAAAAAACGTCCTCAAGGACATGTTTTTTTTGAATTTATCTGCGATGACCTTGGAGTACACTGACTTTCCTACATGGTGTCCGGGCTTGAAGCGGGAGTCCGGCTTTCCCCACCGCGCTCCTGCTACGGAACCATTAGGATCTATTTAAAGGGTCGTCGGGCGATGGGCTTGCCATCACACCTGAGGGGACATGTCTTCCAGAAACAAGGGTCCTAAAGCGCTAGCGTATCCAACGCCTGTAGAGCAGCTTCACTGGTCAAATGACCATAGTGTCGCTCGATCATTTCGGCGCTTGTTCCGCTAATTTGGGCGATGGTAAGGAGGGGAAGGCCGGCCATTACCAAATCCGTGATGGTGCTATGCCTCAAAGTGTAAGCGGTGGTGTCCTTGGACAACCCGGCTTTCTTTGCTGCTGCATGGATCGGTTTTTTCCACGTATGTCTATCCCAAGGCTTACCATTAGACCGTGCGAAGATTGGAGCTTCCGGTGCCTTTTTCTGAGCTTGTTTAGCCACAAGTTGAGCGGCGTCAGTCGGCAACTTAATCCGGCGTGGCCTGCCGTTTTTGTCCTTTCCGATAGTCAGCTCGTTGGTGCGCCTTTCGAAGTCGCGCGTCTGCAAAGATGCCAGTGCTCCAGGCTGCAGAGGCAACAGGCACAAGGCTCGGACGAACGGCTCGGCCTCTAAATCAGTCTCAGCGACAAGTTTTCTTCGTTCCTTGCGATCAAGATAGAGGGTCCGGCGACCATCGGCATTTGGCGTCGGCTTAAGGGCTTCTTGCCAGGCTGAATCGGATTGTGGAGCCCCTTGCGGTAACATGGCTGCTAAAGCCGCTCGAAGTGCGGCCATATCGCGGTTTACGGATGAAGCTGCCCGTGCTCGGTAGTTATTCTCCCCAATCTTGCGGCGTGATACTAGAGCTGGCTTCCCTTCCAGACGAGTCCGCCATTCTCGAAGGTGGCGCCGGCGTAACTTTCCGAGCTTAATTTTTGCGATTGGATCATGATAGATGTGCCGCTTGAACCGACCTTCGGCATCTGGGCGTGAAGCTGCGTATTGACGACACGCATCGGCTACGGTTTCGATTAGGACTACAGGATTGCCACCGCTCTCAACAAGTTCGGCGATGCCTTCCGTATCCCGCTTTGCGGCAGCGAACATCTCGTTGCCCGGGAGGGTCCCATAATCCCCCAAAGATTTCACATGATAGCGACCGCGATCCTCATCGTAGACCCGCGATCCATTTGCCTTTCCCTCCGCGCCTTGATGGACGAAATCCAAGAAAGCATCCTGCGCGCAGGCGCTGCCAATGCGGCTCACGCTGAGGCTTGAGTTTGCTTCGATCTCCAACTCTGCTCAGATCCGTCACAGATGCCAACCTTTGTATGTAATAAGTATGGAATACATAGATGGATTCAGTAGGACAATAGCAAGTTCAATTTAAACGAATTTGGTAGATTGTCGCGGAAATTTCACCTGCATCTCTGCTCTCCGAAGGCAGAGGCCACAGGTTCGAATCCTGTCGGGTGCGCCATGACCTCCCGCTCTAGGCACAACCATCTGTTATTCCTGGCGTAATTTCGCCGGCCCCAAGCGAATTGTGATTTGCGCGCGATCCGTGGCATAGTCCGCCACTGGCTGGGAAACTGGTAGGGAAGAGCCATGCGATCCGTTGTTCACTTTTCGCTATGCGCGCTCGCCATCCTCGGGCTGGCAATCCCCTCGGTCACCCTCGCCCAGCCCCGCTCCGGCGACCTGCGGCTGCGGACCGACGGCGAGCTAAAGTTCGGCACCTTCATGGTCTTCGGCAGCGGCGCGCGAAGCGTGAGCGCATCGGGCGCGGTGGTGGACCAATCGATCGTGGCTCTGGAAGGAACAAAGGCCCGGCCCGGCCAGTTTACAGTGGAGTATGAACGAAAAGGCGCCAACACGAGGGCTCTCACAGTGACGATCGAACTCGTCATCTCGGCGCCTGCCCAGATTCGCCAGGGCGGGGTCAATGCCCGACTGAGCCAGTTCGAAACGGACCTTCCTGGCTATTCCCGCATCTCCAACGGACAATCCGTTCGGGTCGAGCTGCCGAACTGTCGTTCCAAGACTTGTACCCGGAGTTTCAACATCGGCGCGCGGCTCGACGTGACGCGCAATTACGGGGGCGCGGATATTGCGATCCCGATCGATCTCGACGGGCGGGTGGTTTCAGTGGACTGGTCTTGAGGCCCGAGCGGCTGCTTCCTGACTTTCGCCCTTCCTTCTGGGCGCTTACATTATGCGCAACTTTGCTCCCGCATCAGGCGAAAGCCCGAGAATTGGGAACCTCCCAAGGCACTGCCACGGCCCAAGTTGTCGAGCCCATCCGCACGGTTCCGCTGGAGAATCTATCCTTCGGCGCGATTTCGGTCGCGCAAGGGCGGGCGGGAGAAGTCCGCGTGAATTCCGATGGGGCGACGGTGACGTATGTTGACGGAGCTAAGCCTCAATGCGGCGCCCGCGCCAATTGCTCTACGCATCCAGGCAGTTTCTCGGTCTTCGGTGCTGCCCACCAGGCCTACGACGTGTCCTTGCCATCCCAAGTCACGGCTTATGGCCGCAGGACAGGCCGGGGGCTGGTCGTCGGAGATCTAGAAATGCGCAGTTCCAACAATCCTGCCCTGCACCATGGTGGCCGACTTGATGGGGACGGAAGAGATACCTTTTTTGTCGGCGGTATTCTGTCTGTGCCCGCGGGTATTGAAGCGGATGTCTTCACCGCAGAGCTGCCGGTTACCGTTTCCTACAATTGATTGCACTAAGGTTAACCTTAACAAAGGGTTTCTCCGACGCATTTCCGGCGAAGTCACTGGTTAATTTCATCTTTAGCAACTCTAAGTAAGTTCTTAAGTTTACTCCGGGTAACATTGGTCCCGACGGGAATGGTCAAGTCAGATTCCTGTTTTCGGTAATTTCGGCGAACGCCGGAATCAAAATTTGAAGGGGACCAACCTTGAAAAAACTCGCAATTCTCGCTGCCGCAGCAGCAGTAGTATCAGGGCCTGCCATGGCTGCCCCTGGAGATACCGCAACCGCACAAGGTGCGGCTACTGCTGAAGTCGTCGCACCGATCACGCTCGCGCATCAGACCGGCGCCGCACTCGATTTCGGTACGTTCACCACCGGCACCAACGGCGGCACAGTCACTGTGGATCTGACCGGTGCGGGCGTAGCGACCGCTGACGTCACCCTGATTGGCGGTTCGGTAGAAGCTGCCGACCTTTTCGACGTGACCGGCGACGTGAACCGCAGCTTCGCTATCAGCACCACGCCCGGTTCGGTTTCGAACGGCACCGACACGATGAACTTCACGACTTCGGCTCCTGCTTCGGCTTCGCTGAACGGGTCGGGCGCAGCATCTTTCGCAGTTGGCGGCGTGCTGACTGTGGCAGGCGGTGAGTCCTCCGGTTCCTACACCGGCACTTACGACGTTACCGTCAGCTATAACTGATTCGACTACGTAGGGTGCGGGGTGACGCATGATTCCCCGCACCCGGCCTCTTTTTCGGGAGGGTAGGCCCATGCTGAAACGTTCCATATCCCTGTGCCTGGTCCTGCTGGCCGGTCTCTCCTTGTCGTCACCGGTTCTTGCAGAGCCTGGAACGAGCGCGCAGGAGACCGGAGCTGCGGCCGCGAATGTGGCGGAACCGATAACTATTCAGCGATTGGCAGACCTGCGTTTCGGGCGGTTCGCATCGCCGTCTACTCCCAGTACTATCCAGATTACTCCCGCCGGGGCGTTTACTCCGGCAGGCGATGTCGTATCCTCCACCCAGATGGCACAGCCGGCAAATGGCCGTGGCCCAGCCCAGTTCAGGGTGCGCCAGGCAGGTAATCGCGGTGGCACAGTCAGGATTCCAGAGACCATCACTTTGAGGAGTGGCGGTAATTCGATGGACGTGACCGGTGTCCAGGGCACCTTGACCGTCATCTCCGGCTTCGGTCGCTTTCGCGTCTACCGCCTGGATCTCGGCGGAACCTTGCAGGTAAGGGCGAATCAGGCGCCTGGCTCCTATGTCGGCGACTTTGATGTGACCGTCGTCTACAACTAGTCCGGCTCTGCCGACTTACCGAATGTTAACCGTCGAACCGTATCAAGCTCTCTGAAAAAGAGGGCTTTTGGTCGGCTATCCCATGAAGAAAATTTACCATGTTGCTGCGCGTGCAATCGGCTCGGCTTTCGGGCTTGCCTGTTGCGTATTGTCCAGCCCAGCCCTTCCTCAGAGCCTCGCGCTTGAAGCCGCACCTGTCGAGACCGAAGAAGAAGCCGCTTTGCCGCAAGTGGAAGCCGGGCAAGTTCCCGAGGGTTCGGTCGGCGGAATGGGCGATATCAATCTTTATCCCCGCCGGATCGTCATGGATCAGCGCCAGCGAATTTCTTCCGTTGGCATCTACAACAAGACCCCGTTCGACGGCGATTACGAGATCTCGATCAGCGACATGGTGATGACCGAGACCGGAGCGGTCATCCCGGTCGATAATCTGCCCCCCGGGGTGGACGCCGGCGATCTCAAGGCCGCCAGCGACATGCTGCGCTGGTCTCCCCGCCGGGTCATGCTGCCCGGAAGCGAGGCGCAGACCGTGCGGATCATGGCGCGCCCTCCCGCAGACCTGCCCGACGGAGAATACCGCGCACATTTCATGGTGGTTTCGGTGCCCAAGGATATCGATGAGGGTTTTTCCATCGAGGATGCCGTCGCGGATTCCGCAGGTGCCGGCGAAAGCGTGGGCGTAACCATCCGTCCCCGCTTTGGAATTTCCATCCCCGTCATCATTCGCGTTGGAGAGACCACGCTTGATGTAGCTTTGCGGGATCTGTCCCTCGCCGAGGACGCGCAAGGCGACGCCATCACCCTCACTATTGCCCGCAGCGGCACAAGGTCGGCTTACGGCGATCTTACGATCACCGCCGCCGGCATCGCCGAGCCCGTGGCTATCGCCAAGGGGATCGGCGTCTATCCGGAAATCGACAGCCGGACCGTCCGCCTTGCCCTCAACCCCGAGTTCGACCGCGATCGGCTGCCCTCAGGCACAGTCCTGACGGCCACTTTTGTCGATGACGATTACGCCCCGGGCCGGACCTTGGCGAGACAGGAATTCAGCGTCCCGTGAGGGTGCTCGGCGCGTTCGGTGTGTTGACCTGGCTTGCCGGGGCACCATCGCTCGCGAACGTGCCCACAAAAGAAGATATTTCCTCGGACGACGCCATCCTGGCCGAAGCTGGCAAGCCGACTCCGGTATCGGCCACGCCAGCATCCGCTGGCGTTTCGCCGCTGCCTCCCGGGGTGAAGATGGCGGCATCCAATTCCCAATCGCAGCAACCCTTCGATCTGACGCCTGGCCGTCAGATTTTCCCGGTCGACAAGGGGGATCTGCCCCTCTTCACCGTGGATGACGAACTGATCCTGCAATTGCGGATAAAGGGGTTCGATT
Source organism: Qipengyuania sp. NPDC077563 (assembly GCF_044901345.1). Lineage (NCBI taxonomy): Bacteria > Pseudomonadati > Pseudomonadota > Alphaproteobacteria > Sphingomonadales > Erythrobacteraceae > Qipengyuania > Qipengyuania sp. NPDC077563. Next base: position 132,538 of record NZ_JBJDPC010000003.1, on the reverse strand, counting down.
CGTCCGATACACTCATCGCCTACGGATCGCGTGAGGCTTTGTATCTTCCACTTGGCGAACTCACACGCATTTTGGACCTCGCCATCCGGATCAGCGACGACGGCCATTATGCGAGCGGGTGGTTCTTGGCGGAAGCCCGCAAGCTAACAGTGGATTTGCGCCAGCGCAGGATCGTGACGCCAGATGGAATCCGGCCGCTCAAGCCGGATGACGCGATGGCCTTCGAAGGGGAGATGTATCTGCGGAGCGAAATCTTTCCCGAGATCCTTCCTGTCGCGCTCGAACCCAACCTTCGAAGCCAGTCCATTCTTGTGACTACGCAGGAACCCTTTCCCTTCGAGGAACGCCTGCTCCGCGAAACCGAACGCGCCAAATTGGGAACGCGGCGCACCTCGGGCGAGGCGGAACCTTGGACAAGGCAGGAAACGCCTTGGCTGCCGATCTCGGTCCCGATGGGCGATGTGGAACTAAGGCCGGTTTCCGATTCCGCGAAAGGCGCGCGCATCGAAGGCGATCTGCGCCTGTCGGGCGATGTCGCCTATCTAACCGCCCAGACCTATTTCTCCGCGACCAGTCAGGACGGACTGGTTGCCTCGCTCGTCCAGGCCGGCCGCCGCGATGTCGATGGCGATCTGCTGGGTCCCCTTTCTGCAAGCGAATTCCAGTTCGGCGACGTTGCTACCACGTCGATGCCTGTAGGTTTGCGGGGACGCTCGGGCAGGGGCGGGTTCGTTACCAACCGGCCGTTCGAGAGCGTGTCGGTCTTCGAACAGATCGATTTGCGCGGTATCTTGCCCAGCGGTTACGAGGTCGAACTTTACCGCAATGACATCCTCGTGGGCTCTGTCGCCAAGGCCAGCAATGGCCAGTATGAATTCCTGGAAATTCCCCTCGACTACGGCCTTAATGTCTTCCGGTTCATCTTTTACGGGCCACAAGGGCAGCGCCGCGAAGAGGTCAAGCGCGTCAGCGTGGGAGACGGCCGGCTGTCGAAAGGAAAGCTCGAATATGATGTCGGGGCCATTCAGCGCGGCGTGAACCTGCTTGGAGTGAACGGCCCCGAGTTCAATCCGAGCGAAGGCTATGGCGGCTGGCAGGCCGCGGGGCGCGTCTCATACGGATTGAGCGAGAACATCACTGCGCTGGCGAGCGTGGCGATGATCGATCAGGATGAGGATGGCGGCCTGGTCGGGACAGCCGGGGTCCGCACCGGCTTTGGTGGCTTGGCGCTTCGTGCGGATGCGGCCTTGGCCAGCGGCGGCCGCTTCGCCATGGGAATTGGCACCGGTGGCCGTTTGCTGGGAGGCGCGTTCGCTCTGTCCCATTTCGAATATGGCGGCGGCTTCGTCGATGAATTGCGCAGCAACAACCGCGATCCGCTGAGCCGGGCCACGGAATTGGATATCAACACTACGCTGAAGGTCGGCGGAGGGGTGAATGCCATCCCTGTGGCCGCGCGGCTGCGCAATATTGCATATTTCGACGGGCGGTCGGACATGCGTGCGCTGGTGCGCGGATCGGCCCGCATGGCCGGCCTGGTCCTGTCCGGCAACCTCGAATATCAGCGCGCCACCAATCGGGATGGCACCGGCTTTACGCAGCTCGGCGGCAATTTCGATCTGGCCACCTTCAGGCGCTCGCGCACGCAGGCACGCGCTTCGGTCGGATACAGGATTATGCCCGAAGTCGAGCTCGCCAATGTATCGGGCGAGATCGACCGTCAGCTCGATGATCGCACGGTGGTGAACGCCCGCGCGTCCTACGCTTTCAATGGCGGGGGCCTGGGCCTGGGAGCTTCGGCCATTCGCGAATTCGAGCGGTTTTCGCTCGCCTTCGACGGCAACTATGCATTCGAGCTCAAGAATTACTCGGCCGCGATCAGGCTGGGATTCAGCTTCGGCCGCGATCCGTTGACGCGTGAGTTTTTCCTTGCGCGTCCCGGACAGGCCTCGTCCGGCGGCGTCAGCCTTCGTGCCTTTCAGGACATGAACGGCGACGGCATCTTCGGCGAAGGGGATGCCGTGCTCGAGAATGTGGATTTTACCGTCCACAACAATGTTGGAACGACAAGGGCGGATGGAACGGCGCGCCTTACCCATCTGGGCCATGGCAACCGCGCGACCCTGCAGGTGGATCCGACCACGCTGCCCGATATCCTCATGGTTCCGGTAGAGCGAGGGGTGGAATTCGTTCCGCGTGCAGGCCGTTTCCACGTCATGGACTTTCCCATCGTCGCACAGAGCGAGATCGAGGGAACGGTATCGTTCAAGGGTGCAAAGCAAGGGCGCGGCGTTTCCGGTCTTCGTCTGCAGCTGGTCGATACGGACGGCAAGATCCGCGGGACAGCGCGATCCGAGCGGGGTGGCTACTTCTTCTTCGAGCAGGTGCTGCCGGGGTCTTACCAACTGGCGGTCGACCCAGAACAGGCTGGCAAGCTCGGCATTTGCATCTCCGATGCCGAACGGGTGGAGGTCGGCGCCGAAGGGTCGATCCAGTCGCTCGATATCGAAGTGCGCGAATGCGAGCAGGCCACCTGACTGCATATTGTGAGAAGCCCGTGTGCTATTGCGAATGATTAGCATTGACCCGCAGGATTGGCATCTGTAGCGGGCGCGCATGTCTCGCCGAGCGATCCGAATCTGGTACCTGATCCACAAGTGGAGCAGCCTCATTCCGACCGTTTTCCTGCTAATGCTTTGCCTCACTGGTCTGCCGCTCATTTTCCATGACGAAATCGACGCGGCCATGGCTGGAGACGCGGAAGCAGCGCTGAGTGGTCCTCCCTCGGCCGAAGCCGGTCTGCCGCTCGATGTCATGCTTGACAAGGCTCTCGCGGGTGATCCTGGGTCAGTGCCGCTGTTCATGGCATTCAGTCAGGACAGTCCTTTGCTGACCGTGACAACCGGGCCGCGCCCCGATGCGCCCGCCGATCAGATGGAGCTTTTCTTCTTCGACAGGACGACTGGCGCGTCGCTAGGCCCAGCACCGGTCAATCCGGTGATGGACTTCATCCTCCAGCTGCATACGGACATGTTTCTTGGCCTGCCAGGCATGCTGGTTCTGGGTGCGATGGGATTGCTGTTCGTCGTCGCGCTGGTCTCGGGTACCGTTCTTTACGCCCCTTTCATGCGCAAGATCGCATTCGGCACCATTCGCAAGAATAAAAGCGACCGCTTGCGCCAGCTCGATCAGCACAATTTCGTCGGTATCGTGGCGCTGGCGTGGATGCTCGTCATCGGGCTGACGGGTGCCATCAATGCCTTTGCCGACCCACTGACCGACAGCTGGCGCGCCGGTGAGGTTGCGCGGATGACTACGTCATACTCGGGTACACCTTCGCTGGCTCCGCAGGATTATGGATCACTGGACGCGGCGATGGCCGCCGCTAACCGGGCTCTCCCCGGCCGCAGCCCGCAGTTCATCGGCTTTCCCGGCGGCGACTGGTCGTCCGGTCACCATTATGCGATCTTCTTCCAGGGTGACCGCGGCCTCACCGAGCATCTGCTGACCCCGGCGCTTGTCGACGCGGCCACGGCACAAGTTACCGACGCCCGTGACATGCCAGCGCTCAATCAGGCGCTGATGATGTCCAAGCCGCTGCATTTCGGGGACTATGGCGGGCTGCCGCTTAAGCTGATCTGGGCCTTGCTGACCCTGGCCACAATCTGGGTTCTATGGACCGGAATTCTTCTCTGGCTTCGGCGCACCCCGGGCAACATCGAACGCCGGGTGGAGGAAATCTATTCCGGCAGCACTCCGGGGCAGACCGCATGAAAAGCGCGCGGCGTAAACCCTCGGCAATTTTCGCAATTCCGCTGCTGATCGGCATGGCGCTCCTTGCGGGCCTTATCCTTGGCCTGACTGGCGAAGGCGCGCGAGATGCGCTGGCGTGGGCCCTCGTTGGCCTTGCTCCGATGACCCTCTTTTTCGGCCTTTTGCGCCGGTCTCCGAAACGATCCCCAAACTGATCATGAAAGACCTCCACATGAATCGTTCGACGTGCATTTCCACGCTTGCCCTTGCCTTGTCGCTCCCTGCCGTTGCCCATGCGCAGGAGGACCAGGACACCATCGTGGTCACGGCTCAGCGCGCGAACCAATCGGAAGTCACCAATGGTGGGAGCGCGGGGGTTCTTGGAGACAAGGCGGCTGAAGACCTGCCCTTCACAATCCGCACCTATAACGAGAGCCTGATCCTCAACCAGCAGCCGCTTACGCTGGGCGAGGTGCTCGAAAACGACGCCACCATCCGCACGACCTACGGCTTCGGCAATGCAGCAGAACAGTTCGTCGTTCGCGGGTTCACGCTGTTCGGCGACGACGTGGGCGTGAACGGCCTTTATGGCATCGGCCCGCGCCAATTGGTAGCTCCCCAGCTCTTTGGCAGCGTGCAGGTTCTCAACGGTGCCAGCGCATTCCTCAACGGGGCGGCGCCTGGCGGAACCGGGCTCGGCGGTAACGTCAACCTGCAGCTTAAGCGGGCAGGGTCCCGAGATTTCGTCCGCGTTACTGGATCGGCGCAAGAAAACGCCCGCTTCGGCGGCGCGGTCGACGTTTCGCGGCGCTTCGGCGAGAACCGCGAATGGGGTGTCCGCCTCAACGGCGCGTACAGTGACGGCGAAACATCAATCGACCGCGAAGACCGGCGCACGGGCGTCGTCGGCGCGGCGATCGATTACTCTTCGGGACCGTTCAAGGCAGCGCTCGACCTTGCCTTCCAAGAGGTCCGCGTGGACGGCCTGCGCCCCAAGGTGACAATCGCAGCGGGCGCCATTCCGGCGGTTCCCGAAGCGGACGCCAATTACGCGCAGAACTTCACTTACAGTGAACTGCGCGATGTCTTCGGCACCATCGATCTCGAATATGCCGTGGCAGATAATGCCACTATTTACGCGAAGGCGGGCGCGCGCGATGGATCGGAAGAGGGGATATATGGCGGGATCACCGTCGATGACGCGGTGACGGGGGCGGCGACAGGATCGGCCCTGTTCGTCCCTGCCACCACCAATAACGAAGCGGTGGAAGCGGGTCTGCGTGTGAAGCTCGGCCAGGCAATCACGCATGAGTTCAATTTCGGCGGCAACGCCAACTGGCAGGTCTTCCGCACGGCCTATGATTTCCTTCCGGGCTACAGCACCAACCTTTACGACACCCCGCAGGTCGCGCGACCTGACTCCACCGGCTTCATCGGCGGCGATCTCGACAATCCTAATCCTACCGCGCGGACCACGCTGTTCAGCGCCTTTGCGTCGGATACGGTGGGTCTGTGGAATGACCGCATTCTGGTGACAGGCGGGCTGCGCCTCCAGAACATCCGCCAGCGCAACATCAACTATGATGGCACTCCCGCGGATTTCTACGATCGTGACGCCGTAACTCCGGTGGCCGGACTCGTCGTCAAGCCTGCCGAACAGCTGTCCCTTTACGCAAACAGGATCGAGGCGCTTCAGGCAGGGCCCATCGTCCCATTCGACACAGCCAATCCCCTGCCTAACGCGGGTCAGGCACTCGCGCCGCGCAAGTCGGTCCAGTATGAAGTGGGCGGAAAACTGGGTCTGGGCGGCATGTTCCTCACGCTTGGTGCCTATCGGATAAAACGGCCGGGCGAGGGGCTGCTGGAAGACGGCACCTTTGGTTACCGCGGGGAGCAGCGCAATGAAGGCCTGGAATTCACCGCCAGCGGCGAAGTGGCGGCGGGCCTGCGTCTGATCGGCGGTGCCGCCCTGACCGACGCGGAATATGACGATGGCACGAAGGTAACCGGCGTTCCCGAATACACTGCCAATGCGGATGTCGAATGGGACCCTGCGTTTCTTCCGGGCGCCACATTGACGGCGCGGGTTATCCATACCGGCCCCCAGTGGGTCGATGCGGCGAACACTCTGGAACTCGACACCTGGACCCGTTTAGATCTTGGTGCCCGTTACGTATTTGCTGCCGGCGAGACGCCGGTCACAGTCCGGCTCTCGGTCGATAACGTCGCCAACGAACGCTATTGGGCCAGTGCCTTCGATGCTTTCTCCTCGGCCTTGCTGCAGGGGACGCCGCGCACTTTCAAGGCCAGCATTTCGGCCGACTTCTGATCCTGCAGCCGAGAGGCAGTGGAAAGTCTTCCCTGCCTCTCGGCCGCAAGCGAAGGGCAGCTTTCCAGCCAAAGCTGGAAATCGCTGGCCAAAAGGTTACATAGTCATGACAAAGTGTGACTCATTCGGGAAACTACTAGGTTCGCCGATCTCTATCGGGCATTGGCGCCAAGACTATGGAACGTACGATCTACCAGTTCGAGGACTTTGCCCGCAGCGCAGGTAACAGCGCACGCGCGCCGCTGCGCTTGCAGCCGGCGAGCCGTAGCGGCCAGGCCGTGCGCGTGGGTGTGATCCTCAATCGTCGCAGCCACCAGAACCTCGCGGAAACGCGCGAATGCGAAGGGCGCAGCAACGTGACGGTCGCATGCCCCGATACGCGTCACGATATCGTCCACGAACTGGCCCGCTTTGCCGAGCGCGGCATCGATCTGCTGGTCATCAGCGGGGGAGATGGGACAGTTCGCGATGTCCTGACCATGGGGCAAAGCGTTTTCGGCAACAACTGGCCCAAGATCGCGGTTCTGCCGAAGGGCAAGACCAATGCCCTCAATGTGGATTTGGGTTCGCCTGAGGACTGGACCTTATCGCAGGCCATTGCCGCCTACACCAATGGGCGTACGGTCAGGCGCAGGCCGCTAGCGCTCAAGCCGATCGACAGCAAGGACCCTCCAGTGCTCGGCTTCATCATGGGAGCGGGCGCCTTTTCTTTGGGTGTCGACGCCGGTCAGGACGCTCACAAGATCGGCTTCTTCAATTCGCTTGCGGTTGGAATGACCAGCGCTTGGGGCGTATTGCAGGCCTTGTTCGGGAGCGACGGCAACCAATGGCGGCGAGGAACGCGCCTCAAGCTCGCCTACCTGCCATCCGGTCGCCAGATCGAGCGATCGGATTTCGGCGATGCTCGGCGGCGGCACCTCATGCTCGCATCGACACTCCAGACGATGCCGCTCGATATCAAGCTGTTCGGGAAAGGTCAGAACGGCATTCGCCTGGTCGTGCTCGATCATCCGCGGCGCCGCGTGCTTTTTTCGGTTCCGGCAATTCTCGCTGGCTGGCATCCCCGCTGGCTGAAGACGCAGGGCCTGCACCATGTCGCGGCCGAGGGTTTCACCATGATGCTCGATACCCCCTTCGTGCTGGACGGGGAGCATTTCGCTCCGGGTAGCTACCGGATCGAACAGGGGCCCGAACTGACCTTCGTCGCCGAGTGACGCAAACCCTGCGCACGCGGGTGGGCGAGACGCTATCCCTGCCGCTTCGGCCCGAAGTGCAGGCCTATGCCCAGCGCCTCGGGGAAGAGGCTGGCGCGCTGTCGGTGCTGTTCTACGGCTCCAATCTGCGTACCGGCTCGCTTGAAGGCGTGCTGGATTTTTACGTCCTGCTCCCCGGCCCCCAGCGCGAGCGTGTCTGGCCGCGCGTCAGCTACCGTGAATGGCCGTCGGAAGGAGAAACGCTCCGCGCGAAGATCGCCACGATGAGCCTGGCGAAATTCTCCGAAGCCGCCGCTGGGCAAAGCAGGGATACTACGATCTGGACCCGCTTCGTCCAACCGAGCGCGCTGGCCTGGTCGCGTGATGGCGATGCTGCCGAAAAAGTCACCGAGGCGATCATGCAGGCGGCCTGCACTGCGAGCCGTTTTGCAGCTGTGCTCGGTCCCGAGGCGGGAAAGGCGGAAGATTTCTGGCGCGCGCTGTTCCAGGCAACCTATCGCGCGGAATTTCGGGTCGAGAAACCGGGGCGCGAGGATTCGATCCTGACGGTGAACGCGTCACATTTCGACGGGCTTCTGCCATTGGCTTGGGAGGCGGCGGGTATCCCGTTCGGCCGGACCAATGGGCAACTGGAGCCGGACCTTCCTGCACAGACAGAAACCGACCTGCGCGCCCGGTGGAAGCGGCGCGAACGACTTGGGAAGCCGCTTAATATCCTGCGTCTCGCCAAGGCAACCACCACTTTCGAAGGGGCCGCGCGCTATGGCGCATGGAAGCTGGAGCGTCACACCGGCATCGCGCTCGAGGTGACCCCCTTTCGCGAACGGCACCCCCTGCTCGCCATGCCAGGGGCGGCATGGGAGCTGTGGAGGGCGCGACGCGCTCAGCGGTAACGCATGGTGATCGAGATGTTCTCGACGCCGTTGCCGACATCGAAGCCGACATTCTTGTAGCTCGGCTTGCCGAGGTTGAAGATGTTGATGCTCGGATTGTTCGACATGGCGCCGCCGTCGCTGAAAATGTCGGTCTTACCGTTGCCATTGACGTCGTGGCGCACTGCAATGCCATAATGGCCGGGTTTGGGCAGCGGCACGCAGAACCGCATCGTTCCGGCCTTTGCGGGCGCTTCCATGCGATTGATCCACCGCCCGGACTCCAGCCAATCCTGCTTCGTGGCGCGATAGGACTGGATGCGGATGGTGCCTTTCGATTCCTTGACACCATTGATGGACACCATCACTGCAGGCCCCTTGCCGGGAGCGCATTTTAAAGCATCGTGAGTGATCTTTTCGCGGTACTGCGCCTGCGCGGGAGCCGCGAAGGACAGGCCCGTCAGCGCAAGCGCCGCGGCCCCGGTGAAGAGGGATAAGGTCCTTGTCATGGCTAATAGCCCCGTAATCGTTCTAGCGGGCTTACCCGCAGGATATGGGGGGCGATATAGCATCTGGCTCTGAATTACGGCTGAATTTGCCGTTCAATTCCCATTCCGGCGAGCGCCGCAAGCCTTGCACGGCCCGTGGATAATCCTGCGGACAAGCTTGTGGACCCGTGGTGCGCAACTGTAATCTCTCTATACGACGGCTCACCCTTACACGCCATTGGATTGACGCGCATGACCGCCCCCTTGATCTCCCCTTCGATCCTCTCGGCGGATTTTTCCCGGCTGGGTGAAGAGGTGCGCGCGGTGGATCAGGCCGGGGCGGACTGGATCCATATCGATGTGATGGACGGCCATTACGTGCCCAACATCACGATCGGCCCCGCAGTGGTGAAGGCGCTTCGCCCGCACACGCAGAAGCCGTTCGACGTTCATCTGATGATCGCGCCGGTCGATCCCTATCTCGAAGCCTTCGCGGACGCCGGTGCAGACATCATCACCGTCCATCCGGAAGCGGGCCCGCATATCCATCGCACGCTGCAGGCGATCAAGGCGCTCGGCAAGAAGGCGGGCGTGGTGCTCAATCCTGGCACGCCGGCCAAGATGCTCGATTATCTGATCGAGGAAGTCGATCTCGTCCTCGTGATGAGCGTCAATCCCGGTTTTGGCGGCCAGAGCTTCATCCATTCGCAGCTGCGCAAGATCGAAGCGATCCGCAAGATGATCGAGAAAACCGGCAAGGATATCCGCTTGCAGGTCGATGGCGGCGTTGACGCCAAAACCGCGCCGCTGTGTATCGATGCCGGGGCCGATGTGCTGGTCGCGGGCTCCGCGACCTTCCGCGGCGGTCCTGATCACTATGCTGCCAACATCGCCGCGCTGAAGGGGCTCGAATGAGCGATGGCCATTCCGACCTGTTGAGCGCCGCCAAGGCAGATATGCCCGGCGGCACGCAGGCGGCCCTGCCGCTGTTCGACGATCCCGAACCGCTGGTCGAAAGCAAATCCGGGCCTTCCCGCCCGGTCGAGCGAAAGGGCGAGCCACAAGCGGAAACGCCAGCGCCGATCACTGATCGGTCGCAGCCGGAGCGCCCCGCCAAGCGGGCTACGCCGCCGCCTGCCTCACGGACGCAGGTCGAGATCGATCCCGAACCGCTTGAACCCTTGCGTGCGCTGGTCCCTGCCGATTTCGCGCTGCCCAGTTCCAGCCCGCTCGATGCGGCCATTCGCTGGGCCTATAAATTCGGCGTGCCGGGTTCCGTCCTCGCGGCGCCGCTGCGCAAACCGGCGCGCAAACGCTTTCTGGCGATGGTGGAGACCCCGCTGCCGGGCGATCGGTCCGCCGGTGTTGCCCTTCGCGCGGGCCATTTTCAGGTGGGCGGGCTGAAGGCGCCGATCGGCAAGCTCGACTTCGCCTCGCCCTCCAAGCTTACGCCGCCTTTCGCGCGGGCCGTGCACGGTTTCACCTGGATGCGCGATCTGTCGTCCTCTGCGCCGCGCGGCCAATGCGCCGATACTTCGGGCCGCATCTTTCGCGCCTGGATCAAGCGGAATCCGGCCCCCGGCAAGGGCGCGGCGTGGGACGTCGAACTGGCCGGATTGCGCCTGCTCAACTGGCTGGTGCATACGCCGGTGCTACTTTCGGGCGAAGGGGAAAGCCTCAAGGATCCCCTTCTGGACGCGATCGAAACCACGGCACGCTGGCTCGACCGCAATGTCACGAAGAACGAAGACCATCTTGCACAGGTCACTGGCTGGACCGCAATCGTGGCGGCCGGACTGCTCATGCCCGATGGCCGTCCGCGCCGCCTGCATGGGGAAGCTGGTCTGCTGAAAGCGCTCGGGGAGCTGGTGGGCGACGATGGCGGAGTGGTGTCGCGCAGCCCTTCGGCGCAGATGCAGGCGATCGCGCTGCTCATCGATCTGCGCGCCTGCTATGCCGCCGTCAAATGCGATCCGCCCGCGGCGATCGAGGCCTTGCTCAGCCTGCTCATCCCCGCGCTGCTATCCCTGCGGATGGGCGACAAGGGGCTGGGTAGCTGGCAGGGCAGCGCGGCCACCGACGAAGCCGCAGTCGATGCCCTGGTAACCGCCAGCAGGGTACGCGCCCGCCCGATGCTGGAATCGCGCCAGTGGGGCTATCAGCGCATCAAGGCGCGCGATGGGGTCCTCGTGATGGACGCCGCGCCGCCGCCCAAACCGCGCCACGCGCGCCAAGGCAGTGCCTCGACGCTGGCGTTCGAGTTTTCGCACAGGAACCAGCGCCTCATCGTCAATTGCGGCGGATCGGAGCTGGCCGGTGCGCTTGTCCCCGCGCGGATCGAGCAGGGCCTGCGGGGGAGTTCGGCGCATTCCACGCTGGTGCTGGACGATGCCAATTCGACCGCCGTTCTTCTCAACGGACAGATCGGCAAGGGGGTCGAGGAAGTCGATTTCGACCGCCAGATCGTCCAGCAGGGCGGCCGCCGGGCGACGAAGCTGGAAGCGGCGCATAATGGCTATGTCGCGCGCTACGGCCTGCAGCACCGCCGGATTCTGCTCTTGTCTGACGACGGCGGCGAACTGCGCGGTGAGGACGTCCTCGAACCGTCGGGCAAGAAGGGGCAGCGCGGCAAGGTCGGCTTTGCGATCCGCTTCCATCTCGGCCGCGGGATCGAGGCGCGGCTGACCGATGACGGCATGGGCGCCCATCTTGCTTTGCCCGATGCAAGTTACTGGCAATTCCGCCTAGCAGGCGTTAGCGGCGAGGCGCACTGCATACTGGAGGACAGTCTGTGGGTCGATGGCCATGGCCGTCCGCACGGTGTGCAGCAAATCGTGGTCGAAGGCATGGCCGCGCGCGGCGGGGAACGGTTTCCCTGGCTGCTCAAGAAAATGGGATGATTTTTACGTGAGCGATGTGAGCATCAAGCGGGCGCTTCTCTCGGTTTCCGACAAGAGCGGACTGGCGGAGCTGGGCAAGGCACTGGCGGCCAAGGGCGTGGAACTGGTTTCCACCGGCGGCACGGCGAAGACGCTGCGCGATGCGGGCCTCAATGTGAAAGATGTCTCTGATCTCACAGGCTTTCCCGAAATGATGGATGGCCGCGTGAAGACGCTGCACCCGATGGTGCATGGCGGCCTTCTGGCGGTGCGCGATAATCCCGATCACGCCGCTGCGATGGAGCAGCACGGCATCGGCGCCATCGATCTGGTGGTGGTCAATCTCTATCCTTTCGAGGAGACCGTGGCCAAGGGCGCGGGCCGAGACGAAGTCATCGAGAACATCGACATCGGCGGGCCTTCCATGGTGCGCAGCGCGGCCAAGAACCACGATTATGTGACCATCGTCACCGATCCTGCCGATTACGAGACCCTGCTGGGCGAACTGGAAGCGAATGGCGCGACATCGCTCGATTTCCGCAAGCGCATGGCGGCCAAGGCTTTTGCCGCCACTGCCGCCTATGACGCCGCGATCAGCCAGTGGTTCGCCTATGCCGACCAGGGCGAGACTTTCCCGCAGAAACGCGCGATGGCATCCACGCTCGTATCGACCTTGCGGTATGGCGAAAATCCGCATCAGCAGGCCGCGCTCTACGTCCCGCAGCGCGTTCCTTCGCCGGGGCTCCCGCAGGCCGAGCAGGTGCAGGGTAAGGAACTGAGTTACAACAATTATAACGACGCCAACGCCGCACTTGAACTGGTGGCCGAATTCGCGGGCGGGCAGCCTGCGGTCGTCATCGTCAAGCACGCCAACCCTTGCGGCGTGGCCCAGGCTGACAGCCTTCTCGACGCCTGGAAAGCCGCGCTGGAATGCGACAGTGTCAGCGCCTTTGGCGGCATCGTGGCGACCAATGTGCCGCTCGACGGCCCGACGGCGGAGGCGATCTGCGAGATCTTCACCGAAGTGGTCGTCGCCCCCGGGGCCGACGATGCCGCGCGCGCCGCTTTCGCGAAGAAAAAGAACCTCCGCCTGCTGCTGACCGACGGCCTGCCCGACCCGCGCCGGCCCGGCTTTTCCCAGGTCGTCATTACCGGCGGATTGCTGGTGCAGACGCGGGATAACGGGGCAATTTCCGAGAAAGATCTGAAGGTTGTCACCAAGCGTCGGCCGACCGAGCAGGAGCTGAAAGACTGCCTCTTCGCCTGGACCGTGGCCCGGCACGTCAAATCCAATGCCATCGTCTATGCCAAGGACGGCGCGACGGCGGGCATCGGCGCAGGCCAGATGAACCGCCGCGATTCCAGCCGGATTGCGGCAATGAAGGCCGCAGAAGCCGCGGAAACCTATGGCTGGGGCCAGTCCCGCACCGTGGGCAGCGCGGTGGCATCGGACGCGTTCTTCCCCTTCGCCGACGGTCTTCTGGCCGCTGCCGAGGCGGGGGCGACGGCGATCATCCAGCCCGGCGGTTCGATCCGCGACGAGGAAGTGATTGCCGCTGCCGACGAGAAAAACCTCGCCATGGTCTTCACCGGGATGCGCCACTTCCGCCACTAGAAGTGTTCCGGATGAGGCACCGAACACCGTCTTGATCGGGCGCGCCTGGCCCGAACACCGGCTGTAATCGCCTGAACCGTTCACAACCATCGTATTCAGCACGTTGCAATCGGACGGCGTGTACCCACGTGTGATAAAGACACGAAAGATAAGACATGAATCTCTTCACCCCCGACCTCTATCGCAACTTCGGCATCGGCTTTCTCGCCGGAGCGGTCATCATCGCATTTTCGAACAGCGGCGAAATCGTTTCGGCGGTCGCCGCGATCATCTGATGCGGCGCATTCCCCTTCTCCTGACCTCGCTGGCGCTGGCTCTGACCGGAGCCTGCCAGCAGCCCGCGCTCGCGGCGGAGAGTGTGGTGAAGACCCCGCCTGCCGAAACCCGCGCCAGCGAAAGCGGCGGGCTGAAGACCGCGATCTTCGCCGGCGGCTGTTTCTGGGGCGTCGAGGCCGTGTTCAGCCATACCAAGGGCGTGACCAGCGCCATTGCCGGCTATCACGGCGGGACCGAGCGTTCGGCCAAATATTCGCTCGTCTCGAGCGGCGTCACCGACCATGCCGAAGCGGTCAAGGTGACCTACGATCCCGATGTCATCCGCTATGATCAGCTGCTGCGCATCTATTTCTCGGTCATCACCGATCCGACCCAGCTGAACCGCCAGGGCCCCGATACCGGCGCACATTACCGCAGCGCCATCGTGCCCATGTCGGCCGAGCAGAACAAGGTGGCCAAGGCCTATATCGCCCAGCTGAAACAGGCCGGCGTGTGGGACAAGCCGATCGTCACGAAGATCGAGCGGGCGCAGGGTTTCTACCCGGCCGAAACCTATCACCAGGACTTTGCCGCCAAGAATCCGCGCCACGGCTATATCGTGCGCTGGGATGCGCCCAAGGTGGCGGCGCTGAAGCGGCTTTACCCCAGCGCCTATCGCGCCGAGTTCAAGCGCGACTGACTTGCGCCGCGGCCCTGCGCGTCCTACTTTTGACGCCATGGCAGGACATGCACACGCACATGAGGAACATTCGGGCGACGATCTGATCGACGCGGCCCGCATCACGCTGACCGATTCCGGCGAACAATGGACGGGCATGCGCCAATCCGTGTTCGAGGAACTGGCGCGGCATGAAAAACCCGCCAGCGCCTATGACATTGCCGACAATCTTTCGGCATCGCGCGGCAAGCGCGTGGCGCCCAACAGCGTGTACCGCATCCTCGACCTGTTCGTGCGCACCAATCTGGCCAACCGGATCGAGAGCGCGAATGCCTATCTCGTCAACACCCATCCCGGCTGCCGCCACGATTGCATCTTCCTGATCTGCGACGATTGCGGAAAGGCGACGCATATCGACGATGAGCGTGTGACGGGCGCGCTGCGCGTCGCGGGCAAGGATGCCGGCTTCACCGATGTCCGCCCGGTGGTGGAACTGCGCGGGCTGTGTGATGACTGCGCCGCCTGACAGCGGTCGCGGGCTGACGACTGCGCCGCCTGACGGCGCTAAGCAGGTGACGACTACGCTACCTGAAAGCCGACCCGGGTAGCGGCAGTCTTCGTGGCGTCAGCGCCCAACCGTGTAAATTCATCGACAAGCCGTTCATCGACAGTTCGATAAACCAAGTGTAGAGCATTCGTATGAGTGACCGCCCATATACCCCCCTGCTCGACACAGTCGACACGCCCGACGACCTTCGCAAACTCGACAAGAGCCAGCTTCGCCAGCTGGCGGATGAACTGCGCGAAGAGATGATCGATGCCGTCGGGCAGACCGGCGGGCATCTGGGTTCGGGCCTCGGCGTGGTCGAGCTGACCACGGCGATCCATTACGTTTTCGACACCCCGACCGACAAGCTGGTGTGGGACGTCGGCCATCAATGCTATCCGCACAAGATCCTGACCGGCCGCCGCGACCGCATCCGCACGCTGCGCCAGGGCGGGGGCCTCAGCGGCTTCACCAAGCGCGCCGAAAGCGAATACGATCCCTTCGGCGCCGCGCATTCCTCCACCTCGATCAGCGCCGCCCTGGGCTTTGCCATGGCGAACAAGATGCAAGCGCGGCCCGGCCGCGGCATCGCGGTGATCGGCGATGGCGCGATGAGCGCGGGCATGGCCTATGAGGCGATGAACAATGCCGAACAGGCGGGCAACCGGCTGGTGGTGATCCTCAACGATAACGACATGTCGATCGCGCCGCCGGTGGGCGGGCTGTCGGCCTATCTCGCGCGCATGGTGTCTTCCAGCGAATATCTGGGCCTGCGCACCATGGCATCCAAGCTGGCGCGCCGCATGGGCCGCCGCGTGTGGGGCGGGCTGGAAAAGGCCGAAGAATATGCCCGCGGCATGGTGACCGGCGGGACCATGTTCGAAGAACTGGGCTTCTATTACGTCGGCCCGATCGACGGGCACAATCTCGATCACCTGATCCCGGTGCTGGAAAACGTGCGCGACAGCGAACAGGGCCCGGTGCTGATCCATGTCGTCACGAAAAAGGGCAAGGGCTATGCCCCGGCCGAAAACAGTGCCGATAAATATCACGGCGTTGCCAAGTTCGATGTCGTCACCGGCGAGCAGAAGAAATCCACCGGCGGCCCGCCCGCCTATCAGAACGTGTTCGGCGAAACGCTGGCCAAGCTCGCTGAAAGCGACCCGCGCATCTGCGCCATCACCGCCGCCATGCCCAGCGGCACGGGCGTCGATAAGTTCGCCCAGGCGCACCCTGACAAGGCCTTCGACGTCGGCATTGCCGAACAGCACGGCGTGACCTTTGCCGCGGGCCTTGCCGCCGAAGGCATGCGCCCCTTCGCGGCGATCTATTCCACCTTCCTCCAGCGCGCCTATGACCAGGTGGTGCACGATGTGGCGATCCAGAACCTGCCCGTGCGCTTCGCCATCGACCGCGCCGGTCTGGTCGGGGCCGACGGCTGCACCCATGCGGGCAGCTTCGATGTCACCTATCTCGCCACCCTGCCCAACATGGTGGTGATGGCCGCCGCCGACGAGGCGGAGCTGGCGCATATGACCTATACGGCCGCCGAATATGACGATGGCCCCATCGCCTTCCGCTATCCGCGCGGCGGCGGCACGGGCGTGGAAATTCCCGAACAGCTGGAAAAGCTGGAAATCGGCAAGGGCCGCGTGGTCCGCGAAGGCAGTAAGGTGGCGATCCTGTCGCTCGGCACGCGGCTGGAAGAGGCCAAGAAGGCCGCCGACCAGCTGGAAGCCAAGGGCCTGTCCACCACCGTGGCCGACATGCGCTTCGCCAAGCCTCTCGACACCGATCTGATCGAAAAGCTGATGCGCAGCCACGAAGTGGTGGTGACGATCGAGGAAGGCGCCATCGGCGGCCTCGGCGCGCATGTGCTGACCTATGCCAGCGACGAAGGCCTGACCGATAACGGCCTCAAGGTGCGCACCATGCGCCTGCCCGACACCTTCCAGGATCAGGACGATCCGATGAAGCAGTATGACGAGGCGGGGCTGAACGCGCCGCATATCGTGGACACGGTGCTGAACGCACTGCGGCACAACAGCGCGGGCGTGGAAGAGGCGCGGGCTTAGCCTAGCGCCTCCATTTCCCGTGATTCAGTGCTTCCATGTCTTGGTGCATGGCCGCTTGCGATGGGCCGCAACGGCGCCCGACGGTGATCAGAGCGTCGGGCAACCCGCAGGCTTCTTCTGCCACCGATACGTCTTCGCGTCCGACGCGGCGTCGGCGAGCGATAAGGCATTCGAGAGAGTGACGACTAATCTGGAGGCTCAAACTGGTTGGCTGGGTGATGAGACGGCTTCGCTGACCTTAGAAGCCGAAGATGTATCGCGGGTCTCCCTTGTGAGAGGCTTCCTGAATGCCAATCGCGGTCATACTTTCTACGATCACGATTAGACCCATTTCGTCTGGCGGCATGATGAAGCGGCCCGAAACCCTAATGAGCCGTCACCCCGGACTTGATCCGGGGTCCAGCTTTCCTTTAGCGCTAATCCACAGGCAGCCAGACCCCGGATCAAGTTCGGGGTGACGGGGGAGATGAGGCGGGCGTCCAAGAAGTGGGTTAGCACGATGACTGCTAACGACCCGAAAGCGGAAATTAGGCGCGTAGCTCGGTTACATACCTGTTCAAAGAAACAGCAACTTCATTTGCCCGTCGGTGAACGTCGGGTGCCTCACCTAGGCCCATGTATTCCGTTTCGATCCTGACCAAGTAGTTCGCTACTTCCTCTCGGCTCGCGCCATTCCACAAACGCCCAGCTGCTTGAAGTAGATAGCTGTCGTATTCATCTTCGGGCCGATCGTCAGTCCCGCTTAATCCGATTGGATCCCACTTCGCCCACCCGATTTCACGAAGCCTCGAAAGCTTGAATTTGGGGTGAGTGGTCATCAGCAAATCCTACACGCCAATTGTCCGTTTTCCACCCCATAGTCAGACATCCGCATTACGTGCGACCATTTGCGTCGCAGGTGACGACGCGCCACGAGCCTGCCATGGAGGTGGGTGAAAGGACCCACCGCCCATGACCCTGCTCACCGCCGAAACCGCCGACCACGTCACCACGCTCACGCTCAACCGGCCCGACAGCATGAACCCGCTCGGCGCGGCGGGGGACGGGGACGCGTTTGCGGCGGCCTGCGATGCGATCAATGGCGATATGGACGTGCGCTGCGTGATCCTGACCGGGGCGGGGCGCGCCTTCAGCGCGGGCGGCGACATCAAGGCGATGAAGGAGAAGACGGGCAATTTCGGCGGCAGCGCGCCCGAGATCGCCGATGGCTACCGCGGTAACATCCACAAGATCCTGCGCGCGCTTTATGGCCTGCGCGTGCCGTTGATCGCGGCGGTGAACGGGCCGGCGATCGGACTGGGCTGCGATCTGGCGTGTCTCGCCGACATGCGCATCGCCAGCGAGAAGGCGCGGTTCGGCGTCACCTTCCTCAAGCTCGGCCTGATCCCGGGCGATGGCGGCACCTGGATCCTGCCGCGCATCATCGGCGAGGCGCGGGCGGCGGAGCTGTTCTATACCGGCGATGTGATCGATGCCGAGACCGCGCTCGACTGGGGGCTGGTGAGCCGCGTGACCGGGCACGAGTCACTGCTGGAGGAGGCGGAGGCGCTGGCCGCCAAGGTCGCCGCGATGCCGCCGCATGCGCTGCGGCAGGCCAAGAACCTGATGCGGCAGGGGCGCTCGACCAGCTATGACGGCGCGCTGGAAATGGCCGCCAATGCGCAGGCGCTGATGCATGCTACCAGCGACCATATGGAAGGCGTCGACGCGCTGATCGAGAAGCGGGCGGCGCGATTTACCGGCGAATAGCGCCGGGAGTTTTGTGCTGTCCTATCGCTGCGCTGCTTCAGGATGTTTTCATGTCTTATCGCTTCGCTACTTGAGGACGGTCAGACCCAGCGCCAGATGCCCGCATCCCAGCCATTGGCGTGGATATGGCCATAGGTCGCCGCCAGCCAGATCGCGGTGCCGCCCAGCCATGCGGCGGCGCCCGCGTGCTTCAATCCGGCAAGGCGCGGCCAGTAGCTGGTCTGCGCTTCCCAGCCTGCCCAGGCCTCGCCCATCAGCGCCTCTTTCTTGCGGTCCTGCATATGCGCGCCGAGCAGCGCGAGCAGAGCGATCGACCCGGCCAGAACCAATTGCCGCGGCGTCGGGCTCAGCATCACATGCACGGTAGCCCAGAGCGCGAAGGACCACATCATCGGGTGGCGAGTGACATGGAAGACGCCGTGCACGCCCGCCGCCGCATGCTTAGCCGCGCGCGGATCGGGCAGGGCGGGATTGCGGACAAAGGACCCGGCCAGCAGGACCGAGGCGAGCAGCATGATCACGCTCGCCGCGATCCACAGCGCATCGCCTTTGCCGTCCCACAGCGCCGGGCCGCCCGGGCCAACCGCGCGGAAGGCCTGCACCGTCCAGACAAAGGTGGCGAGCGCGACCAGCGAATAGAGCAGGCGGAAAAGGTTCTCGCCCACCAGGCCGACCAGCGGCCGCCGCAGCGGATGCGACAGCGCGAAATGCGTGCCGACGAACGCCATGCTGGCAGCTGCGAGCGCGATGATCGAGGACGGCATCATTCCCTCCTGATTGGCCGGGCCCAGTCAATCGCAGCGCGGCGGCAAAGGCAAGCGCTTACTCGATATCGATCAGCTTCACCGTGAACAGCAGGGTCGCGCCGCCGGGGATCGGGCCCTTGCCGGTGGGACCATAGGCGAGGTCGGCAGGGGCGGCGATTTCGATCGTGTCGCCCACGCCCATTTGCGGGATCGCCATCTGCCACGCCTTGACCAGCCTGCCGAGCGGGAAGGTGGCCGGTTCGCCGCGGTCGAAGCTGGAATCGAAGGTTTCCCCGTCGATGAAGGTGCCCGCGTAATGCACGGTCACCGTGTCGCTCACGCTCGGCTTGCGGTCATTGCCCGTGTAATCGACGAAGCGCCAGCGCAGGCCGCCGTCCATCGAATTCCAGCCGTCTTCCGCCTTCAGACCGCTGAGATAGGCCTGCTGCGCATTCATCCACGCAATATCCGAGGATTTATCGGCACTCTGTATCTGGGCGGCGGCGGAGGTAATCGCCACGGCCGCACAGGCGGCGCCGAGCGCCAGCAACATGGTTCGCATTTCGGGGTTCTTCCTTACCAATCGTAGGCCTTGGGCATATCGCTCGTATCGAGATCGCGATATCGGTCGCGCAGGCGGCTCTGGTGGCTTTCGAGGGGTTGTTCGACACCGTCGATATAGACGCTGACCGGCGTCGATCCGAGTTCGAGCGGATCACCGTCCCACACGACCAGATCACCCACCGCGCCCGGCGTCAGCACACCCGCCCTGGACCCCATGCCCACGATGTCTGCCGGAACGGAGCTGATCGCGGCAAAGGCCTGGCCCCAGCTCAGCCCGTCGGCACCCGGAATGTGCGTGAGAGCGACGAGGTTGCCCGCATATTGGTTGAGATTGCGCGGGTTCTCCATCGCGGCGGCGTTGATCGCCACTTTGACCCCGGCTTTCACCATGCGGCCGATGTTCGACTGCGTGCTGGCGAGCTCTTCGAAACTGGCGGGCAGATCGTCGAGCCCGTCGGCGATTACCGGAATACCGGCAGCGGCGATTTCGGGGGCCACCAGCCAGCCTTCGCTGGCGCCGACCAGCACCAGATCGAGGCGCGGGAATTCGCGCTTGAGCGCGATCACGCTGCGAATGTCCGAAGCGCGTTCGACCATGACGAACAGTTTCTGTTCGCCGCGCACCACCGGCACCAGGGCCGCGGCATCGAAACGGGTCAGCAGCACGTCGGTCCCGCGTTCGCGGTTCTCACCGGAGAGGCGCGGATCGAGCGGGAGATCGTCACCCGTGCGCACGTCGCGCTGGCGTGATTCCATGCCGGGGATGCGCGCATCCTCGCCGAACTGGCCCGCTTCGCGCAAGGCGTTCCGGAACAGCGCATGGGCCGAGGCGCGGCTGCCGCCGGCCACTCGTGCGCCTGCTTCGCCGAGAGCGACGGACTGGAATGCGCGCGGCTGGACCACGGCATCGCCATCCGATCCCAGATCGATGATCGCGCCCTGGCCCTGGAAGATCGAACCGGTCGAGGACATCAGGCTGGCCGCGCGGGTGATTCCCGCGGCGCGGTGCACCGCGATATGCTGCGAGGCCGGGTTGACGGCCGGGGCCACGTCAAGAGCGGCGCTGAAGGGCGAACCGCCGGCGCTGGTATCGTTCGACTGGCTTACGGCGCCCACGTCCCACAGGCCAAGCGATGTGACCGTGGCGAAGAGGCCGGGCGTGACCCACGAACCCTGCGGCGCCTCTACCACGGCGACCGATGTCTGCGGCATGCCCGCAGCGGGGCCCGCATAGACGACCTTGCCACTGCGCAGGACCACCGCACCGTTTTCGATCGGGGCCGAACCGTCCCCGGTGGCCACGGTGACGCCGGTCATGGCGACATCCTGTGCCAGCGCGGGCGTTGCGGCGAGGGCCAGCGTGCTGGCGGCGAATGCGAACAGCGCCTTCATTTCACGTCTCCTTCACCCGGCTGGCCAAGCTCGAAATCGCTGACCGGCCGCCGTTTGCGGTCCATCGTGTCGAACATCAGCGCGCCGTCGACCCAGACCTTTTCGGGCCGCGAATAGACCGACAGCGGATCGCCATTCCACAGCACCACATCGGCCATCTTGCCCGGCTCCAGGCTGCCGGTCATGCCGTCGATGCCCATTGCCCTGGCGGCGTTGAGCGTGAACCAGCCGATCACTTCGGCATCGGGAATGTCGATGCCCGCGCGCCGCCCGGCGGCCTGCGCCTTGGCGGCTTCCTGGTTGAGCCGCTGGATGCCGTTGGCATCGTCGGAATGGATGATCACGCAGGCATCGGCCTGGCGCAGGAAGGCTGCGTTTTCGAGAATGCCGTCATAGGCTTCCATCTTGAAGCCGTACCAATCGGCCCAGATCGCGCTGCACACGCCGTTTTCGCGCAGGAGATCGCCGATCTTGTAGGCTTCCACGGCATGGTGGAAGGCGGTGACCTTGTAGCCCATCTCCTTGGCCATATCCATGACCAGCGCCATTTCGTCGGCGCGGTAGCAATGGTTGTGGACGAGGATGTCGCCCGCCAGCACGCCCTTGAGCGTTTCCTTGCCCAGATCGCGTTTCTTGCCGTCATAGGCCTTCGCATCGAGCCACATCTGGCGGTTCACGGCGAAATTGCCCATGCGGGTGGAAGGCATCCGGCCCTTGCCGCCATAGACGCGCTTGGGATTTTCGCCGCAGGCCATCTTCATGCCGTAAGGCGCGCCGGGAAACTTCATACCCTGCACCGTGCGCGCGGGCACGTTCTTGAGCGTGACCGAGCGGCCGCCGGTGAGATTGGCGGATCCGGGCAGGATCTGCAGGCTGGTGACGCCGCCATTGGCCAGCGCGCGGGTAAAGCCGGGATCCTGCGGCCAGACCGAATGTTCGGCCCAGACTTCGGGCGTCATCGGGCTGGTGGCTTCATTGCCGTCCGAATGCGCGTCGACGCTGGGGGTCGGGTAATCGCCCAGATGGGAATGGATGTCGATCACGCCGGGGGTGACGAACTTGCCGCTGCCATCGATCCGGTCATAGCCTTCGGTGGACAGCGAGGCATCGCCGGCAGCGACGATCTTGCCGTCGCGCAGCAGCACGGTGCCATTGTCGATCCGCCCGCCCGTGCCGTCATAGACGGTGGCGCCGACCAGTGCGGTCGGGCGGCCGGGAAAGGGCCGGTAGGTCGAGGCAAAGGGTGTGCGGTCGTCGGCACCCTTGGGCGCAGACCAGTCCTTGTCCGAAGCCGAGGCCGTCCGGCTGTCGGTATTCGCGGTGGCGCAGGCGGTAAGGCTCGCAGCGAGGGCGAGCAGGGCAAGTTTCTTCATGAAGTCCCCCAAAAAGAACGGGTCGGAACATCGCTGTCCCGACCCGTCTGGTCAATTGCCTTTGTCGATAAGAGTTGGCCGCTTAGCGGTTCTCTTCGTGCTTGCCGGGCATCTGCGGATTGGTCGCAGGATGCATACCGGCTTCCTGCGCCTCGAGACCGGCACCTGCCTGGCCTTCGAGATCGTCGCCGACCGTATCGTCGACGATGGTGTCGAGATGCATCAGCTTCTTGATCAGCGGGCTGATGACCATGACGAACACGCCGACGCCGACTGCGAACCAGCCCACCGTCGAATAGACGCCGAGGACGACCTGCTTGCCCGCTTCTTCGCCGACACCTTCGGCACCGGTGGCCGAAGCGATCAGACCGGCGGCAAAGTTACCGGCGGCCGAAGCGAAGAACCACGTACCCATGATCAGCGAGGCCATATGGGCCGGGCTGAGGCGGTTCATGGCCGAGAGGCCGACCGGCGAGAGGCAAAGCTCACCGGTGGTGTGCAGCAGGTAGATCAGGAAGATGAAGATGACCGGCGTCGGCACGTTCACGCCCACGCTTTCGGCACCCCAGACCAGCACCAGGAAGCCGAGGCCGACCTGGATAACGGCCATGCCGAACTTCAGCGGGGTGCTGGGTTCCTTGCCCTTGCGGGCGAGGCCTTGCCACCCCATCGCGAAGAGCGGCGCGAGCAGCACGATGTAGATCGCGTTGATCGACTGGAACATGGAGGCGTTCACACCCTGCGTATCCACGTGACGGTCGGTGAACAGGTTGAGGCTGGAGCCTGCCTGTTCGAACAGCGCCCAGAAGACGATCGAGGTCAGGATGAGGAACATGGCGGCGAAGATGCGGTCACGCTCTTCGCTGGGCAGCTTGGTGACTGCGGTGAACAGCACATAGAGCACCAGACCGCCGCCGAAGATGCCGAGCACCACGCCGACGAGTTCCTGATACTGGATGGCGGCCCAGCACAGCGCGACCATGGCAAGACCGGCACCGTAGATGCCCCATTCCTTGCCGCCCTTGAGCTTCGAAGGATCCTTTGGTTCGCCCTTGCCGAGCAGCAGGGGCTTGCCGAGCACGAAGAAGACGAGGCCGATCAGCATGCCGAAACCGGCGAGGCCGAAGCCGTACTGCCAGCCATAGGTCTGGCCGAGATAGCCGCAGATGATCGACGCGGTGGCCGCGCCGACGTTAATCCCCATGTAGAAGATGGTATAGGCCGGATCGCGGCGGACGTCGGTGCGCGAATAGAGCTGGCCGACGATCACCGAGATATTCGCCTTGAGGAAGCCCGAACCCACGATGATGAGGGCCAAAGCCAGCCAGAAGATGTTGATGATCGGATCGGTCTGGCCGCCGTCGCCTTCGAAGGCCATGAAGAAATGGCCCAGCGTGAGCAGGACAGCACCGAAGACCACGGCCTTGCGCTGACCGAGGAACCGGTCGGCCAGATAGCCGCCCACCACCGGGGTGATGTAGACCAGCGCGGTATAGGCACCGTAGATGACGGAGGCTTCGCTATCGGTGAAGAGCCAGTGCTGGACCAGATAGAAGATCAGCAGGGCGCGCATGCCGTAATAGGAGAAACGCTCCCACATTTCGGCCATGAACAGCAGGAACAGCCCCTTGGGGTGTCCGATGACTTCGGGTTGCGGGCGTGTGACGAGCACCACCCCTCCGATAAGAAAAGATGCCAGTGCGATTACGGCAACTCTGAATGCCCACATTTCGAACGCAGAGCCGAATGTGAAGAACATGCCTTCGACCATATGAATCGGTGTCCCTCTAAGTATTCCGATAGCCGCCCCTCCCTGGGCGCGGCCCTCCCTTGAAGCGGGGCACCCTAGCGGTTTGCGCGGCCATGTGAAGCATTAGTTACAGTCGCGACCAATCTGGAACGGCGCGGCAGGCCGTGCCGCGGGAACCTTGCGCGCGGCGCTGTATTATGGCACTGATGCACTATTGTGTCGCCCGGGAATTAACCATGAAGAACCAGTCCAAGCCCGTCTATCTCAAGCTGCGCGATCTCATCGCGGCGGCTATTATCGACGGGCAGTATAAAGAGGGCGAGATGCTGCCGTCAGTCCGCGCGCTCGCGGCCGAGCAGGGGGCCAATCCGCTCACCGTCGCCAAGGCCTACCAGCAATTCCAGAACGACGGGCTGGTCGAGGTGCAGCGCGGCGTCGGCATGTATGTGGTCAAGGGTGCGGCGCAGATCCTGCGGGACCGCGACCGGGAGATTTTCCTGAAAGAGGAATGGCCCGAAATCCGCGCACGGATGGCCCGCCTGGGCCTTGCACCGGAGAAACTGCTCGCCGAAACGTGATCCTGTGTCCACGAAATGCGACCTATTGTCTTGTGGAAACCACCTAATTCTGCCACTGGCAGGTGAAAGGGCTCGCAAAAATCGGTGCCCGTTACGGGTCGCATTTGTAACTGATGACGCTGCCATACTGGCGGTCTGGAAAGAGTGACCATGATTCGTTCAGAACTCCTCGCTGCTATCTCGAAGGACAATCCCGAACTGCGCGCCGAAGAGGTGGAGCAGGTGGTGGACATCTTTTTCGATGAAATCAGCCAGCGCCTGTCGGAAGGCGGCCGGGTGGAGTTGCGCGGCTTCGGTGCCTTTTCCACGCGCGAACGCGAAGCGCGGCAGGGCCGCAACCCGCGCACCGGGGATCTGGTGGACGTACCCGCCAAGCGGGTGCCCTATTTCAAGCCGGGCAAGGAAATCCGCGAGCGCCTCAATAACGAGCAATGATCCGCACCGGCACGATCCGGATTGCGACTTCCACCACTTGGCTCTAGGACGCCTCGCGCAATCGGCGGGTGTGGCGGAATGGTAGACGCCGGGGACTTAAAATCC
This sequence comes from Qipengyuania sp. NPDC077563, assembly GCF_044901345.1. Lineage (NCBI taxonomy): Bacteria > Pseudomonadati > Pseudomonadota > Alphaproteobacteria > Sphingomonadales > Erythrobacteraceae > Qipengyuania > Qipengyuania sp. NPDC077563. Next base: position 107,140 of record NZ_JBJDPC010000003.1, on the reverse strand, counting down.
CCTGAGCTTTGCTCGTGCGGGTTCGAGTCCCGCCACCCGTACCAGACCGCGGTTGGTGCCAGGCACGTGCTCCAGCGCCAGCGCCAGCGCCGCGAGATTAAAGCGGACGGTTAACCATAACCTAACCATTATCCTCCACTCCCCAACCCAGTTGATCAGGCCTGGGGGCACTCGTGGAAAAACCGAACCAATCCATCAAAGTCGATGTCGCCATTATCGGCGCAGGCCCCGCCGGTCTGACCGCCGGCTATCTGCTGACCCGCCAGGGCAAGTCGGTCGCCATCATCGAGCAGGACGAGACCTATGTCGGCGGCATCAGCCGCACGGTCGAACACGAAGGCTATCGCTTCGACATCGGCGGCCACCGGTTCTTCTCCAAATCGCAAGCCGTAGTCGACCTGTGGAACGAGATCCTCGGCGAAGACGATTTCATCCAGCGCCCGCGCATGAGCCGCATCTATTATGAGGGCAAGTTCTACAGCTATCCGCTGCGTGCCTTCGAGGCCCTGTGGAACCTTGGCATCCTGCGGTCGACCATCTGCATGGCGAGCTATCTGCAGTACAAGCTCTTCCCCAAGAAGGAGGTGAAGAGCTTCGAGGACTGGACCGTCAACCAGTTCGGCCACAAGCTCTATTCGATCTTCTTCAAGACCTATACCGAGAAGGTGTGGGGCATGCCGTGTGACGAGATGAGCGCCGACTGGGCGGCCCAGCGCATCAAGGGCCTCTCGCTCTGGGGCGCAGTGACCGACGGATTGAAACGCAGCCTCGGTCTCAACAAGAAACCGAACGACGGGCAGGCGGTGAAAACGCTGCTCGAAACCTTCCGTTATCCGCGGCTGGGGCCGGGCATGATGTGGGAAGCCGCGCGCGACAAGATTCTCGCCACCGGCAAGGGTCAGATCGTCATGGGCCACGGGCTCAAGCAGCTGGCCAGCGACGGCAAGGGCGGCTGGCGCATGAGCGCAGCCGGCAAGGACGGCGAAATCGTTATCGAGGCGGCGCATGCCATCAGCAGCGCCCCGATGCGCGAGCTGTCGAAGCGCCTGCATCCGCTGCCGCAATCGACCTTGCAGGCCAGTGAGCTGAAATATCGCGACTTCCTGACCGTCGCCCTGATGGTGGAAGGCGAAGACCTCTTCCCCGACAACTGGATCTACATACACGACAGCAAGGTAAAGGTCGGCCGCGTGCAGAACTTCCGCAGCTGGTCGCCCGAAATGATCCCGGACGCGGACATGGCCTGCGTGGGCCTCGAATATTTCTGCTTCGAAGGCGACGGCCTGTGGTCGATGAGCGACGACGATCTGGTCGCCCTCGCGACCGACGAGATGGAAATCCTCGGCTTGGTCGATCGCAAGAAGGTCAAATCCGGCGCTGTCGTCCGTCAGGAAAAAGCCTATCCGGTCTATGACGAAGATTATGCCGCGAATGTCGATGCCATGCGCCGCGAGCTGGAGGACAAGCACCCGACACTGCACCTCGTCGGCCGCAACGGTATGCATCGTTATAACAACCAGGACCACGCGATGATGACCGCCATGCTGACGGTCGAGAACATCCTGGCAGGCGAGCGCGTCTATGACACCTGGTGTGTCAACGAGGATGCCGAATATCACGAGGCGGGAGACGAGGGAGCCGAAGGTGTGCTGCCCAATCGCCAGCTTACCAACGACCAGGCCGCTGCGCTCAGTTCAGTACGCGAGGTTCCGGGCAAGGTTTCGCACGGTGGTCGGGAAGCAGCATAGGCTGCAGCAAACGTGCAAGGGGGGCAGGGCATGACCGCCATCATCTATCGGCTGCAACAGATACGCCTGTTCCGCTATGGCCTGGCAAGTATCGCCGCCTTGGCGGCGGATATGAGCATATTCTCGATCCTGATATTTCTGCTAACGCCTCCCATTGCGGCCTCTGCGGCTGCTTATTCTGTCGGAATCGTCATTCACTGGCTCCTATCGAGCCGCACTGTCTTTACCAATAAAGTAGCGGTAGACGGTGCATACCGCACTCGTCAGAAGGCCCTATTTGTCGCCTCCGCCATGGTGGGACTGGCCCTTACTGCAACTATCGTAGGTGCTGGTGACGCGGTGGGTGTGGATCCTCTAGCCGCCAAACTGGTTGCTATTGCGCTCAGCTTTTCCGCAACTTGGCTCTTGCGCAGCCGCATCGTCTTTCGCTCTGGGCTTTGACATGACCGAAGATCGGCACGAAGGACCGGGGCAATTTCCAGGGAGGCAGCTCTTTTTTGCCTGGATGGCAGTCGTGGCTATCCTTCTTTTGTCGAGCCTTGGTCAATTACGTGAACGCCAGTTTCCTGACCCTGACGATATCCTTCGGTTGGTACAGGTTCGCGACCTCCTAGCCGGACAGGCTTGGTTCGATCCGACCCAATACCGCATCGATCCACCCTTGGGGACACCGACGCATTGGTCGAGGCTCGTCGACCTCCCGATTTTAGCAGTCATCGCGCTCACAAGTCCGCTGTTTGGTCAGGACGCCGCGGAGCAGGTCGCGCTCATCGGCGTGCCGATGCTCACCTTTGGCCTTACCGCCGCGATGATCGGTCGGCTGGCATGGCGCTTGCTCGGTGCCCGGGTGGCTGTATTCGCGATCCTATCGTGCGGATTTGTGCCCGCGATTTTGTTTCAATACCGTCCTATGCGGATCGACCATCATGGCTGGCAAATCTTCAGCGTCATGCTCGCACTTTGGGCGATAAGCTGGCGTGATGCGAGGAAAGGTGGCTGGGTGGCAGGCCTGGCGATGGCGTTCGGCGTGAGCGTTTCGGTCGAGCTGCTACCCATGGCTGGTGCTTTCGGGAGTGTGCTTTTTTTGCGCTGGTGGCACGCAGAGGAGCGGCAGCGTTGGTTGGTGTCATACATGCAGGCTCTTTCAGGCGGGATAACCCTCTTTTATCTCGCGACGCGAGGGCTATCACTGCTTGAATATTGTGATGCTATTTCTCCGGCGCACATAGCATTCTTCCTCATGGCGGCCGGTGGAACCTGGGTGATTTCAGCCGTTCCTCAACCGCGAACGCCTATCGTCCTCCTTTTATTTGCATTTGTCGGCGGCGCTGCCTTGGGAATCTTCGCCCTCATCTCTCCCAAGTGCCTCGCAACGCCATTTGCTCAACTGGATCCGGTTGTCGATGCTCTTTGGTATCGTCAGGTACTGGAAGGGCAGCCCCTTTGGCGGCAGTCCAGTGAATACATTTTAAGCGCGATAATTCCGATAGCGGCCGCCAGCGGCGCCGTGGTGGCCCTGTGGATGCGGTCGCAGGGCTGGGCGCGATTATGGTGGGCAGAGTATCTTTGCGTCCTCGTTGCAGCCTCAGGCCTTGCTTTGCTTGTCTCGCGCTCGCTCATTTTTGCTGCAGCCATTGCAACTATTCCAATTGCCTGGCTAGCTTCGGTCCTTCTGATGAAGCTTCGCAGAACAGAAAGCATGATCGGAAAATTAGGGTTCGCAGCGCTATTTACAGTCATTCTCGTCCCGGTGGCTCCATTGCAATTCGTATCTTCTTTTGCTCCCGCAGCGCAAGATGCCGATCGCGGCGGCGCAGAGCTGGGGGCGGCCGAATGCCGGGTGCAGGATCAAGTAAGCCTCCTCAACGCGTTGCCTGCTTCCACAATCTTCACGCCCCTCGATATCGGGCCTCAAGTGTTGCTCGACACTCAGCATTCGGTGGTGGCGACCAGCCATCATCGGTCGGAGCGAGCGATGGCCGACGTGCTCAATGGTTTTACTGGGGCGCCCGAGAGGGCGCAGGCAATAATCCGTCGCCACAATGCTGCCTATCTGGCGCTTTGTACTGATGTCATCGAAACATCGCTATACAAGTCTGTAAATCCGGACGGCCTCGCGGCAGCACTCATCCGCGGCGATACGCCAACATGGCTGGAGCCAGTCGATGTAGGACAGGCGCCTGAATTTGCCGTCTACCGCGTCCTTCCTCAGACCGGGCATCAGACCGGGACGAAGTCCATCGCCACGCCATTGATGCAGTGACGCTTGCCGGTGGGTTTCGGCCCGTCCTTGAAGATATGGCCCAGGTGCCCGCCGCAATCGGCGCAATGCACTTCGGTGCGCGGATAGCCGATCTTGTAATCGGTGGCGGTGCCCACGGCTCCCTTGTCGATCGGGGCCGAGAAGCTGGGCCAGCCGGTGCCCGATTCGAACTTGGTCTTCGACGAATACAGCCGGTTGCCGCAGCCGGCGCAGACATAGGTACCGCTGCGCTTTTCCTTGTTGAGCGGCGAGGAATAGGGCCGTTCGGTCGATTCCTTGCGCAATACGCTGAATTCCGCGCTGGTCAGCTTCTTGCGCCACTGCGCCTCGCTCATCGAGACGGGATAGCTTTTCGCCTCTGCCCGGCCCGATCCACAGGCACTGAGGGCGACGAAACTGGCGGTGGCACCGATCCAGCCGAGTAGGCCGCGGCGCGTCTGGGTGTGTTCAGGCTTCATGGTCATATTAGCCTTATATCATAGAGTGGCTGAACCGGGGCTTTCCGGGGCTCAGAACTCCGATAGCTCTACCTCGAGCTTGCGAAACCCGTGCACGAAATTGGCGCGTACGCGCTCGATCTCGCCCTTCACATGCACCCGCAGCCGCCGCTTGTGCATTTCTTCCAGCAGCACCCGCAGCTGCAATTCCGCCAGCCGCGCCCCGACGCAGCGATGGATGCCATAGCCGAACGCGATGTGCCGGCGCGCATTCTCCCGCTCGATATCGAGCTTGTCGGGATTGTCGAAGACCTGCTCGTCGCGATTGGCGGACAGATACCACAGCACGACCTTGTCGCCCTGTTTGATCTGCTGCCCGAAGACCTCGGTATCTTCAGTGCAGGTCCGCCGCATATGCGCCAGCGGCGTCTGCATGCGCAGGATTTCCTGCACCGCATTGGGGATGAGGTCGGGCTGCCGTTCGAACAGTTCGCGCTGGTCCGGGTTCTTGTCGAGCTGGTAGATAATCCCGCTCATCGAATTGCGGGTCGTGTCGTTGCCGCCGACGATCAGCAGCACCAGATTGCCCATGAATTCCTCGGGCCGCATCTGACTCATCGCCTCGGAATGGATCATCATCGAGATGAGATCGTCGCCCGGCTCTTTATCCTGCGCGCGTTCCATCCACAGCGACTGGAAATAAGCCGCCATTTCGTGGAGGAAGCCCCAGCGCATTTCGTCCAAGCCGCGGACGGTGGCGAGTTCGGTATCGCCTGCCCAGTCGGACCACAGCGTCAGTAGGCGGCGATCCTCCCACGGGAAGCCGAACAGGATCGCCAGCATGCCCGTGGTCAGTTCGATCGAGACCTTGTCGACCCAGTCGAACACCTCGCCGCGGGGCAGCGAATCGAGCAGTTCGCCGGTGCGGGCGCGGATATCCCCTTCCATTTCGGCCATGCCGCTGGGGGTGAACTTGGGCGCCACGGTACGGCGCTGGCCGGTATGTTCGGGCCGGTCCATGGCGATGAACATGGGCAGTTCGCGCCGCTCGCCGCCGCTCTGAGCGATTTCCTCCTCGCTCAGGCGGTTGAGAATGGTGATGCCGCCATATTCCCAGCTCGACGAAAACAGTTCCGGCAGTGCCTCGATATGCTGGATCGCCTTGTGCTGGACGACCGCCCAATAGGGGCCGAATGGGCTTTCGGGGATGTAGTGAAGCGGACCTGCCTCGCGCATTTCGCGGAAGATCGGCTGCCAGGTGTTGTCGGCGTAGATATCGCTGCGGGACACATCCCATTTGTGCGGATGGTGCAGCCGCTGCTCGGGGTGCTCGTCGAAATGCTGCTTCAGCGCGGCATAGGCCGTAGGCGATGTGCGGCATTCGGGGCGGCTGGCGGCGGCGGTGGCCATGGCTCTCTCCTCGTGGCGACAGCGAGGCGCTGCCGCTATCCTCTCTCGCCCGGCATCCTGCCCTAACTTACACAGCTGTCAATAGTGCGTTGCAAAAGCGAACCCATGTCTTGCGCGCAAGCGGGCGGGAGAGAGGCGGCGCGTGCTATCGCCGCACGAGGCCGCGGCGTTTTGCCCGTTTGCCCCCGGCCTTGCCCGATTTCATGACCTTGCGGCGGAAGAGTGTCGCCCCGGTTTTTACGAAGATCGCTACCCACAGGATCTGCCATGCCAGCGCTAGCGCATGGGTCCATAGAACCGGAGACTGCGCCGCGCGGGCGACCATCGCATAGGGCGAGGAGACCGGGAACAGCACGGCGAAGATCTCCGGACCCGAGCCGGGATCGCTCATCGAATAGGTGGCGAGGAAAAACACCGCCAGCTGGAGAATGGTGGCCGGCATCGACAGCGTCTGCACATCGCGCACGGTAGGCGCCATTGATCCGATAGTCAGGAAGACCGAGCCGATGAGGAGGTAGGCCATTGCGAAATAGATCACGAACAGCGCGGTGAAGAGGGGCCAGCCGACCGCCGGTTCGGGCAGCGGCCCGAAGGCCGATTTGCCCAGCGCGAAGATCACTGCGCCGATGCTGCCCCACACGGCGATGCCCACGAAACTGACCGCCAGCATGGCGAACAGCTTGCCGTAGAAAACGGCGTCCATCGGAATGGCGGCGGCCAGGATCTCGATGATCTTGTTCGCCTTTTCCTCCACCAGATTGGACAGCACCATGCCGGCCAGCAGCATGGTCAGAAGGAACAGTAGGGTGATCGCGCCGGTGGCTGTGGCAGTCTGCGAGCTGCGGGTATTGGCGACGCTGGAGCGTGTCGGTTTCAGCGCCACTTCGGGCATGGCTGCCGCGCCTCCGCTGCTTGCCTGAGCGCTGAGCAATGCGACTTCGCCGCGCCAGCTTTCGATCCGTTCGGGCGTGCCCGTGAGTTCAGGCCGCTCCAGCGTTCCGGTGAGCACGGCGCCGAAATTGCGCGAGCCATCGCCCAGCAGCGCTGTAGGCGCGGTATCACCCGTTGCGGGCACGCGCTCGATCCCGGGCAGGCTGATCGAATCCTTCAGTCGCTCATGCGCGGCGACGAAGGCCGAGCTTCCGGCATCGTCCAGCATGACCGCCAGTTTGGGCGGCGCGGCGCTTTCCACTGCCTTGGCGCCCAGCGCACCGGCGGCAAAGCTGATCGCGGCGAAGAAGACCGGGCCAAGCAGGAAGAACAGGAAAGCCTTGGAGAAAAGGATCGCGCCGAAATCGCGGCGCGCGATGACAAGGGCGGCACGCCACAGCGGCAGGCGGCTGGCATCGGCGCTCATGCGGGTTCTCCTGCTGCGGGGTCTTGCATGGCGCGGGCGGCGGCCTCGCCCGCGATTTCCACGAAGGCATCGTGCAGGCCGGCGCGTTCGATCGAAAGCGACAATATGCCCGCCTCGCCGTCGATCAGTCGCCGCAAGAGCGCCTCGATCCCGCCTTCGGGCATGGGGAAATACCAGAAATGTCCGCCGCCCTGCTTGGCATCGTGGCGGGCGTCGGCGGGCAGGGCCGCGCGCCAGTCGCCATCCGCCCGGTGCGTTTCCAGCCGGACCTGCGCGGGAATGCGGTCGCGCGCGGCGTCCACCGACCCGGCATAGGGCACGCGCCCGCCGGCGATGATCGCCACATCGTTGCACAGCCGTTCGGCATGGTGGATCACATGGGTGGAGAAGATTACTGTCGTGCCGCTGTCGGCAAGTTCGCGGATCATCACCTCCAGCTTGCCCTGGTTGATTGCGTCGAGCCCGCTGAAAGGTTCGTCGAACACCACCAGCCGGGGGCGATGCACCAGCGTGCCCAGTAGCTGGACGGTCTGCGCCATGCCCTTCGACAATTGCCGGATCTGCCGGTCTATCGCATGGGACAGGCCGTGCCCTTCCATCAGCTCGCGCCCGCGCCTGCGCCCTTCGTCCAGCGACAGGCCGCGCAAGGCGCCCATGAAAGCGATCGCTTCATCGCATTTCATCGCGGGGTAAAGCCCGCGTTCCTCAGGCAGATAGCCGATCCATTTCGCGATCTCGTGCGGCCGGTCATGGCCGAAGACACGGCGCACGCCCTCATCGGGGTCGATGATGCCCAGCAGCATGCGCAGCGTGGTCGTCTTGCCCGCGCCATTCGGGCCGAGGATGCCGTAGATCGCGCCTTCGGGGACGGATATATCGACCCCGTCGACCGCCAGCGTATCGTCGAAACGCTTGACCAGCCCGCGCGCTTCTATCGCAAGGGTACTGTTGTATTGATCGTCGTTTCGCGACATCGCGTCCATCGAACTCCCCAATGTGGAGTGTGACCTACCCTCGCGGGATGAACGGGAGCAACAGCAAGTTTGGTTAAGACCGCGTCACTGGAAGAATTGCAGCATGCGCTGAGGCAAGAGGCGCGCGCGCTGGGTTTTGCCGCCTGCGGTTTCACCTCGGCGGTGGAGGATCCCCTGCGCACGGCGCGGTTCGAGGAATGGCTGGCCGAGGGCCGCCACGGGTCGATGGAATGGATGGAAAGCCGCAAGGTCCAGCGCGCCTCGCCGCAGGGGCTGTGGCCTGAGGCGAAAAGCGTCATTGCATTTGGCATGAGCTATGCCCCCGATGTCGATCCGCTCGCGCTGGAGGGTGACGAGGAGAAGGCCCGCATATCCGTCTATGCCCAAGGGCGCGATTATCACGATGTGGTGAAGAAGGCGCTGAAGGCGCTCGCCCGCTGGCTGATTGCGCGCGAACCGGACAGCGACCTCAAGGTTTTCGTCGATACTGCGCCGGTGATGGAGAAACCGCTGGGGCAGGCCGCGGGGTTGGGCTGGCAGGGCAAGCATACCAATCTGGTGAGCCGCGCGCATGGCAGCTGGCTGTTTCTCGGGGCGATCTATTCGACCATCGAATTCGCGCCCGATCCGCCGCATCGCGACCTGTGCGGAAGCTGCCGCGACTGCCAGGATGCCTGCCCGACCAATGCCTTTCCGCAGCCCTATCATCTCGATGCGCGGCGCTGCATTTCCTATCTCACGATCGAGCACAAGGGCCCCATCCCAGAGGAGTTCCGCGCCAGCCTCGGCAACCGGATCTATGGCTGCGACGATTGCCTCGCCGTGTGCCCCTGGAACAAATTCGCCGACACCGCGCATCGCCATATGAAGCTGGCCCCGCGAGAGGAGCTTGCCGCGCCGCAGCTCGCGCGCTTCCTCGTGTTCGACGATGCCGGGTTCCGGCAGTTCTTTTCAGGCTCGCCGATCAAGCGCGTCGGGCGCGACCGGTTCGTGCGCAACTGCCTGTATGCGGCCGGTAACAGCGGCAATGCAGCGCTGAAGCCGCAGGTGGAGCGGCTGAAAGCCGATCCCGATCCCGCAGTCGCCGATGCAGCCGCATGGGCCGCCGAGCGGCTCAGCCCATCTCCTTGAGCGCGATTTCGGTATCCGCCAGCAGGTCCGGATCGATCTCTGCACCATTGGCGACCAGTTTGCGCCCCTGCGCATAATCGCGGGTATTGTTCACGCAATCTAGCGCGATCACCCGGCCTTCCCTGAGATAGATCAGGCTGAACTTGCGATCCGACGGCGTGCCGCGCAGCACGGCCTGATCATAGCCGTTCGAGATGCCCACCGTCTGCAGCCGCAGGTCATACTGGTTCGACCAGAACCACGGCACGGCATCATAGCTTTCCCGTTCGCCCATGATGCTTTTTGCAGCGACGCTGGCCATGTCGTTGGCGTTCTGGACCGACTCGAGCCGGATCACCGCATTGTCGGCATAGGGATTGGGATGTGCGGCGCAGTCGCCGATGGCGTAGATATCGTCGAGCGAGGTGCGGCCGTATGTGTCGACATCGACCCCGTTGCTGCCTGCCGCCCCCGCCGCGATCAGCGGTCCGACCGATGGCACGATGCCGATCCCGACGATCACGATCTCGCATGCGATCGTCTCCCCTGTCGAAAGGGTGACGCCGGTGACCTTCTCGCCGTCTCCTTCGATCCGGTCGACTCCGGTCTCTAGGCGGACTTCCACGCCCTGTGCGCGGTGTTCGGCCAGATAGAAGTCGGAAATGTCCGGCCCGGCGACGCGGGCCAGCAGGCGGTCCTGCATTTCCACGACCATGACCTCGCAGCCCAGCTTGCGCAGAACAGCAGCGCCTTCCAGCCCGATATAGCCGCCGCCCACCACAACGGCTCGTCTGGCACCCGCGGCGAGTTCGCTCTTGAGCGTATCGGTATCGCGCCGGTTGCGGATGGTATGGATGCCCGCAAGGTCCGCGCCCGGACAATCGAGCCGCCGCGCGTCGCCGCCGCCGGCCCAGATCAGCTTCCGGTAGGACAGGCTGCTGTCGTCCGACAGGGTCAGCACATGCCGCATCCAGTCGACTTCGTTGACATTGCAGCCAAGGCGCAGGGTCACGTTCCGGTCGGCCCAGAATTGCTCGGGCCGGATAAGGATTTTCTCGAAGGGCTTTTCGCCGGCGAGATATTCCTTCGACAGCGGCGGGCGCTCGTACGGCGGGTTGCGGTCGCGGCTGATCATGAGGATGGGCTCCTCGTGACCAGCCTGCCGCAGCGCTATAGCAGCCTGCGCGCCGCTATGGCCCGACCCCACGATGACGACATCATAGTGCTCCATGCGCGGGAGGGCTGGCCTCAATTGCCGGTCGGGTCAAGCCTTGCGGGCCGTTTCACCGGGCCAGCAGGTTGCGTGCCATGCTTGCCACCTGGGCCAGCATCGCAGGCGCGACAGGGGTCTGCGCCTGCGCCCGGTCCACCATGGTGCGGAACTGGCGGATCGCGGTTTCATGGTCTTCCGCCCAGTTCTCGACGACGCCCGGCATATCGGTCTTGGCATCTTTCCTGCGCGCAAGGCGGCGCAAGAGTTCGAGCCGCATCTGCTGGAAGTCCCGGGCAAGGCCCGATGTCAGCAGCCGTTCCCAGACGTCCGAAGGGTTCATCTTCGCCGCCGTGCTCTGCGCCCAGTCGATCCCGAGCATGGCCCCGAGATCGGAGAAGCCCTGCGTGACCATCTTGGGCCCGATGTCCGTATCGGCGGCGAGCTTCGCCAGGCCGACCGACCCGTCGAGGTCGAAGGTATTGGTCACCTTGACGGCAAGGTCGTCGGGCGCGCCGGCGGTGGTGAAGACTTCACGCAATTTCAGCGACTGGGTCTTCAGTTCGGCACCAAGCAATTGCTCGGAAGATTCGACGAGGACCTTCACCCCTTCGCCGAGTTCGGCGACCATGGCTGCGGGCTGGACGCGCCCGCCAGCCGTGCGGAGCACATCGGACATCAGATTGCCCGTGGCTGCGGCCAGACGGTCGAACAGCACCAGACGCCCGCTTTCCTCCATCTCGGCGAGATCGATTTCCGCCCAGAGAGTGCTGAGGTCGAACAGATGCGCGACGGCGACGAAGGCTGCCGCCACTTCCGAAAGTTCGACACCTTCTTCTTCGGCGAGCTCGAACGGATGCACCATGCCCATCCGGTTGACGATCGCATTGGCGAGCTTGGTTGCGATGATTTCGCGGCGCAGCCGGTGATTTTCGATCTGGGTTCGGAACTTCTTGCGCATCGGTTCGGGGAAGCTGCGCATCAGCAGGCCTTCCAGGATCGGATCGTCGGGCAGGTCGCTCGCCTCGATCGCGTCCTGCAGCACCAGCTTGGTGGAGGATAGCAGCACGGCCAGTTCGGGCCGGGTCAGGCCGATACCGTCGGTGGCGCGCCGCTGCAGCGTCTGGTTGTCGGCCAGCCCTTCGGTCCGGCGATCCAGATTCCCGCCGGCTTCCAGCGTCTCGATCAGGTGCAGCTGCGACGCCATCGCTCGTTCGCCGCCGATTTCGGCGATGGAAATGGCAAGCGCCTGCAGGCGGTTGTCTTCCAGCACCAGCGCGGAGACCTCGTCGGTCATTTCCTCGAGCAGTTCGACCCGCTTGGGCTCGGTCAGCTTCCCCGCGCGCTTGGCCGCCGCGAGGGCGATCTTGATGTTGACCTCGTTATCCGAGCAATCGACCCCGGCGGAGTTATCGATGAAGTCGGTGTTGCAGCGGCCGCCATTCTGCGAATACTCGATCCGCCCGGCCTGCGTGACGCCAAGATTGGCGCCTTCGCCGATAACCTTCGCGCGCACTTCCTTGCCGTCGACCCGCAAAGGATCGTTGGCGGGATCGCCGACCTGCACGTTATTCTCGGCGCTCGACTTGATGTATGTTCCGATACCGCCGAACCAGATCAAATCGACCGGAGCCTTAAGAATGCCGGAAATAAGCACATCGGGTTCGATTTCCGAGACGTCGAGGTCGAGGACCTTCTGCATCGCCTTCGACAGCTTGATGGTTTTCGCGTCGCGCGAATAGACGCCGCCGCCGCGCGAGATAAGATCGGCATCGTAATCCTCCCAGCTCGACCGCGGAAGGTCGAACATGCGCGACCGCTCTTTCCAGCTTGCCGCAGGATCGGGATCGGGATCGAGGAAGATATGACGGTGATCGAACGCCGCCACGAGCTTGATCGCCTTGGACAGCAGCATGCCGTTCCCGAACACGTCGCCCGACATGTCGCCGCAGCCCACGACCTGGATCGGGTCGGTCTGGACGTCGATGCCCTTCTCGAGGAAGTGGCGCTGGACACTGACCCACGCGCCCTTGGCGGTAATGCCCATGGCTTTATGGTCATATCCCTTGGAGCCGCCCGATGCGAAGGCATCGTCGAGCCAGAAATCCTTCGATTCCGCGATCGCATTGGCCACGTCGGAAAAGCGTGCGGTGCCCTTGTCGGCGGCGACCACGAAATAGGGGTCCTCGCCATCGGTGATGACCACACCGTCAGGATGTACCACCTTGTCGTCGACGATATTGTCGGTGATCGACAGCAGCGTACGGATGAAGACTTCGTAGCTGGCCTGGCCTTCTGCCGCCCAGCCATCGCGGTCAATCGCTGGATCGGGCAATTGCTTGGGATAGAAGCCGCCTTTCGCCCCGGTTGGGACGATCACGGCGTTCTTCACCCGCTGGGCTTTCATGAGACCGAGAATTTCGGTGCGGAAATCGTCGCGCCGGTCCGACCAGCGCAGGCCGCCGCGGGCGACAGGGCCGGCCCGCAAATGAATGCCTTCGACCCTGCGCGAATAGACGAAGATTTCGCGCCAGGGAATCGGCTTGGGCAGGTTGGGCACCAGCGAACTGTCGATCTTGAATGCCAGCGCCTCGTTCGCCGCCGGAGCGAAGGAATTTGTGCGCAGGATAGCATCGATCAATGCGTTGTAGAGCCGCAGCAGGCGGTCGTCATTGATCGCCTTGACCTTGGACAGGCCGCGCTTGATCACATTGCGCGCATCGTCGACCGCGCCTTCCCGGTCGCCCTTGAAGGCGGGATCATGGCGGGCGGTGAAAAGATCGATCAGCGCACGGGTGATGTCGGCATTCTTGGCTAGCGCGTCGACCACCGTGTAGATGGTGAAGCCCATGCCCGTCTGGCGCAGGTAACGATAAAAGGCGCGCAGCCAGTCCGCATGGGCGGCATCCAGCCCGGCTTCGGTGACCAGGCGGTTGAAGACATCGTTTTCGGCATGGCCATTGAGGACGGCGGCTATTGCCTCTTCGATCGTCTCCGAACGTTCGAACAAATCGCCCGCATCAACGCCCGGCGCCAGTTCGAGCGCGAAATCGTGGATGGTGCCCAGCTTTCCTTCATTCAGAACAGTGGGCATTTCGGCCTGTACGTGGAACCCGAAGTTTTCCAGCACGGGCACGGCGTCCGATAGCGGCAGGCTGCCTTCGGACTGGTACAGCTTGAGGTGCAGGTTGGATGGGCCATCCCGCTCTGAAAGATACAGCCGGGCACCGCGCTGCGGCGCGTTGTTGGCGTCCTCTTCCGCATCATCGGCGTGGATGCCCAGGCCGCGCAGCCGCGCAATGTCTTCTGCGGCCTCGCGCGGGCCGAAGCGCGCGCGGAAGGCGGTGGGAAAATGTTCGGCGAACCGGATCGCCAGCGCAGCTGCGCGTCCGCTTTCGACCATCGTGCCAAGTTCGTTCTCGACCGCTTCGCTCCAGCCGCGCAGGAGGGTCTGCAACTGCTGTTCAAGCAGCGCTTCGTCGGGCGATTTGGCCCCGTCGCGAATGTCGAGCACGAAGCGCAGCATGGCGAGATTGCCGCCTTCGACTTCCAGGCTCCAGTCGAGCAAGCGTGCCGCAGCGTTGTCTTCCAGCAGCGACTTGATCTGCAACCGGACCTGCGTCGCCAGCATGTCGCGCGGCAACCACACGAATGCAAACAGGTGACGGGCCAGGGGCGCTTCGACCAGCGAGAGGCGCGGACGCGGACGATCGACCAGCGCCATCATGGTGGTGGCGACGCGTTCGCAATCCTCTTCGCTAAAACCGATCAGGAGATCGTGCGGCAGCGTGGTCATCGCATGAACCAGCGCCTTGCCCGCATGGCCGCCCTCGTCGAAATTCAGGCGGTCGCGGATGCGATCGACCCGTTCGCGCAGGATGGGGACAGCACGTGGCGGCGCAGCCAGGGCGGCACTGGTCCAGACGCCGGCGTGGACCGACAGGGCAGTGACCTTCTTGCCTTCACGGCGCGGCACGATGAACAGGTCGAGCGGCACATGGCGGTGCACGCGTGAAATGTGGTTGGCCTTGATGATCAGCGGCGTGCGCTGATTGCCGCCCTTTTCGAACCAGGCGAACGCGCGTTCGAAGCTGCTGTCCACAAGCAATTCGGGCTCGCCTGCGCGGCAGATGCCCAGCGGGTCCTGCTGGCTCCCGTCGCGCAGCCGCACGACATGGCCGAGCTGCGTCAGCATGCCCGACTCAAGCCATTCCAGAAGCGCGCTGCCCTCATCGTCGTCGATGGAGGCGGCATCGGCTTTCATCTGTTCCTGAAGCTTGGCCCAATCCTGTACCGCGGCGCGCACATCGGCCAGCGTCGTCTGCAGCTCTTCTTCGAGAGCGCGGCGCTGCTTGGCATCGACACGCGCGGTCTCGAGATAGATCATCGATTCCCAATAGGCGTCGTCAGGCTCGCCCTCATGGATCTGGCTGAGCGTGCCATCCTTGGCCCGGGCTACCGGGACGACCGGATGGACGAGACGATCGATCGCGATGCCCAGCGCCGAGATCGCGTTGGCGGTCGAATCCACCAGAAACGGCATGTCGTCATTGACGATGGCGATGCGCGTATAGCGATGCCCTTCCGTCACCGACTCGATCCGCATCGCAACATCGCCGAACTTGCGTTGCTGCGCCGTCGCAGCGACATATTCGGCTGCGTCCTTCATTCCCTCCGGGCTGAACGGCGTATCGCCGGGCAGCATGGAATCGCGCATGTGCTGGACAAGCGCCTCAATCTGGTTGGCAGGAACGGTAGCGGGCTTCGAATCGGTTTTGGAACCCATGGGGCCTCTCAAATATGACGCGAAAACTTGCCGCGCCTTGAAACATCCGAGTCTTCACCCGGTATCGATCAGACGCCGCGATTAGGCCCGTTGCCCAGCAAGGGCAAGGCACTGAACATGCATTTTCGCAAACCTATGCATGAACCACGGACGTAGCGTCAGCGCGGCCAATCAGGCCAGCGCATCCAGCGCCAGCTTCAGGCTGTCGATGCGAGCCTGCGGGTCGAAGGTCGGGCCTGCAAAGATGATCTCATCGGCATGGGTGCGTTCGGCGAACCGGTTGACGGCCTCTGCACATTGCTGAGGCGTCCCGATCGCGCTCGCCTGTCCGATGTGGTCGAGCATCGCGGCCGCTGGGGGCGGCAGATGCGCGCGATAGCCTTCCACCGGCGGCTTGAGCTTCGAAGGACGCCCGGTGCGCAATGCGACGAAAGCCTGCATCTGCGAAGTTCCCAGCGTATGGGCTTCATCCTCGGTTTCGGCGCAGAACAGGTTCATCGCGGCCATCACATGCGGCTTCTCGCAGGTTTCGCTCGGCTGGAAATCCCGGCGGTAGATTGCCAGTGCATTATCGAGATGGTCGGGCGCGAAGTGGCTGGCAAATGCGTAGGGCATGCCCAGCCGTGCAGCGAGCTGCGCCCCGAACAGGCTCGATCCCAGCATCCAGAATTCGGGCCTTGCGCCAAGACCAGGCGTGGGATGGACCGCGGTATCGCCGGCCATGAAATCCTGCAGTTCGACGACGTCCTGCGGGAAGGTTTCCGCCGCCCGGTGAAGGTCTTTGCGCAGCGCCCGCTGCAATTCCGGTCCGGCCCCCGGGGCGCGGCCCAGGCCCAGGTCGATCCGGCCCGGGAAGAGTGCGTCGAGCGTCCCGAATTGCTCGGCAATCTGAAACGGCGTGTGATTGGGCAGCATGATCCCGCCCGAACCGATGCGGATACTGTCGGTCGCATTGCCGATATGAGCCAGCACTACCGAAGTCGCGCCGCCCGCAATACCTTCCATCGCGTGATGTTCAGCCACCCAATACCGTTTGCAGCCCGCCTCTTCGGCCCCTTGCGCCAGAGCGACGGCGGCCTCGAAGCTTTCGGTGAGGGTGCTGCCTTCGCGGACAGGGACGAGATCGAGGACGGAATATGCGGTCATTCTGGAGATGGTTTCCTTAGCTGGTCGAGATAGCCTTGCGCCCGCTGAGCCTCGGGGCTGTCCGGCGCGACTTCGAGGACCGAAGAAAAGCTCGCGATTGCATCGGCTTCGCGACCCGACATGGCGGCGATTACCCCGGCTTCAAGTCCGACCTGAGGGTTGCGCGGATCCAGCAGCGCGGCGCGCTCGATCTGCGACTGGGCCTCGCCTAAACGCTGTAGCCGGCGCGAAAGGGTCGCTGAAAGCAGCCAGGCTTCGGCATTGCTTTCGTCGGCTTCACGCGCCTCGGCAAGAGCGGCGGCAGCATCTTCCTGGCGGTCTGCGCGCACGAGAATGCGGGCAAGATCTACGCGAAGGCTGGCTGCCAAAGGTCCTTCGTCTGCGGCCAGCGCCATGCCTCCTGCGCGGTCGAGCAGCGGGAGGGCAGCTTCGATCTCTCCTTCGGCAACGGCTGCGTTACCCGCCATTGCGGCAAGCCGCGCCGAATAGGCCAGATTGTCTGCGGGAGCTTCCGCGCTGGCCAGTTCGAAAGCCTGCCGCGCTTCGTTCATCCGGCCAAGCTTGACCATGGCGAGGCCGAGGCAATGGGCGCTCTGCGCAAGGCCGAGATCGCTGTCTGCCGTCTCCCGCCAGCGCTGGGCCGTGTCGAGCGCTCGCTGCGGATCGCTGTTCGTCTGCTGCAGGCACTTGGTAAGCGCGCCTGCCTCGCTGTTCGTCCCAGCCTTCTCTCTCGGCGGCCGGTCCCGCAATTCTTCAGGCACGCCGGGCATCCCGCCCGCAGCGGGATTGAGCCCGACCTGCATAAGCATCAGGGCGAGGGGGGTAAGGAGATTGGTCACGTGGTTTCCAGCTGTTGCAAAAGGCCTTCGACTGTTCGCAGCAGCAGGGCGATATCCTGCGGCCGCGAAAGCCGGTGGTCGCCATCCTTGATCAGGGTAAGTTGAACAGCATCCGAACGCAGCGCCTCGGCCAACCGCTGGCTGATCTGCCAGGGCACATCGGCATCGCGCTGGCCGTGCAGCAGGTGTGTGGGCGCCGCGATCTCAATCGTTTCGTCCAGACGGCGCAGCGCCTGGCCATCGGCGAAGAAGCGCGGATATGTCGGCGTTGGCTCGGGGCCATAGGGATTTTCTTCCCGCACCACCGCGCCCGATGCCAGCTGTTCTTTATGTTCGGCGGAATAACCCCAGTCGGTGAAGTCCGGCGCGGCAGCGATGCCAATCATGCCGGCCAGCCGTTCGCCGAGCTTAAGTGCGGCCAGCAGCATGAGCCAGCCGCCCATCGAAGACCCGACCAGTACCACCTGGCCAGCGATGCGCGCGTCGATCAGGGTCAGCACCTCGTCCCGCCATGTCGACAGGGATCCATCGGCAAAATCGCCGTCGCTGCGCCCGCAGCCCGAATAGTCGAGCAGGAGGCAAGCCCGGCCGTGCCCACGCGCCCAGTCGAACAGGGCGGTAGCCTTGCTGCCGTCCATGTCGGACATGTAACCGGGCAGGAAGACCAGCGCGGGGCCCTCGCCCTCGCTAAGCCGGAAGGCGATCCGGCGTCCATCTGCCATGGAGTGGAATTGTACGTCGCTCATCGACAGGACATGTCGTGGCGAAGGGTTGGGGATGCAACCCTGCAGGGGAAACGCTCAGAAGAAGAGATCGAAGCTCTCTACATCCGGATCCTGTTTGCACATGTCTTTCAGTGCCTGAAACTCCGCGGCGGTCAGAACCGGCTCGAACGTCTTCCCGCGCGCTGCGGCGCGATAGGCCTTGGCGCGTTCGGCCGGCCCGGGATGGCTGGACACCCAGCCGGTCAGCCCTTCCTCATCGGCTTCGTCATCCCCGCCCAGGCGTTCGAAGAAGCGGGCCGCACCCAGCGGCGAAATCCGGCTCTCGGCCATGCGCTCGCGCGAATATTCATCCGCTTCGCGTTCGGCGTCGCGCGAATATCCCATCGCCGCCAGGCCAAACATCGTGTCGCCCACCGTTGTATTCGCGCCGGACAGAAGGATGGTCAGCCCGAACTGCCGCAGGAGAGCGGTCATGACGTGCCGTTCGCGGACATGACCGACTTCGTGGCCCAGCACGCCGGCCAGCTCTTCGGGGCTTTCGGCATCCTGCACCAGCCCATCGAACAGCAGGACCTGTCCGCCCGGCAACGCAACCGCATTGACCATGCCGATATTGGCGACACCGGCCCGCACTTTCTCCTGTTCCGGATCGACCTTGGCCAAGAGCTTGGTCAGCGCTCGGTCACCATCGCGCGTATGGCACAGGCGGTTGCCGAAATCTCCGACCATCGCATCGCCAAGATTACGCTCCCAGCTTTGCGGGATTCGCGGGCCGAGCCATTCGGGCGCGGTCATGAAAAGCGCGACAGCGGCCACACTGAGCGTAGCGAAGATGGCAGATGCCTTGCCGAGGCCAAGCTTGTCCACCCAGGCGCCATAGGTCTGCCGCTCGGGCAGTTTCGAAGCAAGGCCGGGCGGCAGGTCGGCAGGCAGTATGAGGCGGAAATCGGGTTCGCTTGCCCGGCGATAGACGGTTTCGCCAGGGCGCTCTTCACCGAACTCCAGATCGGCGAAAGGCACTTCCAGACTGCCGCTCGCTCCGCGTAGCCGAAGCAGACCGCCGCCATCCCAGACTGCCTCGCCCTCATGCTTGACGGCGGTATGACCGTCATACCACTGGGCAAAGCTCTGGAATGCCGGTTCGCTCATGTCAGATCGCCCCCATGTCGAAGGCGTCGAGCAGTCCTTCGCCATGCTTCGCGGTCCTGGTGGTGGATTGCGTCAGTTCATCAAGCAGGATGTTCCCGTCTGCCTGCATGTGTACGATGAAGAACTTCCAGTGGCGATAGGATAGGAAGACGAAGCCGATGCCAAGGGTCAGAACCACCAAGACGAAGTCGCCGAGATACAGCTTGATCCAGTCTGCAGTCGACGCTTCGAAGCCGAATCTGAGGTCTTTCCAGCGCGTCGATCCCACGACTTCGCGGAAATATTTGGCATAGAATGCCGCCGCGATCAGACCGAGGGCGAAAAACCATACGAAGAGCGCGATGGCAATGCCGAGGCCCACGCCGACACCCGTGCCAGCTTCTCCGCCCAGCCCGAAACCGATGCCGCCGCCCGTGACGGCTGCGATCGCCATGGCGACAAACAGGAGGATCGGCGCGAGATAGAAAAGGAGATAGCGTCCGAAGATGTCACCCGACTGGGCATCGGCATCGAAATGATAGGGGCCGAAGCTCATCTTGTTCCAGCGCTCGTTCCAAAGGCTGGTCATGGACCATGGCACGAGCAGACCCATGGGGAGCTGACCGACGATGGTTTTCCAGAGATAGGACCAGCCGAACTTGAAGCCCTGGTCATTGCTGCCACCTCTGATGCCGCGCCAGCGTGTCCGAGACATGCGGTACCGCAAGGCACGGAACTGGGCGACGCCGGTGAGATACAGAATGAAAAAGAACGATCCGGCAGTAAGCAACACTGCCCAAAGTTCCTGGCCCCGCAATACCAGCGCTTCCGACACCATACCGATGAGCGAGAAAGGCAGGAAGAAGAGCAGCATGACGAGGACGAAGCCGATGAAAAGCTCCATTCCCTTGCCGGTCCATTCAAGCCGTTCGTCCACGAACCTAGTATGGGCCCACAGATATTTTCGTTCGCGGGTCGTGGCCCAGAAGCGGTAAATGCCCAGCGTGACGATGGTGAGCAAAAGATTGGGCAGAGCGATTTTCGCGAAATCCTGCCAATTGCCGTCGAATCCGAACGCACTGTCGGCGTCGTTATTCTCGTAATGCATAAATAAAAGCGACCCCCGTAGCCGAATGCCTGTTGTATTCCCGTCCGGAACCGACATTCCAAGGAGGCATCGTTCAAGTCAAGCGAGGTCGATACAAATCGTGTTCAGTCACGCAAAAAGATCTCCTCGATGGCCAGTTCGAAAAGGTCGGCGATCCTGAATGCGAGCGGCAGGGAAGGATCGTAGCGGCCCTTCTCGATCGCGTTCACGCTCTGGCGGCTGACTTCCAGCTGGTCGGCGAGGTCCTGCTGGCTCCAGTTGCGTTCGGCGCGCAGGACCTTGAGGCGATTGTTCATTCACCGCTCCTGCTCTGCCACACCTGGCCGATACCCATACCGAAAGCCCATATCGGGACAGACCACCAACCCGGAACATGCGGTACAAGTTCGAAGGTCTCGAGAAACCCCCAGAAGCTGCCGATGGCGAGTACAAAGCCAAGCCCAATGAGCGAGGCAATAATTGCCCGGTAGCGCAGATATTCGTCGTTTTCTTCTTTAAGATAGCGAGCCATTACAAAAATCATCCAGAAAATCGGGATGATCGGTAGCATCGCGAGCAACCATGTGAATCCGGTCGAAGGATCAAGATTACGCCAGACCGAAAGAGCAATACCCAGCCCAAGCAAATAGGCGAGCGAACTGGCCATGATTCCTTTCGTGTACCGAACTGCCGCCTGGTTGGATCGGCTGGCCGTTTTGCTCGCTTGAAGAGAAGCGCGAAAGCAGAGCACCATCAGAACCAGTGGGATGATAGCGAGAACATAAATCGTGGATCTGTCGATCGCGCCAGAGAACTTTAGCCCGAGAATGGCAGCCGCAGTGCCGACCGATAGGCCGCCCCACATACTAGCACGGCGCGACCTCGTTTCAGCGTCCGCACTCATGCCTTGCTCCGTCCCAGAATGTTGCAGCAACGGTCGCGGCCCAACCATGCCCCAGGGAACATTGCGAGAAGGGCAAGGGGCGCAAACTGCGCTACCTTTTCCGGGACAATATCGAAGATGGCGAGAAGCCCCACACCTATCATGGCGGCCGCGAGAAGCAGGCTTTTGTAAATCTGTTTCATGGCAAGATTCCTTTTCCTTATGTAAAGGGTGTTTGCCATATCGGAATTTGAATGTCAAGCACCCTTTCCATTAAGTAAAGCTCACTCTGGTGTTTTGAAAAATCGCTTGTCACGAAGTTGCCACGCGCTTCGGTCATCCGGCGCGCAAAGGAGATAGCCATGTCGCTCACCGCGCCGCCTGAATCAGCCTGCCTGCCCGCACTCGATCGTCGCACCTTGCTCAAAAGCGGTGTGCTCGGAGCTGGCCTTGCAGCGACGCCTGCCATCGCGCAGACCGGGCGCTCCTCGCAGGGCTTCACCCACGGCGTGGCCAGCGGCGAACCCGGCCGTGATCGCGTGTTGCTCTGGACCCGGTTCGCGGCCGCGCAGGATACGCCTCTTACCTGGCAGGTGCTGGAAGCCGATTCCAACCGCCGGGTCATCGCCGAGGGCGAGGTGAGCGCGTCCCCGGACAACGATTACTGCTGCAAGGCCTGGGCGACCGGTCTGGAGCCAGGCCGCTGGTATTATTTCCGTTTCGTGGCGCCGGACGGAACAATGTCCGATCTCGGCCGGACCCGCACTTTGCCAGAAGGTCGCGCAGCCAGCTGGAAGATGGCCGTGTTCTCCTGCTCCAACATCGGCTTCGGCTGGTTCAATGCCTATGCCCACGCGGCGGAGGCAGGCGATTTCGACTGCGCCTTGCATCTCGGCGATTATTTCTACGAATATCCGGCCGGCAATTATCCTTCTGCGGAACAGACGGCTACCGGGCGCAATGTGCTTCCGCCGAGCGAAACGGTGTCACTGACCGACTATCGCAACCGTTTCGCGATCTATCGCAGCGATCGCGACCTGCAGCGCCTGCACCAGCTTTACCCGATGATCGCCGGCTGGGACGATCATGAAAGCACAAACGATAGCTGGGAAGGCGGCGCGCAGAACCACCAGCCGGAAACCGAAGGGTCATGGTCGGTGCGCAAGGCCGCTTCGATGCGGGCATACCGTGAGTGGATGCCGGTTTCGGACGAGCCATGGGCCGAATACCAGGTGGGCGATCTGGCCACCCTCTACCGCTTGGAAACCCGCCTCACCGCCCGCGCGGAGCAATTCGATTACACCAGCATCCTCAAAGGCAGCGGCTCACCCGAAGACACCGTGGCCCGTCTGGAGGCGTTCCGCGACGGCACCTATCTCGACCCGGCACGAGAAGTGCTCGGCACAAGGCAGCAAGCCTGGTTGGCCGAGGGGCTGAAACGTTCGCGCCGCGAAGGCACGATCTGGCAGGTGCTTGTCCAGCAGGTCCTGATGGGCAAGGTCAGCAGTGCAACATCGCTCAATGACCGGCTTTCCGTCGGCGTGCCCGATTACGTGCTAGAAAGAATTCGCAACAGCGCCTTTGCCAGCGAAGCGGGATTACCGCTCAACATGGATGCATGGGACGGGTATCCGGCGGCGCGTGCAAGGGTGTTCGAAGCCGCGCTCGATGCCGATGCCAATCTTATCAGCCTGGCGGGAGATACACATAATGCCTGGGCGTTCGACCTGGGTCACGGTGGCCAGAAGGTTGGGGTCGAATTCGGCGGCCATTCGGTCACTTCTCCCGGCTTTGAGGGCTATCTCCCGCAGATTGCCCCTGAGGACATCGCCAGGGCTATGGTGGAGCGCAATTCTGAGCTCCAATTTATGGACAGTTCGCAGCGCGGCTATATGGCGGTCGAACTGACCCCCGGTAGCGCGAGCAGCGAATATCGTTTCCTTTCCAGCGTGAAGCAGAAAGGTGCCGGCATGGTCGGGACCAAGCGCATTTCGACCCTTGCCGGCGCGCGCCGCCTCGACACGGCTTGAGGAATCACGCGGCCTCGCTTATCTGCAGGGCCATGATGCAGGCGCGCAGCACCTTCACAACTACCACCACCCCGGCGCTCCGGGGGCGGCTGCTCGCTGCTTAGCGAAGCACCGCCACCCGGTTTCGGGTGGCTGGCGTTTCCTCCCGAAATCGCGAAATTCTCCTGAAACGCCGCTTCAAGCGCGTGGCTTCCTGTGCCATGGGCCTCCTCAAGTCGAGGCCGGACCAGGAAACCCTCGCAACCAGACGGATGAGACGATGACGGAACTTCTTAAGATCAGCCTGCCCGATGGATCGGTGCGCGAAATGGAACCCGGCAGCACGCCCGCCGACGTTGCCGCCGCGATCGGACCGGGCCTCGCCAAAGCCGCCATCGCCGCGCGTGTGGACGGCGAACTGCGCGACATCAACCGGCCCTTTGACGGCGATGCGGAACTCGCGCTGGTCACCACCCGCGACGAAGAGGACGCTCTCGAACTCGCCCGCCACGATTTTGCCCATGTGCTGGCCGAAGCGGTGCAGTCGCTCTTTCCTGGCACGCAGATCACCTTTGGTCCCGCGACGGACGACGGCTTTTATTACGATGTGAAAGCGCCTGCCACACGCGAGCCTTTCTCCATGGACGATCTGCCCGCGATCGAGGAGGAGATGCGCCGGATCATCAAGGCCGACAAGCCGCTGACCCGCGAAGTCTGGTCGCGCCAGCAGCTGATCGAAAAGTGGGAATCCGAAGGCGAGGTCTTCAAGGCCGAATGGGCAAAGGAACTGCCCGAAGGCGAGGAACTGACCGTCTATCGCAGCGGTGAAGACTGGCTGGACATGTGCCGCGGCCCGCATCTTTCAAGCACGGGCAAGCTCGACCCGCAGGCTTTCAAGCTGATGCGCGTTGCCGGGGCATACTGGCGCGGCGACCAGAAGAACGCGCAGCTCACGCGCATCTACGGCACGGGCTGGCTGAACAAGAAGCAGCTGAATGCGCACCTTACCCGGCTGGAAGAAGCCGCGAAGCGCGACCATCGCAAGCTGGGGCGCGAGATGGATCTCTTCCACCTGCAGGAAGAAGCGCATGGCAGCGTCTTCTGGCACCCCAACGGCTATCGCATCTGGCGCGAGCTGGAAGCCTATATGCGCCGCAAGATGGACGGCGCCGGCTATCAGGAAATCAAAACGCCGCAGTTGATGGACGTGCGCCAGTGGGAGCAGTCCGGCCATTGGGGCAAATATGCCGAGAATATGTTCGCCGTGCCCGACATCGTCCCCGAAGTCGACGGACTGGGTGACGATAACGATGGCCAGGGGGCATCGCCCAAGGTCGCCGACGATGCCGATTGGATGGCGATCAAGCCCATGAACTGCCCGGCCCACGTGCTGGTCTTCAAGCAGGGTATCACCTCTTATCGCGACCTGCCGATCCGGCTGGGCGAAATGGGCTGCTGTCACCGCAATGAACCGCACGGCGCGCTCCACGGGCTGATGCGCGTTCGCCAGTTCACGCAGGACGATGCGCATATCTTCTGCACGGAGAAGCAGGTGGTCGAAGAGGTTCGCGCCTTCTGCCGGCTGGCCGATGCCGTCTACAAGGACTTCGGCTTCACCTATGAGGTCAAGCTGGCGCTGCGCCCAGAGAAACGGTTCGGAAGCGAGGCCGACTGGGACAAGGCCGAGCAGGAATTGCGCGATGCCGTCGCCGAGGCGGGCATGGCGAACGAGGACTACGGCTGGGAAGAATTGCCCGGAGAAGGTGCTTTCTACGCGCCCAAGCTCGAATGGCATCTGACCGACGCCATCGGCCGCACCTGGCAGGTCGGCACGATTCAGGGCGACCGCGTCCTGCCCGACCGCCTCGATGCAAGCTATATCGGCGAAGATGGCGAGAAACATCGCCCGGTCATGCTGCACCGCGCGATCTTCGGATCGTACGAGCGCTTTATCGGCATCCTCATCGAGCACTTCGCCGGTCGTCTGCCTGTCTGGCTCGCTCCGACGCAGGCGGTGGTCGCGACGATCGTGTCCGACGCGGACGATTACGCGAGGGACGCGGTCGCCAAGCTCGAAGCGGCCGGCATTCGCGTGGAAAGCGATCTCCGTAACGAAAAGATCAATTACAAGGTGCGCGAACATTCCGTCGCCAAGGTTCCGCACCTGCTGGTGGTCGGCAATCGCGAAGCCGAAGAAGGCACTGTCGCGGTTCGCACGCTCGGCCAGCAGCACCAGAAGGTGATGAGTCTTGATGAGGCGATTGCCATGCTGAAGACAGAGGCGACGCCGCCGGATTTGCGCGAAGGCTAGGCCACCATGGATCTTCTGGCGGGCTACGGCCCAGCGGCGATCGCCGCCGCGCTGCTCGCAGCTTTCGGCTCCGCTTTCGTGCGGGGGCTGACGGGGTTCGGCATGGCCATCCTGCTCGTGCCGATCCTGGCGTTGGCCTTGTCGCCCGTGCATGCGGTGTTGCTCGCCAACTTTCTGTCCGTTTTTATCGGGCTGACCGAGATCAGACGTTTGCTGCGCGGGGCAGAGAAATCTGCCTGGGCCATCATCGCATTGGTGGCGGTCACCACGCCGCTTGGCCTCTACGCGCTGGGTCTCACGACTCCGGCGGTGGCGCGTGTGGTCATCGCCTTCATCGCCCTGTCGGCATTCGGGGCAGTACTGCTCCCGCGCCGCAAAACCGCTGGCCATCATCCCGCCACTACCGGCGCGGTCGGGGTGATGAGCGGGCTGATGACGGGTTATGCCGGCATGCCGGGGCCCCCAGTCGTGCCCTATTACGTCGGACGCGATATCCCGCGCGAAACGGCCAAGGCCTCGATGATGCTGATCTTCACCTGCGCATCGGGAACAGGGCTTGCGAGCGGAGCAGCGCTGGGCGTGCTCGAAGGATCGCTCGCCCTGCTCGCCTTATTGCTCTTTCCGGCCATACTGATCGGCAATCGGCTGGGAGATCGTGCTTCCGGCAAGATCGAAGACCGCACCTGGCGCGTCTGTGTGGGGCTGGTCCTGGGCGGCGCTGCGGCAGCTGCGCTGTGGAAGGCGTTTGCTTAAAAAGGCAGTACCGGTCCCGCGAGGATAAGCGCGAGACCGCAGCCGCTCACCACGGCAGTGCGCACCACTTCACCCAGCGGGATCGCCGGAACGGTGGAGCGTGCGAGAGCGATAGCTTTTGCCATCCGCCTATTCTCCGCTCAAATTCCTTACGAAAAGTTAACTTTGCGTCGCGCGGGGCATTTGCTGGCTTGCACAATGGAAGCCGCCGCCGCCTGCAAGCACGGCATCGCCGCGCACGCCGACGGTGACGCGATCGGGGACGAGTTCGGCAATGGCCGCCACGCCGTCATCGTCATGTGGGCTGCCGAAGGTCGGGACGACGACGAGATGGCTGGTTATCGCGAAATTGGCGTAGCTTGCCGGCTCGATCCGGTCGCCGCTGGTGACAAGGCCGGGTGAGGGGATTTCTTTGACGGTGACCCCGGCAGCCTCGGCCCGCGCCTTGGCATCGGCATAGATGGCAGCGTTGGGATCGTCTTTCCCGGTAGCGCGCGGCAGGGCAAGCGTGTTGGGGCCGACGAACCGCGCAAGGTTGTCGACATGCCCGTCGGTGTGGTCGTTGATGAGCCCGTCGCCGAGCCACAACACGCGGGTAAAGCCGAGGTCGCGCTTGAGGCGATGTTCGAGATCTTCGCGGGTCAAAACCGGATTGCGGTTGGAATTCAGCAGGCATTGCTCAGTCGTGGCGACAAGGCCCGTGCCATCGCCGTCGATCGCCCCGCCTTCGAGAATCCAGTCGGCGACTTCCAGTGGCAGACCTGAGTCTTCCGCCAGCTCGGCCCCGATAGTCTGGTCGCCTTCCATCAGATATTTCCCGCCCCAGCCGTTGAAGCCGAAGCGCCGCGCCGCGCGATTGCCAGCGCCATCGGTTAGGACCAGCGGCCCGGTATCGCGCAGCCACACATCGCCAAACTCGCGCCGTTCCAGCTTCACTGCGCCGCTGACGAGATCGCGCGCGCGCTGTTCGTTATTCGCATCGCGGACCAGCAGGCGTACTTCCTGTCCGCTTTCGGCCACGGCATTGGCGAAGGCCGCGATCTGCTCCTGCGCGGGCCCAAGCACTTCCGGCCATTCCTCCGCATCGTGCGGGAAGCCGATCCACAGCCATTCCTGCGGTGCCCATTCGGGGGGCATGGTCCATTTGGGCGTTTCGCTCATGGCGCGCGGTTAGGCTGGGGCGGCCCCTTGGCGCAACAAAAAAGGGGACACCGCAGTGCCCCCTTTTCCCGTTAGCGTAACGTTCTGATCAGGCTTCGGCGCTCTCGCCTTCGTCCTTCGCCTTGTCATTGGCCGGAAGGGCTTTGGGCTCTTCCTTGGTGTCCGCAACATCGTCGTGTACATCGAACCCGCCGGTCTGTTCGGCCGGACCCTTGACGAGATTGTTAAGGCTCGAGCCGTCGAGGCCCAGTTCCTTCATCAGCCCGTCCAGCACCGGGGCCTGCGCACGGTAGGCGAGCGCTGCGCTGACCGCGTCGGTGGCAAGGTTGCCCGAGCCTCCGCCCGATCCGCCTGCAGCCGCGGCTGCGCCTTTCCCGCCGCCATTCGTAAGCCCGTCGACCTGGACGATCTTGATGCTTTCGATGGCTTCCATCGGCTTGGCGCTTTCGCGTACCAAGTCCGGCAGGACCTTGAGCAGGGCCAGCTTGGTCTGCAGGCTGATCTGGTCCGAGGACAGGATATTGGCCGCCTCGTTGATTGCCTTCTGACCCGCAGCCTCGACTTCGAAGCGGACGCGCGCGGCTTCTGCCCGCAGCTTCTCGGCCTCCGCCTCGCCCTGCGCTTCCAGCCTTGCAGCCTCGGCGCGGTTCGATGCGGCGTCCTTTTCGGCTTCGGCATCGACGCGGATCTTGATCGCGTCACGCTCGGCCTGCTTCGACGCCTCGATCAGCTCGATGCGCTTCTGACGCTCGGCGATCTCGGTTTCGCGGGCCGTGCCGACCTGCTCCTCCGCGGAGACCGCCTTGGCGCGCGCCTCGTCGGCATCTGCCTTGGCCTGGCTTTCCTCGCGGCTCTTGTTCTGGACCGCGATCTGCTGCTCCTGCCGGGCGATTTCGAGCGCCCGCTGCTGATCGATCCGTGCCTCTTCGACGAGCCGGTCGGCTTCGATCTGCTGCGCATCGACCTGCTTCTTCGCCTCGATCCGCGCTGCGTCGGCCTCGCGGGTCCGCTCGGCCTGCTCGCGCGCAATCTCCGACGACTGGGCCGCGCGGCGCACTTCGACTTCGCGCTCTTGCTCGAGCCGCGCATATTCCTGGTCACGCTTGATCTGGAAGCTCTTCTGATCGGCTTCGAGATTCTTCGTTTCCATCTGCACGCGCGTGTCCTGCTCGATATCGTTGCGCAGTTTCTTGCGCGCTTCGATCTGCTCGGTCAGCTTGGTCAGACCTTCGGCGTCGAAGGCGTTGTTGGCGTTGAAATGCTCGATGCTGGTCTGGTCGAGACCGGTCAGCGAGACCGATTCCAGTTCCAGACCGTTCATCGCGAGATCGTTGGACGACACCTGCTGCACCTTCTGCACGAAATCGGCACGCTGTTCGTGCAACTCGTTCATCGTCATGCCGGCAGCCACGCTGCGCAGCGCGTCGACGAACTTGCCTTCGACGAGGTCCTTCAGCATTTCCGGCTGCATGGTGCGCTGGCCCAAGGTCTGCGCGGCCATGGCGATGGCTTCGCTGTCGGGCTTCACGCGAACGTAGAATTCCGCCTTCACGTCGATCCGCAGGCGGTCGAGCGTGATCAACGCCTCGCCGTCGCGGCGGACGACCGAAAGCACCAGCGTGTTCATGTTGACCGGCATGGTTTCGTGGAAGACCGGCAGCACCAGAGCGCCCCCGTTCATCACGACCTTTTCGCCGCCTACGCCGGTTCGCACGAAGGCGATTTCCTTCGAGGCGCGGCGATACATTTTCAGCAGGAAAGTGATGATGATGACGGCAAGGATCACTCCTCCGCCGATCATCACCAGCGATGTTCCAATTAGACTTTCCATTCTTACCCCCTATTGTTCGATTTGCGTTGGCGACAGGCGGCGCTCGGCGAGCGCGGTCGCATAGAATTGGCTACCCTCGCGGCGGACGAGCAGAACCTCGTCGCCAGCGTGGATTTCCGATGATGCCTCATGCGGTTCGACCATCACGTGATGCGTCTGGCCATGCGCGTCCTTCACTTTTGCGCGTGCGGGCGATCCTGCCCGGGCAACACCGTCAGTGATCTTGGCCCGGCGGCCGATCAGGCTTTCGGTGCTGACCGCAGTAGTG
The DNA here is from genome assembly GCF_044901345.1 of Qipengyuania sp. NPDC077563. Lineage (NCBI taxonomy): Bacteria > Pseudomonadati > Pseudomonadota > Alphaproteobacteria > Sphingomonadales > Erythrobacteraceae > Qipengyuania > Qipengyuania sp. NPDC077563. The sequence goes on along the minus strand of NZ_JBJDPC010000003.1, from coordinate 77,704 downwards.
TGGTCCTTCGGCAGGATGCGGCCCAGCGGTCGGGCGAACACACCGGTGACCGGAAGCGCGGCGACGCCCGCTATCACGGCGGCAAGCCAACTGTAGAGCGGGCTGCCGGTAAGGCTTGTCGCCAGTTCTTGCACCGAAAGGCCGATGCCTGCGAACAGGAACAGGAACAGCGCGAGCCAGATCGTGAGCGGGACCCGTCCGATGCCGAGCAGCGTCAGCAGCCCGTCGAACATTCCCGCATCCGGCAATCCGTCGCCATCGGCATCCAGATTGAAGTCGGCATCGCCGAAATCGGCGATCCCGATCAACTGTACCACTGCGAGGATCAGCATGATGACCAGAGCGGCCGCAAACGGCATGTTGTGCGGCTCGAGCAAAGTCATAAAAACCCCCCTTTCTTGGCGCAGGAAGACATGGTCTCCGACTGCTGCCGAAAACCTATCGTCCTACTTTTTTATCCATGTGAATCACTTACCAGAACGACAGCTTCAACCGTAGAAATATGCGACGAACCGAGTTCGATTCTTCCCGCAATATCGCGGGTTTGCGAAGGGTTGGTTAAATGACGCCCGTCTTTTGGCAGGCGCTCTCAATCTGGAACTTCACCTTGATTGATGGCGGCAAATTGCCTTGCCCTGTTGGCAGTTGTCAGGCCTACGACGCGCCTTGGGCGGCCTTGCGTTCATACTCGTCACGCAGCTCGCGCTTGTAGAGCTTGCCATTCGCCTCGCGTGGCAGCTCCGGCCGGAAATCGAACAGTTTCGGCATCTTGATACTGGACAGGCTGGTGGCCAGAAACTCGCGCAGTTCCGCCTCGAGGGCGCCGCCTGCATCGTCCATGTCTTTCGGCTGGACGATGGCGACGACCTTCTCCCCGAATTCGGCGCAGGGCGCGCCGATCACGGCCGCGTCCATCACTTTGTCATGCGTCACCAGCAGGTTCTCGATTTCCTGCGGGTAGATATTCACCCCGCCCGAAATGATCATGTGGCTCTTGCGGTCGGTGAGGTAGAGATAGCCATCCGCATCGATGTGGCCGATATCGCCGAGCGTCATCCAGCCTTGCGGATGCATCGCCTCGGCGGTCTTTTCGGGATCATTGTGATAGCTGGGAATGGTCGCATTCTCGAAGAACAGCAGGCCGTCCTCGCCCGCCGGTAGTTCCTCGCCACCAGGGCCGCAGACATGCAGCGTGCCGTAGATGGCTTTGCCCACGCTGCCGGGATGGGTCAGCCAGTCCTCCGCGTTGATCAGCGTCATCCCGATACCCTCGCTGCCGGCGTAATATTCGTTGATGATCGGGCCCCACCATTCGATCATAGCCTGCTTGATGGGCACCGGGCAGGGCGCTGCGGCATGGAGGGCGCGCTGGTGGCTGGAAAGATCGTGGCCTTCGCGCTCATGCGGTTCCAGCTTGAGCATGCGGACGAAATGGGTCGGGACCCACTGGCTGTCGGTTACCCGGTATTTCTCGATCGCTTCCAGCGCGTGGACCGCATCGAACTTCTCCATCACCACGACAGTCCCGCCGAGCCTTTGCGCGGTGGTGCACCAGCCAAGGGGGGCAGCATGATAGAGCGGCGCGGGTGAAAGATAGACCATGCTACCGTCCGCTGGCATGCCTGCGCCCATGACCGCCAGACCGACCAGCGGATTCACTGCTTCGATATCGTCGGTTGGCGGGGCCGCAGGGCGCACGCCCTTCGGCGCACCTGTCGTCCCGCTGGAATAGAGCATGTATTGCCCCGGCGCCTGATCGGGTATCGGCCGGGCAGGCTGCGCCGCCAGCCTGGCCTCATAATCTTCCTCGCCTTCCCCGCCCACGATCAGCAGGTCGACTCCGGCGCATTGTTCGCGGATGCCCGCAATCACGGGATCGAATTTTCGCGTGGTGACCAGCAGGCCGACTTTGGCATCCTTCATGATGTAGCAGATTTCCGGTGCGGTCAGCCGGGTCGAGATCGGCACCAGCATGGTGCCTGCGCGCTGCGCGCCCCAGACGAGCGGCAGGTAGTGGATGGTGTTTTCCATCAGGACGCCGAAGTGATCGCCGCGCTTAATGCCGTTCGCACGGAGGAGCTGGGCGAAGCGATTGGCATAGGCGTCCATCTCGCCGTAGGGCATCGTCTCCCCGCTCCCCGCCATTATTAGCGCGGGATGATCGGGGCGGGTTTTCGCATGCTGGATCGGGTGCATCGGCGGTCCTCTCTCGTGCCGGCGGTCCTCATTGGCGGAACTCGTCCGGTTGCATTGAGAAACCTACCTTGAGAATTCGCAGGGGCAAGAGAAAAGGGCAAAGCAAAAGGGCGGCCAGGTCATCCCTGCCGCCCTTTTCGATCTGCGCAATACTTGGTGCCGTCCGACTTATTCTTCGTCGTTACCGCCCTGGCCGCCTTCGGTCATTGCAAGCGCGAAGGCCTGCTGTGCCTGCGATTCGACCATATAGGGAACCGGGTTGACGGCCTGCCCGTCGATGCGGACTTCATAATGAAGGTGCGGGCCGGTCGAACGGCCGGTCGAACCGACATATCCGATCACATCGCCCTTGCGCACTCTAGTGCCCTCGGCAACGGCGATGCGCGACATATGGGCATAACGCGTCTGGATGCGGGCACCATGTTCGATCGCGACATAGTTGCCGTAGCTGGAAAACGGTGCGGCCTTGGAGACATAACCGTCCGCCGTTGCATAGATCGGCGTGCCGGTGGTGGCTGCAAGGTCGACGCCCTTGTGACCCATGCGGCGCTTCAGAACCGGGTGGGTACGATCGCCATAATCGCTGGTCATGCGTGCATCATGCAGCGGCATGCGCGACGGGACCGAAACCATCGGCTGGGCCGACATCGTCTGACTGGGATTTTCCCAGCGAGCGAAAAGCTCGGTAAACTCGGCGTCACCTTCGTCGGAAGCGGGCGATGCCACCTTCGATACGTCGATCGCGCCAGTAGCAACCGCGGTGTTCGTGTCAGCCTGCGCAGGGGCAGCGGCGATCGTAAGACCTGCGGCAGCCACGGCGAAAGCAAGCGTTGTGCGCTTGGTGTTCATGCTAAACCCGTCCATCCAGCGCGGGTTGACCCCGCGCCCCTTGTCCTGGATCGGAAAGGGCGTCCCGGCCGCTTTCCGATCTTTTTTCAGTCCCGCCGGAACCCCCCGGCATCTCGTGAGTTTGGTTTTTGCTGGAAAAGGTTAATCAGACAATACCTTCGTAGAAGTCCCGCGATAAACCGGCTGCCGAACGCGCTGAGTCGTTGAATGGTGGCTTCAGACCCCCCGAAAAGTGGATTTTGACCAAATTTCGCCATGATTCCGGCGGGTTTTCGGCGCGCGTGACGCAGATGTTTCGGAAATGCTTGGCGCCGAAAGCGACATGACGAATTTCGTCGTCAAGGATTCGCTGAAGAATTTTCGCCCCGTTTTCATCACCTTGCGCACGGACCCGCTCAAGAGTGGCAGGAGTAACGTCCAGCCCCCTGGCCTCGAGCACCATGGGCACGATGGCGAGCCGGGCCGCGACATCGTGGGCGGTGTCTTTCGCCGCACTCCACAATCCGTCGTGAGCAGGCAACGCTCCGTAGGTGGACCCCAGCGAATCGAGTTTTCGCTCGAGCAGCGCGAAATGCATCGCCTCGTCGGCCGCGACCGAGAGAAAATCCGCAACGAAGCCCTCACCCATCGATTCGCCGAACCGCCCGGCCATGTCCAGCGCGAGGTCGATGGCGACGAATTCGATATGCGCCAGTGAATGCCACAGGGCCAGGCGGCCCTTTTCGGACCCACCCTTGCCCCGGCGGGGCATGTCGCGCGGCAGGCGCAGGTCGAGGTCGGACGGCCATTCGGGCCGATCGGGCATTGGGCAATCGAAACGAAAGGCCAGCTTTCCGGCGCGCCAGTCACGCGCCAGCTTGCGCGTGGCGAAGACTTTCGCCGTCTTGTCGCCCGTCAGCAGAACCTCGCGGATGGCGCGGGAGACAGAGGTCATGCGCCTTGTGCGGCGGCCAGCACCTCTGCTGCGTGATCCTTGACCCGCACCTTCGGCCAGATGCGCAGGATTTTTCCGTCTGCATCGAGGAGGTAGGTCGAGCGGATCATGCCCATATAGGTGCGTCCGTAATTCTTCTTCTCACCCCAGACGCCGAGTTCGTCGGACAGACCCGCTTCCTCTGCATCGGTGGCGAGGTCGACTGTCAGATCGTGCTTGGCGATGAAGTTCTGGTGCTTGCGCGCTGAATCCTTGCTCACGCCCAGCAAATGGGTTCCCGCCTTCTCGAATTCGGATTTGAGCGCGCTGAAATCCCTCGCCTCGGTCGTGCAACCGGGCGTATTGTCCTTGGGGTAGAAAAAGATGACGGTTTTCTTCCCCAGCAGATCGGCCTTGGTCACCGTGCCGCCGTCGGGCGTTTCCATCGTGAATTCGGGAAAGGCATCGCCTTCGGCATATGTCGTCATTGATCAAGCTCCAGTCGTTCGTCGAATAGGTCGTGCCAAACCTGCGCGACCACGCGCCGCTGGTGGGCAAGATGCGCCAGCAGGCCCTCGAAATCGCCGGTTTCGCATAGCCGGGCCAGAATCGCTTGCTGGGCGTCTGCCGGAATATCGAGATCGGGGGCGAGCAGCCGGGTACCGACCAGCAATCGCGTCATCAAGACGTGTGCCGGGACCAGCTTCGCCAGATCGGGAATCTGCGCCAAGGCCTCGTCAACCGCCGGCGTCAGTCCCACCCGGTCGCGCAGCTGCACGAAATGCACGAGGAACTCGATATCCACCAGGCCGCCGCGCAGCAGCTTGGCATCGAGCGGTCCCTTGGCCGGCTTGTGCGCCGCCATTTCGCCGCGCATCTTGAGCAGGTCGTTCTTGAGCGCCGCCGGATCGCGCTGCGCGCTAAGCACCTCGGCGAGAATGGCATCGATCTTTCGGACCGCTGCCTCGCTGCCGGTCAGCGGGCGGGCACGGGTCAGTGCCATGTGCTCCCACGTCCAGGCGTCTTCCATCTGGTAACGCGCGAAACTGTCCAGATTGACCGCCAGCGGCCCTTGCGCGCCCTGCGGCCTCAGCCGCGTATCGACTTCATAGAGCGCGCCTTCGGCTGTCGGGACGGACAGGGCCGCACTCACCCGCTGGGCCAGGCGGTTGAAATAGAGCGTTGCCCCCAGCGGCCGGTCGCCATCGCTTTCGCCATCGTGGCTGCCGGTGAACAGATAGACGATGTCGAGGTCCGACGCATAGGTAAGCGCGCCGCCGCCGAGCCGGCCAAGGCCAAGGACGACGAGTTCGCTGCCCTCGATGCGGCCATGCTTGCGAGCGAACTCTTCCTCCGCCGCCTCCTGCGCGCTCGCGATGGCGGCTTCCGCCACGCGCGAGAGGGCGGCGGCGACATCGAGCGGGTCATGCGCCGCCTCGATCAGCTGGACGCCCAGGGCGAAGCGCTTCTCGCCGGTCACGATCCGGATCCGATCAAGGCGGTCTTCATAGGTATCGCCGCGCTCGGACTGAACCATCTCTCCGATCAGGTCGCTGCGGCTGCCGGACAGGTCGAGCGCGCTGCGATCGATCAGCGCATCGACCAGTTCGGGCCGCCGCGCGATCGCATCGGCCAGCGGCGGGGCCAGCGTCAGGCAATCCGCCAGCAATTGCATCAGCCCCGGCCGCGCTTCCAGCAGGCGGAACAGGTTGATCGCGCTGCTCATGCGCTGCAGCACGCTTTCCCAGCGCGCCACCGCCCGCTCCGGCTCGGGCGACGCGGCGAGCGAGGCCAGCAATCTGGGTCGGATCGCCTCGAATGCCGACAGCGCGGCCGTGCTGCGCAAGGGAGCGTACCGCCCGTCGGTCCAGTCGGTCACGCGCTCGGTCAGTTCCGGAGCGAGCACCGCCTGCGATTGTTCTGCCACGACATGCGGCGTATCGATCGGGACGGAGACTTCATCCTCGGCCAGCAGGGCATCGTAGCGCTGGGCTACCGGCGCGGTGAGGCTGGCGATATGCTCCAGCCATGCCGCCCCGTCCGCATAGCCATCCAGCTGGGCGACATTATCCAGCGCCTCGCCGGCGGGAAGCGTATGGGTCTGCTGGTCGGCCACCATCTGCAGCCGGTGTTCGATGCGCCGCAATCCGTCATAGCTTTCGCCCAGAGCCCGCGCATCGTCGGCGCCGATCCGGCCCGTGGCCGCCAGCGCATCGAGAGCGGCGCGCGTATGCCTTCGCCGCAGCGACGGATCGCGTCCGCCATGCACCAGCTGATGGGTCTGGGCGAAGAATTCGATCTCGCGAATCCCGCCGCGCCCCAGCTTGACATTGTAATCCGGCGCAGGTTCGCGCGGGCCGGACTGCTTGTCGCGAATGCGGTGCGTCAGGCGGCGCACCTCGTCGATCGCCCCGAAGTCGAGGCTGCGGCGCCAGACGAAGGGGCGGATATGGTCGAGAAAGGCTCCGCCCGCCGCGATATCGCCGGCGCAGGCCCGCGCCCGGATGAAGGCGGCCCGCTCCCACGCCAGGGCGCTGCTTTCATAATGCGTGATCGCGGCATCGAGCGGGATGGCCAGCGGGCTGACCTCCGATGCGGGCCTCAGCCGCAAGTCAACGCGGAAGACATAGCCTTCGGCGGTTACCTCGGACAACAGGCGCACCACTTCGCGGGCATAGCGCTGCGCCGCTTCGCCCGGCTCGTCACGCTCTCGCCGCGGCAGGGTCTGCGGATCGTAGAGCAGGATCGGATCGATATCGGACGAATAATTAAGCTCGCCCGCCCCATGCTTGCCCAGCGCGAGGCCGATCATGCCATGCGGCTGCGCATCCGGCACACGCTTGAGGATCGCCGTGTCGATCGCGCGGTGCAGGGCGCGGTCCGCAAAGAGCGATAGCTCGCGCATGACCTTGTCCAATGCGAATGCCCCGGCAAGGTCGCCGACCGCCAGCACCAGCCCCAGCGCGCGCTTTTCCCGCCGCAGCGCAACGCCGACGTCCTCGATACCCTCGCCCGCGTCCTTCGCCAGATGGAGCGCTTCATCGGCCTCGCCTGCAGCCAGCAGGGCGGCAAGGTCTTCATGCTTCTCGAGCCCGCGCGCGAGGAAAGGCGCGTGATCGCGCGCGCGCTTCAGCGCATCGGTCCATCGTGCAGCCATCGCCGTGGCTCTGCCCAAGCCTGCCGCATCGCGCAAGGCAGCAACTTGCGCCCGGGCGTCGCCCGGTGCAGAAGCTGCCGCAACGCAGACACGCAAACGAGAGGTTGCCCCAAGGATGATCCGCAAGTCCATCGCCGCAGCGACGGCGCTTATGCTCGCGGCCTGCAATGCCGCCATCGACGATGAACCGGGTTCGGCGCCCGGTCTCGATATCCCGGAAATCGCGAGTGGCGAAATTTCGGAAGAGACGATGAAAACCGTGACCGAGCGGCTTTCATCGGACGAATTCGAAGGCCGCATGCCGGGGACGGCGGGCGAACGAAAGACGGTCGCTTACCTGATCGAACAGTTCAGGAAGGCGGGGCTTGAACCGGGCAACAACGGCAGCTGGACCCAGAAAGTCCCGTTGGTGGAGATTACCGGCAAGGATTTCGCCCCGCTCACGATTTCGGGAGCGAATGGCGAGCCGATGGAGCTGGCCTATGGCGATGACTGGGTCGGTGTCTCCTACAGGGAAGATGTCCAGACCAGCCTCGAAGACAGCGAACTCGTCTTCGTGGGCTACGGCATCGATGCGCCCGAGAAAGAGTGGAATGATTACGAAGGCGTGGACATGACCGGCAAGACCGCGGTCATCCTCGTCAACGATCCCGACTTCGGTGCGGCCGGCCTCGACGGGCCCTTCGGCGGGAAGGCGATGACCTATTACGGCCGCTGGACCTACAAATATGAAGAGGCTGCCCGTCAGGGCGCAGCCGGCGCGATCATCATTCACGATACCGAACCGGCATCCTATGGCTGGAATGTCGTCGAAAGCAGCTGGTCGGGCCCGCAGGCCTATGCGCAGCGCGGAGACAATGCCCCGCCGCTTACCACTATGAACGGCTGGGTGCAGAACCAGGTCGGCAGGGACATCATCAAGGCGGCGGGCAAGGATTTCGACAAGCTTGCGGCGGCGGCCAAGAAGAAGGGCTTCAAGCCCGTGCCGCTGGGCCTCACCGCTTCGACCAGTTTCCGCAATGACATCCGCACCTTCGAATCGCAGAACGTAATCGGCATCCTGCCGGGCACGGAACGGCCGGACGAATACGTGATGCATACCGCGCATTGGGATCATCTGGGCCGCTGCACGCCTGCCGACGATGGTGACGACATCTGCAATGGCGCGGTCGACAATGCCACCGGCACCGCCGCGCTCGTCGCGCTGGCCGAAGCACAGGCCAAGGCCGGGCCGACCGCGCGCAGCCTGGTGTTCCTGGCCGTGACGGCGGAAGAATCGGGCCTGCTGGGGGCGGATTATTACGCGGCCAATCCGGTCTTCCCGCTCGCCCAGACGGTCGGCGGGATCAATATGGATGCCTTCCTGATTGCCGGGCCAAGCAAGGACGTGACGGTCGTGGGGCCGGGCAAGTCCCAGCTTGACCAGTTCCTGGAGGCCGCGCTCAAGGCCGACGGCCGTGTCGCAACGCCCAATCCCAATCCTGAAGCAGGCTCCTATTACCGCTCCGATCACTTCGCTTTCGCCAAGCGCGGCGTGCCGATGCTTTATGTCGATGGCGGCGAGGACCTGATCGAAGGCGGCACGCAGGCGGGCAGCAAGATCGCGCAGGACTATCGCGACAATCGCTATCACGGGCCGAAAGACGAATACGATCCCAACTGGGACTGGTCGGGCGTGATGGCCGACCTGCAGCTATTCTACCGGCTCGGCCGGATGATGGGCATGAGCACCAGCTGGCCCAATTGGACCGAGGGTGATGAGTTCAAGGCGACGCGCGACGAGGCTTGCGCGGCGCAGGGTGCGGCCTGCGGCGGCGCCTGATCTGATCGGGACCAATAGGAAAAGGACCGGCTCGCATGTGCGGACCGGCCCTTTTCCATGGTGTCAGTAATGCCCCTTATTGGGCGAGGAGCCGTTCTGCGATGGCGCGCACTTCGGCGCCCATGCCTTCACGTTCCAGGGCGAGCGCGAGCGTAGCTTCCACGAAGCCCGTCTTGTTGCCGCAGTCGTAACGGTTGCCGGCGAAGGTCACGGCGTGGAATGGCTGCGTGCCGATCATTTTCGCCATGGCGTCGGTCAGCTGGATTTCGCCGCCCGCGCCCTTTTCCTGATCTTCCAGGACGCGCATCACTTCCGGCTGGAGGATGTAGCGGCCCGAAATGATCTTGTTCGACGGCGCCTGTGCCACGGGCGGCTTCTCGACCAGGCCGGTGACTTCGGTCAGCGTGTCGCTGACCTCCTTGCCCGGTGCGATCACACCATAGCTCGACACTTCCTCTTCGGGGATTTCCAGCACCGAGATGAGGTTTCCGCCCACTTCCTCATAGGCATCGACCATCTGCTTCATGCAGCCGGGCGCGCCGATCATCAGCTCGTCGGGCAGGAAGATCGCGAAGGGTTCGTCGCCCACGATGGACCGGGCGCACCAGATGGCGTGGCCCAGCCCCAGCGGGACCTGCTGCCGGACCGACATGATGTCCCCGGGCGTGGCGCGGGTCGGGTCGAGGACGTCCATGTCCTTGCCGCGCTGGTCCATCGTCGTCTCCAGCTCGAAGGCGAGATCGAAATAATCCTCGATGGCGGTCTTGCCGCGACCGGTGACGAAGATGATCTGTTCGATCCCCGCTTCGCGCGCCTCGTCGACCGCATACTGGATCAATGGCCGGTCGACGATCGGCAGCAATTCCTTCGGAACGGCCTTGGTGGCAGGCAGGAAACGAGTGCCGAGCCCCGCGACGGGGAAGACGGCTTTCTTGATCGGTTTGCGCTGGCTCATGTGGTGATGGCGTACGCCCTGGGCTGGAACAGGTCAATTAGGTGGCGGTTCGTAACATCATGAAGGGGCGGGATGACAGATGGATGACGCTTGTCAGCAGCCCCGAGACATTTAAAGGCAGGGCATGGACAAACTCATCGTACGCGGCGGCAATCGCCTTTCGGGCACAATTCCCATCTCCGGCGCCAAGAATGCGGCGCTCACGCTTATCCCCTGCGCGCTGCTGACCGAAGAAGCGGTGACGCTGCGCAACCTGCCGCGGCTCGCCGATATCGACGGCTTCCAGCACCTGATGACGCAGTTCGGCGTTAGCCATACGATTCCGGGCAAGCGGCCCGAAGACTTCGGCCGCAACGTGACGCTGGAGGCGATGCGAATCACCAGTTCGGTCGCGCCTTACGATCTGGTGCGCAAAATGCGCGCCTCGATCCTCGTGCTTGGCCCGCTGCTGGCCCGCACGGGCGAAGCGACCGTTTCGCTGCCCGGCGGCTGTGCCATCGGCAACCGCCCGATCGACCTCCATCTCAAGGCGCTGGAGGCGTTCGGCGCCAATATCGAGCTGGCGCAAGGCTATGTGAAGGCCAGCGCTCCTGACGGCGGGCTGCCCGGCGGCGAATTCGACTTCCCCGTAGTCTCGGTCGGCGCGACCGAGAATGCGCTGATGGCGGCGGTCCTGTGCAAGGGCACCAGCGTGCTGCGCAATGCCGCGCGCGAGCCGGAAATCGTTGATCTGTGCAATCTGCTGACCGCAATGGGCGCCGAGATTGAGGGTGTCGGCACGTCGGAAATCACCATTCACGGCGTGAAGGCCCTCCACGGGGCGACCTATCGCGTCATGCCCGACCGGATCGAGGCGGGCTCCTATGCCTGTGCGGCGGCGATCACCGGCGGCGAAGTGCTGCTGAGCGGCGCGGATGCCGGGGACATGGGTTCGACGCTGCATGCGCTGCGCAACATAGGCGTCGAGATCGAAACGGTGAAGGAAGGCGTGAAGGTCGCGGCCAATGGCCCGCTCAAGGCCTATAACCTCACCACCGCGCCCTTCCCAGGTCTAGCCACCGATATGCAGGCGCAGCTGATGAGCCTTTTGTGCAAGGCCGAAGGCACCAGCGTGCTGAAGGAAACGATCTTCGAGAACCGCTTCATGCATGTGCCCGAGCTGGTGCGCATGGGGGCCGATATCGACACGACGGGCCGTACCGCCATCGTCAAGGGGCCGGTCGAGCTGACCGGCGCCGAAGTGATGGCGACCGATTTGCGCGCGTCGATGAGCCTGGTGATCGCGGGCCTTGCCGCCAAGGGCGAGACGACGGTGCGCCGCCTCTACCATCTCGACCGTGGTTACGAGCGGCTGGAAGAGAAACTTCAGCTGGTCGGCGCTGATATCGAACGGGTGGGCGATGACTGAGCAGATTCTGCGGACCTTTCGGCGGCCGCAACAGTTGGTTTGGTAACATCTATCCGAAAGGGAAGCAGACATGATTATCAAGCTCGCAGCACTCGGCGCACTCGGTTATGCCGGATATCGCTATTACGAGAAGAACAAGGTCGACCAGAACGGCGTGGCCTTTGCTGGCGGCGAACCCGAAGGCAGTTTCCGCAACGCCGGATCGGATGCCACGGCATCGCATGACCGCATGAGCACGACTGACGAAGCGCTCGACGAAACCTATCCGGCGAGCGACGCGACCGCGAAATACTAATCGCCTAGATCATAAATCAGGATGACAATTCCTGATCGGAACGGACGGCGGAAGCGATTTCGCCGTCCTTTTCATATCCGGGTACCAGCTCGGAGGTGACCAGCCACACGCGGATTGCGCCCGCCAGACCCGGCGGGGTCTCGCTCCTGATGCGTTCGGCATCGATCCGGGCGACCAGCGTGTTCACCGCAATCCCGCGCCGCGCGGCGGCTTTCTGCAACAGGTCCCAGAACACCGGTTCGAGGCTGATCGAGGTGCGATGGCCTTCGATACGCACGGAGTATTTGGCCGGTGGGTGGTAGGGCGTTGTCATTCGGGCGCTTTTGTAAGAGAGACTGTCAGACGGGACAATCCATCCTTTCGTTACAGGGCAGAGAGACGGTTCGGCGGGCAAGGTGAAAGAAACGCAGCATCAGGATGGCGACACGCCGCCATCGCTCGAAGGCGCTGCGCCTTTGCGGCCCCGCAGTTTTTCCGCCGAGGAACTGGCGGAACTCGAACGGCGAGAGCGCCTCGGGGGCTGGCTGATCCTCTTTTTCGCCGGCGCCGCGCTCGCCACGGGCGCGCTGGCCTTTTATCTCTTTGCCGACGACGTCGAGCAGAACGATGAATTCGTGCGTGCGGACCGGCCCGCGCAGACGGTGCAGCCCGCTGCCGAGGAAGAAGAGCCATTCCTGTGGGGCGGAGTCCTCCCCGAACCCAAAGAAGAGGCCGAACCGGAAGCCGAGGAACCGCCCGCCCCGCCCACCGGAAAGGCCCAGGCCCCAACGGGCGCGCGCAATAGCGAAACGCCCGTGCAGACCTTCAATTTCCCCGGACCGCCCGAGCCCGGCGATACGCCCCGTTTCAGCGGCCCGCGCCCCGGATCGGTCGACCGGGAAACCTCCCGCGCCCTGCGCAGCGGTGAGGCCGAGCTGTGGCGCGAGGATGGCCAGCGCGGCTATGTGCTGGTGAGCGATGCGGTGGTGTACGGCGACAGGGAATGCCGCCAGGTCAGCTACACGCTGTTCGCCGATGGCGGACAGCGCACCTCACCCTCCAGCCAGTGGTGCCGCACCCGCGGCAGTGCGCGGTGGCGGCCGGACCCGCGCGGCGCCGAATAGCGAGCGCCTACGAATTTTTTGGGGTGGCTAGGCCAGATGGCGGGGCATAGGCAGGGCGGAATGACGCCGGCCTCTTCCAAACCCCGCCACGGCCTTGAGGAACTGACCGAAAAGGAGAAGGAAACCCTTCGCCTGATGGCCCGCGGCCACGATGCGAAATCGATGGCGAGAGAGCTTTCGCGCTCGGTCCACACGATCAATGAACGGCTGCGTGTCGCCCGCCGCAAGCTCGACGTGACCAGCAGCCGCGAGGCGGCCCGCCTACTGTTCGAAAGCGAGGCCGATGCCTACAAAAACCCTGTATACGAAAGTTTGCGGGATGCCGAAGCACGGCAAACAAGCGAGTTACCTCCCACTACCAAACCGGCCCGCAACCGGGCCATCCTGATCGGAGGTATTCTCATGTCCTTACTCGCTGCCGCGCTATTTCTGGCGACCCCCATCATGGTCGAGGAAGCAGGTTCTCCCGCATCCGAAACCACGGCGCGCGATACTGCGGTCGAAGCGGCTGCCCGCAACTGGCTGGAGCTCGGCGATGCCGGCAACTGGCAGGCCAGCTTCGATGCGGCCGGCGAAAGCTTCCGCACGGCGAATACTGTCGAAGGGTGGACCGACGCTTCGGAAGATGCGCGCGTCCCGCTGGGGGCGGTGATTTCGCGCAACCTTGCCACGGTGCGCTTCCTCAACGCGCCGCCTAGCGGTTTCATGGAGGTCACTTTTCACACGCGGTTTGCCAACAAGGCCGATGCTGTCGAGACCGTGACGCTGGTGAAAGAAGAGGGGCAGTGGAAAGTGGTTGGTATCCTGATCGACTGACCGGCGCTCGTCGCTACGACTGCTTTCCCTCCATCGCTGCCCACAGCCGCTCGGCAAGCTGGTCGAGCGGCACCCAGTGCTTGCCGCCGCGCAAATTGATCACCGTGACATTGTCGCCGCCAGCTTGTTCGAGCAGGGCCGCCGCCGATGGGTCGACGACATCGTCCTCGCTGCCGTGGAGCAGCAGGACGGGTTCCTCCACGCGGCGCATCGCAGCGCGATTGTCGTAGCGGTCCTTGACGAAGGCCCGCGCCAGTTTCGGAACCATCGATCTGAGATCGGTAAAGGCGCCCAACGTCGCGACCGCTTCGACCTCGTGCCGCGCGGCCATTTCCAGCGCCACGGCCCCGCCGAGCGAAAATCCGAAAAGATAGAGCCGCTTGTCTGGATGCAATTCGCGCGCCTTGGCGATCCACGCCTCGGCATCGCGCATCAACCCTTCCTCGCTCGGCTTGCCGGGATTGTCGCCGAAGCCGCGATAGGAAGTGACGAGAACCCCGCGCCCGCCGATGCGCAGGGGCTCGGCGCGGGCTGCCATGACGAGATGATTGTAGGAATTGCCGTGGAAGACGATGACCAGCTGGTCCACGGGCGCGGCTGACGGCCAATAGGCACCTTCGAGCACCAACCCGTCTTGCGTCCGGGCCGAAATCGTCTCGGGCGGGTCACCGCGAAAGGATACTTCGGTATCCTCCAGGGCGACGGGTTCCTAAATCCGGTCCGCAACCGGATTGGCCAGAACCGGGGCGGCAGCGAGGCAACACAAGAATGCACCGCAAGAAACGAGGGGTGCCGATGCTGCGATCCGTGCCATTGCCTTCACTCGCTACTCCCGCCCGCCGCATCCGGTTGCGACCGAAGCCGCACCGCCAATACAGCCATCAATACATATGCTGTCCGCCATTGATGCTCATCGTCGATCCGGTGACGAATTCGCCATGCTCGGAGACGAGGAAGCTCACCCCGCGGGCGATCTCGCTCGCCTTGCCGAGGCGGCCGACTGGGATCTTGGCGACGATCTTTTCCAGCACCGGTTCGGGCACGGCAGCGACCATGTCGGTGTCGATGTAACCCGGCGCGATGGCATTGACCGTGATGCCGAAGCGCGCGCCTTCCTGCGCCAGCGCCTTGGTGAAGCCGTGGATCCCGCTCTTGGCGGCGGCATAATTGACCTGGCCATACTGGCCCGCCTGTCCGTTGATCGACCCGATATTCACGATCCGGCCCCAGCCGCGTTCCTTCATTCCGGCGAAGGTCGCCTTGGCCATGTTGAAGCAGCCGCCCAGATTGGTGCGCATGACCGCATCCCAATCGTCATAGCTCATCTTCAGCAGCGTGCCGTCACGCGTGATCCCGGCATTGTTGACCACGATCTCGATCGGGCCGTGTTCGTCCTCGACCTTTTTGCAGGCGGTCTGCACCGCATCGAAGTCTCCGACGTCGAATTTTACTGTCGGAATGCCGGTCTCGTCGGAGAATTTCTTCGCCGCTTCGTCATTTCCGGCATAATTGGCGATCACGGTGCATTGGCGCTCGTCGCGTAATCTTTCGCAGATGGCGCGGCCGATTCCGCGCGTACCACCCGTCACAATCGCAATACGTCCCATCCAATCCTCTCCTCGCAATTTTTCGCGCTGTTTGGAGTAGCCTTACGCAAGATTACGACAGCGTAAAGACAATGCGCACACCGAGGGGCGAGGA
This sequence comes from Qipengyuania sp. NPDC077563, assembly GCF_044901345.1. Classification (NCBI taxonomy): domain Bacteria; kingdom Pseudomonadati; phylum Pseudomonadota; class Alphaproteobacteria; order Sphingomonadales; family Erythrobacteraceae; genus Qipengyuania; species Qipengyuania sp. NPDC077563. The sequence goes on along the minus strand of NZ_JBJDPC010000003.1, from coordinate 62,489 downwards.
TTCAATCGTATTCGTGCTGGAAGAGCCGCGCGGAGCGGAAGATCAGAAGCGGATCTGCGTTCCGACATAGACCGCCTGATCATCCTCGATCCCGTCGGTAAGCGGGTTGAGGCGGTCGCGTTCCTGCGACAGGCGGACACCGGCCGTCACATCGAGATTGCGGCTCAGGCTGTATGCGCCGCCCAGATCGACACGCTGCGAACCGGCACCTTCGACCGTCAGCGGAGCCGTACCGGCGTTGTCGCGGTTCTGCAGCGAGATGCGCGATTTGAAGCGGCTCGGTTTGCCGTCATCATCCGAATCGTCGAAGCTGCGCAGGTCGGGCATGGCGAAATCTTTCACCTTGTCGCCGATATTCGCGGCCGCAACGCTGCGGGTCGGCTGGGCGAAGCTCTGATAGCCGCGAGCGATGCCGAGATTGTAACGCGCGGCGACCATGGACAGTCCGCTGTCGGGGCCGGCGCTCTTGGCCAGGGTTTCTGCCGGGCTGCGGCCGGACAGCGTGCGGGCGGTTGCCGCGTCCACGCGGACCGCGAAGTTCACCGTCCGCTCACGCGCCGGGGCCGGTTTGTTGGCGGGGGTGAAGCGTAGGGCATCCTTGCCCACCAGCTTGGCCACCTTCTGCGCCAATTCGGGATCGACACCGGCGGGCGTGAAGGACATGAACTCCGTGGCTGCGGGCTGGACCGAATCGCTCTGCACCGAGGAAACGGCCATGCCGGCGCCGGGAATGGCGAGAGCCAGACCGGCAACAGCAAGCAGCGCCGGCGCGAACCGACCCTTACCTGTGCTGTTTCTGGACTTGCCCATCGAACGCCTCTCTGCCCCTATCGCGGTGTTCGTACCGTTATACCACGGTATCCGCTTAATGGTTCCCGAACATCGCAACACATGTTTTCATGTAAGCGACTCCGGTATTTCAGAAGATTAGGTCTTCGATCCGAATAATTCCAGCTTTTCCACAAGCATCGCCCTTTTGGCGCAAATAGTGTTGCCCTGCGCACACAGGGTGCCGCTTGCGAGGGCGGCGATTAAGGACGCATTCACGCGTCCGGTAGTGTCTGTGCGCGTGGCCCGGCGGGGCAAAGGCAGTGCTTGCCCCCGCCTGTCCAGCCATTATAGAGCCGCAACGACATATTCCGATCCAAGGACCGTTCATGACCGCATACCGTAATCTCCGCCGTCCCGCCGCCATCGCCCTTGTCGGCGTGGCCAGCATCGGCCTTGCGGCATGCAGCAGCGGCAATCGTCCGCAGGCCGATCTGGCCGCGGCGCAGGTGTCGACCATCGGCGTGAACTCCTATCTCTGGCGCGCCAGCCTCGAAGCGGTCAGCTTTGCCCCGCTGCTGCAGGCCGACAGCGCCGGCGGCGTGATCGTGACCGACTGGTATGCCAATCCCGGCAATCCGGGCGAACGGGTGAAGATGACCGTCTCCATCCTCGACACCGACCTGCGCGCCGATGCGCTGCGCGTCGCCGCCAGCCGCCAGGTCAATCAGGGCGGCACCTGGGTCGATGCGCCGGTACAGGCCGCCACCGTGCAGAAGCTGGAAGACATCATTCTGACCAAGGCGCGCGAACTGCGCCGTCAGACAATCTCCAACTAATTCGGCCGATAACGGCCTGCAAACCGGCAATCTCTGCGCTTCCGGCGCTCACGACCTTTAAGGTCGCTGCGCTCCGGTTCACGCGCTTACCAATTTTGACCAAGGTCATCTAAGATTCCGGCTCGTTCTAGGCCGAATTGGCTTTGAACGCCTTCCATTCGCGCCTGAAATCCTTACAGGCGTGCGCATGAGTGACACCCGTTTCAATCCGGCCGCGGCCGATGCGCGCTGGCAATCCGCATGGGACGAGGCGCAGACCTTCCGCGCCGACAGCGATTCGCCCAAACCCAAGAGCTACGTGCTCGAGATGTTCCCCTATCCTAGCGGGCGCATCCACATCGGCCATGTGCGCAATTACACGATGGGCGACGTGCTGGCGCGCTTCAAGAAGGTGACCGGGCACGAAGTGCTTCACCCGATGGGCTGGGACGCTTTCGGCATGCCCGCGGAAAACGCGGCGATGGAAAAGGGCGTGCACCCGGGCGGCTGGACGCGCGACAATATCGAACACATGAAGGCGCAGCTGAAGCGCCTCGGCTTCGCGCTCGACTGGTCACGCGAACTGGCGACCTGCGAGCCCGACTATTACGGCCACGAACAGGCGCTCTTCATCGATCTCTACGAAGCGGGGCTCGTCTACCGCAAGGAGAGCGAGGTCAATTGGGACCCGGTCGACATGACCGTGCTCGCCAACGAACAGGTGATCGACGGCAAGGGCTGGCGCTCGGGCGCCGAGGTCGAGAAGCGCAAGCTGAACCAGTGGTTCCTCAAGATCACCGACTTCGCCGAGGAACTGCTCGAAGGGCTGGGCAGCTTGGAAAACTGGCCCGACAAGGTCCGGCTGATGCAGGAAAACTGGATCGGCAAGTCCAAGGGGCTGGAATTCAGCTTCGACCTGTCGAACGGCGAGAAACTGCCTGTCTACACCACGCGGCCCGACACGATCTTCGGCGCGAGCTTCGTCGCCGTCGCTGCCGATCATCCGGTGGCGCAGGGGCTGGACAGCGATGAAGTGCGCGAGTTCATCGCGCTGTGCAAGAAGGGCGGCACCACTGCGGCCGAACTGGAAACGGCGGAGAAGCTCGGCTTCGATACCGGCATCACGGCCAAGCACCCCTTCACCGGCGCGGACCTGCCCGTCTATATCGCGAATTTCGTGCTGATGGATTACGGCACCGGCGCGATCATGGCGGTGCCGGGGCACGACAGCCGCGACTTCGAATTCGCCACCAAATACGGCCTGCCGATCCCGCGCGTGGTCGCGCCGAGTGTCGAGCAGGCGGACAAGCCCTTCGAAGGAGGGGCCGAGGCCGGAGAGGGCGTGATCGTCAATTCCGACTTCCTCGACGGGATGGAAGTGGAGGACGCCAAGCGCGAGATCATCGCCCGCATCGAACAGCAGGGCCGGGGGACAGGCAAGACCGTCTGGCGCCTGCGCGACTGGGGCGTGTCGCGCCAGCGGTACTGGGGCACGCCGATCCCTTTCATCCACTGCGAAAAATGCGGCGTGGTCCCGGCGCCCAAGGACAGCCTGCCGATCACGCTGCCCGAGGATGTCGACTTCCAGACGCCCGGCAACCCGCTGCTGCGCCACGCCACGTGGAAGCATGTCGACTGCCCCACATGCGGCGGCAAGGCGGAACGCGAGACCGACACGCTCGATACCTTCGTCGATTCCAGCTGGTATTTCCTGCGCTTTGCCAGCCAGCCTGCCGATAAGCCCTTCGACAAGGAAGAGGTCGCCAAGTGGCTGCCGGTCGAACAGTATATCGGCGGGATCGAGCATGCGATCCTGCACCTGCTCTACGCCCGCTTCTGGACCCGCGCGCTGGCGCATATGGGCCAGATCGAGGTGAAGGAGCCCTTTGCCTCGCTGTTCACGCAAGGCATGGTCACGCATGAGACCTACAGCCGCAAGGACGGCAGCAAGACGCTCTATTACGCGCCCGACGAGATCAGCCGCGAGGCCGAGCGTGCGCTGCTGAAGGCCGATGGCGGCGAGGTCGAGATCGGCCGCGTCATCAAGATGTCGAAGTCGAAGAAGAACGTCGTCGATCCCGACACCATCATCGACACCTATGGCGCCGATGCGGTGCGCTGGTTCATGCTGTCCGACAGCCCGCCCGAGCGCGACCTGCCGTGGTCCGAAGCCGGGATCGAGGGCTGCAGCCGCTTCGTGCACCGCTTGTGGCGCCTCTTCTCGGCCCATGAGCCGCAGGCGCAGGGCGAGGACAAGGCGCTCGAGCGCAAGACCCACCAGACCGTGGCCGCCGTGGCCGAGGATATCGAGGCGCTGGGCTTCAACAAGGCCGTCGCCCGGATTTACGAGCTGACCGGAGCGGTCGAGAAGGCCGCCCCTTCCGCCAGCCGGTCCGCCGCGATCCGCAGCCTCGTGCAGCTCGTCGCCCCGATGATGCCGCATCTCGCCGAAGAGGCCTGGGCGGGCATGGGCATGGACGGCCTGGTGGCCGATGCCGCCTGGCCCGAGGTCGATCCCGCGCTGCTGGTGGAAGACGAAGTGACCATCGCGGTCCAGCACAAGGGCAAGCTGCGCGACACGCTCACCGCGCCCAAGGGCACGCCTAAGGAAGATCTGGAAGCCATGGCGCTGGCGTCGGAAAAGGTGCAGCGTTCGATCGACGGGGCAGAAGTGCGCAAGGTCATTGTGGTGCCCGACAGATTGGTGAATATCGTCACCTGATGCGCCAGTCTTTCGCCCTCTCGCTCGCCCTGCCGCTCGCCTTCGCGCTCGGCGGCTGCTCGCTCCAGCCCATGTATGCCGGCGGCGGCAGCGGCGCGGTCGCGCAAGGTCTCGCCGCGGTCGATGTCCCCCCGATCGAGGGCAAGGCCGGCTGGCTGGTGCGCAGCGCGCTCAACGACCAGCTGGGCGCGGCGGGCACGGGCGAGTTCCGTTACCGGCTCGAAGTGCGGCTGGACGACAGCCTCGAAGGCCTCGCCGTGCTGGCCGACGATACCGTCAGCCGCGAACGCCGCACCCTGCGCGCGCGCTATCAGCTGGTCGATTCGGCGACCGGGGCGATCCTGCTCGATGCGACCGAGGGCGTGGATGCCGGGATCGACGTGGTCTCCAGCGAATATGCCGTGATCGCGGCGGAAAACACCGCGCTCGAAAATCTCGCTGTCGAAATATCCGACCGGATCGTGACCCGCGTGGCCGTGGCGCTTCGTGAAAGGGCGCAGGGCGAACGGTGAAACTGACCGGCAAGGATTTCGCTGCCAAGGCGCGCGATGTGGCCGCCAGCTGCGGCGTCTTCTTCTTCTGCGGGCAGGACGAGGCCGGCGCCAGCCAGGCCGCCAACGACATGGCCGCCATGCTGCCCGATCCGGGCGAACGGGTGGAAATCCCCGGCGCCGAACTGCGCGCCGATCCGGCGAAGCTGGGGGACGAGGCCCGCTCCAGCTCGCTGTTCGGGGATACGCGCCATATCTGGTGCCGCGTGGCGGGCGACGAGGCGCATGAGGCGATCAAGATCCTGCTGGAAACGGGCGACATGGGGGCGGGCGAGGCCTGCCCGGTGATCGTCGTCGCCACCTCCGCCACCGACAAATCGCGCACCGCCAAGCTGCTGGAAAAGCGGAAAGATGCGGTGGTGGCCATGTTCTATCCGCCCGATCTGCGCTCGGTCACGCAAAGCGTGCGCGCCATGGGCGATGCGGCGGGCGTGCGGCTGGATGGCGCCGTGGCCGAACGCATCGCGCGCGCGGCCAATCTCGACGTGCGGCTGGCGCAGAGCGAGGTGACCAAGCTCGCCACCTATCTCGACGGCAGCCCGCAATCGCCGCGCCCGGCGGAAATGGAACATCTCGACGCCGTGGGCGCGGCGAGCGAGGAGGACGGTTTCGCCGGGCTCGTCAACGCCGTGCTGGCGGGGCAGGGGCCCAAGGTGGCGCAGGAAATCGCGCGGATGAAACAGATCGGGCTGAACCCGGTCGGCACGCTGCTGGCGATCGAACGGCGCGCGGCGCAGCTGGCGCGGATTTCCGCCGCGCTGGGCAATCGCCGCTATCAGGATCTCGACAAGGGCGAGAAGGCGCGGCTGGGCATCTTCTGGAAGGAAGAACGCGACATTGCCGAACAGGTCCAGCGCTGGCGCGGCCCCAAGCTCGACCGGCTGACCCTGCGGCTCACCGAACTGCACCGCGAATTGCTGACCAACAGCCAGGCGTCGGAATTGCTGCTGGCACAGGGGCTGACCGGCATCGCCCGCGTGGCCGGAGCCGGTCGCCGCTAGAGCCCGGCGTTAGAACTGGCCGTTAAAGCGCGCTCAGTTTTCGGGGACGGAGAACGATCCGGTCACGCGCCCGCCCGAAGAAGAACTGTTGCCGGTCACGCCCGACGATCCGCTGGCGCGGCCATCCACGCTCGACACGCCGCTGGCCAGGTCGATCACCAGCCGCCCGCCGTTCAGCGTATCGCCGCCGCGGTTCAGGCGGACATTGCCCGCCATGGTTATGATCCGGCGGTTGAAATCGTAGACCGCCGTATCGCCGCGCGCGCGTTCGTTGCCGCGCGTCACATTCACGCCGCCGGTGGCCATGATCCGCTGGATCTTCAGGCTGCCCGCGTCGGAATAGTTCACGATGGTGCGCGCCGCGTTGAGATTGAGGCCGCCCTGCGTGATCTCGACATTGCCCGACAATACCACGCGGTTCTGCCGGTCCTGCAATTCGATCCGGTCGGCGGCATAGGATACCGGCGCGTTGGAATTGTGCCCGGCGATCGCCTGGGCGGACAGCTGGATGCCGCCCATTGCGGCCGCGGTCAGGGCAAAGCCCGCCAGTGCGCTCTTCGCCATGGTGGGGAACTGGCTCTTGATCATGGCATCCTCAGCTTTCCGGGTTCCATGCGCAGCCGCGCATTGCCGGTCAGGGTAACAGTGCGTTGGTCGAGATCGGCATCGAGCCGGTCGGCGCGGAACGTGCCTGCCGGAACCGCGCCTTCGACGCCGCCCGATCCCTCTAATGTCTTGTCTTTCAGGTCGAGCGAGACGCCGCTCGCGCGCATGCGATAGCCGTCGGCGGCGGCCATCGTCATGGTGCCGTTCACATCGACCACATCATCGCGGATATCGTATTGCCCGCCGGGCGCTTCCACCCGCGCGGGGCCTTCGCTCATCAGCAGGCGGGCGACCAGCTCGTCGAGCCGGACGATCCCCTCCACGCTCGATTTCTGGACCGCTTCCCCCGCCGTCAGCGAGAAGGGGCGGCCCTGCGCATCCTGTCCGCGATACAGCGCATTGTCGACGCGCAGCCGTTCCTGGATCACCGCCACTTCATTGCGGTCGAGCAGGAAGCTGATTTCGCCGCGCGGGCTCAAGGGGGTGATGATCATCAGCGCGGCAACGATCCCCACGCCCATCGGCAGGAACCGCGCGAGGAAGCGCACCAGCCGGTCATGGCTGCCGCCGGGCGCAGCGAAATGCTGGCGGCGCGAGCGTAATTGCTGCGCCTCCTGCGTTTCGATCCTGCGCTTGCCGATGGCCATGATGGGGTTGGTGCTCCGCTAAGCCTTACGCGTGGCTGAAGATGTCGTGATCGGCCCAGCCGAGGATATCGAGATGGGCGCGCGTGGGAAGGAAATCGAAACAGGACTGCGCCAGTTCCATGCGGCCTTCGCGTTCGAGGCGGCGATTGAGCTCTTCACGCATCCGGTGGAGGAAGCGCACGTCGGAGGCGGCATAGTCGCGCTGCGCCTGGTTGAGTTCCGGCCCGCCCCAGTCGGACGATTGCTGCGCCTTGGAGATATTCTCGCCCAGCAATTCCTCGACCAGATTCTTCAGGCCGTGGCGGTCGGTATAGGTGCGGACCAGCTTGCTGGCGATCTTGGTGCAATAGCAGGGCGCCGCCGTGACGCCGAGGTAATATTCGATCGCGGCCAGGTCGAAGCGGGCGAAATGGAACAGCTTGAGCCGGTCCGGATCGGCCAGCGCGGCCTGCAGATTGGGCGCGTCATAGTCGCTGTCCGGCGCAAAGCGGACGAGATGCTCGTCGCCATTGCCGTCGCTGATCTGGACGACGCACAGCCGGTCGCGCGTGGTGACGAGGCCCATGGTCTCGGTATCGACGGCAACGGGGCCATCGGCGAGGACGCCTTCGGGAAGGTCTTCTTCGTGGAAATGAACTGCCATGTCGGCGGCTTTAGGGTTCGCAGAGGGAACTGGCAACGGACCTTCGTCACTTCGCTCGCTGCTCGGGCTGGGGCTTGGGCGCCATAGCCCGGATGCCTGGACCCGGGTGATCGGGGATTGGTGGACCGGGGCGGCTGGTCCTGCCGCGCCGGGACGGGCAAACAGCATGTCATGACCGATCCCGTGCCCGATAGCTGGAAGCCCGCCCTCGATCCCGTTCTGGCCGCGCCCGAAGCGCGCGCGCTGGGCGGCTGGCTGAGAGAGCAGGAGGCATCGGGCAAGGTGGTCTATCCCCCGCGCGGATCGCGGCTGAAGGCGCTGGAACTGACCCCGCTGGACGCGGTGAAGGTCGTGATCCTGGGGCAGGACCCCTATCACGGGCCGGGGCAGGCGATGGGCCTGTCCTTCTCCGTGCCCCAAGGCGTGAAGCTGCCGCCGAGCCTGCGCAATATCTACAAGGAACTGGCCGCCGATCTGGATGTCGCGCCGCCCCAGGACGGCGATCTGACGCCATGGGCGCGGCAGGGGGTGCTGCTGCTCAACAACACGCTGACCGTGGAGCAGGGGCAGGCGGGCAGCCATGCGGGGCGCGGCTGGGACGCGATCACGGATGCCTGCGTGGCGGCGGTGGCGGCGCGCGATGTGCCCAGCGTCTTCATCCTGTGGGGGAGCCATGCGCAGGCCAAGGCGAAACGGATCGCGGGCCTTGGGGCGGCGCGCAGCGGGGCGGGGCCGCATCTGGTGATCGAAAGTGCGCATCCCAGCCCGCTGTCGGCGCATCGCGGATTCTTCGGCTCCAAACCCTTCAGCCGGGCGAATGAATTTCTGCAAAAGCACGGGCGGGGGCCCGTGGACTGGGCCGCCCGCTGATCGAAAATGGGCGCGGTCTGAGCGAAACTTGTGGTGGCCTGATGGAAACTATCGGCTGCATAAAATTGTGACCGCTACCATTAAGCGATTGCATTTTCGGCCCGGATGGTGTGGTTTTGTGCAATGCAGCATCAATCTTCCTTCGAATTCGTCCAGGCGGTGCTGGGCGAGGCCATGCGCGAACGCACCATGATCAGCGCCACCTACAACTCCAGCACGCTGAAGCTGGCGCCGCACCAGATCGTGCTGCGCAACAACGCTTTCTATCTGGGCGCGGTCAATCCGAACAAGAGCCGCCGGGTCGATGAAGATCCCGCGCTCGGCTATTTCAAGATCGATGGCCTGTCGGATATCGCGCTGACCCGGGAAGGCTTCGATCCGATCCCGGCGGAAAATTGCGCCCCGGTGCGCGAAGGCGATCAGGTCATCGTCGCCATTCACTGAGGCTTCGGCTGCTGGCCTGCCGATGGCGGCAGGTGGGTGAAGGGGGGGCGGCAGGGCCTTGGCTCCTGCTGGTTCGGCGTCCCGGCACGGGTGTCCGGCACTGCGACACCCGATCAAGTGGGTGTTCGGAGCCTTTTCCGGAACACTCCAGCGGCGGCAGAAGGGGCTGCCAGCGCAGGCCGCTTCCTGCCCTCAGCAGGGCAGGTCGCTCACGCCCATCAGCGCTTCGTCCACCGCCCGCGCGCACTGCCGACCCTCGCGAATCGCCCAGACGACAAGGCTTTGCCCGCGCCGCATATCGCCGCAGGCATAGACGTTCGGCTCGCTCGTGGCATAGCGATTGGTGTCGGCTTTCACATTGCCGCGCTCGCACAATTCCACGCCCGCCCGGTCCAGCAAACCCCTTCGTTTCGGCCCGGTAAAGCCCATCGCCAGCAGGATGAGATCCGCCTTCAACGTGAATTCGCTGCCCGCAACCTCTTGCATTTTCCCATCTTTCCACTCGACCCGCACGCATTCGAGCCCGGAGACCTGGCCCCCGTCCTCGACCACGCGCTTGGTCAGCACGGCCCAGTCGCGGTCCACCCCTTCTTCATGGCTGGAAGAGGTCCGCAGCTTCAGCGGCCAGTCGGGCCAGGTCAGCGCCTTGTCTTCCTTTTCCGGCGGCTTGGGCATGATCTCGAGCTGCGTCACGGATGCCGCGCCCTGCCGGTTGCTGGTGCCCACGCAGTCGCTGCCGGTGTCGCCCCCGCCGATGACGATCACATGCTTGTCCGTCGCCGTCAGGCTACCACGCGGCGCCGCGCGCACCTCGTCATCGCCCGCATTGCGCTTGTTCTGCTGGGTCAGGAATTCCATGGCCAGCCGCACGCCCGACAGCTCCGAGCCCGGAATATCGAGCTTGCGTGCCTCTTCCGCGCCGCCTGCCAGCACGACCGCGTCGAAATTCTCTTTCAGCGCCTCGAAGCTGACTTCGACGCCCACCTCCGCTGAGGTGCGGAACTGCACGCCCTCGGCTTCCATCTGCACCGCGCGGCGGTTGATGAGATGCTTTTCCATCTTGAAGTCGGGGATGCCGTAGCGCAGCAATCCGCCGATCCGGTCGCTCTTTTCGAAAACGGTCACCGCATGACCAGCGCGCGCCAATTGCTGTGCGGCGGCAAGACCTGCGGGGCCGCTGCCGATTACCGCGACCGACTTTCCGCTCTGCTTTTCAGGCACTTGCGGCTTGACCCAGCCTTCCTTGAAGCCGCGGTCGATGATGGCGCATTCGATGCTTTTGATGGTTACCGGCGCATCGACGATGTTCAGCGTACAGGCCGCCTCGCATGGGGCGGGGCAGACGCGGCCCGTGAACTCGGGGAAGTTGTTGGTCGAATGCAGGACCTCGAGCGCGCTCTTCCAGTCGTCTTCATAGACCAAGTGGTTCCAGTCCGGGATTATGTTGTTCACCGGACAGCCGTTGTGGCAGTAGGGAATGCCGCAATTCATGCAGCGCGCGGCCTGTTTCTGCAGCGCGCCGCGCTCGTGCGGAATCACGAATTCCTTGTAGCTTTTCAGCCGTTCCGCAGGATCGGCATAGGTGCGATCCTCGCGCTCGTATTCGAGAAAGCCGGTTTCCTTGCCCATTACTCTGCAGCCTCCATCGCCGCGTCTTCGCGTTCTTCCTCGAGTGCCTTCAGCGCCTTGGCGTAATCGCGCGGCATCACCTTGCGGAAGTTTTTCAGTTCGTTGGCCCAGTCGTTGAGCAATGCCTTCGCCCGGGCCGAGCCGGTGTGGAGGTGGTGGCGTTCGACCAGCACCTTCAGCCGCTCGGCATCGTGATAGAGCGGATCGCCCATGCCGGGATTATCGACGCTGACCGCGCGTTGCTGAGGCGTGCCCCAGCTCCTTTCCGCGCCTTCCCCGTCGCCGGGTGCGACATCGAGAATATCGACTTGCGCGTGGTTCACGAGGCGGTCGAACGCGCCATCGGGATCGTAGACATAGGCGATCCCGCCGCTCATTCCAGCGGCCACATTGCGCCCGGTCTTGCCCAGCACGCAGACCACGCCGCCGGTCATGTATTCCAGCGCATGGTCGCCCGTTCCCTCGACCACCGCGACCGCGCCGGAATTGCGCACCGCGAAGCGTTCGCCCGCGACGCCGGCGAAATAGGCTTCGCCCGCGATGGCGCCGTAAAGCACGGTATTGCCCACGATGATGTTGTTGGTCGGTTCGCGGGCCACATCCTGCGGCGGCTTGACCACGATACGGCCGCCCGAAAGGCCCTTGCCGACATAGTCATTGGCATCGCCGGTGAGGCTCATCGTGACGCCGTGCGCCAGCCATGCGCCGAAGCTCTGGCCCGCAACGCCGGTCAGGTCGATGCGGATGGTATCCTGCGGCAGGCCCTGATGGCCGTATTCTTCCGCGATCCGGCCCGACAGCATGGCGCCGACGGTGCGGTTCACATTGCGGATCGAGCGGTTGATCTGGACAGCCTGACCGCTTTCGATGGCAGGCTTGCAGGCTTCGATAAGCTCCACGTCCATCGCGGCCGCAAGGCCGTGGTCCTGGGTTTCCGTATTGCGCGGGAGCTGGCCTTCCTTGAGCGGCACGGCATGCAGGATGCGGCCGAGGTCGACGCCATGCGCCTTCCAGTGGCGGCGCACCCGGCGCATATCGAGCTTGTCGACCCGACCGACCATCTCCTCCACCGTGCGGAAGCCCATCTCCGCCATGATCTGGCGCAGTTCTTCGGCGACGAAGAAGAAGTAATTGATCACGTGTTCGGGCGTGCCGGTAAAGCGCTTGCGCAGCACTGGGTCCTGCGTGGCGACGCCGACCGGGCAGGTGTTGAGATGGCACTTGCGCATCATGATGCAGCCCGCCGCAATCAGCGGGGCGGTGGCAAAGCCGAACTCATCCGCACCCAGCAGCGCGCCGATGGCGACATCGCGGCCGGTGCGCAGGCCGCCGTCGACCTGCACCGCGATGCGGCTGCGCAGATCGTTGAGAAGCAGTGTCTGCTGTGTTTCCGCAAGACCGATTTCCCACGGGCTTCCGGCATGCGTCAGGCTGGTCAGCGGGCTTGCACCCGTACCGCCTTCATAGCCCGAAATGGTGAGATGGTCGGCCTTGGACTTCGAAACGCCCGCAGCCACCGTACCCACGCCCACTTCGCTCACCAGCTTGACCGAAATGCGCGCCGAAGGCTGCACGTTCTTCAGATCGTGGATCAGCTGCGCCAGATCCTCGATCGAATAGATATCGTGATGCGGGGGCGGCGAGATCAGGCCCACGCCCGGGGTCGAATGGCGCACCTTGCCGATGCGCTTGTCGACCTTGTGGCCGGGCAGCTGGCCGCCTTCACCGGGCTTTGCGCCCTGCGCCATCTTGATCTGGATATCGTCCGAATTGACGAGATATTCCGCCGTGACGCCAAAGCGGCCCGATGCCACCTGCTTGATCCGGCTGCGCATGGAATCGCCATTGTCCAGCGGCTGGAAACGCTCGGGCTCCTCGCCGCCTTCGCCGGTATTCGAGCGGCCGCCCATGCGGTTCATCGCGATGGCGAGCGTCGAATGCGCCTCGTGGCTGATCGAGCCGAAGCTCATAGCGCCGGTGCTGAAGCGCTTGACGATCTCGGCAGCCGGTTCGACCTCGTCCAGATCGAGCGGACGTGCGGCCTTCTGCAGTTCAATCAGCCCGCGGATCGTCAGCAGCCGTTCGGACTGCTCGTTGATGCTGCGTGCGTATTCCGCGTAATTCTCGGGGTTCGATCCGCGCACGGCGTGCTGCAGATTGGCGATGTTCTGAGGCGTCCAGGCGTGATCCTCGCCGCGGATACGGTACTGATAGATGCCGCCCACATCGAGCATGCCCTTGTAGAGAGGACTGTCGCCAAAGGCCTGCGCATGGCGGCGCACGGTTTCCTCGGCCACTTCCTTCAGGCCAACGCCCTCGATGGTGGTAGCGGTGCCGGCGAAATAGGCATCGACAAATTCGCTCGACAGGCCGACCGCGTCGAAGATCTGGGCGCCGCAATAGGACTGGTAGGTCGAAATGCCCATCTTGGACATGACCTTCAGAATGCCCTTGCCGATGGCCTTGACGAAGTTCTTCTGCACTTCCTCGGGCTCGAGATGCGGCAGCTTGCGGGCGCGCAAATCTTCCAGCGTTTCGATCGCGAGATAGGGGTTGATGCCTTCAGCACCATAGCCCGCCAGCGCGCAGAAATGGTGCACTTCGCGCGCCTCGCCGGTCTCGATGACGAGGCCGGTCTGCATCCGGAGGCCCTGCCGCACCAGCTGGTGGTGGACGGCCGCCGTCGCCAGCAGGGCAGGCATGGCAATGCGCCCCGGCCCCTGATCCCGGTCCGACAGGATCAGGATATTCGCGTCGCCCAGCACCGCCTCGGTCGCGGCCCAGCACATTTCCTTCAGCGCCATGGCGAGCCCGTCAGCGCCCGTGCTGGCATCCCAGGTGATATCGATGGTTGCCGTGCGGAACGCGCCGTCCAGCACCACTTCGACCGAGCGGATCTTGGCCAGGTCGATATTGGTGAGGATCGGCTGCGAAACCTCGAGGCGCTTGTGCGTACCGCCGTCGCGGCCCAGCAGGTTCGGGCGCGGGCCGATCATCGAGAGCAGGCTCATCACCAGCTCTTCGCGGATGGGGTCGATCGGCGGGTTGGTCACTTGCGCGAAGTTCTGCTTGAAATAGTCGTAGAGCAGGCGGCTCTTTTCGCTCAGCACCGCAATGGGCGTGTCGGTGCCCATAGAGCCGATGGGGTCTTCGCCATTGGCGGCCATGGGTTCGAGGAAGCGGCTGATGTCTTCCTGCGTATAACCGAAGGCCTGCTGGCGGTTGAGCAGCGGAATGGTGCTCTCGGCAATCTCGGACAGGTCGGGTTCGATATGGTCGAGATCGGCAAGCTTGTACTGTGCCTTCTCCAGCCACGCCTCATAAGGCTCGGCGGCGGCGAGATCGGCCTTCAGTTCCTCGTCCTCGACGATGCGGCCTTCTTCGAGGTCGATCAGCAGCATCTTGCCCGGCTGGAGGCGCCACTTGCGGGTGATGTCTTCCTCGGCAAAGGGCAGCACGCCGCTTTCCGAGGCGAGAACCACGAGATCGTCCTTGGTCGTGCACCAGCGCGCGGGGCGCAGGCCGTTGCGGTCGAGGCAGGCGCCGATCTGCTTGCCATCGGTGAAGCACACGGCAGCGGGGCCATCCCATGGCTCCATCAGCGCGGCGTGGTATTCGTAGAAGGCACGGCGCGCCGGATCCATCTGCTCGTTTTTCGCCCAGGCTTCGGGCATGAGCATCATCATGGAATGTGCAAGGCTGTAACCGCCGGTCAGGAGCAGTTCGAGCGCGTTGTCGAGGCAGGCGGTGTCCGACTGACCGTGCGGGATCAGCGGCCACATCTTGTCGAGGTCGGCGCCCAAAAGCTCGCTTTCCATCGTGCGGCGGCGCGCTTCCATCCAGTTCACATTGCCGCGGACCGTGTTGATTTCGCCGTTATGCGCCATGAAGCGGTAAGGGTGGGCAAGCCGCCAGCTGGGGAAGGTATTGGTGCTGAAACGCTGGTGGACGAGGCCCAATGCGGACACGCAATCGGGATCGCGCAGATCGTCGTAGAACGTGCCGACCTGATTGGCGAGCAGCAGGCCCTTGTAGACCACGGTGCGGCTGTTGAAGCTCGGGATGTAGGCCTGGCTGAGGCCCGGTATGTCATGCTTGGCTTCCAGCGCGGCGAGCGGGTTTAGCGTCTGCTTGCGGATGACGACCAGCTTGCGCTCGAACGCCTCGCGGCCGGCACAGTTCATCCCGCGCGCGATCACGCACTGGCGGATGACCGGCATGGAGGCGATTACCGCTTCGCCCAGTCCATCGAGGGTGGTGGGCACATCGCGCCAACCGACGACGCGCTGGCCTTCTTTCTCGGCAAAACGTTCCAGCTGGCTTTCGACGAACCGGCGCGCTTCGTCTTCCTGCGGCAGGAAGCACATGGCGAGCGCATAGTCGCCTTCTTCCGGCAGATCGTAGCCCTGCGCTTCGGCCCATTTGCGGATCAATGGATCGGGCGTCTGGATCAGGATGCCCGCGCCATCGCCCAGCAGCGGATCGGCGCCCACCGCGCCGCGATGGTCGAGATTGGCGAGGATGGTCAGCGCCTGTTCGATAATTGCGTGGCTCTTCTCGCCCTTGATATGCGCGACCATGCCGACGCCGCAGGCATCGTGTTCGTTGCGCGGATCGTAAAGCCCCTGTGACCGGGGACCGTTACCGGGTGTATGATGAGCCGGAACCTGCATTCGCCGAAGCGTCCTCCTCCAAGCCCGTTCCCCCTCAGGCCCAACGCCGGGCAGCGGAAACGGATTTTGTGCAGCGCCGCATGCGCGGCCGCAAAATGTCGCGAAAAGGCTTTTTGACGGCAATTAACCGGATTTGCAATGGTGGCCCGGCGAAGCAAAATTTCGCACAGCCCAAGATTTCTCGATTTTTGCCGCGTTGCAGCGGGACGAATTCGTATCCGCTTTCAGTCCGGTTCAGTCGTGCCGGTTGGAAAGTCCCATACGATCGAGCATCTTGCTGACGGCGGAATGGGCTGCGCTCGGCGTGCGTTCCCGGCTGGGCGGTTCGGCCGTATCGCCGGTGCCAGCGTCAGGCACCTGATCCGGCTTGGAGAGCCTGCGATTCGCCTCGCGTTGCAGGAAAGCGACCATGGGATCGTCTTCCGCGCTTTGCGCATCGGAGGCCATGCGCTGAAGCGCTTCATTCTGGATAGGCGCGTTCGGCAGCGGCACCGGCTGCAAGGCAGGCTGGCGCGCGGCGCGCTCGCTCCTCTCCACGGTCTGGCGCCGCGTATCGAGCGCGCCTTCAAGCCTTGCGAGCAGGGAGTCGAGGCTCATGTCGCCGAGCGGTTCGGCCTCCTGCGCGTCTTCGGGCTCTGCATATTCCACCTGCTCGGCGGCTTCGAAAGGGGCCGCTTCTTCCTCCGGCTGCACCTCGAATTCATGGAATTGCTCGGCATCCGCCACCCATTCTTCGGCCTCGGCCTCGAATTCGGGCACGTTTTCGGAAGTATCCAGCTCTTCTTCCGGGTCGCTCTGGATGATCGGTGCATCGAAAGAGGGCTCTTCGTCCTGCTCGATCACCGCCTCGACCAGCTCGAAATCCTCTTCCTCTGGCTCAGCTTGCTCGGGCTCAGCCGGTGCGGCTTCGGTTTCCGCGTGAAATTCTTCGGGTGCGTCGATCGAGGGGGGGATGCCTTCCTCGTCGATATCCTCGCGTGCGGACAGGACGCGGCGGCGGCGCGGTTCCATCGTTTCTTCTTCCGGGCTGCCCAAACGTGCGTTGTCGACCGGGCCGGCATCGGAGGTCAGGACTTTCTGTCTGGCCGGCCTGCCCAGGCGAGCGGCCAGGGCCCAGCCCAGCATTCCGCCGAACAGTGCCAGCGCGGCGCACAATATCGCCGTGCCTGCAGCGCCGATGGGGGCCGCGAACAGCGGCAGCATGCGATCGAGGCCGAGCAAGGATGCAAGCGAATCGTGCACCCGCGGCGGCATGAACCACAACCCGGCGCCCAGCAGCAGCGCGAACCACACGGCAACTGCCGGCCTGAACCATGCCCTGTCGGTGATACCGCTATCTTCCAAATCGTCGCCCATTCGGTTCCAGTCCGCCTCATAGATGCGAAGTCGCCCCGTCAGCTAGGGCTGCTTGGTTAATTTACGGATAATGATGCCCTGAAGCCGCAGCTCGTGCAATTGGCGAAACACTTTGCCCCGCTATGCCGTAACGGCAGATTTCGGGCGGTTGCGCACCCTCTTTCCATAGGCCATGTGTCTGCCCGCACGCGCGAAGAGTCGCGCATATTTGACGTATATTCGAGGAGAGCGAAATATGAGCCCCCAGGACATAGCAGCCAAGGTCGGCGAACAGGTCGGCACCAGCGAATGGGTCGAGATGAGCCAGGAGCGCATCAACCAGTTCGCCGAAGCCACCGGCGACCACCAGTTCATCCATGTGAACGAGGAGGCGGCCAAGATGACGCCCTTCGGCGGCACCATCGCCCACGGCTTCCTGACCCTGTCGATGATCCCCTACCTCACCGCGAACAGCGACGTGCCGCGGGTCGAGGGCATCAAGATGGCCGTCAACTACGGCGGCAACAAGACGCGGTTCATCAACCCGGTGAAATCCGGCAAGCGCATCCGCGGTCACTGGAAGATGCTGGAAATGACCGAGAAGCGCCCCGGTCAGTGGCAGCAGACCATGGAAATCACCATCGAGATCGAAGGCGAGGAAAAGCCCGCGCTGATCTGCGAATGGATGACCATGTATTTCGTCTGATTTTCTCTCCTCCCCGGAAGAAACAGACCATTCAGCTAATTCGAGGAAATTCCCATGCGTGACGCAGTCATCGTTTCCACCGCCCGTACCGGTATGGGCAAGGCCTATAAGGGCGCTTTCAATTCCACTCCGGGCGCAACGCTCGGCTCCTACTCCCTGAAGCCCGCGATCGAGCGTGCCGGCATCGATGCAGGCGAAATCGACGACGTGCTGTGGGGCGCCGCGCTCCAGCAGGGCGCGCAGGCCGGCAACCTCGCCCGCCAGGTGGCGCTGCGCGCCGGTTGCCCGATCGGCGTGTCGGGCATGACCATCGACCGCCAGTGTTCTTCGGGCCTGATGAGCATTGCCACGGCCGCCAAGCAGATCATCACCGACCGCATGCAGATCGTCGCTGCCGGTGGGCAGGAAAGCATTTCGCTGGTGCAGACCAAGGAAATGCGCGTGATGCCCGACCCTGAACTGATGGGCATGCACGGCGCGATCTACATGCCGATGCTGCAGACTGCAGAAACGGTCGCCCAGCGTTACGGCATCAGCCGCGAAGCGCAGGACGAATATGCCCTCCAGAGCCAGCAGCGCACCGCTGCGGCGCAGGAAGCGGGCATTTTCGACGACGAAATCGTTTCGGTGAGCACCAAGCACAAGGTGCAGAACAAGGAAACGGGCGACATCACCGACGAAGACGTGACCATCGCCAAGGACGAAGGCAATCGCCCGTCGACCACGCTCGAAGGCCTGTCCTCGCTCCAGCCCGTCATGGGCCCGGGCACCACGATCACGGCGGGTAACGCCAGCCAGCTGTCCGACGGTTCGGCAGCGGTCGTCGTCATGGAAGCCAAGGAAGCCGAAAAGCGCGGCCTCAATCCGCTCGGCCGTTACATCGGCATGGCGGTTGCCGGTACCGAGCCCGACGAAATGGGCATCGGCCCGATCTTCGCCATTCCCAAGCTGCTCGAACGCTTCGACATGAAGATCGAAGACATCGACCTGTGGGAACTGAACGAAGCCTTCGCGGTGCAGGTACTCTACTGCCGCGACAAGCTGGGCATCGACAATGACAAGCTCAACGTCAACGGCGGCTCGATCTCGGTCGGCCACCCTTACGGCATGACCGGCGCGCGCTGCGTCGGCCACATCCTGCGCGAAGGCCAGCGCCGCAAGGCGAAGTACGGCGTCGTCACCATGTGCGTCGGCGGCGGCATGGGCGCAGCGGGCCTGTTCGAAATCTTCTGATCGCAGCCGATCACGAACTCATTAAAAAAAGGGGCGGTGCCAGCGATGGCGCCGCCCTTTTCATGTCATGCCTCGGCCGGTCGGCGGAACCCTTCGCGCAGGCGGGTGCTTTAAAGCGCAACCATACCCGCATTTCCGCCCCCGCACGTCCGAGGTCTCATGACATATTCCGATCCCATTCCCTTTTCCGCCGAACTCGAAAATATCGAGCCGCAGAAGGAAGCCGATACCATTCTCGATCTCGACGACAAATTCGACGAGATCCTGGAGACGACCTATGAAAACTCGGGCCACGCCATTCGCAGTGTCCATGCCAAGTCGCATGGCATCGCCAAGGGTACGCTGACGGTCGAAGGCGGTCTCAGCCCCGAACTGGCGCAGGGCCTGTTTGCCCATGCAGGGCAGCACGATGCCTATATCCGCATGTCCACCAATGCGGGCGATATCCTGCATGACAATATCCATCTGCCGCGCGGCTTCGCGCTCAAAGTGTGCGATGTGAAGGGCACAAGGCTGCCCGATGCGGCTGGCGACACGCAGGATTTCATCTTCGTCAACGCCCCCGCCTTCGCCGCCCCCAATGCGCAGGCCTTCGCCAAGAACCTGGGCCTGCTCGCCAAGACGACCGACCGGGTCGAATGGCTCAAGAAGATCGCTGCCGACATGTTCAAGCTGGGCAATGACGTGCGCCAGAAGGTCGGGCTCGATCCCGCCCCGGCGCTCGCTTCGATGGGGGGCTTGCCGCAAAGCGAACCGCTGGCGCTCGACTATTTCTCGGCCACCCCGTTTCGCTATGGCCGCTATGTCGCCAAATTCCAGCTGCGCCCGGCGGCGGAGTGGATGAAGGCGCTGGCCGGCGAGACGGTGGAGATCGGCGATGATCGCGACGGCTTGCGCCACCATGTACGCGAACAGTTCATGCGCAATGACGCCGAATGGGATTTCTGCGTCCAGCTGCTGCGCGATGTGGACCGCCAGCCCGTGGAAGATTCCTCGGTCGAATGGCCGCAGGATGTCTCGCCCTTTGAAAAGGTCGCCACGCTGCGCATCCCGAAACAGGATAGCTGGGATGAACAATTGGTGCGCAAGGTCAATGAAACCATGCGGTTCAGCGTGTGGACCGGGGTGATGGATCACCTGCCCATGGGCAATACCAACCGCGCCCGGCAGGAAACCTATCGCCATTCGGCCCGCTTTCGCTCAGAAAAGAACGGGTGCCCGATGCACGAGCCGAGCTGATCCGGCCCGAAATGGGCTGGGCCGGTGCCGGTTGAGCGGCATCATCGCGCACTGACAGGAGGATGGATATGGGCGTGATGGAAATCATCGGGATAGCCGGCAGCGTCAGCCTGTTGGCGGGCTGGCGGCTCTATCTCAGCATCTTTGCCACCGGCCTTGCCATGCGGCTGGGCGCGCTGCCGCTGCCCGAACATCTGCAGAGCCTCGATGCGCTGGCAAACCCCTGGGTGATGGGCATTGCCGCCATTGCCGCGCTGGCCGAATTCTTCGCCGACAAGGTGATGTGGCTCGACAGCGCATGGGACGCGGTACACACTTTCGTGCGGCCGGTGGGCGGCGCGCTGCTGGCGCTGGCGATCGTCGACCCCTCCGATCCGGCCACGCAGGTCGTCGCCTTCCTGCTCGGCGGCGGCGCGGCGCTGACGGCCCATGCGGGCAAGGCCGGCGCGCGCGGGGTGGTCAATGCCAGCCCCGAACCGGTGAGCAATGTGGCGGTGTCTACCGTTGAGGACGTGGCGACCGCGGGCATGCTCTATGCCGCTTATGAATACCCCTATGTCGCGGGCGGTATTGCGGTTGTCCTGCTGGCCGTCATCGTCTGGATGATCTGGCTGGCGCGCAAGATCGTGCGTAGCCTGTTTCGCCGCAAACCCATGGATCCGCCCGTCAGCGGCTGAGCTGGAACACCGCGAATTCGGCGCGCAAATTCACCCCGGCGCGGACAGACGACCCATTGGCGAAGAACCATTCGCGTTCGATATGCGCGCCCTTCTGGCGGGCGAGCTCGCGAAAATCGCTGACCGTGACGTGGTGGATATTGGGCGTTTCGTACCAGCTGACCGGGATCGCGCGGGTCACCGGCATGCGCCCGTGCAGCATCAGCGCCGACCGGGTGCGCCAATGGGCGAAATTGGGAAAGCTGACGAAGGCCTGGCGGCCCACGCGCAGCAATTGATCGAGCATCAGGTCGGGGCGCAGCGCGGTCTGCAGCGTCTGGCTGAGCACGGCATAATCGAACCCCTTGTTGGGATAATCAGCGAGGTCGCGGTTGGCATCGCCCTGAACCACCGACAGCCCCTGCGCCACGCAGCGTTCGACACAGGTGCCGTCGATCTCCATCCCGCGCGCGTCCACCTGTTTGGTATCGCGCAAATTGGCGAGAAGGGCCCCGTCGCCGCAGCCGATGTCGAGCACGCGGCTGCCCGCACCGATCGCCCCGGCGATGGCTTCGAGATCAGGCCGCAGGCTCATTGGTATACGTCCGGGAAATGGCGCTGCATCATGATCGAAGGGTCCGGCACGTCGGTCCAGCCCATGCCGCGATAAAGGGTGTGCGCATCTTTCGTCGCCAGCAACCACCGGCGGAGGCCCTGAAGATCGGGGTGCTCGTGCAGGCGGGCGACCATGGCTTGAGCCATTCCCTTGCCGCGATGCGCATCGAGAACATAGACATCCGCCAGATATGCGAACGTCGCCCGGTCGGTGACCACCCGGGCGAAACCGACCTGCGCATCATCATGCCAGACCGCCACGCACAGGCTGTTTTCCAGCGCGCGGCGCACCGTCTCCAGCGGTATGCCGAGCGACCAATAGCTCTGCGAAAGGAAGGCGTGTGCCGCCACGGAATCGATCCGATCGAAACTGATGTCGTACCGGGTCCTGCTTTCGCTCATTCGATGAAGCCCTTCACCACGCGGTCGAGCGCGGGGACATCCAGCAGGAAGCTGTCGTGCCCATGCGGCGCCGACAGTTCGACGAAGCTGACCGCGGCGCCTGCGGCGTTGAGCGCGCGCACGACATGGCGGCTTTCCGCCGTCGGGTAGAGCCAGTCGCTGTCGAAGCTGACGAGGCAGAACCGCGCGGCCGTGCCCGCGAAAGCATTGGCCAGCTTGCCGCCATTTTCTTCGGCGAGATCGAAATAATCCATCGCGCGCGTGATATAGAGATAGCTGTTGGCGTCGAAACGCTGTGTGAAGCCGTTGCCCTGATAGCGCAGATAGCTTTCGACCTGGAAATCGGCATCGAAGCCGAAGCTCTTGGCCCCTCTCGTGCCATCCGGCCGGTCCTGCAGATTGCGGCCGAATTTCGCGGTCAGCGCCTCTTCCGACAGATAGGTGATATGCGCCGCCATGCGCGCCACGGCCAGCCCGTTGTCGGGCGCCTCGCCGCCGTAATAATCACCCTTGTTCCACCGCGGATCGGCCATGATCGCCTGTCGTCCCAGCTCGTGGAAGGCGATGTTCTGGGCGGAATGGCGGCTGGTCGACGCGATAACCAAAACTCGGGCAGCGCGCTCTGGCCAGTTGGCGGCCAGGCTCAGCGCCTGCATCCCGCCCATCGATCCGCCGACGACCGTATGCAGCTTTTCGATGCCCAGCGCATCGAGCAGGCCCACCAGCGCGCGGACCATGTCGCGGATGGTGATGACCGGAAAGCGCATGGCATAGGGCGTACCGTCCCCGGCAAGGCTGGCCGGGCCGGTGGAGCCCATGCAGCTGCCGATCACATTCGCGCAGATCACGTGATAGCGGTCCGTATCGATCGGCTTGCCGGGGCCGACCATGCGTTCCCACCAGCCCGGCTTGCCGGTGACGGGATGCGGGCTTGCGACATGCTGGTCGCCGGTCAGCGCGTGGCACAAAAGGATGGCGTTGGACCGGTCCTCGTTCAGCGTGCCGTAGGTCTGGTACGCCAGCTGCGCGCGCGACAGTTCGCCCCCGCCATCGAGGGGAAGGGCGTGCG
The DNA here is from genome assembly GCF_044901345.1 of Qipengyuania sp. NPDC077563. Lineage (NCBI taxonomy): Bacteria > Pseudomonadati > Pseudomonadota > Alphaproteobacteria > Sphingomonadales > Erythrobacteraceae > Qipengyuania > Qipengyuania sp. NPDC077563. The sequence goes on along the minus strand of NZ_JBJDPC010000003.1, from coordinate 39,862 downwards.
GCAATTCGATGGTTTTCGACGTCCCGGCCATGGGCGATGCTCTAACGCTGCGCGGCGCGCTTGTCGAAGGGCTGTTTTGCTTTATTGGCCTTCAGCCGAGATGGCAGACAAACCGCAGATGAAACCCTGGATCGAAAAGATCCACGCCTATGTCCCCGGCAAGAGCAAGGGGGCCGACGGACGCGAGCTGATCAAGCTTTCGGCCAATGAGAACCCGCTTGGCTGCAGCGAAGCGGCGCTGGCGGCGCTGGCCGAACCGGCAGAGCCAGCGCGCTATCCCGATCCCGATTCCACCGGGCTGCGTGCGAAGCTCGGCCAGGTGCACGGGATCGATCCGGCGCGGATCGTGTGCGGCACCGGATCGGACGAATTGCTCAATCTCGCGGCACAGGCCTTTGCCGGGCCGGGGGATGAGGTGCTCTATGCGCGCTATTCCTTTGTGGTCTACGAAATCGCCGCGCGCCGCTGCGGGGCGACGCCGGTGGAGGCGCCAGATGTCGATTACGCCACCGATGTGGACGCGCTGCTGGAAGCGGTGACCGATCGCACGCGCGTTGTGTTCCTGGCCAATCCCAACAATCCGACCGGCACCTATCTGCCGCGCGCCGAGATCGAGCGGCTGCATGCCGGCCTGCCCGGCGATGTGCTGCTGGTGGTCGACCAGGCTTACGGCGAATATCTCGCGCAGGGCGAAGACGATGGGGCCATGGCACTGGCCGCGGCGCATGACAACGTGCTGGTTACACGAACCTTTTCAAAGATTTATGGTCTAGCGGGCGAGCGGATCGGCTGGGCAACCGGGGCCCCGCACCTTGTCGATGCGCTCAACCGCATCCGCGGCCCGTTCAACGTCACCGCCTCGGGCCAGAAAGCCGCCATCGCCGGGCTGGACGATCAGGCCTTCGTCGCCCGCTCGCGGGAAGAGAACCGGCGCGAGCTGACGCGCTTCGCCGAAGCGATCGCGGGCATGGGCAATCACGGGCTGCGCGCGATACCCAGCAAGGCCAACTTCCTGCTCGTTCTCTTCGAAGGCCGGCTGACTGCCGAGGCCGCGCTCGCCGCGCTGGCCGAAGGCGGCTACGCGGTGCGCCACCTGCCCGGCCAGGGCCTCCCCCAGGCCCTGCGCATCACCATCGGCACCGCCCGCCATATGGATGAGATTGCTGAACTTCTGCGCCGCGCTGCCGAAGCCGCCTAGTCGTTCAGCGCGTTGATCGCGTCGAGCACGCGGGCCTCGATCTCCGCGCGGGGCAGGCCCGGCGGGATCGGCTCGCCGAAGCGATAGGTAATCCTTCCCGGCCGTTTGAGACCGTGCTGATAAACCGGACCGCTATCCACCGCGACCGGGACCACTGGCAGTCCGAGCATCTTGTAGAGGCCCGCAAAGCCTGCCTGCAGCGGTCGCCGCTCGCCATGCGGGACTCTGGTGCCTTCGGGGAAAATGACCAGCGGCCGTCCGTCGGCAGCCATCCGCTTCGCGCTGCGGATCATGCCCATCAGCATCTTGGCGCCCTGATCTCGCGCTACGGGGATAAGCCCGTATGCGAGCGCTGCGCGGCCCCAGCCCGGGATGGAGAACAGTTCCTGCTTGGCAAAGACCGATGGGCTGTCCAGCAGGTTGGGCGCATCGATCGCTTCGAAGAAGCTCTCGTGCTTGATCGCATAAAGGGCGGGCTCGTCCAGCGGCGCGCCTTCGATGACCACGTCGGCCCCGATTATGTGCTTGAGCAACCAGCGCTGCCACTGCCCCCAGTTGCGCACCCGCCGACGAAAGGCGTCGAGCGAGAAAGGCGCGCTCGCAAGCGAGGCCGCGGTTATGCAGATGGAGCCCAGATAGAAGAGCGGATAGAATATCAGATTACGTAACAGGAGCATCCGGCATGTCCGATGTCGCTTCGGTGTTGTCCTGTCCGCCCGAGACGCTTGCAAAGTCGTCGGGCAGGCCCTGGGATATGACCGATGCGATCAGCTTGTTGTATTCAAGGAAAAGCGTGCCAAGCCTGGGGTGCGAGGTGACTGCATCCTTCACCACGCTGATGCTGTCGGGCAATGTTTCGGTGACCTCCGAAAAGGCGCGCGCCATGTGCCAGTCAGTGGTCACCAAGCGCGCCGAGGAGAATTGCTTCTCCTTCATCCACTGTGTTACCTCGCCCGCATTGCTGCGCGTGTCCACCGCCAGAAAGCCGAGCGTTACGCAGCAATCCATGGTGCGGCGCGGGACTTCGAACTGCGCGGCGAATTCTTCGGGTTTCACCTCTGGATCCACGCCGGAAACGAACATCTCTTCTGCCAGTCCCTGATCGACGACCTCCAGCCCCCGGGCGATCCGGCCCGGGCCTCCGGTCAACACGATGACAGCGTCGGTCTCGACCTTGGACGCGGGCTGCGGAAGCGTGACCGCGAAGGCGAGGAAGCCAAACGCATAAACCAGAAAAACGGTGGCAAACAGGCGCAGGATCACAGCGATTTCCGCAGGGATGAAAGCACGGTCATGCGCGCCGTGTAGACTGCAATCGCGACGGCGAAAAGCGGCACGAGGGCAATCAGCACCCAATCAATCGCTATCAGTTGCCCGCCAGCCACCATTCCCGATTGCAGGGCCGCAAACTGGCGCGCCAGCAGCGATGTCGCTCCAATCCCGACGATAAAGCCGAGAAGTCCCCCGATCATGGAGTCGAGCAGAACCGAACGCTGGAAAATGCGCGCGACCTGGTCGTCATTGCCGCCCAGCAAATGGACGATCTCGATGGTGTCCCGATTACCGCCCAACGCATTGCGCGCGGCAAGCCAGACTGCGGCAGCACCGACAATCCCGAGTGTGACGATGAGCGTCAGCGCCATCCATTTGAGCGCAGAGAGAGCGGAGAGGACCGGGGCGAGCCAATGAGCCTGGGCATCAATCCGCGCGCGCGGCGCCACCTGTTGCAGCGCTTGTTCGATTGCGGCATAGGTCCGCTCGTTTCCTGTCCCGCGCAGTTTCACATCGATGAGGCCGGGGAAAGGGACGATTTCGCTCTCGCTTGCCGTGCCCAGCCAAGGCTCGAGAGTGGCGGCGACCTCTTCCTCGGGCACCACTCTGAACCCGGCAATCGCCGGAAGCTGGGCAAGAACTTCGGTCGCCGCGGCCACCTGCCTCGATCTAGCTTCGGAATCCGGTTCAATAATCTGGACCGTGGCGCTACCGGCGACTTCGCCGCGTGCTGCGGAGACCATGTTGGACAGCGCCAGCGCTCCGCTGGCCGCCACCACGGTGAGCGCAACCATGACTGCAATGACCCAAGGCAGCGGCCCTCCAAGCCGGGCCTTGGGCAGCAAGCCCGAAGCTTTGCGGCCTCGGAACGGAGCAAGCCCGCGGTCGACGGCGTCACCTATGGCAGGAGGGCGTTTCATGGCCTCGCACCGTTTTGTTCGCGGCGCGGTGGGTAACGCAGGGCACCGGTCGGGTCGGACAACATGCCTTTCGACAGCCGCATGATCATGCTGTCGGGCACCTTCTGCAGCAATTGAATGTCGTGAGTGGCGACCACCACCGTCGTGCCGAGCCGGTTCAGCGCTGTGAACAACCGCAACAGCTTTACTGCCATTTCCGGATCGACGTTACCGGTCGGTTCGTCAGCGATAAGGATTTCGGGCCGCCCGATGACCGCGCGGGCGATGGCGACGCGCTGTTGCTCGCCGCCCGAAAGCGTCGCGGGGCGAGCTTCGGCACGATGCGCCAGCCCGACCCACTCCAGCATGTCGGCTACCGGCTCGCGAAGGTCCGCCTCGCGGACGCCGGAAACGCGCAGCGGCAGAGCCACGTTATCGAAAGCGGACAGGTGATCGACTAGGCGGAAATCCTGGAAGACCACACCCATCCGGCGGCGAAACGCTGGCAGCTTGTCGCGCGGCAAAGTGATCACGTCGCGGCCGAACATCCGGATGCCCCCGCGCGAAGGGCGCTGGGCTAGATAAAGTAGCTTGAGAAGCGAAGTTTTTCCCGCGCCGCTGGCGCCGGTGAGAAAATAGAAGCGGCTCGAAAAGAGCGTGAAGGAGATATTGGACAGCACTTCGCGTTCGGTGCCGTAACGCAAACCGACATTGTCGAATTGGACGATCGCCTCTTCGCGCATGCTCATCGCGGCAAATTCCGGGATGTTTCAAGGAAAACTGATGCCGCCATGGTTCGAGGCGAGCCTATAACGGGCCTTCGCTGGGGAAAAAAGCCATTCAGGGCTTTCGCGCACAGTTCCGCCGCTTGTGGTGATTCGCGGGTCACGATAGAGCTTCTTTCCACGATGATTATTGCCTGTCCGGCCTGCAATACCCGCTACGTCGTGCCCGACAATGCCATTGGCATGGATGGCCGAACGGTTCGCTGTGCCAAATGCAAGCATTCGTGGTTCCAGGAAGGCGCGGAAGAAGAAGGCGCTGTCCAGCCTGCAGCCTCATCCAGGGAGCCGGTGCAGCCCGAACCCGCCCAGGATGCCGGCGCAGCCTCGGTTGTCGGAACCGGTCCGGATAAGGAAACGTCGAGGCAGGAAAACCGCAACAGGTCTTCGTTCGGAAGCGAAGAGGATCAAGGAGCAGGCGCCAATCCCGAGCCGGTTTCGCTAGCAGCCAGTACGCCTGACACAGAGCAGCCGGAGCCATCGTCCTCCCCGCCGCCACAGCGACGTCGACCAGTCGGGCGCGCGCAGGAGAGCGAGGGCGAGACTGGCGCGAAGCAGGAGATGCGGCAGCCCGATTTCGATGAGCGCCCGCCTCCCTCATTCGGTGAGGGTCGACACGAAGAGAGGGGGCCGAATTTCGACGCTCCATCCGAAGATCAGGTCCATGAAGACGATCTGATTTCTCGGTTCGACCATTCGCCGCCGTTCGGCCCGGGCCGCAACCGGCTAAGAATGTGGACATGGGCGGCGGCGATCTTTGCGTTGCTGGCGGCAGGCGCAATTTTCGCCATGTCGCGTTACGGAACGCCCGAATGGTGGCCGGTGGAACAGCCGCTTTTCGGCGAGGCACAGCCCGACCTCTCGCTATCCTTCCCGTCAGATGCGCAGCGCTGGCGCGAGCTGGAAAACAAGACGTGGATGTTTACCGCGCGCATCGAAGTGACGAACAATGCGCGCGAAGCGCGGCGTCTGCCGCCGGTGCTGATCGTTATGCTCAACGAGCGTGAGGACCAGATTTACAGCTGGGTCGTCCAGCCGCCGCAGCCCACCCTTGCTCCCGGTGAAACGGTAACCATCGACGAGGCGCGAACCGACGTTCCGCGCGGTGCTGTCTATGCCGATGTCGGCTGGGCTCCTCTCTAGACGAATCTTTCGAAATAGGTGCTTGCCGCCCAGTCGGACCGCTGCTAGGGGCGCGCTCCTACCGGCGGAAGCAGGTGGTCTCACCCATGTGAGATTCGCTTCCGATACAGACTGTGTGCGGTCGTGGCGGAACTGGTAGACGCGCAACGTTGAGGTCGTTGTGGCCGAAAGGCCGTGGAAGTTCGAGTCTTCTCGACCGCACCAACAGTTTAAAAACTGTCCCAAAATCTTACGGCACCTAAAACGATCGGCGAAGTCGTTGGAATTTTGTCCGCCTCTAGTAAATCCAGTGTTCTAGCAAAATACGTTTAAGTATTAAGGGTCGCTAATACATGGATGATGGAGCCACTTTTTTACAGTGGGCGGCGCTTGCTGTCGCAACACTCATTGCATTGTCTTCCATCGATGATCTTTTTGTCGATGCCGTATTCTGGGCTATAGTCCTGAAGCGCAAACTATTGCGATTAGGCAGACCTGGCCCTGCTTCTGCAGAATCGATTGTCGAAAAGATCGAAGCTCCGCTGGCGATCATGTTGCCGGCGTGGAAAGAATTCGATGTAATCGAAAGCATGATCCAGAATGCGGTAAATGCATTGGCATACCGTAATTACTTTATCTTTGTCGGCACTTACGCCAACGACCCCGAAACAATCGAGGCCGTCGAGAGGGTCGCTCAGCGGTATAAGCAGGTTCGTCATGTAAAGCTTCCCCATGACGGTCCGACCTGCAAGGCAGACTGCCTCAACTTCATCATTGCAGACATTATCGCGTTCGAAAAAAGCCGGGAAATAGAGTTCGCGGGTGCGGTGCTGCATGACAGTGAAGATGTATTACACCCGCTGGAGCTGCACCTCTTCAATTATCTGCTGCCTTACAAAGACATGATCCAGCTGCCGGTCGTCAGTCTCGAGCAGTGTTACTCCGATTTCGTCGCTGGCACTTATATGGACGAGTTCGCCGAATGGCATGCCAAGGATCTGCTGGTCCGGCAGAGGTTAGCCAAGGTGGTGCCGTCGGCAGGTGTCGGCACTTGCTTTTCCCGCCGAGCGATCGGCGCACTTCTTGAAGCCGGCCAACCCTTCAATACCGATACGCTGACGGAAGATTACGATATCGGAAACCGGCTCGCGGAGCGGGGGATGAAATCTGTAATCGAATTCTATCCGGTGGAATTCAGGACGCGTCGCGGGGCTTTCTTCGGTTTCGGCCCGGATCGGATGGTCACATTCAGCATGCCTCTGTGCGTTCGTGAGCATTTCCCCAACACATTCAGGACGAGTTACCGGCAGAAGGCCCGCTGGATCCTCGGAATTACCATTCAAGGCTGGTTGCAGCTGGGATGGAACCGCTCGCTCACATCGAATTACTTTCTGTTCCGCGATCGCAAGGCGCTGATCACTCCTACCCTTACGATGACGGCCTATCTGCTGTTGCTGGCCTATCTCGGCGTCAGCCTTCACGCCTTTCTAGCAGGAAAACCGCCGGTTACGCTTTTCTCCGGGCATTGGCTCGAAACCGCTTTGTTGTGGTTCAATCTTGCTGCTTTGGGGGCGAGGATGGGACAACGCATTTTCTTCGTAGAACGGATTTATGGTTGGGGGCACGCGCTTATGTCCATCCCGCGTGTATTCGTGCTCAGCTTCATCAATTTCGCTGCCTCGATGCGCGCGATCCGCATTTTTATCGTCAGCCGGTTGCGAGGAAATTCGATCGCCTGGGACAAGACCATGCATCGCTTTCCTTCCGACGAATGGCTCGGCGAGGACCGGCGCAGGATTGGTGAAATCCTTCTTTCCTGGGAAGCGGTCACTCCGCCTGCGTTGGAAAAGGCTCTAAGGGCTCAGAAGCTCAAGGGCGGTATGATCGGCGACTTGCTGATCCTCGATGGCGCCATTGACGAGGAAATGCTCGCCGATGCGCTCGCCACCCAGAGCCAGTTGCCACGTGCCGAATTGAACCTGGAGATGGTCGAAGAGAATCTGCATCTCTTCAATGAGGAAATTATGGCAAGATACAGTGTCCTGCCATTCGGGGTTGCGAAGGACGGGCATGTCATGCTTGCCGTGATCAGGCCCCTTCCATCGGTTGAAAAGGACTGGATGCGGTCTCGCCTCAGTCGACCTTTTCGCCAATATATCGTCAGGGAAAGCGTATTGCGCGCCATAATGTCTAATTTGGTCGAGCAACCGAACTGGGCTGCCCCCATTCCGCCGGTGCCAAAGGTTCACGAATGGCTGGTCGACCAAAAGCTCCTGTCCAAACGTAAGCTACGCTCTGCCCTTCAGGACTACGATATCGCGAGCGACGGTACCATTGCGCAGTACTTGGTCGCAAAGGGCGTAATTACCCAACATTTGCTGAACGATGCGATGGCCGCGCGCGCAGAATTGATCGAGAAGCACCGCAAAGAAATTCAGAAGGATCTTGTCCGTGCGTAGCCTCTATATATTCGCCGCTTTAGCATGCGTTCTGTCAGCACCGGTACATGGTCAGGATGGCGGACCGTTCGCCGACTTTGACGCTGGGAGATTTGAGGAAGCTGCGAGCGGAGCAAAAGAGGCTTTGGCTGCCGACAGTAAAAATCCTGTCCTATGGGCCCTCTTGGCCGAAGCCAGAGCGAAGCTCAATGCGCATTCGGCAGCGGCTCAAGCTTTCGCCCTCGCTGCAGAGCATGAGGTCAAGGTCGACGCGCGAAGCTATTACCTGCGCGCGCAAGCGCTTCAACTGGTTTACGCCGGGCAGCACGCCGAAGCGCGCCGTGTCATTCGCACGGCCATGGCAGAAACGGCACTTACTTCAGTCGATACGCTCGACTGGGCGATGGTCGCAATCGCAGCCAAGGACGATGCGGCGGCGCAAGAGCTTCTCGGCGATGAGACCCTTTACCAAGGCTTCACGCGCCAGACTGCACTCGACGCTGGATACAGCGCCAAGCGCGAGGGGCTCGATAAGCGGGCGGTTCGGTTCTTTGAAGAGGGTCTCTATCTCGATGAAACCGAGACTGACCGTCTGTCAGACGAAGATCGTGAGAGCATTCGCCGTGAGATTCGCGAGCTGACCCGCGACTGGTCGATCATCGGCCAGATCAGCTACAGCACATCGGGGAGACCTGCCACGCTCGGGGTCTTGCCAGACGAGGATCAGCGCTCACTCCAGGTCGGCGCCGAAGTATCGCGCCGTATCGGCGGATGGCGCAACGGGCGACCGTTCAGCGTGTTTGGCCGCATTTACCATTCCGAATTTCTCGATGACGACGCTTTTGCAAATGATGCGACACAGGGCTGGCTCGGTGTACGCTACAAACCGTTTTCCAGTCTCAATCTGAATGTCGAAGGAAGCCGCCTCATTGGTTTGGACAAGGAGGGCATCGACGAATGGTCTGTGCGTGCTGCCATATCCGGCGGGGAAGGGATCGAACCGGAATTGGGCAGAAACAACTGGAGCTATGCCCAGTTCTACGGAGACATCTCATACCTGTTCGACAATGATGTGACTTACGGCATTGCAGAGGGCCGTTATGGCCGCGCGTTTGCAATCGACAACCGGTCGACAACTTTGACGCCTTATGCATTCGTCCGTGCCGGCCTGGATACCGGACGGGTCGAGGAGGGTTCACTGGGCGCCGGCGGCGGGATAGCCCTGCGACAATGGTTCGACGAAACCGAAACTAGTGCGTGGCGCGGCTTTATCGAGTTCGACATCCAGGCACGCGAACGCATCGCCGGCGACGAGAGCGCAGGCGGCGTGATCGCCAGCATTACGATCGGGCGTTGATCTCTCTTATCCGTGCGCCCCGAACAGGTTTGCAATGGCGGTCGAGATGCGCAGGCTGAGAGCATGCGCATCTTCGATAGGGTCGATGAAATCCCGGCGGATCGCATCGTAACCTTCGCCGCCCTCACGCGGATACTGGGCGTCTTCCTCCATGGCAAAATCGCCCGTTTCCGGGTAACTCGCGGGGAAGGCCCGGCGCATCTGAGCCAGCGCCTCATCAATCCGGAGGGTGAACACCATCTCCAGAACATCCCTGCGGCTGATGTCATTGGCCCGGCTAAAGGCAGGGACGGATACGGCCTTGAGGAACATGTGCTGTAGCAAGGCTAGCCGGAGCGATTGAAGAACGCCGATGGTGCGGCGGACCTGTTCGCGCTCTGGGTGGGGCTCCTCGTCCGGTACCAAGTCGAACAGGCGGTGGAGTTTCAGTCCGTCGACCCTCAGGCGTGAGGCGAGGCGGCGGAAAACGCCGTTACGATCATCCTGAATGAGATATTCTGCCAAGCTTTCGCAGGCATTCGCGAGGTGGTCTTCGGTGCCGCGATAGGGGCGGCTTGCCCAATAGGCCGAATTGAACAGCTCACCATAAGCTGCCACCGTCTTGATGCTGGCCAAGGCATTCGACGCCCGGACCAGACGCATGATCTGGCGGCCGCGGGGCGATTCCCGCAGCAATTCGGCGATATCCTCGTAATTTCCTTCGGCCGCACTGCCGATCCCTGCGATGATATTCACCGGGTAGCCGAGCTGCTGCAGGATGGAATTGTGCGGGATTGCCCGGATCTGGCGAAGACTCATTTCGCGGTCGGCCGAAAGGTCCGACTGGCGCCGCGACACACGGCTCCCGGTCGAATTGAGCAGTCCGAGTCCGAAAGCGGTTACTGCGCGGCTATATGTTCGGCTGGCGAGATGATCCTGCTGATGATCTTTCACCGCCCGATAGAAATCGAGGGACAGGTCGGTTCGCCGGTAGAAAGGATCGGTCGGAGCTCCCGGGTCGGTATCTGCCGGTGCCAGCTCGGCAATCGTCGAAAGTGTCGCCCGTGCCAGTTCCGGCGTCGAGAAGAACAGATAGCCGTCACCGCCCTGAAAACTCGCTTCGGGTTCGAGGCGAATGCCTGCCCGAGCGAAGCGTCGGCGTGCCCACGGGCTCATCGGCCATTCGAGCCGGTCCTTGAAGCTTGCGGGATGGGCGCCGCGGCCCATGCCTTCGCCATGTGTATTGAAGACCAGCGCAGCGACATCGGTCATGTCATTGGCCGCCATCGCATCCGATAAACGGCCCTGAAGACGCTCGATAGCCAGGCTGGCGGGAATCTGGCCGACAAAGCGGCCAGCATCGGAGAACCCGGTCTGGATCGCTACGCGGCCGCGCTTGCGGGCGTAATCCTGGAAGGCCTCTTCGGCGAGCAGGGCATCGAGGAATCGGCCGCCATGTTCCAACGCAGTTTCGGTTTCGAAAAGCGGCGACACGTCGACCTTGTCTTCTATCCCAAAGAGCTTTGCGAAATAGAGCGCGGCAAGAACTGTCGCGGGCTGTTCGCATTCGGCGACAAGCATACGGATCGGTGCGTCGGCATCGATGTGCTTGAGGATTTGCGTCATGGCCAGAAACTGGCGCACGGCGGTACTGCTCTCGACAGCAAGCGAGGCGAAGTTGGCCGAAAGCGGTTCGGCATTCTTGAGCAAGTCGCGCAAGGCACCGATGGCTCCCTGGCTTCCGAGGTCGAGATCCGCACCTCCATCAATACGCGACCGAATGGCGTTATGCAGTTGCTTCGCGTTCACTCGGAAATGAATGAGACCCATGCCCAGCCCGTCCGCCCTCATCGCGGCGGCGAGTCCTTTGAGCGCGATCGCCCTTTCCTGCTCGGCAGACAGTGCTTCTTCTTCCAGCGCCTCGATGATCGGGTGGAGACTTAAGAGCTTGTCGTCGCCATCCGCGGTGAGCCGGTTGGCCGCAGCCGAGAGATCGGCGCGGTCGGACAGGTCCCCCGCAAATTCTTCTGCACTCGCTTCGGTGCGTTTCTGCGCCTTGCGCAGCCTATCTACCAGGGAGTGGGAAGCATCGATCTGTGCCAACTGATCGGCATAACGTTCCAGTCGCTGCGCTTTTTCGGCGAGGCGGAAGGAAATCGAAGTATACCACTTGATGTCGGTGCGCCCGTCCATGTCGTAGCCCACCCAGCTTGCAAACCGGAAGGGCAGCGGCTCGAGTGAGCGCCACTGGTCGGGCCATTCGCTTGCCGCACATTCGAACAGGCTGGTGTTGATCGCATCGCGGGCGTCCTGAGCGTTGGCCATCGCCGCCATCGCCCGCGAATGTTCGTAACGCAGCGTAATCTCCAGGCGGCCAGCTTCGACTGGCGCCACCGCATTGCCGCCGCTGGCCGCTTCGGCAACGACATCGGTCTGCGCCGGCGTCAGCAGGAAGGTCGGATGAGCGGTAAAGACCACATGCAGCTGCGGATGCGACCATCGTTCGCGGAACGCTTCGAAATCGCTCGCCCCGGTACAGAAGCCGGCCATGCGCTTCGCGGTATTTTTGGGCGTTACGAGGTCGCACATCCGGTCGGCGCGCGCTTCGAGCGAGCGCGTTTCGAGTTCTGCGATAAGCGTTGCAAAGTCATCGAGAGAAAGCTCACCCGCCTCCAGTTCGCGGGAGAGATCGTGTGCGAGCTGGAACACGGGATTGAAAAGCGGGGTATCCTGAGTTCGCTGGTGCAAATCGCGCAGACGATGCGTGAGAGTTGCGAAAGTGAGCGGTTGCAGGCCTGGCACAGATGTTCCCCCGGGTTATGACGATGCGACGGTTCCTATACGATGAATGCGCGTAAAAGTGCCGCGCGTGTCAACCAGGCCGGCGGTGAAGAGAAATGAATAGGTTTGCAGACCTGGCAACTTTAGTTGTCGACCCGGCTTCCCCAAGCCCCTCCCCCTTGTTAACCCAAAATGCAAACCCGTCGGCGACCCCTCGAAGCCATGGGCGCGGCGGTTAATAAGGAACTGATTATGAGTGAATGGACCATCGGGATCATCGGCGGCTCGGGCCTGTATGCGATGCAGGCGCTCGAGGACCGTCAATGGATCGAGGTTTCTTCGCCGTGGGGCAAGCCGTCCGACAAGATCCTGTGCGGCACCATCGGCAACGTGCGGGTCCGCTTTCTGCCGCGTCACGGGCGCGGCCATCCCATCATCCCGGGAAAAGTCGATTCCCGCGCCAATATCGATGCCCTCAAACGCGCCGGCTGCACCGATATTCTGGCGATCAGCGCGGTTGGTTCCCTGTCGGAAGATCTGCCGCCAGGCCGCTTCGTCTGTGTCGATCAGTTCATCGATCATACCAAGGGCCGTCCGTCGACCTTCTTCGATAATGGTTTCGTCGCGCATGTCTCCATGGGCGATCCTGTCTGCGAACGGCTCTCCAAATACGCGGTGAAGGCGGTCGAGAAGGCCGGGGGCGAAGTGACGATGGGAGCAACCTATCTTGCGATGGAGGGTCCGCAATTCTCAACCCGCGCCGAGAGCCGACTTTATCGCCACTGGGGCGCCGAAGTCATCGGCATGACCGGAATGCCCGAGGCCAAGCTCGCGCGTGAGGCCGAGCTGCCTTACGCCATGCTGGCGATGGTGACCGACTGGGACAGCTGGCGCGAGGAAGAGGCGGCGGTCGATGTGGGTGTCATCATCGAACAGATGGGCAAGAATGCCGAACTTGCCGTCGCCACGGTCGAGGAGTTGTGCCTGAGTTTGCCCAAACGGCGTCCGCCTTCCCCGATCGATCGGGCGCTCGATTCTGCGATCATCACGGCACCGGAGAAACAGGATCGTGGCCTGCTAGCCAAGCTCGATGCGATCGCCGGCCGGGTGCTGAACGAGCGGTGAGCGATCCTTTCGATCTTCTGATCATCGGCGGGGGCATCAATGGCGTGGGCATCGCCCGCGATGCGGCAGGTCGTGGAATGAAGGTCGCGCTGGTCGAGAAGGACGATCTGGCTTCCCATACCTCTTCTGCCAGCACCAAGCTGGTGCATGGTGGTTTGCGCTATCTCGAACAGTTCGAATTTCGCCTTGTGGCGGAGTCTTTGCGCGAGCGGGAGGTTTTGCTGCGCAACGCCCCGCACATCATCTGGCCGCTGCGCTTCGTTCTCCCGCACGAAGCGAGCATGCGCCCGAAGTGGATGCTGCGGATCGGCATGGGCCTTTATGATTGGCTCGGCGGGCGCAAGAAGCTTCCAGGCTCCCGGCAGGTCGATCTCGGCGTCAGTCCGCACCGATCGATCCTGCGAGACGGTTATGAGACCGGGTTCGAATATTCGGATTGCTGGGTGGAAGACAGCCGCCTGGTGGTGCTGACGGCAATGGATGCTGCGGCCCGAGGGGCAAGCATTCACACGCGCACCGAATGTGTCGGCTTGGTACGGCAGACCGATCAATGGCTGGTCACCCTGCGCGACGAAAGTGGCGAGCGGCAAGTGGCGGCAAGGGCGGTCGTGAATGCGGCCGGTCCGTGGGTCGATCAGGTGGCGAAAACCGCGATGGGCCAAGGTACTCCTGCGCATCTGCGCTTGGTGAAAGGTAGCCATATCATCGTACCGCGCGCCTATCCGGGCGACCACGCCTATATCTTCCAGCAGGATGACGCGCGGATCGTCTTCGCCATTCCCTACGAGCGCGATTACACTCTCATTGGCACGACCGATCTGCTCTACGAAGGCGATCTCGACCATGTTCATATCAGTCGCGAAGAGCGCGACTATCTTCGCAAGGCCGCGACGAAGTATTTCCGAAGCGGCGTTACAGAAGAAGATATCGTCCATACATATGCCGGGGTGCGCCCGCTTTACGAGGACAAGGCGGCCAGCAATTCAACTGTGACGCGCGATTATGTGTTCGAGCTTGAAACAGAGGGCGGCGCGCCGATCCTGTCCGTCTACGGGGGCAAGATCACGACGTACCGCAAGCTTGCCGAACACGCTCTCGACAAGCTCGCACCGCATGCCAATGTTTCCCGCAAGCGCTGGACAGCAGATGCGCCTCTTCCAGGCGGTGACATGGCGGATAGCGATTTCGCCCGATTTCTCTGGGCAGCGAGCGAGCGGTATGAATGGGTTCCGCCTGAAATGCTGCTGCGCCTCGCACGCGCATACGGCACCAGACTTGATGCGCTGATCGGCAAGGCCGGGTCACTGGCCGATCTCGGCCAGCACTTCGGCGGCGATCTGTATGAAGTGGAGGTCGAATACCTCATCGCCAACGAATTCGCTCTCGGCGCCGAAGACGTGTTGTGGCGGCGCAGCAAGCTGGGTCTCCACCTTCCGGCTGAAGCAGTGCAGGCCCTGCAGCAGTGGTTCGCTGAGCGTGAGTTACGCTAGGGCCGGAATTCACAGAGCTTGAAAGCGGCCTGCATGAGGTCCAAGTGGCCATCATCCGTAAACCCTGTTTCCCCCGGAGTCGTATGGCTTTGAATGATCCTGTCCGTCTTTCCCCGATCTCTCGCCAGGCCGTGCGCGAAGCCTATCGCGAGGAAGAAAACGCCTGCGTCGCCCGACGGATGGAACAGGCCTCTTCATCCGCAGCGAAACACGCGGAGGCGGCGGATCTTGCCGGTCGGCTGATCGAAGGCGCACGAAGCCGCAAGGCGAGCGGGATCGACGCTTTCCTGCACCAGTACGGACTGGCCACCGAAGAGGGCGTGGCGCTCATGTGCCTCGCCGAAGCTCTTCTTCGCGTACCAGACGCGGCGACGGCCGATGCGCTGATCCGGGACAAAATCGGCGACATCGACTGGTCCGAGCATGTGGGTGAAAGCTCGTCGACCTTCGTCAATGCTGCGACATTCTCGCTGATGCTTACGGGCGAAGTGCTTGAACGGCCTGAGGAAGCCCAGAGGGGCATGGGTTCGACGCTCAAGCGCACGATCAATCGCCTCGGCGAGCCGGTCATTCGGAAGGCGACGTTGCAGGCCATGCGGATTCTTGGCGGTCAGTTCGTCTATGGGCGCACTATCGAAGAGGCGATGAAGCGCGCTTCGCCGGAACGCGCTCGCGGTCTTACGCACAGCATCGACATGCTGGGCGAAGCCGCGATGACCTATGAGGACGCCGATCGGTATGCCGCGGCGTATGAACGCGCCATCGACCGCCTGGCTCGCGAAGGAACTGGCAAGGTGTCGACCAGCCCCGGCATTTCGGTCAAGCTTTCGGCGCTGCATCCGCGATATTCCTTCCTCCATGCCGACCTAGCTGTCGGCGATCTGCTGCCGATCGTCCGCCACCTGATGACCAAGGCGCGGGATGCGAACATCCATTTCACCATCGACGCCGAGGAAGCCGACCGGCTCGAATTGTCCATGGACATCATCGAGGCGCTGGCACGTGACGACAGCCTTTTCACTCGCCCAGACGGTAGCCAGTGGGAAGGTTTCGGCCTCGCCATTCAAGCCTATCAGAAGCGCGGCGTGCCCATGTGCGAGTGGGCTGCGCGTCTGGCCCGCAAATATGACCGCAAGTTCTTCGTGCGGCTGGTGAAGGGCGCTTACTGGGACACCGAAATCAAGCTCAGCCAAGTTGGCGGGTTCGACGATTTCCCTGTTTTCACCCGCAAGCTCGGCACCGATGTCAGCTATCTTGCTTGCGCGGAAAAGCTGCTGGCCTGTGACGATGTCATCTATCCCGCCTTCGCCACCCACAATGCCTATACGATCGGTGCGATCAAGGCGATCGCGGGCGGCAAGGACTTCGAATTCCAGCGCCTCCACGGCATGGGAGAAGATGTCTACGGGACGCTCGCTCAGATCGAAGGCAATGCGCGCACCAATGTGCGGATTTACGCGCCAACCGGCACGCACAAGGACCTGCTGGCCTATCTCGTGCGGCGCCTCTTGGAAAACGGAGCGAATTCGAGCTTCGTCAACCGCATGGCCGATGCCGATGTGCCGGTAGAGGAGCTGACGACATGCCCCATCGCCGACATGAAGGCGCTCGAGCCTTATCGCAATCCGGCGATCCCGCTTCCCGCAGACATCTTCCCGAACCGCCGCAATTCGGCCGGTATCGACCTCAGCGATCCGCTGGTACGCGAACCGCTGCTTGAACGACTGGAGAAGCTGGATGCAAAACAGTGGCGGGCCGAACCGACTTTCATGTCGGGGGCCGACGGCGAGGTTGCGCCGATCAACAAGCCACACGATCTGTCGGCGCAGGTGGGGACTCGCCGCGACGCACTGGATTTCGAAGTAGAGGAAGCGATCACGCGGGCGCAGGCGATCCAGCCGGGCTGGAATGCGCTCGGTGGCGAAAAGCGCGCCGTGCTGCTCGAAGCGGCTGCCGACCTGTTCGAAGAGCATACGGACGAGTTCCTCTCGCTCTGCCAGCGCGAAGCCGGCAAGACCTTGCAGGACGCCGTGCTCGAACTGCGCGAAGCCGTCGATTTCCTGCGCTACTACGCCACCGAGGCGCGCCGGTTGTTCAATCAGCCGATTCCGCTGCCCGGACCGACGGGCGAAGAAAACCGGCTCACTCTCAACGGTCGGGGCGTATTCGCCTGCATCTCGCCGTGGAACTTCCCGCTCGCGATTTTCATCGGAACGCCTGCCGCTGCATTGGCTGCGGGCAACACCGTCGTGGCCAAGCCTGCTGAACAGACCCCGCTCATCGCGGCGCTGGCAGTGGATTTATGCCATCAGGCCGGCATTCCCGAAGAGGTCTTCCAGCTGTTGCCGGGCGCAGGCGACGTGGGTGAATTCATCACTTCCGATCCGCGCATTGCGGGCGTGTCGTTCACCGGGTCGACCCAGACGGCGCAGGCCATCAACCGCAGCCTGGCCGCACGCGACGGGCCGATCGCGACGTTGATCGCCGAAACCGGCGGCCAGAATGCCATGATCGTCGATTCGACCGCGCTGCCCGAACAGGTTACGCGTGACGTTGTGGCCAGCGCCTTCCAGAGCGCGGGCCAGCGGTGTTCGGCCCTGCGGGTCCTGCATATCCAGGAAGACGTTTACGACGAGATGCTGGAGATGATCCGCGGCGCCTTCAAAGCGCTGACGATCGGCAATCCTGAAAATCTCGCCACTGACGTCGGCCCCGTCATTGATCCGGATGCCAAGGCTGCGCTCGAGAGGCACATCGCCCGCCGTCAGACCGGTGGATCGCAGGTCTGGCGCCGCCGCCTGCACCGCGGTGCATCGGCCGGTTGCTATGTCGCGCCGACCATCATCGAGGTCAGTTCCATTCTCGACCTGAAACGCGAGAATTTCGGCCCGATCCTGCACGTCGTGAAGTACAAGGCATCTGAGATCGGCCGGGTGATGGATGACATCAACGCCACGGGCTACGGCCTGACCCTGGGCCTGCATAGCCGCAACGACGACATGCGCGCTTTCATCGAATCGCGCGCCAAGGTCGGCAATTTCTACGTCAATCGCAACCAGATCGGTGCGGTCGTGGAGAGCCAGCCTTTCGGCGGCGAGGGGCTCTCGGGAACAGGTCCCAAGGCCGGCGGACCGCACTATGTTCAGCGCTTTGCGACCGAACGCGTAGTCTGCATCGATACCACGGCAGCGGGCGGCAACGCCACGCTGCTGGCAAGCGGCTGAGGCCAGTCATTGCGAATTCATAGCGCGCCGGTGTAAAAGGCGCGCCATGGTTCGCATCTTCAGACATCTTGCCGTTCTGTTCGCCTTCGCCTGGGCTTCCATGGCGGCGGCCTCGGTCGACATCACTTTCCATTCCTTCAACGGATCGATCTTCGCGGGTCGCTATCCGCACACCTTCGTGTCCATGGAGGGCACGTTGGATGATGGAACGCAGGTGAAAGAGAATTTCGGTTTCTCGGCGAAGCGCGCTGGCCCGGCTGTTCTAGCCGGTCCGGTCGAACACATCGTAATGACCGAGAAGGAGAAATGGCTGACCAAGACCAATCGCCATTTCACTCTCAGCATGACCGACGCAGAATACCGCGAGGTGCGCAAAATGGTCGAGGACTGGCGCAATGCGCCGGGCAAATATTACGACCTCGACAGCCGGAACTGCATTCACTTCGTCGGCGAGATCGGACGCATCATGGGGTTAAGGATAGAATACCCCAAAAAACTGCTGCGTCAGCCCAAGAGCTGGCTGAACCATATCTCGACCCTCAACCCGCAGCTTCGGGCCGCGCAAGTCGATTGATCGGTGCCGGGTCTTTCCGTCTGCCTTTGAAAAGGGCGACCCGGACGCCGTGAGGCGCCCGGGTCTGGAGTCCGACAAACCCGTTGGGGTTGGGGCAGGGAGATCGAATTCGCCGGACCCGTTCGTGACGCTTCTTACAAAGCGAAATTGACTACAGTGCGCAGGGCATACCCGACCTTGTCGTTGCGCTGCTCTGCCGACAGTTCGCCGGTCACCGTGTAATAATTATCGCCGCCTTGGCCGCGTAGCCGGGCAAACCAGCCACTTTCCCGTTCGTCCGGAACCAAGGTGAACGCCTCGCCTTCACCGAAGCGTGCGGTCGTCGCGCCCAGCGCGCCGTCGAGGATTTCGCGCCAACCGCCCTCGGCTTCGAGGCGGAACCAATTGTCGTCTCCGCTGCTCATGCCCAGAAGGTCAAAACCAACTGCGGTGGCGAGGTTAAGGCCGAGCTCGTCGCTGGTGCGATCCTCGATCACGAGGTCGAGCGCCTTGCCGCCGCCGCTTTCCTCATATCCGTCTTCGCTCAGCCGCACGTAGTCGACGGTGACCGATGGCCGGATGAAGAAATACTGCCAGCCGCCTTCCATCGAGCCGCCTGCGATGAAGGAGGTCGTGTTGCCCGACCAATCGCGCTCGATCCGGCGTTCGATCTTCTCTTCGCCATTCATGCCGACGAAGTAACGCGATCCCTCGAAGTCGCTGAAGCCGTAGGAGCCGCGTGCGAAAGCCGAGAATGCGCCCCAATGACCGCGCCAGAACAGCGCGGCTTCATACGTGTTCGAGATGATCGAATTCTCGACGCCGGTTTCATGCTCGTTCCACAGCCAGTTGGCGGTGGCACCGACCTTGCCCAGTCCGGTGACCAGTTCGAGACCGCCGGAAAAGCCAAGGCCGTCGAGATCATAGGTGGCGGATTCGTCTCTGCCCTTGCTCGAATCCCACCCGGCTGCATCGAGGATGACCCGTAGCTTGCCTTCCTGCTCCATCGGGCCTTGCGGCGCGGCGAGGGAGCGCGCGAATGTGCGCATGCCCAGGCTAATGCCTTCGAAGGCTCCGCCTGCATGATCGGGCAGCGTCTGGGCGACCGTGGCAGCGAACAGCTTCGCATCGGTGATCCCTAAGAAAACGCCGGCAACATCATCGTCGGCGGACAGGGCCTTGTAGAGCGCGTCATAGGTACCGGCCTCGGCCCGGTTCAGGCCCAAATCCTTTGTATCCTTGCGGGAAATCGCGACGTTGACTTCGCCGGCCGACTGATCGACTGCCAGTGCCGCCTTGAAGATGAAGGGCACGAGCGTGCTGTCGGTATCGAGATCGCCTGCGCCGGTAAGGCTGCCAGCGCGGATGACGGTATAGCTGCCTTCCGCATTGTCGATGTCGGTGAGCCTAAGCTTCAGCTTGGCACCATCGGCGAAGCTGGCATTTCCGCCCACGGTCAGCGCGCTGCCGGCACCTGCATTTTTGCTCAGCGTAGCGACGATGGTGCCGGTTGCGCCAACGTCGAGCGAGGCGATCGACGTCGGCGATGCAAGGTCGAGAGTGCCTCCATTGACCGCCACGGCGACGTTCTGGCCCTGCAGCAGCTTGCCGCTGAAGACGGCCTTGTCCGTCAGCGTCAGCGATCCCGCTGCACCGCCGAAATCGGCCTGGCCAGAGAAGGTGGAGGTGTTCGAGAGAGCGAGCGCGCCGATTTGGGTGACGTTCCCGGCATATTGGCCATCGCCGGACATGGTCAGGCGATTGGTCCCGGCCCCGAAGGACACGTTGCCGATCACCTTGCCATCCGCAATCTTCAGCACGTCGTCACCGGTACCAAAGCGAATGTCGCCCTCGATCAGAGGGGCTTCGACGCCCGAGCCAACCGCCGTTTGCGAGATAGTGGCGCCCGAAGTGACACTGGTCAGATCAATCGCGATTTTGCGTCCGGACGCGGCTTCGGGGCCGCTCGCCACGATCTTTCCGCTGTTCTCGACCGAAGTGAGCGTACCGCTGCGATCGACGATGGCGATGGCGGTGCCATCCTTGCCGCCCGCAGTCGCCCGGATGGTGCCGCTGTTGCGCAGGACGGGCAGGGTCGCGCCGCTGTCGATCGCGACTGCGGTTGACACTGCGCCGGTCGCCTTGCCGCCCGCTGCCGTGATGCTTCCCGCATTGCGCAGTTCGCCGGTCGACGCGCCTGCACCAAAGCGCAGGGCAGTCGCATCTGCATCTTTCGAAGTCGCGGCAATGCTGCCTGAAACGCCCATGCCATTGGCGATCGATACCGCACCGCCGCGGCCGCCGATGACCATGCCGTTACCGTCTATTCCGGCGTAGACACCCTGGCCTGCAATAGCGCCATCGACGATGAGGCCGAAGCCCGTGCCGGTTGCTGCCACCGGTCCGATCGCAATATCGCGGTCGGCGGCGCCGATCACGACGGCAGGAGCCGCGCCATAGGATACGACCTTGGCGTTTCCTTCCTTGGCGTCCTCGATCCCGTCCTTGTCTTCATCGGGATTGTCCTTGTCGGCATCCTTGGGCGCGACGGCGAAGATGATGCCCTTGGCCACATCGCCTTCCACCACGACGGCGCTGCCGCCCTGGAGAAGGTCGTCCGCATCCAATTTCGAGGCATCTCCAGGTGCGGTGGTATAACGGTAGCCGGTGCTTCCGATGTCTCCCTGAACCACCAGCGCGCCGTCGATGTCGCCCGCAAACTTGGCGGCCGTCGCACCCTGACCGATCGCGGTGACGGTGCCGGCCAGTCGCACATCGCCCGTGACGTCATGCAGGCTTACGCCCACAGTTTCGTTGCCGAGCACGCTGGTCTTGCCGTCATGCACGAACTTGCCGTCCAGCGTTCCCGCGACTGAAATGCCGGCGGACTGGTTGCCTTCCACTGCAATGGTGCCTGTGTGGCGGATGTCCCCGGTCAGATTGCCGCGGACCCGGATACCGGCGCGGTCGGTCCCGACCGCGAAGGGGCCATCAAGATCGCCGTCCTTGTCGCTGTCGGTCGGGGTGTAGGTTTCATCGATCGTGATGCTGCCGGAATTGACGATGCTGCCCTGCCGGTCGCCCGTGACTTCGATGCCGCTCGCCCCGTCGGCATTGCTGACGACAAGCTTGCCTTCATTGGTGGCGCTATGGTCGGAATCCACGATGATCGCCGAACCGGCAGTCAGTTCGACCAATCCGTCCTTTGTGACCTTTACCGCGTCTCCTGCGCCGTTCTTCAGCTGCGAAGTGCGGATGGGCTGCGTGCGTTTCGCGTCGACGACTGTCTGGGCGGCAAGCGGGGTAGCCAGGGCAGCAAGCGCGCTGCCGGCCAGAAGGGTACGATACATGAAGTCCTCCGTCTGTGTCAGAGAGGGGGACGGAGACCTCGGCGGATTGCCTTGGCCCGGTGCGACATTTTTTGATCGCAGAACGTCAGAAGGAAAAATCGACGCCCAGGCGGATCGAGCGCGGGCGCAGCGGCGTCACTTGTTCGCGCATGACGGCAAAGGGCGTTCCCAGCGCGAAGCGATTGCCTACGGTGTCTGCGAGATTGGTAATGGCGAGAGTTGCTCCGACCCGCGGATTGCCGAGGCGCACTGTGGCACCGCTGTCGAGATAGTCGCCTTGCAGATCGCCGAGTTCGGGCCCCATGCCGAGCCGGGATTTGCCGATATAGCTTGCCCACAGCCGCGCATCGAGATCGAGATTCCGGCTGATCGGATACGAATATTCGATCCCGGCTCTGCCCGAAAACCGCGCGATGTTCGGAACGTGGCTTACACGCGAAGCGGCCAACAGCCGCGGCTCATCGATATGGCTTTCGTTGACTGTCAGGCCGCCGCTCAGCCGCAGGCCCGGCGCTAGGCGCGCGCCGCCCGTGGCACTGATGCTCCAGACCCGGCCATCCCCGATATTGGCGGTGCTGGGCAGGCCGAAGTCATCGATGAAATCCGCCTGGATGTCCTCCCATCGCGTATAGGACAGGTTCACCGCGAGATCGAACGGATCTCGCCCCGGCCGGCCGTTGCGGATGCCAAATTCGATCGCGCGGGCGTGGTCCTGTTCGAACCGTCGGACGAATTCTTTTTCGATGGCGAGACCGCCGGGCCGAAAACCTTCCTGATAGCGCGCATAAAGGCTTGTGGAGGGGCCTGGATGGGCGACCAGAGACAGGGACGGAAGGAAGGCCGATTGCGTCCGGCTCTCGGTAACTTCCGCCCGCGCGATCATCAGCGCGAGGGGCACGTCTTCGGCACCCCCGCCAAGCCGCACCGTGGTGTAGCGCGCGCCTGCAGAGGCGATGAGGCCATTGCGAAGCTGCACGGACACTTCGCCATAGGCAGTCGCTTCGGTCACGGTATTCACGACGCCCGGTGTCGCGGCGCGCAGGATCTGCTGCTGGAGGGAGCGACTCAGCTGGGTCTCGTTATCGATCAGGCTGACCCCGGTCAGCCATCCGAGCGTCTGCGTGTCGTCGAGCGGTCGCCACAGCCGGGTTTCGTGCGCCAGCATGTTGGTGTGATTGCGCTGCGTGAAAATCCGCTCGTTCTGTTCGACCGTGGTTGCGTCGTAGCGCTCCTCCAGGTCCTGGCTGACGATGCCGGTGGTAGAACGTAAGTGGACCGTGCCGAGTTGTCCGGCGACGACGAGCTGGCCGTGCCGGTAATCAGCGGCGGAGCCTTCCTGTACGCGGGCCATGCTTTCGTAAGGCGGACCGTTCCTGGCGGTATACTGGCTGTCGTCGGCCCGGGTCGATTGCGCCAGCCCGATGACATCGACGGTCCAGTCGGGCGCAAGTTGCAGCCGAGCCATGGCCCGCCCGGAAAGGATTTCCGTCCGGTTGACGTTGTCACGGCCGAGCATCGGCTTGTCGATATAACCGCCCTCGCTTGCCGCATCGGCGACCACCCTGATGGCGGCCCGATCGGTAAGGAGCGGGATATTCACCATGACGCCGGCATCGGCGCTGCCGGTGCCGCCCTGGGTCAGCCCGCGGCCGAGCGAACCGCGCAGCGATGCGTAATCGAGGTCGGGGGAGTTGGGCACCATCCGGATGATGCCGCCGAGCGAGCCGGCCCCGTAGAGCGTGCCTTGCGGCCCTTCGAGCACTTCGACACGCTCGAGATCGGACAGGCGGAGATCGGGGTCGGGCGCGTTATAGCTCAGCCGCATATCCCCCAGGTACTGCCCCACGGTCGCCTGCGTCGGCCCGGTGAAACTGGAATCGGCGATGCCGCGAATGAACAGCTTGTTGCGACCGCTCCCGAGATAGGTGGATGCCACCGTCGCAATGCGCTGGGTGATCCGTTCGGTCCCGCCGACCCCGCCCAATTCCAGCTCTTCGCCCGTCAGGATAGATGCCTGCGCGGGGAGATCCTGCAGCTTGGTATCCCGCTTGCTGGCGATGACGACGATTTCTGGCATGGGCGCCGGTGGGGGAAGCGGCACCGCGGGCTGTGTCTGGGCGGTTTGCCTCGACTGCTTTTTCGGCGGCGATCTGCGGGAGAGCTGGCGCGGAGCCGGTTCGATCCGCCAGGCGCCGCCGCGCAAGGGCACTGCCCTCGCATTCACGCTGCGTGCCAGACGCTGCACTGCCTCGCGCGGGCTCATCCGGCCGCTTATGCGCGGCGCGCGGCGCCTGGATACCGCGCTGTCGGCGATCACGATGCTCGTGCCGGTCTGGCGGGCGATGGCGATGGCCGATTCCGCGACCGGTCCCGCCGGCGCATCAATGGCCATATCCTCTGCGGCAGCTGGCGATGCCAGCGCGCAAATCATGGCAAGCGTGCAGGCAGGCCCGGTCCGCATCGTCACTCGGAGTGGAGGACCCAGCCGGTCTCTTCACGGTCGACCCGGATGCCCAGCAATTCGCCGAGCACTGCCGGATCCGATTTCAGAGGATCGAGCAGGACGCTGCCTGAAACCGGACGCTCGCGGCTGCCGGGCGATACCCGGTAATCCACCCCGGTCGCGGCAGCGATTTCGGCCGCGACGTCTGCCAGAGATGCATCGCGGAACGTCAGGCGGCCGTCCTGCCATTCGCCCACCTGGTCGGCGGAAAGCTGATCGAGGCGGTAGGACCCGTCTGCGCGGGCGATGGTCAGCAACTGGCCGGGATTGACCATCCGGTTCTGCTGTTCGGGATTGTAGATCACCGCGCCTTCGGAAACGCCCACGCGGATCTGGGCCGACCGGATCGCTACGTCGAACACCGTGCCCGCATCGACCAGGGTGGAGGAACCGACATCCAGATGAAACGGCGCGCGTTCGTCATGTTCGATGCGGAACAAGGCACGGCCCTGATCGAGACGCGCATAACGCGTCTGATCACTTTCCAGCGTCAGCGCGCTGTCACCGCCGAGCAGGATCGAACTGCCATCGCCTAGCTGCACCAGCTGCGTTTCGCCGGGAGCGGTACGGTAAATTTCTTCGCCCGCGCCCGGCTGCCACAACCACAGCGCACACAGCAGGGCGACACAGGCGGCCAGCGCCGCGCCATACCAGCGGTAATTCCGGCGCGGGGTGTCAGAATCTTCAGGCGAGGGACCGTCATTGGCCGGGGCCAGGCGCAGCGCCTCGGCGCCCGTTTCGGCGGCCATCACCGCGTGATCATAGGCGGCGTTATGCGCCGGCGATTGCTCCAGCCACAGCGTGAAGTCGTCCCATGCTGCGAAGTCGGGCTCGGCCGTCCGCATCGCCCAGTCAGCCGCCTCGGCCAGTATTCGTGAATCATGCGCCATGCAAAATCGCTCCTGTCCCTAGGACGGAGTCCTCGCGATCATTCCTCATCGAACCGCTCCTTGAGCTGGGCGAGGACGAGGTAAACCTTGCGCAAATCGCTTTCCACCGTGCTGACGCTGATACGCATGTCGCGCGCGATCTCGCGCTGCGGTTGGCCGGCGATCCGGCTGCGCTGGAAGATTTCCCGCGCGCGCTCGGGCAGGTCCGCCAGTGCGGCATCGACCTGCAGCGCCATCTGCCGCCCGATAACCAGTCTCTCCGCCGATGGCGCTTCGGAGACGCCGCCTTCCGGATCGCCCGTCGCCTCCGACCAGGCTGCCTCGCGCAATTGCGCCTGCCGCGCGGAGCGGAAGCGGTCGATCATCACGGTGTTGGCGATGCGATAGAGGTAGGACATGGGTGATGCCACCGGCCCCGGCGCGCTGCGCTCGAGCTTCAACCAGACCTCATGCAGCACATCCTCGGCATCGCCGCGAGCCCCGCGCGCTTCGAGAAAACGCAGCAATGCCTGACGGTTGGCCAGAAATACCGCCTGTAGTCCTTCGTCCGGTTCATGCATTACTGCCGGCGTTTCTTCCTGAGTATCCAAGCAAGCGACTGCGCAGAGCTGAATGTGAAGCAATTCAAATAAACGCGGCAATTAGTCTTTCAACCGGCAAAGGACAATCGGCAGCGTTCCTTTTTACAATAAGAAACGGGCCGCCTGAACATATCAGACGGCCCGTTTCGTCGTGGTATTATACGCTGGCTGGCATCCCGATCGAGATGCAAAATTGCACCGAGTGGACGTTAGAACTGGGCGCGAACACCCAGGCTGATTCGACTTCCGGAAAATTCGTAAGTCGTCGGGAAGGACGGATCGATCGTGTAACCGGTTGTTGGCTCGTCGGTAAAGTTGATAGCCTGAAGCTCGACACGCAAGCTCGGGGTCATCTGATAGCTCGCCGAGAAGTCGAACTGGCCATAGGCGTCGCGGTAGACGGGGTACATGTTGCGCTCGATGCGCTCGACATAGGCGCCCTTGCGATTGAAGCTCACCCGGACCTGGAATGGACCTTGGTCGTAAAAGCCGGTGATGTTGTAGACGCTGTCCGCCAGCCCGACCGGTGATGTCGGGACATCGATATCCGATTCCCCGGTCAGCGAGCTGTCCAGGAAAGTGACGTTGGCGTTCACCCCGAAACCTTCGAAAGTGCGGCTGAACATGCCAAAGGGGAGGACTGCCACCAGTTCCACGCCGCTGACGTCGTATGACCCTTCCGCATTGACGGGTTGATAGACGTCGAAATCGTAAACGCCGTCGATCGTGCCATTGGCGTTATATTTAGTCACATCGCGCACGACGCCGGTCAGTTCGTTCTGAACCACGCCTTCGATGTTCTTCCAGAAATAGGACGCCGCCAGCAGCCCGCCGGAGCCAAAGTAATATTCTGCGCCTGCTTCCCATTGATCCGCATAAGTCGGCTTCAGGCCCGGATTGCCATCCGTGAAGCGGAAATCGTTGAAGCTGGCGGTCCGCTTGTAGGCCAGATCGGTGAGCGCCGGGCGGATCAGCGTCTGCGATGCGGCACCGCGCAGGATCAGGCCGTCGGTCACCTCGATCGTGGCGTTTATAGCCGGCAGCAGTTTGTCATAGTCGCCATCGCTCGAAACCGGCTCGTCCGTGTAGCCGGTGGTGCCATCGGAATTCTGGATCTGGAAGAAGCCCGACGACCGGATATCGGTCTTGATATACCGCGCGCCCGCATTGAGAAGCACCGGCATTGAGCCGAGATCGAAATCGAAATTGACCATGCCATAGGCAGCCCAGGTCTTTTCCTTCACCCGGTAGAATTGCCCGTCATCAAAGGGCGAGAGGAAGCCGTCCGGCCGGAAGAAATCGCGGGCATAACCATTGGAAATCTGCTGCCACGTCAGGTCGCGGGCCTGATAGTCCTTGCCGCCGACGATATCGATGACATCCATCAGATCGCTGTCGGCAAGGGTGCGTTCGTTGACATACGAGCTATCCCCCGGCGTGGGGCCCTGTATCTTCTCCTCGCCGTAATTCCTCTCTTTGGTCTTGTCGGTATAGCGCGCACCGATGTGCACCGAACTCAGGCCCAGCAGGCTGCCGCGATCGAAGCTGCGACCGATGTCGATCTGCGCGGCATATTTGTCGTCCGAGATCTCCTCATAGGTCGTCTCATAGGCCTCGAACAAATAGGACGAGGGCGAATTGTACATATCGAAGGATGCCGGGTCGTCGCTCGGGATCGTTTCGCCTCCGGTCTCCGTGTAGCGCGTGCGGGAGGGCGCATAGGCGACATGCTTGAGATTGGCATAATCGCTGGACTTATCGGCGCCCGAATAACCGCCGAGCATGTCGATGGTCCAGTTTCCGGGCGCCCAGTTCAGTTCGCCTCCGAACTGACGATAATTGGTTTCGTTGACGCGTTCCTTGCTCAGGAATTCGTGCTGCGTCGCGGTGTAGGATACATCGCGCAGGACCACGATGCCATAATCGGCGAGCGTCGTATCGTCGTAATCGTGAATGACGTCGAGCGTCGACCGGCTCGATGCGGAATAGGCTGCGGCGTCATATTCATCTTCAGTGGAATCGTATGAGCCGAGAAAGGCGTCAAACGTCACGCTCAGCTCGTCGCTGGGCTTGTATTGGAGCGAACCCGAGAAGCCGAGGCGTTCCTGATCGTTGAGGTAGATGCGGTCACCGACCTTATCGAGGAACACAATGCGGCTCGTCTGGTCGTCGTCCGCCGGGTCGAGAATGATGCCGGCGTCGCGTTCCAGAACCGCAATTGCCTGATCCGTTTGCGCGTTTCCGCGATCGGTCCAGCGCGAAATCGGCCGAAAGTTTATGCCGGAATTTGAATCGGTACGATTGGTCCGCTTGCCGTAAGCTGCCGACAGCAGAACACCGAAGGGCCCCCATGTCTGGCTGACCAGCAGCGAGGCCTGCGGATCGATTTCCTCCGAAATGGAATTGTAGGCTCCTTCGACGGAGCCAACTATGCGCGAGCCGGAAAAATCGAAGGGGCGGGCAGTGCGGATATCGACGATCCCGGCGATTCCGCCCTCCTCCTGCGCTGCCGTGGGCGATTTGTAGACCGTGACGGTCTGCACCAGTTCGGAGGCGAAGATGTCGAATTCGACATCGCGCCCGCCCGAACCCGAAGCGGTTGCAAGATCGTTGATCTGCACATGGGTAAATTCGGTCGGAAGGCCGCGAACGTTCACCCGGGTTCCCAGGCCCTTGTCACGTTCGATCGTCACGCCGGGTACGCGCTGCAGCGCTTCCGAAAGGTTCTGCTCGGGAAAGTCGGCGATGTCGGTGGCGACGATGGAGTCGGAAAAGCCGATGGTGTCGCGCTTGATGTCGATCGCGCGTTCGAGCGACTCCCGGTACCCGCTGACGACGATAACGTCGCCTTCGCCCGCGTCATCCGAAGTTGTCTGATCGGCTCCTTCCTGAGCCGTCTGGGCTGCGGCGGGTATGGCCAGAAAGGCCGCTGCTGCCGCACTGGCGAGGAGAATGGACTTGCGCGCCGTGACGCTGGAATTTCTTGTCATGTAGATGATCCCTTCATGGTGAGACGGACAGCGCCCGGCGCAGCCCGCGTCCCCTCCCGAATGTGCGTTCGTCCCGCTCGCCCTGCGTGGGTGCGGCGGTGATCTGTTTTTAGGATTTGGTGCAGTTTTTCGGCGCATCAGCCGCAGCGCGGGCAGCACGAAGCTCCTTGCGGGCGACCTCAAGATCCTGCCGGAATTCCTCGGAGTTCATTTCAGCCGCGAAGATCACCGCTCCGGCCAGCGTGCCCGCTTCGGCGGCGCTCTGACTGTGCGACCCGCAAATCCAGCGGCTCTCCCCGAATTCCCGCCCCCGGGCGAGCAATTGCGTGACACGATCCGGAGCCAGCGCGGCCAGGATCATGGCGACGTGCTGGCCGTGCGCGGCATGACCGGAAGGATAATCGCCATTTCCGGCCAGATGCTCGGTGCGCGGCTCGCAGATCGGCAGATCGTTATCGAGCCAGGGCCGCGCCGTCTGGTAATGCTTTTTGGCATCGCCAACCACTCGCCGGTCGTTGCCCGCCCGGTCGAGCAGGCGGCTCAGCGCCGGTACGTCGTCCTCTTCCAGCGTGGCGCCCAGGGCGCAGGAAAAATGATCGAGCATGCCGCCGGTGACGTCACGCGTGGCGAGGTCCCAGCGCGGGCTGTCCTTCATCTCGCGGCTTTCACGATAGATTGCCCGGTCGGATAGCGCGCGCGGCGATCCCGGCTCCGGGGGCGGCGGCAAGATCTCCACGAGATTCGGGCGATCCTCAGGTTCGAGATAGCCGCTGCTTCCGCTCTGCGAATCTGCCGGCATCGCGGCGCCCGCAGCCAGCAGGACTGCCAGTGTCAGTCTTTTCATCATGTCCCTCCGACGATCCCAGTCAGTCGGGCGGCGTATGATGTGGGCCGGTTACCCCACCGTGACGGAGAATGGTCGGTTCGGTGACAATGAGACGATATTGGGACAGCTGGGGGCGAGGCCTGTTGAGCCTTGCCGATATCCCGCAGGCTTTTCACGCAATTTCACGATAGAAGCAGGCCTTGTCAGAGCATATCTAAAATTTTCCGTTCAACGCTATCGGGGGTAGCATACCCAATAAAGCGAGCGGAAGCGCTCGACTGGCATCAGGGCCACGTATCTCTTTGACCGGTTGGACGGAGTATAAGCCGTCTTTGTGTCGGACTTATCACAAGTTCTTCACAAGGTATTCGGCACTCGCCGAGCAGAGCATCGTAAACTCCCGCGAACGGGCAATGGTATCGGGAGCTTCGTCTCGGCTGGCAGGCTGGTAACCGTGTCTGCGAAAGAACTTTGCGGCCGTTGTGGTCAAGAGATGCAGCCGTTTGGCATTGTTTTCCCGGACCCGGTTTTCCAGAACGGCGAGGGCTCTGCTGCCTACTCCTGCGGCACGGTGATCCGGCGGGATGACAAATGATCTTAGCATACGGTCGCTCCCACTTCCCTCGACACCGATAAAGCCGAGCTGGCGATCTGCGCGGCGGATACTGTAAAACTGGCGGCCCGGTTCCGAAAGGTCGTCATGAGGTAAGCCGCTGGCAGCGAGCGCCGCGGCAAGGTCTCGCATTTCGCTGGCATCGCCAATGGGGCGGAGCGAAACCTCGTCCACCGCTCAGCCTTTTTTCAGCGCCGACAGGGCTTCGGCGAGCGGCCCGCTGGGGGCGCGTTCCTCGTCGCTTTCGATGCCAGCTTCGGCGCGCCTTTCCTCGGCGCCCGGGCCTTCGCGATAAGGGTCGATGGCAAGGCCGAGTTCCTGTGCGATCGCTTCGCCGAGATCGAAGGTCTCGCCTTCATATTCGATCTCGTCCAGATCTTCCTCGGTCAGTTCGAATTCCTCGTCCTCCTCGTAATCCGCCATGGTTCCGGTAGGCACGAAACGGAGCGCGAAGCTTTCGGAAATATCGTAGGTAATATCCTCGCGCGTGACCGCGCAGGGTTGCTCGATCCGGGCCGACAAGGTGCCATTGGCGAGGACTGCCTCATCCTTCTCGCCGAATTCGACCGTCGCGGTGAGCCGGTGGATGGCGGTAACCGAAAACCGGCGGGCAAGCGCGCTGCGTTCGGTGTCGCTCGCCTCTACGCTCATCTCTCCGGCAGGAAGGGCGCGCGGCTTAACCAGCCGGACCAGTTCGTTGTCCTGCCCGCTCATGCCGCAATCTCCCCGGCGCGCAGCTGGTCGGCGCTTGTCCGTCCCAGCCGTTTGTGCAGGCGGATCATCCGTTCGGCCAGCGCGTAGCTTTCATCTTCCTGTGCCATGGTCACATTGCGCCTGAGGGCTTCGGCCAGGGCGGCGCGATCTTCATTGCCCAGCGCTGTGCGATAGCTGCCGAGGCGGCCGCCCATGCTGCTCATCAGATTGCCGATATTCTTGCCCACGGTGGGATCGCCGATCCCGGCTTCGCGCAGCTGGCCTTCCATATCCTCCACGAAAAGCTCGGTTACCAGCGCCGTGTGCGGGGCCAGATCCTTGTCCGCCTCCATCCGCAGGAGCACCAGGCTGAGGACCAGCGTGACCATGTCGAACCGGCCTTCCAGCGTGTCGGCCACGCCGCACATGCGATACCAGTCGGGTTCGCGCGCCTGTTCCACGATCGTGTGCCACAGCGGGCGCCACTCTTCGCGCGGGTCGGGCTGCGTGCCGAAAAGGCGGGTGAGGAAGGACATGAATCGGGTCTCGTTTTGCGAAATCGTTCAGCGGCAATTCAAACCGCCGCGGGCAGGCCCATCCCCTGTTGCACGCAAAGCCAAGTTGCATGGACGCGCGCGGCGGTTTAGGGCCTCGCTCGCGCATATAGGGCGCGCAGGCCAGCAGGCCAAGCGCCTCGGAAACGGAGTAAAGCAGTTCCCATGAGGACCACGAAAATCCTTGCCACGTCCGCACTGGTTGCAGCCGGCCTCTCCCTTGGGGCTTGCTCGTCGATCCGGGAGAACCGCGGTTATGTCATCGATTCGGTGCTGCTGAATTCGGTCCAGCCGGGAATCGACAACCAGCGCAGCGTCGAAATGACGCTGGGCCGCCCGACTTTCACCAGCCAGTTCGGCGATCCGACCTGGTATTACGTGTCGTCCACCACGGGCCGGAAACCCTTCGTGCGCCCGCGGGTCGAGGCCCACCAGGTGCTGGCCGTGAAGTTCGGCCCTGATGGCGATGTCCTCTCGGCGGATCGCACGGGTATCGAAGACGTGGTCTATCTCACGCCCGATGGTGCCGAAACGCCCACGCTGGGCCGCGAGCGGGGCTTCCTCGAAGATCTGTTCGGCAATATCGGTACGGTCGGCCAGCCGGGCCTCGGCGGCACCGGTCCGGGCGGTCCGGGACGCTGACGTCAGGCTTTACCGCGTCGCCTTGACCCCTCTGCCGCGCACCCCATATCGCGCGGCATGAGTGATCAGGACAATCGCCACGGCCTCGTCCAGTGGCACGGAACAACCATCATCGGCGTCCGCAAGGGCAACCGCATCGTCGTCGCCGGCGACGGGCAAGTGTCCATGGGCAATACCGTGATGAAGCCTAATGCCCGCAAGGTCCGCCGGATCGGCGAAGGCGGCAAGGTCGTCGCCGGATTTGCCGGCGCCACGGCCGATGCCTTCACCCTGTTCGAACGGCTCGAAAAGAAGCTCGAGCAGTATAACGGGCAGTTGCTGCGGGCTGCGGTGGAACTGACCAAGGACTGGCGCACCGACAAATATCTGCGCAATCTGGAAGCGCTGATGATCGTGGCGGACAAGGACAACCTCCTCGTCCTCACCGGCAATGGCGATGTGCTGGAACCCGAAGCGGGCATTACGGCCATCGGCTCGGGCGGAAACTACGCGCTTGCCGCCGCCAAGGCCATCGCCGAATATGAAGACGATCCCGAAGTGATCGCCCGCAAGGCCATGCAGGTCGCCGCGGACATCTGCGTCTTCACCAACGGCAATGTCACAGTCGAAGAGGTCTGAGGAATCCCTCCAGGCCAATCCTGCACTGCCGTCCCTCCTATGCGTGAAATTGGATAAGATAGCTTGATCGAAAATCTGACCCCCAAAGCGATCGTCGCAGCTCTCGATGAACACATCATCGGCCAGAAGGAAGCCAAGCGCGCCGTCGCGGTCGCCCTGCGCAATCGGTGGCGCCGTCAGCGGCTTGACCGTAATTTGCGCGATGAGGTGACGCCGAAGAACATCCTCATGATCGGACCCACCGGTTGCGGCAAGACGGAGATTAGCCGCCGTCTCGCCAAGCTGGCCGAAGCCCCGTTCGTGAAGGTGGAGGCGACCAAGTTCACCGAGGTGGGATATGTCGGCCGCGATGTAGAACAGATCGCCCGAGACCTGGCCGAAGAAGCTATCCGCCTAGAAAAGGACCGCCGCCGCGAAGCGGTTCGTGAAACCGCCAGCCATGCAGCGATGGAGCGTTTGCTCAACGCGCTCGTCGGCGAGAATGCCAGCGAGGCCACGAGAGAAGCCTTTCGCCAGCGGATTGTCGAAAATGCGATGAACGACACCGAGGTCGAGATCGAGGTGAAGGACCAGCCGCAATCCAACATGGAGATACCTGGCATGCCCGGCAATGTCGGCATGATCGACCTGTCAGACATGCTCGGCAAGGCGATGGGCAAGTCCAACCTCAAGCGGCGCAAGTTGAAAGTTCCCGATGCGTGGGATCGCCTGGTTGAGGAAGAGGCTGAAAAACGCATGGACCAGGACGACGTGAACCGCGTGGCGCTGGAAAATGCCGAGACCAACGGCATCGTGTTTCTCGACGAGATCGACAAGATCGCGGTGAGCGACGTCCGCGGCGGATCGGTCAGCCGTGAAGGCGTCCAGCGCGATCTTCTACCGCTCATCGAAGGCACGACAGTTGCCACCAAATACGGTCCGATGAAGACCGACCATGTACTCTTCATCGCCAGCGGCGCGTTCCACGTATCGAAACCATCGGACATGCTGCCTGAATTGCAGGGCCGCTTGCCAATCCGGGTCGAACTGCGCGCGCTGACAGAGGAAGACTTCGTCCGCATCCTCACCGAGACGCGCGCGAACCTCGTACAGCAGTATAAGGCGCTGATCGGGACGGAAGACGTCATGCTCGAAATCACCGATGATGCGATTGCCGAGGTCGCAAAGATTGCCGCTCGCGTGAACGAGAGCGTCGAGAACATCGGCGCGCGTCGTCTCCAGACTGTTATGGAGCGCTTGCTGGAAGACATCAGCTTCGAAGCCGAGGAGCACAGGGGCGAAACGATAACCATAAACGCGGACTATGTCCGCGAACGCCTTGACGATCTTTCTGGCGACACGGACCTTTCCAAGTATATTCTCTGACGAACGTCACCTTGACCGGATGATTCTACTCTCCGGCCAAGGTGTTCGTGGGTTGGAGGATAAATAGTGAGAAAGTTCATGGTGGCTGCATTGTTCGCAGCCATGATTTCATCGCAGGTCAGTGCACAGGATAGCGCGCCAGAAGAATATGCGAATTGGACGGCAAATGACTGGTCCGAAGCTGCGGGTACGGACGTTCTCGCCGCCTATCGCGAGTTTGTAGAAAACCATCCTGGCATCTATGACCTCGCCAATCCCGGTTTTCTCAAGCAGCTTGGCGAAGCAAGGTCCGCCGGACTGGCCGCTGCGAAAAAGGCTGAAGATCAGTCTGGCTATGCTTTGGCCTTGGCCAGTTTCAGCTCGATCCTGTCGGATGGCCATGCGCAGGCTCAAGCCTTCTCTCCACCCGTCCCCTCGGACGCGCCGCGATATTGGCCGGGTTTTGTCGCCCTTTGGCGCGGTGACCGTCTCATCGCCAGCACGCCAGATCCGACTGCAATGTTGAATGGCAGCGAAATCACTGAATGCGATGGCACGCCGATCAGGGAATTCCTGACGGACCGGCTACTGGTCCGTAATTTTCGTCCGAATGAAGCCGGCCAATGGTGGGTTCGCCCCTCACAGCTATTCTATTCGATCGGCGAGCTCTCGAGCAGCCATCCTCGCAAATGCACGTTTTCGTTAGCGGATGGCGAGAAGCTGACACAGGCCCTGGATTGGTCCGCCGCTACCGAAGAACAGCGCGATTTCTACGGAGAGAGCGTTTTCCCTGCTGCAGAACCGACTATCCTCAGTGAACCTCGCGACGGGATTTTCGTGATCGGATTAGGAGATTTCGATCCCGGCGATGACGTGCGTACGCAATACGCAGCGCTCTATTCAGCGGTCGAGAGGAGGAGAGAAGAACTCCTGAGGGCGAGAGCCGTGGTATTGGATCTGCGTGGAAACAACGGCGGGTCGTCGGAATGGTCGCGCAGGCTGGCTTCGATACTATGGGGTAAAAGCGCCCTTCAGTCTCGTTCTCATCAGAGCGAGGCTATCGACTGGCGTACGAGTCCTGATACGATTGCGTATCTGAAAGAAGCGGAAATCGAATTTCGAGAAAATGGCGAGCTCGAAATCGCCGACTGGTTGGCGGCGACCACCGAGAGCATGTCCGCAGCATATAATGCCGGCCAGCCGCTGTGGCGGGAAACCCAAGATCAGGCGCCCGTCGAAACAGGTAGCGAAGCGCCAACACCGACCGATTTCACGGTGCCAGTTTATGTGATCAATTGGGGACTGTGCGCCAGTGCATGCCTCGATGCGAACGATGTCTTCATCCGGTTCGATAACACGAAGCTTATCGGTGCACCCACTTCCGCGGACTCAACCTACATGGAAGTGCGCACTGTTCCGCTTCCGGCAGGTCCTGGACAGCTTGTGATACCGAACAAAGTCTATATCGGACGGTCGCGCGCGTGGGGAGAATTTTACGAGCCCGACATCATAATGGACCAAGTGGACTGGTCGACCGATGCTTTTCTGGACAGGATCGAGACCGATTTGGTGGCCGGATGAACGTGGGATCACGCTCGTTTCAATGACCTCCTGGTTAAAACCCAAGTTGGACGAGCAAACTTGGCGGTTTGTCCTGCTCAATTCCGTCAATGCCGTTCAGCTCTTAGGTGCGGCAATCGGGACATTTCGGGAAGACGAAGGGGTGACAGCAATCGTCCCCGTCGATGTGGCTGATGAGCTGGGAATTGGCGGCCCGGATTTCGGCAGGATATCCCTAATGGTTCACTCCGATCTCGAGGAGGTCGGCCTCACCGCCAAAGTGGCGACCGAACTCGCCGAAGCGGGCATCGCGTGCAACATGGTCGCAGCTTTTTATCACGATCATGCTTTTATTCCCGCAGCGCGTGCCCACGAAGCCTTGGATCTGCTGGAAAGACTTGAGGTGCCACCCGATCAGGGATGAGGTGCCAGTCCGATTTCGACACCTGTCTTGTCGGTCAGAGCAAACTTGTCGACAAGGTCGCTGCTTGCCCTGTTCAAGCCACGAACTTGAACGCTGCGGCCGTTGCGGCGCATCCGTTCCACTACCTTGTCGAGTGCTCCGACAGCCGAAATATCCCAGAAGTGAGCCTCACGCACGTCTATTATCACATGGTCGGCGGGATCGGGCTGAGTACTTTCAGGGCCGAACGCGGCCTCGAAACGTTCGACGCTGGCGTAGAAGATCTGGCCCTTGGCGCGATAGACAGCGGTATTGCCATCCCGTTCGCGAACGACTTCGAACATCGTCATAACCTTGTGGGTGAAGAACACTCCGGAGAGCAGGACGCCCGCAAGGACGCCAAGCGCCAGATTATGCGTTGCCACAACCACTACGACCGTCGTCAGCATGACCACGCTGGACTGCCAGGGATGCTTGGAGAGATTGGGTATGGAATTCCAGGAGAAGGTCCCGATGGACACCATGATCATGATCCCTACCAGAGCGGGCATGGGAACCTGGCCCACCAAATTGCCCAAAACAGCCAAAAGGATGAGCAGGGCCAGACCAGCAGTGAAGGTCGAAAGGCGCCCGCGCCCACCGCTGGTCACGTTGATGACCGACTGGCCGATCATTGCGCATCCGCCCATCCCGCCGAAGAATGCCGCAACGACGTTTGCCACCCCTTGGCCGGCACTTTCCCTCCGCTTGTCGGAACCGGTATGGGTCATGTCGTCGACGATCTGTGCAGTCAGCAAGGATTCCAAGAGGCCGACGGCCGCCATCGTGGCCGAGTAAGGGGCGATGATCGCCAGTGTTTCCCAAGTTAGCGGTACGTCCGGAAGCACGAAATAAGGAAGGCCCTCTGGCAATTCCCCCATGTCAGCCACAGTGTATACCGGTGCGTTGATCCAGATGCTGAGTGCCGTCAGAACGATGATGGCCACCAGCGGACTGGGGACCGCCGTCGTCACTTTGGGGAAAAGATAGATGATCGCCAGAGCGGCAGCGACCATTGCGTAGGTTTCCCATCCGACATTGGTCAATTGCGGCAGTTGGGCGGTGAAAATAAGAATGGCCAGAGCGTTTACGAACCCGGTAATTACCGAGCGTGAAACGAAACGCATGAGAAGATCGAGGCGCAACAGGGCAGCGATGCCTTGAAACACACCCATGAGAATGGTCGCAGCTAAGAGATATTCCACGCCGTAATCGCGCACGAGAGGGACCACGACTACGGCCACGGCGGCTGTCGCGGCGCTGATCATGCCGGGCCGGCCGCCTGTGAATGCAATGACCATCGCGATCGCGACTGAGGCATAAAGGCCGACGCGCGGGTCCACCCCTGCAATGATCGAGAAACCTATCGCTTCGGGTATCAAAGCAAGCGCCACGACGATCCCGGCAAGAACGTCCGCACGGATGTTGGAAAACCAGTCGCGTTTGATCGCGCCGAGATCAGGCATGTTGTCTATCCAGCATTGGAGGAAAGGCGCGGTTGCGCCGAAAAACTGCGTGCCCCTTTAGCAATTGTGCAATGCAGCACAACCCTGGTGCCCGATAGCGTCGCCGCGATTAGGCAAGCGCGCCTTCGTCCTCGCTTTGCTCCGCCTGCTGGCGAGCCCACATCTCGGCATAAAGTTCGCCCTTGCGGAGCAGTTCAACATGG
The DNA here is from genome assembly GCF_044901345.1 of Qipengyuania sp. NPDC077563. Classification (NCBI taxonomy): domain Bacteria; kingdom Pseudomonadati; phylum Pseudomonadota; class Alphaproteobacteria; order Sphingomonadales; family Erythrobacteraceae; genus Qipengyuania; species Qipengyuania sp. NPDC077563. The sequence continues at coordinate 2,367 of NZ_JBJDPC010000003.1, read as the reverse complement.
GTGCCGATTTCGGCGAGGCGCCCATGGTCCAGCACCAGGATACGGTCCGCATCTGCGATAGTCGAAAGACGGTGCGCGATTGCAAGTGTGGTTCGGTGCTCGCTGACACGCTTCAGCGTACGAAGAATGTCCTGTTCGGTCCGGCTGTCCAAGGCGCTGGTGGCTTCGTCGAGAAGCAGGATGGGTGGATCCTTGACTAGAGTTCGGGCGATTGCAACGCGCTGTTTTTCTCCGCCGGACAGTTTGAGACCGCGTTCCCCCACTTCTGTATCGAAACCGTCCGGTAATCGTTCAATGAACGGCAAGATCGCGGCGGCATCGGCTGCTGCTACTATGTCGTTGTGATCCGCGCCTTCTCGGCCATAGGCAATGTTGTAGCCGACCGTGTCGTTGAACAGCACGCTGTCCTGCGGGACTATGCCGATATGCGAGCGCAGGCTCTGCTGAGTGACGCCCGCGATATCCTGCCCGTCGATCAGAATGCGGCCGCGTTGGGGGTCGTAAAAGCGGAAGAGCAGGCGGGCGATGGTGCTCTTGCCCGCTCCGGAAGGTCCCACAATGGCAACATTGCTGCCCGCGGGCACCTCGAATGTGAGGCCATGGAGGATGGTCCTGTCCGGTTCGTACCCGAAGTGCACGTGATCGAAGGTGATAGTCGGGCGTTTGACGACAAGGGCGGGCGCGCCCGGCTTGTCCGCCACTTCGACCGGGGTATCGATGAGGTTGAACATGTCGGCCATGTCGATGATCCCCTGCCGGATCGTGCGATAGACCCAGCCCAGCATATCGAGCGGGCGGAAGAGTTGGTTGAGGTAGGTGTTTACGAACACCAGATCGCCGGTCGTGAGTTGCCCCTTGCTCCAGCCCCATACAGTGTAGGCCATGGCTCCGCCCATGAGCAGATTCATGATCAGGGCCTGCACCATATTGAGCATGCCGAGCGAGTTTTCGCTCTTGATGGCGGCCTCGGCATAAGAGCGCGCCGCGCGGCCATAGCGGTCCCGTTCCCGCTTCTCGGCGCCGAAATATTTTACCGTTTCATAATTAAGCAGGCTGTCCACTGCTCGCGACAGAGCCTGACCGTCGAGATCATTCATCTGCCTGCGCAGCTTCGTCCGCCACTCTGTGATCCAGCGAGTGACGGCAATGTAGGTGATGACGGTCATCCCCGTTGCCGCCACAAGTTCCCATCCGAAATTCAGATAGAAGATAACCGCGACAGCCACGAGCTCGATCACGGTTGGAGCGATATTGAACAGCAGAAAATAAAGCATCGAGTCGATGCTTTTCGTGCCACGCTCGATCGTTTTAGTGACTTCTCCCGTACGACGCGAAAGATGAAATCTCAGCGAGAGATTATGCAATCTTGCGAAGGTGTCCTCCGCCAGATGGCGGGTGGCTTCCTGGCCAACTCGTTCGAAAACGATATTGCGTGTGTTATCGAAGACCACACTGGCGAGCCTCCCGGCGGCGTAAGCCACAACGAACGCGATCGCCACCATCGCCGCCTCGTTCGCGGGCGTGGTCATCGCATCGACTGCCTTCTTGTATGCGTAGGGAAGTGCAAGGGTGGTGGCCTTTGCTAGGAGCACCAGCCCCATGGCAATCGCGATACGCCGCCTCAGGTCGGGATGCTCTTTCGGCCAGAGATAGGGAAGAAAGCGTTTCAGCGTCTTCCAGCTATCGGCGTCCGGACGCTGGTCGGAGGTGATCGTATTGGGCGGCATGCGCCGTTATTTGGGATGCGGGACTGCTCGGGGCAAGGTCAGGAAGCGGAGCGGCTAGGATGGAAGACGCAGACCGAGTGGTCCGTTGCGCTTAGATTTGATGGGTAATCGAAAGTCCACAAAACACCGCGGACAACACCGGATGCAATTGGAAGAAGGAGGCAGTAACCTGGGTAGGCCGTGATATTCCAGTTTCTGCACTGGCTGTAGCCAAGCCATCAGGCAGTCCGCGAAACCTGCGCACGGAACCAATTGCCAATACTAATGTCGGCCTGATCGAAAGATGGATTGTGGAGCCCTTGAAAATTTGGCGCCGGTCACCATTTGGGAAAGGCAGAAATGTAGCGGAAACGGTCGGTTCCAAAAAAGTTCAAAAAACTTTTAAAAACCCATTGACTGAATCCTGGGTGGGGCCTAGATGGCCCTCACCGACGCGGCGCTGACGGTTTCTACCGGACGCTGGGTTGGTCGCCAACATAGACGGATAGCCGGTCCCCCGGTGTAAATCGGGGAGTGATTAGCTGTCCGGTTTTACTGTCTGGTGAGTTCTTTGACATTGTTAGTTTTTGATGAAGGGACATGTGGGCGACGGCGCCTGGTCCGGGGGTTTTAAGGCTCCGGAAACCAGTAACCAAGCCGA